>NZ_DASUCC010000109.1:0-132882 GCF_035762905.1 Actinophytocola sp.
GGTTCCGGCGTGTCGACGACAACTGGTGGTCGTCCCGTGGGCCGAGGAGGATGATCTGGGTCAGGCCCACGATCGAAGGGGAGTCGATTGTCCGCTTGGGATCTCAAGCTGCTTGCCGCCAGCCTGCGCCGGGACAGCGACGATCTGTCCCTGTACGCGGGGTTCCTGCTCAACACGCTGGCGACGGCGCTGCCTGCGGAGATGGTGCGGGTCGAGCGTAAGCCGGGACTGTTCGGCCGGGTCCGGGACGATGCTCCGGTGCTCGGCGTCGGTGTGCTGGTCGGTGACCGTCGATTCACGTTGCGTCGCCGGGCGGTCGCCGCGCCGGTGACCGCGCGGATCCGGCACGAGTCCGGCGGGGTCGTGTTGCGCACCGAGAGGGTCGGCATGGACGTCTGGTCGCGCGAGCTTGCGGTGGCGCTCGCCGGTGCTCGGCACGTCGATCTACCACGTGGGCATCCAGTTCGGCCGGTGGAACAAGAACCAGGAGCTGAACCGGCTGTCCCAGGCGATGTACCACGCCAGGGAGCTGGCCATGAACCGGATGGAGGCCGAGGCCGACGTGCTGGGCGCGGACGGGATCGTCGCCGTCCGGCTGCGGGTCGAGCTCAAGGAGTGGGGCAGCGACATCGCCGAGTTCATCGCGATCGGCACCGCGGTCGAGTCCGAGACCGGCGGTCACTGGCGCAACAACCGCAACCGCCCGTTCACCTCCGACCTTTCCGGCCAGGATTTCTGGACCCTGCTGCAGACCGGCTACATGCCGCTCGGCATTGTGATGGGCACCTGCGTCTACCACGTCGCGCACCGAACCATCGGCAACGTGCTGACCAACGTCGGCCGCAACACCGAGTTGCCCCAGTTCACCCAGGCCTTCTACGACGCCAGGGAGCTGGCCATGGAACGCATGCAGAAGGAAGCCGAGGCGCTGCACGCGGAAGGCATCGTCGGCGTCGAGCTCGCCCAGCACGAACACACCTGGGGCGGCCACACCACCGAGTTCTTCGCCATCGGCACCGCCGTGCGTCCCATCGGTCCCGACCACACCATCCCGCAGCCCCACCTGGTTCTGGGTTTGGACACCTGACACCGGCTGCGGACTTCCCGTGGTGGTGTCACCTGACCCTGCCGAGGAGTTCACCATGAAGAAGTACCTGCTCGCCGTCCAGTTCGACGAAAGCGCGCCGAGGCCCGCCGAAGCGGAGGTGCAGGAGCAGCTCGCCCGGACGGCCGGGGTCACCGCCGAGATGCGCGCCGCCGGTTCGTGGGTGTTCGTCGGCGGCCTGCTGCCCTCGCACGCCACCACGGTCGTGCGCCCCGGCAACGGCACGCCCACGATGACCGACGGCCCGTTCGCCGAGACGAAGGAACAGCTCGGCGGGTTCTGGGTGATCCAGTGCGACGACCTCGACCAGGCGCTGTCCTGGGCCGAGAAGTGCGCGCTGGCCTGCGGGTGCCCGATCGAGGTGCGCCCGTTCGAAGACGCGCAGTGGAACTGAGTGCGGATGGACCTGGAAAGCATCTACCGGGCGGAGTACGGCCGGTGCGTGGCCACCCTGACGCGCCTGCTCGGTGACATCGGGCTCGCCGAGGAGGCCGTCCAGGACGCGTTCGCGGTGGCCATCCAGAAATGGGACGTGACGCCGCCCAATCCGGGCGCGTGGATCGTGACCACCGCCCGAAACCGGGCGATCGACCGCCTGCGCCGGGAGTCCACCAGGGCGGCCCGCCACGCGCAGGCGTTGCTGCTCCGCCAACCCGACGAGCCACCGGAGCTGGGACCGGTGCGCGACGACCAGCTCCGCATGATCTTCACCTGCTGCCACCCGGCGCTGTCGCCGCTCGCGCAGACCGCGCTCACCCTGCGCCTGCTCGGCGGGCTGGAGGTAGCCGAGATCGCGCGGGCCTACCTGGTGCCGGAGGCGACCGTCGCGCAGCGGATCGTCCGGGCGAAGAAGAAGATCCGCGACGCCGGCATCCCCTACCGGGTGCCCGCCGCCGCCGAACTTCCCGATCGGCTGACCTCGGTGCTCACCGTGCTCTACCTGGTCTTCAACGAGGGATACACGTCGACTTCCGGGGAGCTGTTGCGGACGGACCTGTGCCTGGAGGCGGTCCGCCTGACCAGGGCGCTCGCCGAGCTGATGCCCGACGAGCCGGAGGTGACCGGGCTGCTGGCACTGCTGCTGCTCACCGAAGCCCGGCGGCCCGCACGGGTGGGGCCCGCCGGCGAGCTGGTGGTGCTCGCCGAGCAGAACCGGTCGTTGTGGAACCGCGAGCTGATCGCCGAGGGGCACGAGCTGGTGCGCCGGTGTCTGCGCCGCAATCTGCCGGGGCCGTACCAGTTGCAGGCCGCGATCAATGCCGTGCACACCGACGGGCCGGCGACCGACTGGGCGCAGGTGCTGGCGCTCTACGACCAGCTGGTGCGGCACACCCCGACCCCGATCGTCGCGCTCAACCGCGCGGTCGCCGTCGCCGAGGTGCACGGACCGGCGCTGGCCCTGGCCATCGTCGACCAGCTGGACCTGCCGGGCTACCACCTGCTGCCCGCCACCCGTGCGGACCTGCTCACCCGCCTCGGCCGCACCGCCGACGCCGTCGCCGCCTACGACGAGGCCATCACCCTGGCCACCAACGACACCGAACGAACCTTCCTCCGGACGCGCCGGGCGCGCCTGACCCCGGACACCTGACGAGCCCGGATTTTCGACACGACCAACCGGTCCATTTTATGGTCCGACTGGGCGATGTTCCCCGGTTCCCGCCGTGGGTACCGTTTGCGGAGCATCACTCGGGCGGGGTGAGCCAATTCTCGTTGAATTGATGAGGAGTTGAGCATGCCTCGCTATTCCGGATTGTCGGCGACAACGGCCGCGGCGGTAACCGTGGCGTTGGTTGCCGCGGCCCTGACGCAGGTTTCCGGTCACGGTGTCGCCGCTTCGGCGAGCCCGGTACGGGTGCCGACGGTCGAGGAGACGATCACCGGCGTTCTCTCCGTTGCCGAGCGGTATCCCGGTGGCCTGACCGCGCTGGTGGATCTGTTCGGCACGGGGGAGTGCGCCGGGGCGCAGTCGTATGACACCGCCTCGGTGGAATGCCGGTCGGTGATCGATCTGATCGTCGCGGCCGGCACCGGCGACTCGACCTCGCCAAGCACGAACCCCACCACACCGCCGATGTCGACGACCCTGCCGACCACCCTGCCGTCGACTACCACGCCGCCGATGTCGACCACTGTGCCGACCACTTCGACGCCGCCGATGTCGACGACCCTGCCGTCGACCACGACGCCGCCGGTGTCGACCACCCTGCCGTCGACCACGACGCCGCCGATGTCGACCACCTTGCCGTCGACTACGACGCCGCCGATGTCGACCACTGTGCCGTCGACTACCACCACGATGCCGCCACCACAGCCGCTGCCGCCGTTGCTGGTGGCGGTGGGTGACTCGGTGACCTCCGGCCACGAGTCCCGGCCGGTGCGGCAGCAGAACGGCAACGTCATCTGGCGGACCACCTGCGACGACCCGGCGACGAGCTGGGCCGAGGATCTTCGTACCCTGCTCGGGGTTCCGGCGGCCCGCTACTTCAACTACGCCCATAGTGGGGCATCGACCACCGACGTGCTCACCACGTCGCCCTACACCAACGGGTGCGGGGTCGTCTCGCAACAGGCCCGGGCGCAGATCGCCGACGCGATCGCGGTGCTGCAGAACAACCCCAGCCGGGCCGGCGCCGCCAACGTCGCCGTCGCCACCGCCGGAATCAACGACACGAACTGGGTGACCGTGGCCGGGAACCTGGTCAGCCGCCAGCTGGGGCTCGGTGGCGCACCGGCGTGGGCCGTCGCCAACGCGCAGGCGTGCACGGACTATGTGCTCGGTAACCCGGCCGGCAACCCGGGCGCACCGGCCGGTGCGATCCCGCCCGCCTGGGACGGCGAGGCGAAGTCCGGCCCGATCACGGCCGGCGCCGCGCGGATCGCCCTCGGCCTGATCACCGCCGACCCGGGCGCGCAGGTCCGGCACCTGCTCTACTACCGGTGGGCCAACGATCCGTACATCCCGCCGAGCTGCGTCCAGGTGGCGCGGCAGTCCACCGACAGGCTCAACGGCTGGATCAAAGTCGGGATCGTGACCGCCCAGCTCATGTGGGCGATGATCGGCGGCAACGCCAACCGGATCAGCGCCGTCTGCGACCAGAACTGGCTACTGGGGCCGCAGAACATCCAGACCCAGCTGATCTCGCAAGGCATCCCCAACAACGCCAGGGTGCCGGGTTGGCCACATCCCAACATCGCCGGCCGCGCCGACCTGGCCGTCTGCGTGAACGGCACCCTGCCCCGAGCCCAGGGCGGCGGTGTCGCCTGAACCTCATCGCTTCAGTTCAACCCGAGAGGAATGGGCGACCCGGGATCCTCGTTCGGGCGTCGGACCCGGGTTTGTTGATCCGTTACAGGGCGTTCAGGTCGATGGCGGCGGCCATGGCACGGTAGCCGACGTCGTTGGGGTGGACACCGTCGCCGCTGTCGAAGTCGGCGCGGAGGAAGTCCGAGTCGGCCGGATCGCTGACCACGGCGGCGAAGTCGACCACGGCGTCGTACTCACCGCTGGTGCGGATCCAGTGGTTGAGCCCGTCGCGGACCGCTTCGCCCTGATCGGTGAACAGGCCGAAGGTGTTGCCCTTGAACGGGAGCACCGTGCCGCCGACGATCCGGATGCCGCGTGCGTGCGCGGCGCGGATCAGCGCACGATGGCCCTCGATCAACTGCGCCGCCGTCAGATCGGGGTTGGGCCTGTTGCAGTTCTCGCCGAACGGGATGCCGGGGATGTCGAAGATGTCGTTGATCCCCTCGGAGACGATCACCGTGCGCACTCCGGGCCGGTCCAGCACGTCCCGCTCGAACCGGTGCAGCGCACTCTCCCCGAAGCACGGCGAGTCCCGCAGCACCCGGTTGCCACTGATTCCCTCGTTGAGCACGGTCAGGGACCGGCCACCGGCGACCAACCGCTCGGCCAGCTCGTCCGGATAGCGGTTGTTCGCGTCCGTTGTGGACAGTGCGCCCTCGGTGATCGAATCGCCGAACGCCACCACCGCCGCCTTCGACCGCGGCACGGTCAACACGTCGACCCCGGTCAGGTAGTAGAAGGACCCGGTGGTCTCGGTGAACGCCGAACCGTCCTGCGCGAACCGCCGGTCGCCCTCGGCCCGGTAGGTGGTGGCCTGCGCGTTGCCGTGGAACGTGGTCGGTCCGGTCGCGCCGGCGAAGTAGACCGAGACGCTGAGCCGGTCCAACGCCGCCGCCGGTAACGGGACCGGGTCGCTGACCAGTTCCTGCCCGGCCGGCACCACGACCGACCGGGCCCGGTGGAAGGTGAGCGGACGCAGGGTGCCGGGCCGCACCGATGCCCCGGTACCGGCCTTGGCCACGGTGGCGCCGGTGAGCCGCAGCGGCGTCACACCGTATACATTGGACAGTCGAACGCGAACGGCCGGGCCGCCGGCGCTGATCCGGACCACCGCACGCACCGTCTGGTTGTCGAACCCGTCCAGCGACCAGGTCGGCTGGAAGAGACCCGTCGGCGCCTGCATGGCCGACGACCAGGTGCCGACCCACGGCAGCCGGGCGGTCCCTTGCGCCACCGACCCCGCCGGCGTGGCGAGCAAGGCGGCCGATCCGACAACGGCGGCCAGCACGAACCGGCGGCCGAACTTCCCCAGGTAAGTAGCCATGCCAGCACCCTAGCGCCTCTTTCGTGGATCACCGGGTGAAGTCTTGGACCGACGAACGCAACCTCAGGGGTACCGTGACGGTACCCACCCACAATCAACCGGCAATCCGCACTTTCGCTGGAACGTAACGACAGCAGTAAAACTCGGAGAGGCGGACTAGTGGATGAGCACAACGAGGTCGTGCGCCGGGAGTTCACCCGGCAGGCCGCGACCTTCACGCCGACCGGATGGGCGGCGAGCGGGGTGGACTGGATCCTCGAGGCGATCCGACCCGCCGCCGACGAGCACGTCCTCGAAGTCGCCGCCGGCGCGGGTCACCTCGGGCGGGCCCTTGCCGGGCGGGCGGCGCACGTGACCGCGCTGGACCTGACTCCCGCGGTGCTCCAGCAGGGCAAGCGCGCCGCCGACGACGCGGGCCAGCGCAACATCGTGTTCCAACTCGGCGACGCCGCGCGCCTGCCCTACCTGGACGGCTCGTTCGACATCGTGGCGTCGCGGCTCTCGGTTCACCATTTCGCGGACCCGCACGGCCCGGTGGCCGAAATGGTGCGGGTCTGCCGGCCGACGGGACGGGTTGCGCTGGTCGATCTGGTCGCGGTCGGCCCCTGCCGGACCCGGGACCGGCTGGAGCGGCTGCGCGATCCCAGCCACACCCGCACGCACACCTTGGCCGAGCTGTGCGCCCTGCTCGACGGCGCCGGAGCCACCGTGCTGTCCAAGCAGACCATGGACAACCCGTTGCGGCTGACCGACTGGATGGACCGCACCGAGACACCCGGCCCGGTCCGCACGGAGATCGAGGCCGCGCTGCACGCGGAACTCTCCGGCGGACCCGAAACCGGCCTCCGCCCCCACCTCCGCGACGCCGAACTCTGGTTCACCCACCTATGGGCCACCATCCTCGCCACCCCACGACCCAGAAGTTAAGACCTGCCCTGCTTCCTGGTTCCGGTGCAAGTCTCCCCCCAACCAACTTAACCTCAGGGGCACCGTGACGGCACCCAGCCACAATCCACCCGATATCCGCACCGCCCCCTGGAACGCAACAACAGCAGTTAATTCCGGAGAGGCGGGCCGAGAGGCGGGCCGAGAGGCGGGCTAACAGCTGCGTGTATGAGTTCTAGGGGGTGGTGGGCGCGGCGGGGGGTGCCGTGGGCGATCTGCTGGCGGCAGGAGACCCCGGTGGCGGCGATCACCGTGTCCGGCGGCTCGGCCCGGATGGCGGGCAGCAGGCGGTCCTCGCCGATCGTCATCGACAGGTCGTAGTGCTCGGACTCGAAGCCGAACGAGCCCGCCATGCCGCAGCAGCCGGCGTCCAGCTCGACCACCCGTGCCCCCGGGATCCGGCGCAGCAGAGCCATTGTCGCGGCCGTACCGACCTCGGCCTTCTGGTGGCAATGACCGTGCAGCATGATCCGCCGGCCGGCGACCCACGAGTCGGCGGCCAGTTCGATGGCACCGGCGTCGATGGCCTCGCTGATCAGTTCCTCGAGTTGCCGCACCCGCCCGGCGACGTCGCGGGCCCGCGGATCACCCGGCAGCAGGGCGAGCGTCTCGTCGGTCAGGGTCAGCACACAGGACGGCTCGCAGCCCACGATCGGTCCGGTCCCACCAAGCTCGCCGACCAGCGCGGCCGCCTTGCGTCTGGCGTCGTCGAGCAGTCCCTTGGACAGGCTCGACCGGCCGCAGCAGCCGCGGGCGACCAGCCGGACCCGGTATCCGGCGAGCTCCAACAACTCCACCGCGGCGGCGCCGATGCCCGGCTCGGTGTAGGTGGTGAACGAGTCGGCGAGGAAGGTGACCGGCCCCAGCGGCGCCGGCCGCGAGCCGCCGTTGCGCCTGCGGAACCAGGCAGCGAGGTGGCGCCGTTCCCAGCGCGGCAACGGGCGCTTGGCCGTGATGCCGAGGAACCGGTCCATGAGCCGGCGAACCGGCCGCACGCCCAGGTTCGACAGGGGAGCGGTCGCCGACCCGAGCCGGTTGAGCCCGCGGATGCCGCCGAAGATCCGGGACCGCAGCGGCACCCCGTGCTGGTCGTGGAAATGCGCCAGCGTCTCGCTCTTGAGCTTGGCCATGTCGACGCCGAGCGGGCACTCGCTCTTGCACGCCTTGCACATCAGGCACAGGTCGAGCACCTCGTGCAGCCGCTCGTCGCCGAGCGCGCGCCGCGGGTCGGCCGCGGACAGCGCCTTCACCAGCGCGTTGGCCCGGCCACGGGTGGAGTCGTCCTCCAGCCGGGTGGCCATGTACGACGGGCACATGGCGCCGGAGCCGGTCTTGCGGCACAGCCCGATGTTCATGCACCGGTCGGCGGCGTTGCGCATGCCGCCGATCACCTCGAACGACAACCGGGTCGGAAACGGTTGGGGTGGCTGCAAAGCCGGATCGCGCAGGTGGTCGGTCATCGCCGGAGCGTCGACGATCTTGCCGGGGTTGAGCACGTCGTCCGGATCGAACAGGCGCTTCACGTCGCACATCGCCGCATAGAGCCGGTCGCCGAAGATCTCCCGGTTGAACTCGCTGCGCGCGAGGCCGTCGCCGTGCTCGCTGGAGTTGACCCCGCCGTACTCGCGAACCAGGTCCTTGACCTCCTCCGCGACGGCGCGCATGGTGGCGATCTCCTCGGGTCTGGTCAGGTCCACGAACGGCCGAATGTGCAGGCAGCCCACCGAGCAATGACCATAGAAGCCCGCCCGCAGCCCGTGCCGGTCAAGGATCGCGGCGAGCTTCGTCGTGTATTCCGGCAGGTGCGCCGGATCGACCGCGGTGTCCTCGATGAAGGCCAGCGGCCGGCGGGTACCGGTGCTGGCCGCCATCAACAGGCCCAGGCCGGACTTGCGCACCTTCATCAGGTGGTCCTGCTGCTCCCGGGTGACCGCCTCGAGCGTGTGGTAGCCGTGCTTGTGCTTGCGCCACAACGAGGTGAGCCGGTGCAGCTGGCCGAGGAGCTGGTTCTCGTCAGCGCCGCTGAAGCTGACGTAGAGCAGCGCGTCCGGATCGCCGTGCAGGATCGTGCTCAGCGAGGCGTACTCCAGCTTCTGGCGGGACAGGTCGAGGATGGTCCGGTCCAGCAGCTCGACGGCGGCCGGATCGCAGGCCAGCGCGTCGCCGGTGGCCGCGATCGCCGCCTGCGTGGAGGTGAAGTGCCCCACCGCGGTGACGGTCCGTTGTGGACGGTCGACGAGGTCGACCAGCGCGCCGGTGACGACCACCAGCGTGCCTTCCGCGCCGACGACGAACTTGGCGAGGTCGAACGAGTCGGCGAGGCGGTCGAGGCGATACCCCCCGGCCCGGCGCCAGAACGCGGGGAAGCCGGTCGCGATGACGTCCCGGTTGGTCTCCACCAGCCGCGGTAGTTCGCGGTACAGCGCGCCTTCGCGGGTGTTCGCGGCGGCCAGCCGGTGCAGTCGCGCCGCGTCGGTCGGCCCGAACCTCGCGGTGGAGGCGTCGGACAGGACCACATCGAGTTCGCGGACGTGGTCGATGGTCATCCCGTAGCGCACCGAGCCGCTGCCCGCGGAGTTGTTGCCGATCATCCCGCCCAGCGTGGCCCGATTGCTCGTCGACGTGTCCGGCCCGAACATCAGCCCGTGCCCGGCCGCCGCCCGGTTCAGCTGGTCCTGGACCACACCGGGCCCGACCAGGGCCACCCGCGCGTCCGGGTCCAGCTCGCGGATCCGGTGCATGTGCCTCGACATGTCGATCACCAGGCCGGCGCCCACGGTCTGCCCGGCCAGGCTCGTGCCGGCACCGCGCGGCACGACCGAGACGCCGTGGTCGCGGGCCGCGGCGACGGCCGCCGCCACGTCGTCGGCATCGCGCGGGAACACCACGCCGACCGGGGTGATCGCGTACATGCTGGCGTCGCGGGAGAACAGGTGCCGGGTGTAGTCGTCGAAGGCGACCTCGCCGGACATGTCCCGGCGCAGCCGGTCCGCCAGGTCGCCGCTCATGATCCGGACAATACGCGCAGGGCGGCGTCGATGCCGCCCGGATCGATCGGCACCCCGGCGAGCTTCAGTCCCATGTGGACTCCGGCGAGCGTGCCGGCCAGCGAGACGTCGTTGAGCGCCCCGAGATGCCCGATGCGGAAGACGCGGCCCGCCAGTCGGCCGAGCCCGGTGCCGAGGGACACGTCGTACCGGTCGAGAATGATCTCGCGGACCTTGTCCGCGTCGTGCTCCGCCGGCAGCAGCACGGCGGTCAGCGCGGCCGAGTGCTCGCGCTCGTCGAGGCAGAGCACCTCGAGGCCCCAGGCCCGCACCGCCGCCCTGGTGGCCGCGGCATGCCGGGTGTGCCGCTCGAACACCCGCTCCAGCCCTTCCTCGGCGAGCAGGAGCATCGACTCGCGCAGGCCGTAGAGCAGGTTCGTCGGTGGTGTGTAAGGAAAGAAGCCGCGCTGGTTGGCGGTGAGGATCGGTTGCCAGTCCCAGTAGGACCGGGGCAGGGTCGCCGTCGCGCCGGCCCGCACCGCCTTCTCGCTCAGCGCGTTGAAGCCGAGGCCGGGTGGCAGCATCAATCCCTTCTGGGAGCAGGAGACCGTGACGTCCACCCCCCACTCGTCGTGCCGGTAGTCGATCGAGCCGAGGGACGAGACGGTGTCCACCAGCAACAGTGCCGGATGGCCGGTGCGGTCGATCGCCGCCCGCACGTCGGCGACCCGGCTGGTCACCCCGGTGGACGTCTCGTTGTGCACCACGCAGACCGCTCGCACGGCGTGCCCGGTGTCCTTGCCGAGCCGCTCGGCGACCACGTCCGGATCGACCCCGTGCCGCCAGTCGCCGAGCACGAAGTCCACCTGCAGACCCAGGTTGGTGGCCAGCTCCCGCCACAGGGTGGCGAAATGGCCGGTCTCGAAGGCCAGCACCCGGTCGCCGGGGCTGAGCGTGTTGACCAGGGCGGCCTCCCAGGCGCCGGTGCCGGACGACGGGTAGATGACGACCGGCCCGGTGGTGCGGAAAATGGATTTCAGATTGTCCAGCAGGTCGTGGGTCAACCGAGCGAAATCCGGTCCGCGGTGATCGATCGTGGGCGCGGAAATCGCGCGCAGCACCCGGTCGGGAACATTCGTCGGGCCGGGAATTTGCAAAAAATGCCGGCCGGCCGGGTATGGCATCGCCAACTCCTGTCGGTTTATTCCGAACTCTTGACTTTGTTTGTTAGCTCAGGTCATAGTGGCACCTTCAGTGTCAGGTTGTCCTCACGAGACGACGCCGCCTCGGGGAGCCGCGCATGTCCACGCAAATCATGTCCATCATCGGGTTGGTCCTGATCGTTCTCATCGCGACGCTGCGCTCCGTGAATATGGGAGCGATATCTTTTCTCGGCGTTTTTCTGCTGGGGTCGCTGGTCTTCGATGTGAGCGACGACGATATCTTCGCCGGTTTTCCGGGTGATTTGTTCGTTGTGCTGGTCGGGGTGACCCTGCTGTTCGCCATCGCCAGGGCCAACGGCACCGTCGACTGGCTCATCAACGGCGGGGTCCGTGCGGTGCGGGGCCGGATCGCCCTCATACCGTGGGTGATGTTCCTGCTCACCAGCGTGCTGACGATGGTGGGCGCGGTCGTGCCGGGCGCCGTCGCGATCATGGCGCCGGTCGGTCTGCGGTTCGCCGCCAAGTACCAGATCAACCCACTGCTGATGGGGCTGCTCATCGTCAACGGCGCGAGCGCGGGCGGTTTCTCGCCGATCGGCGTGTTCGGCGTGATCACCAACGGAGTGGTCGAGCGCAGCGGGCTGGAGTCGAACCCGGCGCTGCTGTGGGTGAGCTCGTTCGTCTTCAACGCGCTGCTGTCCGTCGTCGCCTTCCTGATGTTCGGCGGTCGGGAACTGCTCCATCGCCGGGCAGCCGTCGAGGAGCGACCCGAGCCGGAGCCCGACGAGCCGGAGCCCGGCGAGCCGACCGGCGGCGGCGGTACGGCCACGACCACGGCCACCCGGACCACCACGACCTCCGAGGTCATCACGCTCAACACGCAACGGGTGGTCAGCCTGGCCGGCCTTGTGGTGCTCGTCGTTGGCGCGCTGGTGTTCGACATCGACGTCGGCCTGCTCGCGCTCTCCATCGCAACGGTGATCTGCGTGCTGTTCCCGCAGGAGACCAAGGCGAGCATCGGCCAGGTTGCGTGGCCGACGGTGCTGCTCATCTGCGGCGTGGTGACCTACGTGAGCCTCATGGACCACATCGGAACCATCGACATGCTCGGCAACAGCGTCGCCAACATCGGCGTTCCCCTGCTTGCCGCGTTCGTGATCTGCCTCATCGGTGCGGCGGTCTCGGCGTTCGCTTCGACCACCGGGATCCTGGGCGCGCTGATCCCGCTCGCCGTGCCGTTCCTGCTCGGCGGTCAGGTCGGCGCGGTCGGCATGATCATCGCCCTGGCGATCTCGTCGTCGGTCGTCGATTCCTCGCCGTTCTCCACAAGCGGTGCGCTTGTCGTGGCGAACAGCGCCGAGGATGTCCGGGACCGGGTCTTCCGCGGGCTGATGATCTGGGGCATGAGCATGATCATCGTCGCGCCGGTGCTCACCTGGGCGATCTTCGTGGCGCCCGGTTGGCTGTGAGATCTCCGAAAACATCATCGCTCTCACCTGACCGTGCCGGGTAGCGGACACCGTGTGGTGGAACGTTCACCGTAACATGCGATCTTCGCCCGAGCAGGCGGCCGCAAACCGTGGAGTGCCATGGAGATCTGGGTCAACCCCGAGTGCTCGAAATGCCAGAGTGCGCTGACCATGCTGAACGCCGGAGGCGCCGACTACACCATCCGCTACTACCTCGAGCAGCCACCGACCGCAGAGGAACTGACGGATGTCCTGGTGCGCCTCGGCTTGGAGCCATGGGAGATCACTCGCTTCGGCGAACCGGTTGCCCAGAATCTGGGACTGGCGTCGTGGCCGCGGAACGAGGACAGCCGGCCACGCTGGATCAAGGCACTGACCGAGAATCCCACCCTGATCCAACGACCGATCATCACCGCCGACGACGGCACCGCCACGGTCGCCCGCTCTCCCGAAGCGATCCGCGCGATCATGCCGGCGCCGGGCGAGCGGGACCGCTGACGTCGATCATGTGACTGGACAACTGTCGGGCAATCAGGCATCCTGTGCGGCGCACCGGATTCGAACTGGAGATCGATAAGCCTGGAAGTGCAGCCATGCCCGAGTTCAGCGCTCTCGATGCCGGCGCGGTTCGGTCGTGACCGGCCTGGCGCTGGTGCTGGCCGCGTTCGTGACCGGCATCCTCAACACCGCGTCCGGTGGCGGCGCCATCGTGTCGTTTCTGGCCATGACCGCGACCGGGATGCCGCCACTGACGGCCCATGCCACCTGCCAGCTGGTCACCCCGATGTCCTTCCTCACCGCGGCGCGGCACGCCGGCCAACACCGTCCGGCGGTTCCCCTGCTGGTGGCCGGGTGCTCGGGCGCCCTCGGCGGGGTGGCCATCCTCGCCGTCACCCCACCGGCGACCTTCGCCGCCGTCGCGCCCTTCGTGCTGGTGTCGGCCGTCGTCCTGGTCGTCATGCAGGGCAGGGTGAAACGTCGGGTCGACCGCAGCCATCCCGTTCTGCGCCCGCGCGCCACCGCGGTCGCCATGCTCGCGAGCGGCGTCTACGCCGGACTGGTCGGGGTCGGCTGCGGCACCCTGGTCCTCGTCGTCCTCGGCCTGGCCACCCGTTGGCCGGCCGGATCCCTTGCCGGCCTGATGCGCGCCCGCAACGTCCTGCTGCTCGGCATGGCCCTTCTCGTCGCCGCCGCCTTCGCCAGCACCGGCCTGGTCGACTGGCGCGCCGCGGCACTGCTCGCCGTCCCCGGACTCGCCGGTGGCTGGCTCGGCACGAAACTCGCCGGTCGCCTCCCCGATCCCGTTCTCCGGGCCGGAATCGTGGCCACCGCACTCGGCGGCGCCATCTGGATGCTGCTCCGATAAGTACACAGTGGACTGTCGGTCATTCGCCGATCGGGTTGACGTGCAGATCGAAGTCGGCGTACAGCTCGGGCACGACGGTCGCCACCGCGAGGCCGCCGGGCATGGTCGGGGTGGGCAGCGCCAGGGCGATCACATGCGCGACATCGAGGGCGACATGTGGCGCGCGGTGACGCAGGCGGAGCAGGTCGGCGAAGGTCAGCTCGAGTGGTTCTATGGCGGGTAATCGACCGATGTGTTGCACGATGCCGGGACAGATCCGGTCGGCGGCGTCGAGGCAGGTCACCGGGGCGTAGAGCGGGAGCTTGAGGTTGGGGGCGGATGCGACGATCGCGGACATGCTGCGACTGGAGGCGAGTGCCGCCAGGGCGGTGGTGTCCAGTAGGAGGCCACCCGGGTACGCCGTCGTCACGAGCTCGCCCGCTTCCGGCGCGAGCGCGGCTTGGGTTCGCGGGTGAGCCAGGCCTCCGCGGTCGCCTGTTCTTCCGCTGTGGCAACGAACCCGAACTGCTCGTGCAGGTAGTCGGCGGTCTGTTGGGCGATGTCCGCCCACTCGGCGCGAGTGCGCTGGGCCGTGACGAGCCTGGCGACGTATCCGCCGATCGTGGTGCCGTTCTCAGCCGCAAGCTGGAGGAGTCGAGCATGGGTCTGCTCGTCAACCTTGATCATCTTCGCGCCCACACGGTGACGGTACACCATCGGTAAACCAGGACCGCAAGATCGCGGGCGGTCAGAGGGTGGCCGCGAAGTCCTTGAGTTCGGCGGCAAGCCGGGTTTCCTCGTTGCTCATGTCCAACAGGCGGTCGGTCAGGTCGGTGAGCCGGTGATGATCCTGGTCGGTCCGGCTGCGCTCGATCTCGGCCTGGAGTTCGTAGATCTCGTCCTGCAGCGCGCTCAGTTCGGCTTCCATCTCCGCTTGGCGGGTGTGTTTCTCGGCCACCCGTTCCAGCGCCCTGAGGTGTTCGTGGGCCTGCAACGCCGTCTCCTGTGCGGCGCGGGCCTGCGCGTCGGCGGCCTCGGCGCGCAGCCGCGCGTCTCGAAGCTGCTGGTCGAGTCCGGGTTCGACCAGGTCGTCAAGGGACAACTCGAGGATCGTGGCGATGGCAACCGCCTCGCCGAGCCGGATCGCCCGGGCCCCCTCGTTGCCGTGGATGCGGCGCTCGATCCGGGTGATCGCGGTGCCGTCGAGCTTGATCCCGTAGCGCCGCTCCAGTTCGTGCGCCAGCGCGGTCTGGGAGATCCGCAGCCGCTTGCGGGCGGCGCGCATGGCCAGGCCGAACGAGCGCTCGGCGACCTCGTCCAGCGCGGGCTTCGCTGATTCCTGCACATTCAGCAGTATAACTGCTTGGCAAGCAGCGTCGTTCGCCGTATCCTAGAACTACCGCTGCTGCGATCCGCGCAGCAGCCCTGGGAGATTCACAGGGAAGGGCCACGCGTGGCAGCGCGGGGCCCTTCCGTCGCCTTCCCGTTGCCTTCAGCCGACTTCGAGAAAGACGTGGCACACCATGTCAGACGACGCCCGCTCCCCAGCACCGGACACCCTGCAGTCGTTCACCCAGCCCGATCTCGCGTGGGAGATCCGGGTCGCCACGGCCGGCGACGAGCCCTGGTTCGTCGCGTCCGACGCCGAGCACCCCCTCGGAGCCGAGTACCTCGGCCCCGCCCTGGACCGGCTCGACGAGACCGACCGGGCGACGGTCACGCTCGCCACCGGCTCGACGCTCGTCCTGGTGTCCGAGCCGGCCCTGTACGCCCTTGCGCTCGGTTCCGGCCACCGGCTGGCCAACCGGTTCGTCCGCTGGATCAGCCATGACGTGGTGCCCGCCGTGCGCCGCGATGCCGGCGGCGCGGGCCGGCTCGGCCGGCGCGAACTCGCCCAGATGGTCATCGACGCCGAGGACGCCAGGGAACGGGCCGAGGCCCGGGCCGGTGAGCTGGAAGCGGTCTCCGCCGAGCTTGCCGTCAAGGCCGAAGCCTTCGACGCGTTCATCGAGGCCGACGGAACCTATTCGATGGGCGCGGCGGCCAACCTGCTCGGCATCGGCCGCAACAACCTGTTCCGCAGGCTGCGCGAGGAGAAGATCCTGCAGGCCGACAACCGGCCCTATCAGCGCTATGCCCATCACTTCCGGGTGACCGCGGGCAGCCACGAGCAGAAAGGCCGCGAGGTGGGCCACTACACCACCCGGGTGCACGCCTCCGGGGTGGACTTCATCCGGCGCCGGCTCCAGGCCCCCGGCCTGTTCGCCATGGCCGGCTGAGCCAATCATCTTGCGTCACAACCGATCGCCAACCGGCTGCCCGAGAACGGACGGCTGTTCAGCGCAGCTGACGTCGGATCGCCGCGCTGGTGAGGTCCACGACCAGGGTCAGGGCGATGATGGTCAGCAGGGTGGTCACCTCCCAGCGGTACAGGCCGTAGGCGACGAATCTCGGCGCCGCGGCCGGAATGACGCTGTAGCAGAACACCTGGAACTCCGATGCACCCTGCGCGCGCAACGCCCGAAGCGGCCGGGCGTCAAGGTTCTCGGCCGCCTCGGCCATCAGCCTGCCTAGCACTCCGACGGTGTAGACGCCAAGCGCCATCGCGCCGGGCAGGATCACGGGAAACAGCACGAACAGGAACAGCAGCGCCCAGACCGGCGGGGGAATCGCGCGCAGCACGATCAGCAGTCCGCGCACGCAGACCACCAGGGCGAGCCGCAGCCCGCGCGACCAGCGGGTGCCGCCGCCGGGCCGCCCGAGGCGGGACAGGTTCGCCGAGGGGAACGCGAGCAAGGCCCCGCCGCAGAAGGCCACCGCCATGGCCAGAACCGACATGGCCACGGTGACGCCGGAGAGCTTCAGCAACTCGAGTACGCCACCGTCGCTCAGGCTGGGCGGCCAGGCGTCGGCAAGCAGGTCGCCGGCGATCTGCCAGGTCTGACCGGACAGCAGCCCGGACGCGTCCAGCCCCACCCACCAGGCCGACAGCACCGCAGTTGTTCGGCCTGTCCCGAGCCCCTGGCCATCCCCGCCCTGTTGGCTCTGTTCGTTGCGGTCACGGCTCCGGCATTGAAACGATTCGGCTGAGTCTCCTGGCATCGGCGATTGCGCTCCGGAGCCGCCAAGTGCCACGATAGTGCCGAAAAGTGCGCGTCCGGTGCCGGAGGGTGCGTGTCGAAGCGCTTCAACAGTCACCTTGACCTGGGCCGTATCCGGCCTGTCGAGTGAAACGTTTCGCTTGCTCTTCCCTCCGCCGGCCCTCCCATGGAAGCGCGAGGACACGATGATTCGTCGCAGTCGTCCGGCCATCGTCATGGCGCTTGTTCTGATCACCGGCATCGCGGCACCCGTGCCGGCACCGGCCACCGCGGCGTCCGCAGCCGCGCTGGAACCCGTGCTGGTCACCAGCTTCGACACCAGTGCGGCCGGGGGCGGTGCCCGGTCCCTGCTCGGTGACGTCACCGGCGACGGCCGGCTGGACCTGGTGCTGATGCAGCCCACCTTCTCCGCCGACGACCGGTTCATCGGCCGGCAGACCCAGGCGCTCACCGCCTACGACATCGGGACCGGCCGCATGTTGTGGCAGATCGGCACGCCCGATCCCCGGGTCACCAACAACGGCACCGACATCCCGGCCCAGATCTACGACATCGACGGCGACGGCGACAACGACGTGCTTGCCGTGATGGACAACGAGTTCCGCATCTTCGACGGTGCCACCGGAGCGTTCGTCCGGTCGTTCCCGCTGCCGCATCCGCAGGCGCACGACACGATCATCATCGCCAACTTCCGTGGCACCGAACGGCCGCAGGACATCGTCCTCAAGGACCGCTACGACCAGGTCTGGGCGCTGGACAGCTTCGGCAATCCACTGTGGACACACCGGGGCATCCCCGGCCACCGGCCGTACCCGCACGACTTCGACGACGACGGCCGGCAGGAGCTCGTCTCCGGGTACAACTTCCTCGGCCCGGACGGGACGCTCCGGTGGACCGCGGACATGGCCGACCACGCCGACTCGATCGGGGTGGGCGACATCGACGGCGACGGGCGCGAGGACATCGCGTTGGGCGGCGCGGGTCTCGGCGGGGACAGCACCAACACCTACCGGACCGACGGCACCGTGCTCTGGCGAAACCTGGATGCCGTCGAGGCACAGCAGGTCGGCCTCGGTGACTTCCGGCCCGACCTGCCCGGCCTCGAGACCGCGGGGCTGGACCGGGTCAACCGCACCACCGAGAACGGCAAGGACTCGCTGTACCTGGTCTCGGCGACCGGCCAGACGCTGTGGAAGGAGGAGCGCGGCACGCTCGGCTGCTGGGGCACCGTCATGGAACCGCTGCACAACTGGGACGGCACCTACGGCGACCACCTGCTGGCCTGGAACCGCGGCTGCGGCGAGATCGCCGGCATCTGGGACGGCCACGGCAACCGGGTGGCGACCTTCCCGGTGGACGGCCGGATGGTGCGCGGGGACATCTGCGGCGACGACCGCTCCGAGGTCCTCACCTACGTCATGGGCGTGGCGGCCCACGTCTTCGCCAGCGCGCCGTGCGACCTTGCCGCGAAGGTGACCGGCCGGCCGTTGCCGCAGACCAAGAAGCACTACAACTACACCCGCTACACCGCGGAAGAGATCCCGCAGAACCTGTCGACCGGCCGGCGGGCGTCGGCATCGAGCCGGCTGGTCCCGCGATTCGGCGCCGGAGCGGGAAACGACGACGATCCGGGCACGCTGTGGGTCGCGTTCCCCTTGGACCGCACTCCGTCGTGGCGCGCCGATCTCGGCCGGATCCGCGAGCTGACCGGTGTGCGGATCGACGCCGGCCAACGGGTGCTCGGCCTTGGCGGGTTCCGGGTCGAGATCTCCACCGATGGCCGCGACTGGGTGACCGTCCTGGACCGCCCCGGTAGCCTCGCCCGCCCGCCCGACCGAGTGCAGCGGGCGGAGTTCACCGGCCTCGGCCGCTACGTCCGGGTGACACCGAGCCGGCCGACACCACTTTTCGGGTTCGCGGAGGTCTCCCTGCTCGGCACCCGATAGGAAGCCCGCGCTGCCCCTTATTCGGTGGTCTCCGGATAGTCCGGGTCGTGGGTGTGGTGGGGCAGCTGTACCAGCGAGAGGATCATGTCCGCGGGGGTTCCCGGTGGTGCGTACAGCCGCAGGTCGGTTTCGTTGCCGTGGTGCAGTGCGTTCAGTTGGTGCAGGACCGCGATTCCGGCACTGGCCAGGTGGGTCACCTCGGTCAGATCGAGGGTCAGCGAGCGGGAGCCGGTGGCGCCCGCGGTGCGGATGGCTTGATCGAACTCGGTGACGGTTGCGGCGTCGATGGGTCCGTCGATGCGGATCCGCGGTCGCGGTGCCGAGGGTTGGTCCAGCACGAGCAGCGGACCGTTGTGCGAAGGGGGTCGGGCGGGCGGTCTCCCGGTCATGTTGCCGGCGGTGAGCAGGGTGGCGGGATGGGTGAGCCGGTGGGTCAGGGTGGCCGTGGTGCCGTGCTGGTCGTGGTCGATGTGCAGGGTGTCGACCATGCCCTCGGCGAGTTGCAGGCCCAGCCCCCGGTCGGTGGACGGGACCGGTTGCCGCCAGCGGCCCTGGTCGGCGACCTGGGCGTCGACCAGACCGGCGTCGGTGAGCGTGACGGTGACCGTGACGGTGTGGTGGGCGGGGGAGTCGAGGTAGGCGTGCTCGATCGCGTTGGTGGCGAGTTCCACGACCGCGTGTTGCAGCGCGTCGGTGTCCTTCCGGCTGACGTGGGCACCGGCCAGCCATGCCGCCAGGCGTTCGCGGATGCCGGCCAGCGATTCGGGGCTGGCCGCCACCCGCAGCGCCAGCCGCGGTGGCGGGGTGACGAGTTGCCCGGCGAGCAGGGTGATGTCGTCGGTGTGTCCGCTGACCCGGGTGAGCAGCTCCAGGGTCTGGGTGCACACCCGCTCGGTCGGGAACTCGGTGTCGCCGCGCAGTGCCCGGTCGGCGGCGATGTCGGCCGCGGCCTGCGCCAGCTCGACGGTGCTCTGCGCGAGCTCGCGCCCCGGCCGTTCGAGGATCCCGTCGGTGTAGAGCAGCACCAGTTCTCCGTCGGCCAGCGCATCGGTGCCGATGACCTCGGTGCCGAACGCGGCGCCGACCCCGATCGGGGCGGCACCGGTGGGTGGCAGGTAGCGGGCGTCTCCGGCGGTGGAGAGCACCAGCGGTGGGGGATGACCGGCGGTGCAGTACTCCAGGGCGCCGGTGGCCGGGTCGATCACGACCACGCACACGGTGGCCGCCCGGGCGCCGCGGATCCGCCCGGCCGCCGTGTCGAGCGCCGCCACCGCGGCGGCGACGTCACAGCCGGCGGCGAGCCGTTCGTGCAGCAGGATTCGCAGTTGCCCCATCGTGGCCGAGGCGGCCACGCCGTGACCCACCACATCGCCGACCACCAGAGCGACCCGCCCGTCGGAGAGCGTGACGGCGTCGAACCAGTCCCCCCCGGCGGCGGTCTCGGTGTCGGCCAACAGATAGCTGGCCGCGATCTGCACCCGGGGCAGCACCGGCACCCCGGCCGGCAACAGCTCCCGCTGCAACTGCTCGATGACATCGCGCGCCTGCGCGTAACGCCGCTCGGCCTCGGCCAGCCGCCGCTGCGTGGCTTGGCGTTCCCGGACCGCGGCGGTGGTGTCGACGATGTCGTAGATGATTCCCCGAATCGACCCGTCCGGCCAGTGATACAGCGTCGCGTCGGCGTCGCAGAACGTCTCGACGCGCTGACCGGTCTGCTCGTCGATGAGCTGAAACCGGAAATCCCGCAACGACGCGGACTCACCGGTCTCGATCGCGTGCTCGATGAACTCGAAGGCCTGCTGACCCGCCAGCTCGGGCAGCGCCTCCCGCAGTGGCTTGCCCACCAGGTCCGCATGGCCCGCGAACTGCCGGTACGCCCTGCTGCCGGCCGCGACCACCAGGTCCGGCCCTTCGTAGGCCACGATGATCCGCGGCATCCGGTTGAACACGGTCCGCACCGTTTCGGCGTCACCGGCCAACCAATCGTCGTTCTCGTCGCGGTGGTCGTCCCGGCAGTCCTCATCCCGGTTGCCGTTCACCGTTCGTCTGCTCCGTTCCACAGTGGCTGGTCCGCGAGCGCTTGGCGCAGCGTCGGGTAAATGGTGAGTTGGGTGTCCAGGCCGGTCAGGTGCAGGGGGTACTGGGTGTTCGGGGCCGCGGCGACGATTCGGATCTTGGTGTTCGTGGCGGTCCGGTGGGCATGGAGGAGCACGTGCAGTCCGGCCGAGGCGAGGAAGGTGACGTCGGTGAGGTCGATGACGAGGACGGGTGGTCGCTGGGTGAGCGCCTCGGCGACGGCGGCGAGCAGGATGGTCTCGGTGGCCATGTCGACCTCGCCGGTCACGTGCAGCACCGTTGCCGAGGCGTCGCGGACCAACCGGGTGGACAGCGGGGACGGCGCGGACCGGGGGTCGAGGTAGGCGGCCAGCCTGCGGGTCAGTCCGGCGTCGTCGGGGGCGCGGAGGTGGGGCGGGTTGCCGGGGCCGGGCCCGCGGGTGGTGGCCGTGAGCAGGCGGGTGGTGAACTCGGCGACCTCGTGCGGTGGGGGCAGCACATCGAGTCCGTGGTAGGCCACGACCATGCGGTCCTCGCCGGTTTCCACGGCAAGCGCCCAGCCGTGCAACTCGTGCCAGACCAGCGCGGTGTCCCGGGTGGGGAACGCGGGCAGGCGCGCATCCAGCGGGAGGTAGACGCTGACCGGTGAGTCGAGTTGCACGGTCCAACCCGGCCCGCTCAACTCGATCGCCTCGGCCACCAGGGCGACGTAATGACGCAAACCACTGGCGAGGGCACCATCGATACCCGGATCCACACCCGTCTCCACGCCGATCGATGCGAGGGCCGCGGAGCGCCGGCTTCCTGACGCACCGTCTTACGATGGTAACCCCGCGCAGCGGCCACGATCGGGTCACGCCGCGGCCCGTTCGCCGGAGCACGCGGCCGGGACCGCTCAGGCGAGGACCGCGTCGACGGCCTTCTTCAGCGCGCTGGGCTGGGACGGCTTGCGCGGCGCCTTGTCCTTCAGCTCGAGCATCCGGGCGCCCATGTCCTGCAACTGCTTACGGCCCAGCGCGGCGCGCACCTTGGGGAACCAGTCCTGCTCCTCCTCGTCCATGTGGTGCGTGACGCTCTCGATGAGCACGGTGGTCTTGGCGTCGAACCGTTCGTCATCGGGTTTCATCGCGGCCAGCTCCATGCACAGCACGTCGGCGACATGGTGCTCCTCATAGGACTCCAGCACGTCGTCCTCGAGGTCCGGCACGAGCTTGCGGACTTCGGGGTACATGCACTCGTTTTCGATGTAGGTGTGCACGGTGAGCGCCTCGAGGATCCGGTCGACGATCTTTCCCTTCGTCGCCTTCGCATTCTCGCCGGCCTGCTCGAACTCGCGGAACAGCTTGCGAATCTCCTTGTGGTCGTTCTTGAGCAGCACGATCGCGTCGGTGGACATGGCGGGTCTCCTTTCCGGGCCGGTGTCCCGCCGTGTACCCCGCCGCCAAGGCCGCCAATCCCTGTCGTCCGGCTCCCGCACCGACCCCGTCAGCGCCGCTGGTGGGTGTTGAGCCGGGCGGCCTGGCGGGTGAGGTGGTCGCGCTCGGCGAGGTCGGATGCCTGGTGGGCGGCTTCGGCGTAGAGCCGGGCGGCGGTGACCAGGTCGCCGTCGCGTTCGTGGAGGTAAGCCGCGACCGCGGTGTGCCGGGGCAGGGTGTCGTCCAGTTCGGCGAGTGCGGCCAGGCCGGCTCGGGGTCCGTCGGCCTGGCCGATGGCGACCGCGCGGTTGAGCCGGACGATCGGGCTGTCGGTCAGGCGGGTGAGCTCGTCGTACCACTCGACGATCTGCACCCAGTCGGTCTGCTCGGCGGTGGGCGCGTCGGCGTGCAGTGCCGCGATGGCGGCCTGGGCCTGGAACTCCCCCAGCCGGTCGCGGGCAAGGGCGGCCTGCAGGATCTGCACGCCCTCGGCGATCGATGCGGTGTCCCACCGGCCGCGGTCCTGCTCGGCCAGCGGCACCAGGCTGCCGTCGGGCGCGGTTCGGGCGCAGCGCCGGGCGTGGTGCAGCAGCATGAGGGCGAGCAGCCCGGCCACCTCGGGGTGGTCGATGGCGGCGGCGAGCTGCCGGGTGAGCCGGATGGCCTCGACGGCGAGGTCGACGTCACCGGAGTAGCCCTCGTTGAAGACCAGGTAGAGCACGCGCAGCACGGTGGCGACGTCGCCGGGTTGGTCGAACCGCACGCCGGAGACGGTGCGCTTGGCCCGGCTGATCCGCTGGGCCATGGTCGCCTCGGGCACCAGGTAGGCCGCGGCGATCTGGCGGGTGGTCAGCCCGCCGACGGCGCGCAGCGTGAGCGCGACCGCGGACGAGGGCGTCAGCGACGGGTGGGCGCACAGGAAATAGAGCTGCAGCGTGTCGTCGGCGGTGCGGGCCGGCCCGGGTGCGGGTTCGTCGCCCACGAGGTCCTCCCGCCGGCGGCGGGCGGCGTCGGCGCGGGTCGCGTCGAGGAACCGCCGCCAGGCCACGGTGACCAGCCAGGCCTTCGCATCCCGCGGCTGCTCGGCCGGCCAGACGCGCAGCGCCTCGAGCAGCGCGTCCTGCACGGCGTCCTCGGCCGCCGCGAAGTCGGCTCCGCGGCGGACGAGGATCCCGAGCACACTCGGCGTGAGGCTGCGCAGCAGGACCTCGTCCATCCGTGCGGTCAGTCCGTGATGGTGGGCGGCGCGGCCAGGAACGGACGCACCTCCAGCCACTCGTGGATCGGCTTGCCACCCGCACCCGGAGCCGCGGACAGCTCGCCGGCCAGTTCGACGGCGCGCTCGTAGTTGTCGACGTCGATGACCATCCAGCCGGCGATGAGGTCCTTGGTCTCGGCGAACGGGCCGTCGGTGACCGGCGGCCGACCCTCGCCGTCGTACCGGACCCACGTCCCCTCCGGGGCGAGCGCCTGACCGTCGACGTACTCGCCGGTTCCCTCCAGCCGGGCCGCGAAGTCGGCCATGTACCGAATGTGGGCCGAGATCTCCTCCGGCGTCCACCGGTCCATGGGCTCGTCGTTGACCGCGGCCGGGGCACCCCGGTAGTGCTTGAGCAGCAGGTACTTGGCCATCGTGATCTCCTTGGTGCTGAGGCGACCCATTCTGGTCGCGCGCACACCGGGGACGCAGCCGGCCACCGGTTCTCGACATCGAGGTGAGCTGGCTCGACCGGACCGCGTGGCTACCGGTGGGCGGTGCGCAGGATGAGCAGGCTGATCTCGCTGGGGGCGAAGATGCGCAGCGGTGGTCCCCAGAAACCGGCGCCACGGCTGGTGTAGAGCTGGGTGCGTTCGCCGTGCCGGGTCAGGCCGGAGACCGAAGGTTGGTCGGCGCGGACGAGATAGTGGAACGGCCAGATCTGTCCGCCGTGGGTGTGCCCGGAGACCTGGAGGTCGACCCCGGCGGCCACGGCGGCGGTGACCTGCCGAGGCTGGTGGGCGACGAGCAGCACGGGCAGGTCGGGGTCGGCGCCGGCGAGGGCGGCGGGGAGGTCGGCGCCGTGGCCGGGGAGTCCGGATGCCTTGGCGGTGGCGTCGTCGATGCCGGCCAGGATGAGCCGGTCGCCGCCCCGTTCGAGCGCGATGTGCCGGTTGTGCAGTGGTTGCCAGCCCAGTTCGGTGAGGTGGTCGAGCCAGGCCGCCGTCTCGCCGAAGTACTCGTGGTTGCCGGTGACGAACACCTTGCCAAGCGGCGCGGTGATGGTGCGCAGCGGCGCGGCCTGGGAGCGGCGGCTGGCCACGGTGCCGTCGGCGATGTCGCCGGCGTGGCAGACGATGTCGGGGGAGAGTTGGTTGACCGCGGCGGCGAGGGCGGTCGACCAGCGGGTGCGGTCGATCGGGCCGAAGTGGGTGTCGGCAAGCACGACGACCCGGGTGCCGTCCAGACCCGGTCCCAGACGCGGGATCCGGACCTGCACGGTCCTGATCCGGGGCACCCGCATCGCCTCGAACCAGCCCCAGACCACGAGAACGGCGGCCACGGCGAGCACGCCGAGGGCCACGGTCCGGCCATGGTCGCCGATGCCGAACACCGCGAGGACGCCGCGGGCCAGGGTGCCGATCAGCGACCACGCGAACAGCACCCAGATCACCCCGAGCAGGGTGTCGCCGATCCGGGCCGCCCAGTCCGTCCGGCGCCGGCCGTGACCCAGATACATCAGCACCGGAAAAGCGATGGCCGCGCAGGCGAAGGCGACCGTGCCCACCACCAGTACCGGAATCGGCCAGTCCGGTCCGAACACCACGGTCCACCACGGAACACCGAACAGCAGCACCAGGGCGGTGAGCACGACGATCAGAAACCGACCGCGCCGCCCCGATCGTCGGGCCCGCGTGCGCTCCTCGGTCTGTGCCATCCCGGCCGTCCCTTCGCCTCAGCGCTCACCAGGTGACGGGCAGGTTGTGCAGGGCGCGCATGGCGAGGCCGGGTTTCCAGCGGAGGTCGGCGAGATCGGTGGCGGGTGCGAGGGTGGGGAACCGGTCGAGCAGCGCCCCGAGCGCGATGCGGAGTTCGAGCTGGGCCAGTTGGGCGCCGAGGCAGTAGTGCGGGCCGTGGCCGAGCGCCACGTGCGGGGCGGGGCCGGTTCTGGTGATGTCGAACCGGTTTGGGTCGGGGAAGGCGGCTGGATCACGGTTGGCCACGGCGATCAGCGGGATGACGGCATCGCCCGCGCTGATCCTCGTATCGCCGAGGGTGAGGTCCTGCAGCGTGATGCGGGGCAGCAGCGAGCTGAACAGGCGGGAGTACCGCAGCAGTTCGTCGACGGCCCGAGGCCGCAGATCCGGCCGCTGGGCCAGGAGTCTGGCCTGTTCCGGGTGTCGGAACAGGGTCACGACGCTGTTGCCGATCTGGTTGACCGTCGTCTCGTGCCCGGCGATGAGCAACAGCTGGATGTTGGAGCTCAGCTCGGCGGCGCTCAGGTGCCGGCCGTCGTCGTTGGCCTGGATCAGCGCGGAGATCAAGGCGTCGTCCGGGTCCCGCCTTCGGATCGCGATCAACTCGTCGAGGTAGGCATTGACCTGTCCCATGGCTTCGGCGATCTGCGCGGGCGTGTACGCGGTATCGGCGACCAGCGTTCCGGCCCATTGCCGGATCAGCGCGCGGTCTCCCACCGGAACACCGAGCAGCTCGCAGATCACCATGACCGGCAACGGCTCGGCGAACAGTTCGACCAGATCCGCGGGCCGGCCGTTGGCGGCGACGCCGTCCAGCAGTTCCTCGGTCAGCCGCCGGATCCACGGTGCCAAGCCGTCGACCCGGCGCGGTGAGAACGCCGCGGCCATCAGCCGGCGGATCGCGGTATGCCGGGGCGGATCCATGCTGATCAGAAACTCGGGATTGGTGCCGGCCGGGCTGGCCACCGGACCACCGGCGACAGCGGCCGCCGCACGGCTGAACCGCGGATCGGCCAGCACCTGACGAACCACCTGATAGCCCAACGCGAGCCATACCTCGACCCCGTTCCACCGCGCCCGCGTCACCGGCCCCTGCGCCAACAGGTCAAGCCCTTCCGGCTCCACATCCGATCCGGCCAGCGTGTCGAACGGATACGCGACGACCACGAGCACAGCCCTCCGCAACCCCAACCGACGCAAAATCCCACCATAGCGTCAGTTGACGGTGGCGATGGGTCGCGGCGTGGACGTCGCCGAGGATGATGCCGTTACCGGGCTCCCGCCGGAGCCGACTCGCGACGCCGACGGGGCAACACGGTCAGGACCCGGACGATGTGATCGCGAAACTCTGCCATGAAGGCGGCCAGAAAGGTTGCGGTGGACTGGTCGGTGACCTCGCCGTCACCGGGGAACAGCTCCGACGTGTACCGGATGTAGGCCTCGGGGGCGGTCATTTGCCGGGCATTGCAGAAGCTGAGCACCGCCAGTCGATGGCGTTCCTCAACCCGCCGGGGATCGAACGGCTGTATTCGGGCGTGACGAACTGCCAGGACCACGACTCGGACGCACCGATCGGTCGCATGATCCGCTCGGCCAGCACGGTGGGCAGATCCTGACGACCCGCGCGTCCCCTACTGGCAGTTCGGCACATTCGCCGACTGGCTCCACGACCACCCACACCCCCGATACGACCGCGACTCGATCCAGATGCCCGTCCGCGCAACCGTCTGCGGCACCTGCCGCGACATCTTCAAGCCCGCGACGGCCGGCAACCTCTTCGGTGCCGCCGAAATGGACATCGTCGCCGCCGCCAACACGCCGGAAAGGCCGATCACGGGATAGTGCACGGGTAGTCGGCGGCTCATCGCGATTCCAACTTGAACACGAGGCTCCTTCGACGGGGCGGGTTGTGCCAAGCTGGGAATCGGGCCACGACGAGGGGAGCTGACGTGCGCCGGAGCTGGGGTCTGGGTGTGATTGGACTCGTTGTCGCGTCGCTGGTTGGTTCGACCGCGACCGTGGCGGCCGAACCGGTTCGGCCGCCTGACCTGGTGATCACCGACCGGGGACCGGTGCGTGGTGTCGTGCAGGACGACTTCCGCCTGTTCCAAGGGATCCCGTTCGCGGAGCCGCCGGTCGGTGAGTTGCGCTGGCGGGCGCCGCGACCGGCGCCCCGCTGGACTGAGCCGCTGGACGCCACCGCGCCGCGCCGTCCGTGCGCGCAGCCGAGCAGCGGCGGGTTCCCCCCGGTGGTCAACGAGGATTGTCTGTACCTCAACGTAACCACACCCACCACCCGGGGGCACGACCGGCTGCCGGTCATGGTCTGGCTGCATGGTGGGGGATTTCTCAACGGGACCGGGGCCGGCTTCGACGCGCGCAAACTGGCTGTCGAGGGCGGTGTCGTGCTGGTCACCACCAACTATCGGTTGGGGGCATTGGGTTTCCTCGCGCATCCCGAGCTGACGGGTGAGCGACCCGGCATCCAGTCCGGCAACTATGGGCTCGAGGACCAGCGGGCCGCGCTGCGCTGGGTGCGCGGCAACGCCGGGGCGTTCGGCGGCGATCCGCACAACGTCACCGTCTTCGGGGAGTCCGCCGGTGGCGGCAGCATCTGCGCGCACCTGACCTCACCGGCTGCCGCCGGCCTGTTCCACCGCGCTGTCAGCCAGAGTTTCAGCTGCGCGATTCCCCTGGTCACCGGCCAGCAGGCCGAGGCGGATGGCATCGCCTTCGCCGCACGGGCCGGCTGCGCGGATCTACCGTGCCTGCGGACCAAGCCGGCCGGCGACCTGCTCGCGGCCTGGACCGGAGGAGGTCTGGTGATCGGCGGCCGCGAACAACCCCTGCAACCCGCCGAGGCCCTGCGCACCGACCGGTTCCACCACGTCCCGCTGCTGCTCGGTAACAACCTCGACGAGCGGCGCCACTTCGTCGGCCTGCAGTTCGACGCGACCGGCCGGCCGGTCCCGGCCGACCAGTACGGTCCCCTGCTGCGGGCGCTCTACGGTCCCGCCGCCGAGCACATCCTGCAACGTTATCCCCTGTCGCGATTCGCGACTCCCAGCATTGCTCTGGCCACCGTGCAAACCGACGCCGGCTTCGCCGTGTCCACCTGCGACCACCTGACCAGCTACCGGCTCGCCACGGCCCGCCCCCGCCCGGTACCGGTCTACGCATACCAGTTCGTCGACCGTACCGCGCCGCCCCTGGTCGACGTGCCCGATTTCGACGAGGGTGCCGCACACACCGTCGAGCTTCCCTTCCTGTTCCCCAACCTGTTCGGCCCGCCACTGAACCCCCAGCAGCAACAGCTGTCGACCACGATGGTCAAGTACTGGACCAACTTCGCCCACCACGCCAACCCGAATGGTCCCCACCTTCCACAGTGGCCCCGGTTCCGCTCGTCGGACGACGTGCTCGCGCTCGGCCTGGGGCCGGCCGGGATCAGGCCGATCGACATCGCCGAGGCCAGCAACTGCGCCTTCTGGGAGTCACTCCCGACCGCATGACCCGTTCGCCACACGTGACGTGGCAGGGTGCCCGCGTGGTGGGTCCTGCGTCAGGGCTTGCGCCCCACGCCCACGTGGACCGGTGCCCGCTCCGGGTTCTGCATGCTGCCCAGGTCTTCCGGCTCGGGCCGCCACAGCGGTAGCGGCACGATGCCGGGTTCGACAAGTTCCAAGCCGGTGAAGAAGTGGGCGAGCGCGGCCGGGTCGCGCGGGTACATCTCGGGCCGGGGGCCGAGGTTCATCTGGTCGAAGGTTTCCATCGAGGAACCGATGCGTTCGTCCGGGTTGTTGTGCGACAACGCCAGAAAGCTGCCGGAACATGCGGCATCCAGGTAGGTTGCGAGCGCGCCGGCGGGGTTGTCGGAATCCGGGATCTGCTGGATCGTGGCGATGGCCAGTACGGCGATGGGCGCCCCGAAGTCGAGTAGGCGCCGGGTGTGTGGATCGTCGAGCACCCGCTCCGGTTTGAGCAGATCCACGGCGAGGTAGGCCGCGTCGGCGTGTCCGGCGAGGATCTGCTGGCCATCGGCCGCCACACCGGGGTCGTTGTCGACGTAGACCACCCGCGCCGGAGACTGGCTGTCCTGAGCGATCTCGTGCACGTGTCCCCGGGTGGGGATCCCGGACCCGAGGTCGAGGAACTGCCGCACCCCCTGCCCGAGCAGGTAGCGCACGATGCGGCCGAGCAAGGCGCGTTGCGCCCGGACCAGATACGGGATCTGCGGAGCCACCATCGCGGCATGATCGGCAAGAGCGCGGTCGGATTGGCCGTGGTGGCAGCCACCGAGCCAGTAGTCGGTGGTGCGAGCCACGCTCGGGCGGGCGGGCATGTTCTGTCCTGGACCGGTCTGCTTGGGACGAGCCATTCAGTGCAACGCCATTCGTCCGGCGGAAGGAGCATGCCCAATGCGGGCCAAACCCCGCCCGCGGCCACTGTACCCCTGATGGACTACCGGCACTCGGATCGACTCGCGGGTGCCTCATCCACGGCCGGCCCTGGACTTCGATCGAGGTGGCCGCCGGCGGGGCTGATCGCCACTCGGCCAGAATGGGAGATCGTGTGGTTCGGCATCCTCGGTCCGCTGGAGGTCCGCTCGGCCGACGGCGAGCTGGTTGCCGTCGGCGGGCCGCGGCCGCGGTCGCTGCTGGCCATGTTGCTGCTGGAGGCGGGTCGGGTGGTCGGCACGGACCGGCTGGTCGACGGCCTGTACGGTGCGGACCGGCCCGGCGATGCCGGCAATGCCTTGCAGTCGCAGGTCTCGCGGCTGCGCGGCCGGCTCGGCGGACTGATCGAGCTCGTGCCGGCCGGCTACCGGTTGGCCGTCGATCCCGACGATGTGGACGCGCTGCGGTTCGAGCGGCTGGTCGGGGCCGGTCGGCGGGCGCTGGCGGCGGGTGATCATGCCGGCGCGGCGGCGGTGCTGGGGGACGCGCTGGGGCTGTGGCGCGGTCCGGCCCTTGCCGATGTGACCGGCGCGCCGTTCGCCGCGGCCGCGGCCGCCCGGCTGGAGGAGTTGCGGGTGACGGCCGTCGAGGACCGCGCGGAGGCGGGACTCGCGCTCGGCGACTACCCGGTGGCCGAGTTGCGCGAGCTGGTTGCCGGGTACCCGCTGCGGGAACGGCTGCGTGGCCTGCTGATGCGGGCGTTGTACGGCACGGGCCGGCAGGGCGAGGCGCTCGCGGTGTTCGAGGAGGGCCGGCGGCAGCTGGCCGAGGAGTTGGGCGCCGATCCGTCACCGGAACTGGCCGAGGTGCACCTGGCCGTGCTGCGCGGTTCGGCCTCGGCCGGCCGGCGGCTTCCCGCCGCGCTGACCAGCTTCGTCGGGCGGACGGCGGATCTGGTGCGGGTGCGGGCGCTGCTCGGCACGGCGCGGCTGGTCACCGTGACCGGGCCCGGCGGTGCCGGCAAGACCCGGCTGGCGGTCGAGGCGGCCGGCGGGGTGCCCGGCGACGTGTCCTTTGTGGACCTGTCGGCGGTCACCGATCCGGCGCCCGCGGTCATGGGCGCGCTCGGGTTGCGTGAGGCGGCGCTGCTGCCGTCCCCCGACGGTGCGCCGGACATCGTCGAACGGCTGGTCGCGGCGCTGGCCGACCGGCCGGTGCTGCTGGTGCTCGACAACTGCGAGCATGTGATCGCCGAGGCCGCCGGTCTGGCCCAGCGGCTGCTGACCGGCTGCCCGCGGCTGCGGATCCTGGCCACCAGCCGGGAGCCGCTCGGTATCACCGGCGAGTCGCTGCATCCCCTGCCGGCACTGGAGATCGAGTGGGCCGAGACGCTGTTCGCCGACCGGGCCGCGGCCGTGCGGCCCGGGTTCGCCGGCGACGACGCGGTCCGGCGGATCTGCGCGGCGCTCGACGGGCTGCCGCTGGCCATCGAGTTGGCCGCCGCCCGGTTGCGCACGCTGACCACGGCCGAGATCGAGGCTCGGCTGGACGATCGGTTCCGGTTGCTGTCAAAGGGTTCCCGGGTATCGCCGCCGCGGCATCAGACGCTGCGGGCGGTGGTGGAGTGGAGCTGGGACCTGCTCAGCTCCGACGAGCGGATGCTGGCGCGGCGGCTTGCCGTGTTCGCCGGCGGCGCCACGGCCGCGTCGGCAGCGCAGGTCTGCGGGATGCCCGAGGACCGCGCCGACGATCTGCTCGCCGGGCTGGTGGACAAGTCACTGGCCGAAGTGGACGGTGGCCGGTACCGGATGCTGGACACCATCAGGGAGTTCTGCGCCGAGCGGCTCGCCGACGCCGGCGAGCGGGACCGGATCGCCCGGGCCCATGCGGAGTACTTCCGCGACCTGGCGGCCACCGCCGATCCGCACCTGCGCCGCGCCGAGCAGCTCACCTGGCTCGCCACGCTGACCGCCGAGCACGGCAACATCGGCGCCGCGCTGCGCTGGGCGGTGCGCGCCGACCCCGGCCTGGCTCTCGAACTGGTCAGCGCGGCGTCCTGGTACTGGTACCTGCGCGGGGTTCGGCGCGAGATCGCTCCGCTTGCCGCCGAGCTGCTGGAACGGGCCGACCCCGCCGGCGAGCAGTTCGTGCTGTGCGTGCTCTGGGCCGGCGGACCGCAGGCGAGCATCGAGCGGGCGATGGAGATCATCGTGACGATGCCGGGCCCGGTACGCCAGGTTTACGCGATCGTGGGCTCGGCGCTGCTGGCCGGTCCACCCGGGCCGGACGCCCCGCTCACCCCGCTGAACGAGTGGTTCGCCGGCACCCCGGACCGGTGGGTGCAGGCCCTGATCCGGTTCGGCATGGGCTTCGCCGGCTGGTACCGCGGTGGCGACGCCGGCCATGCCGAACGGGAGTGCGGTGCGGCGCTCGATCTGTTCCGTGGCACCGGGGACCGGTGGGGCGTGGCCCAGGCGCTCGACGCGCTGGCGATGTTCGCCGACCATGCGGGGGCGGTGTCGCGCGCCCTTGAGCTCACCGACCGGGCGCTCGACGTGGTCGGCCAGCTCGGTGCCGCCGAGGAGTTGGCCGAGATGCGCTGCCGGCGGGCCGACCGGCTCCTGCGTGGTGGCGACCTGGCGGCGGCCGCGGCCGACTACGAGGTGGCCGCCGAGTTGGCCGGCCGGGCCGGAATGCCGGCCGTCGTCGCCCTGGCGCACTGCGGCCTCGGCGAGGTCGCCCGGCTCCGCGGAGACCTGCCCACCGCGCGCCGCCGGCTGGAGCGGACCCTCGCGGACCTGGTGACCACCTGGGCGAACACCGGTGCCCGGGTGGAGATCCTCAGCGCCCTCGGCCGGTTAGCGGAGTCCGAGGGCAATCCCGCCGAGGCCGGTTCGCGTTATCGGGAGGCGGTGGATCTGGCCACGGACAACCGGATGCCGGCCGCGGCCGCCGGCGCCGCGGCCGGGCTGGCCCGGCTGGGTCACCTGCCCTGAGCCACCGGCATCGGATAGTCCTTGAGGGCAAGGGCGGTCGCCGCCTTCATGTCCATCCGCCCGATCAGCTTGGACACCGGCCCTCGGGTGATCAGCTTGACCAGCTGGTTGCGCTGCCAGATGTGCGATCGTTTCGCCGGGGCCATGAACCTGCCCGCGTTCCCCTGGCACCCCCGGGCGTAGGGCAGCAGCTGCGATTCGTAGGCCGGGAAGGCGATCCGGTGGTCCCCGCCGGCCGCGGCCAGCTCGCCGGCCAGCACGTAGGCGCCGACCACGGCGAGGCCGGTGCCCATGCCACCCATGGTCGCCCCATAGCCGGCGTCGCCGACCAGCGCGAACCGGCCGCGCACGACGTGTTCCATCCGGACGTGGCTGATCGAGTCCAGGTAGAAGTCCGGCGCGGCGAGCATGTCCTCGACCAGCTCGGCCGTCCGCCAGCCGGCCCCGGCGAACGCGTCGGCCACGATCCGCTTCTGCGCCGCGACGTCGTAGCGCTGGTAGTCGAGCGGGCCGGACCGGAACACGAACAGACCGGGGGCGACCATCAGGCCCGGCGCGTTGTACACCAGCACGTTCTCCTCGTCCGTCCAGCGGTGCGCCTCGTTGCAGCTGGCGAAGTGGAACCCCATGAACCGGCAGAGCTCCGACTCGTCCCCGAAGGCCAGCGCCCGCACCCCGGAGTGCATCCCGTCCGCGCCCACCACCAGGTCGAACCTGCGCGGCGGGCCGTGCCGGAAGGTGACCTCGACGCCACCGGCGGTTTCGGTCAGCGAGGTGATCCAGTCGCCGAAGATGTACTCGGCACCGTCACAGGACGCCTGGTAGAGGATCCGGGACAGGTCGCCGCGCCGGATCTCCACCTCACCGCCGGCGAAGTCGGCGGGCAGTTCCGCCTTCGGCCGGCCGGCGGCGTCGACGAACACCCACGGCTTGGGGCTGGTCCGGTGCCGGCGGATCTCCTCGAGCAGACCCATCCGCTCGAGCACGGTCAGGTGGACCGCGCCGCGGAAGTCCACCGCGGCACCGCCTTCGCGCAGCGCGGGGGAGCGCTCCACCACGGTCGGGCTGAACCCGAAGCGCCGCAGCCAGTACGCAAGGGCCGGCCCGGCCACACTCGCGCCGGAGATCAGAATGCTCTTGTTCTCAGTCATGACCCCACCATCGCCGCACCCGCCTACCGCCGACCTACCACGCGCCTACCGGCCCACCCACCATCGGGGTGATCGTCACTGCTCCTTGAGCTGTGCGAGCACGGTCCCCTGGGTGATCGCGGCGCCCGGCTCGACGGCCAGTCCGGTGATGACACCAGCTTTGTGCGCGGTGACGGGGTTCTCCATCTTCATCGCCTCCAGCACCAGGATGAGATCACCGGCCGCGACCCGCTGTCCCTCGGCCACGGCGACCTTCACCACCGTGCCCTGCATGGGCGCGGTGATCGCGTCGCCGGACACCAGGGTCATGCCGCCGGTGCGTTTGCGCGCGGCCGGCCGGAGAACCTTGGCGGGTGCCGGACCGCCCACGAGCGTGCTGAAGTCCTCCGGCAGGGACACCTCGACCCGCCGGCCGTTCACCTCCACGGCCAGCCGCCGGCGTGGCCGCTCGTCGGCGCCGGCCGGCTCGGTGTCCGGCTCGAACGGGTTGTCCCACTCGGTTTCGATCCACCTGGTGTGCACCTCGAGCGATCCGTCCCCGGCGAACGCCGGATGACTCACGATGTGCCGGTGGAACGGCAGCAGGGTGGCGATCCCCTCGATGTCGTACTCCCGCAACGCGCGGTGGGCCCGCCGCAGGGCCTGCGCGCGAGTGGGACCCCACACGATCAGCTTGGCCAGCATCGAGTCGAACTGTCCACCGATGACGCTGCCCGCCACCACGCCCGAGTCCACCCGGACACCGGGCCCGGCCGGCTCGCGGTAGCGAGTGATCTGACCGGGCGTCGGCAGGAACATCCGGCCGGCATCCTCCCCGTTGATTCGGAACTCGAACGCGTGCCCGCGCGGTTCCGGGTCCTCGCTGCACTCCAGCGGGTGCCCTTCGGCGATGCGGAACTGTTCCCGGACCAGGTCGATGCCGGTGGTCTCCTCGGTGACCGGATGCTCGACCTGAAGCCGGGTGTTCACTTCCAGGAACGACACGGTCGCGCCCTGCACCAGGTATTCCACCGTGCCCGCTCCGGAATACCCGGCCGCCCGGCAGATGGCTTTGGCCGATTCGTGGATGTGTCGACGCTGGTCTCCGGTCAGGAATGGCGCCGGGGCCTCCTCGAGGAGTTTCTGGTACCGGCGTTGTAGTGAGCAGTCGCGGGTGCCGAGCACGACGACGTTGCCGTGCTGGTCGGCCAGCACCTGGGCCTCGACATGCCGCGCCCGGTCCAGGTACCGCTCGACGAAGCACTCGGCACGGCCGAAGGCTGCGGTCGCCTCGCGCGTCGCGGACTCGAACAGCTCCGGGATCTCCTCGAGGGAACCGGCGACCTTCATGCCGCGTCCGCCACCGCCGAAGGCGGCCTTGATGGCGACCGGCAGACCGTACCGCTCGGCGAACTCGACGACGTCCCGGGCGCCACTCACCGGTTGCTCGGTACCCGGCACCAGCGGGGCACCCACCCGCGCGGCGATCCGCCGCGCGGTCACCTTGTCCCCAAGCGCCCGGATCGCCTGCGGGCTCGGCCCGATCCAGATCAGGCCGGCATCGATGACGGCCTCGGCGAAGTCCGCGTTCTCCGACAGGAAGCCGTATCCGGGATGGATCGCGTCCGCGTCGCACCGCAGCGCGACCTCCAGGATCTTGCCGATCACCAGGTAGGACTCCGCCGCGGTCCGGCCACCCAACGCGAATGCCTCGTCGGCGAGCGAGACGAACGGGGCGTCCGTGTCCGGCTCGGCGTACACCGCGACGCTGGCGATCCCGGCGTCTCGCGCCGCCCTGATCACCCGTACCGCGATCTCGCCCCGGTTGGCGATGAGAACCTTGTGCACCTGGGAGTTCCCCTCTCGTCGGGTCGGTCCGCTACCCGGCACTGCGCCAGCTGTGCGGCGGAACGAACACCGCGGCCCGCTCCGGGTACAGCCACCGGGTGGTGGCCAGGGGCCGGGCATCGGGTTGTTGCCGGGCGACGAAGCACAGCACCGTCAACAGGGCACCCAGCTCGATGTCGTCGAGCGTGCCGGACTCGATCGCGAGCACCGGATCCTCGGCCATGACCGCCCCCCTCCTACAACGGTGCGTTTCCGTGTTTCCGCAGTGGCAGGTCGCCATGTTTGGAACGCAGCATTTCCAGGCTGCGGATGAGCACCGGCCGGGTATCGGCCGGATCGATCACGTCGTTGACCAGCCCGCGCTCGGCGGCATACGAGAAGTGCATGAGTTCGGCGCGATACAGCTCGATCTTCTGTTTCCGGACCAGCTCGTGATCACCGTTCGCGGCGGCGATGTCCCGCCGGAAGATGATGTCGACGGCCGCTTCCGGTCCCATGACGGCGATCTCGTTGGCCGGCCATGCGAAGACGAGGTCCGCACCGATCGACCGGGAGTCCATGACGATGTACGCGCCCCCGTACGCCTTTCGGACGATCACCGATATCCGTGGCACCGTGGCGTTGCAGTACGCGGACAGCAGCTTCGCGCCGTTCCGGATGATGCCGTCGTGCTCCTGTCGCACGCCCGGCAGGAATCCGGGTACGTCGACGAACGTGACAAGGGGGATGTTGAAACAGTCACAGGCTTGCACGAATCGTGCCGCCTTCTCCGACGCGGCGATGTCCAAGGCGCCGGCGAGTACGGACGGCTGGTTGGCGACGATACCCACGACCTGGCCGCCCAGCCGGGCGAACGCGCAGATGACGTTGGTCGCCCAGCCCTCCTGTACCTCGAAGACGAACTCGTCGTCGACGATCTCCTCGATGACCGCCCGCATGTCGTACGGCCGGTTGCCGTCCGTCGGCACCAGTTGGTAGAGCCCCGTGCAGCGGCGGTCGGCCGGATCGGTCGCCGGCCGGGCGGGCGGTTGCTCCCGGTTGTTCGCCGGCAGCATCGACAGCAGCAACCGGACGTCCTCCAGGCAGGACTGCTCGTCGTCGTAGGCGAAATGCGCGACGCCGGACAGCCGGTTGTGCACGTCCGCCCCGCCGAGTTCGTTCATGGTGACGCGCTCGCCGGTGACCGCGGCCACCACATCGGGACCGGTCAGGAACATCTGCGAAATGCCCCGGACCATGAAGACGAAATCGGTCAGCGCCGGGCTGTACGCGGCGCCGCCGGCACACGGACCCAGCATGACGCTGAGCTGCGGGATGACCCCGGACGCCTTGGCGTTGCGCCGAAAGATTCCGCCGAATCCGGCGAGCGCCGTGACCCCTTCCTGGATGCGAGCCCCGGCGCTGTCGTTCAGCGCCACCAGTGGGGCGCCGGATTCGACGGCCAGGTCCATGATCTTGTGGATCTTCTCGGCGTGTGCTTCCCCGACCGCGCCCCCCAGTAGGCGGAAATCCTGGGCGTAGACGAAAACCGTCCGGCCGAACACGGTGCCCCAGCCGGTCACCACGCCGTCGGTGAGCGGGCGGCGATCGGCCAAACCGAGACCGGAGTGCCGGGAGCGGCGCAGGCCATCGATCTCCTGGAACGATCCCGGGTCGAGCAACAGCGCGATTCGCTCCCGGGCGGTCAGTTTGCCTTTCTCTCGTTGCCGTCGCCCCGCCTCGTCATCGTCGTCGAGCAGTTCCCGCTTCAGCTCGACGACTTTCCCGACCGCGTCCTGCACGATCACACTCCTTTTCCTGGTCGCCGCGCCGTCAGGCGGGCGGCCGCTTGTGCTGTGCCAGTGCGACGAGCGCCGCCTGGTCGACCTTGCCGTTGGGCAGACGGGGCAGGGACTCGAGCACCGTCAGGGAATCCAGGTCGGTCGTGGGCAGATCGGGCGTGGCGGCGGACCCCGTGGTGGTCCGGACGAACCCGGCGAGCCGGACCGGGGTTCCGTCGGCAGCGGGCACGCCGACCACCGCACACTCCGCCACCTCCGGATGAGCTTCCAGTCCCCGGCGGACCGACGACGGCGACACCACCTCATCGCCGCTGCGGACCAGATCGCCGACGCGGTCGATCACGGTCAGCAGACCGTCGGCCGACACCGTGCCGTAGTCACCGGTCGGGAACCAGTCGGGCGCCGGCGCAGCCACCCCGGAACCGTCCAGGTAGCCCTGCATGATGTTCGGACCCGCGACCCAGACCTGTCCGGCGGTTCCCACCGGCACCGGCTCCGCGGCCGCATCGTCCAGTCCGGCGATCCGGACCGCGACGCCCCGCACCGGGGCACCGACCGAGCCGATTCGTTGGTACCCGGTGCGTTCCGTGCTGACCAGCGAGGTCGTCTCGGACAGCCCGTAGCCCTGCCAGCAGGGAATGTCCAGCGTCGAGCCGATCCGGACGGCCGCCTTCGCCGACAGCGCGGTACTCCCCGAGCCGATCATGCGGAGGTGCCGGACCCGGACCGAGCCGAATGCCGGGTCGGCCGCCAACTGCTCAAGCCGAACCGGCAGGGAGTACAGGTGGGTCGCCGCCGTCGCCTCGGCGGCCAGCACCGAGTCGAGTACCCGGGCCTGCCCGGCCAGGACCTGCCGGGCTCCGGCCAGCACCGAGGCATTCATGTGCATCGGATAGAAGATCGGCCTGCTGTGCGCGAGCGCGCCGGCCGCGGTGATGTCGTGGGCCGCCATGAGTTGCTCGGCGTTGGCCAGGACGTTGCGGTGGCTGTAGGCGACGGCCTTGGCCCGGCCGGTGGATCCGCTGGTGAACATCAGCGCGGCGGTGTCGTCCGGCAGTTCGGGCCGCGCACCGGTCCGCAGCCGGAGCAAGGCGCCGTGGTCGATGGGGAGCTCGTCCTGGATCAGGTCGGCCAGCCCCTGCCGGCTCAGCTTGGCGCGCAAGGCATCCAGCCCCTCGTGGGTGACCAGCACGGCCGAGGGCATCGCCAGCCGGAGGACGTGCGCCACAGCAGGGGCGGGCAGCAGCGGGTTGATCGGTGCGACGACGTTGCCGCTGCGGATCACCCCGTAGTAGTACGCCGGGAACACGGGGGAGAGGTCGGCCAGCAGACCGACCACGCCGCGGCCGGGGGCGGCGGTGCGCAGCGCCCTGGCCACCGACGAGGCCACGTCGTCCCAGGCCCGGAAGGTCATGGTCGCGGTACCGCCCTGCACCGCAGGCCGGTCGGCACCGCCGCGGACGGCCTCGGTCAGCAGCGTGTCCACCGTGACCGGGTGCCGATCGGGCAGCGGCTGCGCCACCACCCACGAGCACCCGGTGGCGGGCCACCGCATCGTGTCGTTCATGACGGGCCTCCTCGCGAGGTCTTGTCAGGCGAGGCACTCCGGCAGTCCGCCGTTGAGTGCCACCATTTCCGCGAACACCGACACCACGTCCAGCGGTGCACCCGGCACCGCGCCGTCGAGCTCCGCGTAGGCGCGGTGCAGGTTCGCGACCAGCCGTTCCGGGTCGCCCCACCGGGCGAACTCGCCCGAATTCGCTTGCGCCGCAACCGAACTGGGTGTCAGGCCGGCCCGGTACCCCGCCGTCGCGATCCCGTCGAGCCAGTCCAGGTATCGGGCCGTGGCGTCCAGTAGCCCGGGACCACCGAGCGGTCCGTGCCCGGGTACGACCACCCCGGGTCGCAGTTCCCGCAGCAACCCGACCGCGGCGTGCATCCCGGACAGCGACCCCATCAGCAGAAACGGCGTGCGGCCCGACATGATCACGTCACCGGCGAACAGCACGCGTTCCTCCGGCAGCCATACGACGGTGTCACCGCGGGTGTGCGCCGGCCCGACGTGGATCAGCTCGACGCTGCGGTAACCGTCGTCCAGGACGAGCCGGGTGTCGTAGGTGATGTCGGGCAGCCGCACCGACACCTGTCCCCATCCGACGTCCGGCCACAGGCCGGTCAGGCCGAGGCCGCTCTGCGCCAGCTCCCTCGCGGTCTCCGCGTGTGCGACAACCCGGGTGTCCGCGGGGAAGAAGCAACCACCGAAGACGTGATCACCGTGGAAGTGCGTATTGATCAGGTAGTCGATCGGCGGTGCGGCGAGGGCTCGGACCGCGGCCAGCTGCGCCTCGGTCCGCGCCTGGGTGGCGCACGTGTCGATCACCATGGTGCCGTCCGCCCGCACGACGGCACCGCTGTTGTTGACGCACCAACCGGCGTGCTCCTGGAGATAGGCGAATACCCCTGGGGCAACCGGCACCAGCGCCGGGGTGGCCGGCAGCCCGGCCGCCACGTCCAGCACGCGTGCCATGGTCAGGCCCCCTCGAGCAGCGACTTCGCGATCAGCATCGTGGCCATGCTGTTCGCGCTGAGTGCGTTGCGCGCCTTGTCGAGGTTCTCCCCGGCGACCTCCGGACGCAGCCGGATGACGTGCTCGGAGGTGAGCAGGGTCTCGCCCTGCCCGGCCCGGACGGTCCAGCTGCCCAGGTGCAGGTCGAGCAGCGGGGGCAGGTCCAGTTGCTTGTAGCCGATCCGGGTGGTTCCGTCGGTGATCCGGATGGACATCGTCTCGTGCACACCGACGCTGGACAGGGTCGTCATCCGCAGCGACTGGATGTCGGTCGTGCCGAAGTTGTCCAGCCGCACGGCACCGACATGCGGCAGCCGATCGGTCCAGTGCTCGGCCTGCCAGAGGAACGCGTGCACCGCGTCTGCCGCCGCGGCGATCCGGACCGAGTCGGTGAAGATCCGGACCTCGCCCTTCTCGCGCTCCGCGACGGCCTTGATGTTGGCCAGTTCCGTCCGGCTGTTCTCGTCGGTGACCCTCTCGATCCACGCGAGTGCCTCCGGGTCGTCGCCGACCGCCGAGAAGGTGTGCAGCAGCCGCAGGGTCGTCTGCCCGGGGCCGACCCGTTCGACGATCCAGGTGCCGCTCATCGACGCGATCGGCGGCGCCGGCACCGTTTGCCGGAAGGTGATCCGGCTCGCCCCGGGATCCAGCTCGCGCACCGAGATCCACGTTTTCACCTGATCGCCCGCGCGCGCCCAGATTCGGAAGGTCTCCGTGGTCTCGCGGCGATCGACGTGCGTCACCTGGATGGTCGGCTCGAACAGTTCCGGCCAACGCTCCGCGCGGGCGAGCAGGGCGAAGACCTCGTGGTGTTCGGCGTTGATCGTGATGTCGTGCGTGGTGTCCATTCCGGTGCCCTCACGTCAGTAGTTGCCCAGCCCGCCACAGACGTTGATCGCCTGCGCGGTGATGGAGGCGGCCAGCGGCGTGGTGAGATATTCGACAAAGCCCGCCACCTCTTCGGGTGTGCTGTACCGGCCGAGGGGAATCTTCGCCTCGAACTTCGCCAGGACGTCCTCCGTGGACACACCCCAGATTCTCGCGTAGTTCTCCCGGACATGTTGCGCCATCGGGGTTTCGACGTACCCGGGGCAGACCGCGTTCACGGTGATACCCGAGCCGGCCAGCTCAAGGCCGAGCGCCTTGGTGAAACCCACGACACCGTGTTTCGAGGCGCTGTACGGGGCACCGAGGACGACGCCTTGTTTGCCGCCCGTCGAAGCGATGTTGATGATCTGGGCGGCCTTGTGCTTCGTCATCTCCCCGGCCGTCAGTGCGTACCGGGACATCAGGAACACGCTGCGCAGGTTGGTGTTGACGACGTTGTCCCAGAGTTCGGTCGACAGGCCGCTGGTGACACCGCCGCCGGGGATGCCCGCGTTGTTCACCAGCGTCGTGACCGGTCCGAACTCCGCCACGCTCGCCGTCACGAGGGACGCGATCTCCTCCTCGTTGCGCACGTCGCATGCCCGACCGCCGGCCACGATGCCGAGCTCGCCGAGCTCCGCGACGGTTTCCTTGACCCGCAGCGCGTCCCGGGCACCGACGAACACCCGGTAGCCGGCGGCGCCGAGCCGCTTGGCGATCGCGAGGCCGATCCCGCTCGTCCCGCCGGAGATCAGCGCGACGCGATTGTCGGTGGTGTGGTCAGGCCGCATCCTGGCGCCCCTTCTGGATGGCGTCCAGCAGGGTCGCCGGAGTCCGCGCGTATTCGAGAACGTCGTCGTCGAGCCGGACCCCGTGCTCGCGTTTGAGGAGGTTCAGCACCTCGAGCAATGCGATGGAGTCGAAGCCGATGTCACCGAAAGAGGTGTCCGAGTCGACGGCTGCCGCGAGGTCGATGGCATCGTCGTCCCCCGCCACCTGGCGAAGTGCCGCGATCAGGATGTCGATATTCACTGTAGCCTCCTGCTGTTTGAACTGGTTCAGATCCGCGGCTTCGTCAGCACCATCGCCGAATTGAAACCGCCCCGTCCCCTGGCGAGCACCAGAACCGTGTCGACCCGGCCCGCGAACGGGCGGTCGACGATGCGCAGCGCGCTCGCCGCGGGGGAGAGCTCGTACCTCGGCGTGGGCGGGACGACCTGCTTGGCGATTGCCAGGCAGGCCGTCGCGACATCGAGTGCGCTGCCCGCGCAGCCGAGCCGGCCGATGCCGGTTTTCGGCACGGTCACCGGAACACCTCGCGGGCCGAACACGGCGGTGATCGCCCGCGCTTCGCGGTCGTCCATGTCGCGCGTGCCGAACCCGTCGGCGAACACGGTGTCGACCTCCCCGGTGTCCACTTCGGCGTCCCGCAATGCGGCCCGGATCGCGCGCTCAAGGCCGCGGCCGTCGTGCGCCGCGCCGTCGAAGGTGGACGCGAAACCCGCGATCTCGGCGTACCGGGTGCGCGCACCGGCGCCGTCCGGGCGTTCCACGGTCATGATGGCCCCGCCCTCGCCGGACACGAACCCGTCGGCATCGGGCGCGAACGGCCGGTACGCCGTGCTCGGATCGCGCTCGGTCGTCATCAGCCTGGCGCTGGTGTACGCCGACCAGCCCCACGGGCAGAGGTTGGTGTCGACCGCACCGGCGAGCACGAGTTCGCAGTCGTGCCGCAGTTGCCGGCGTGCCTGCCCGACCGCCTCCATGCCACCGGTGTCATCCGTGACCAGCGCGCGAGCGGCTCCCTTGAGGCCGTGCCGGATGGAGACCTGTCCGGTGTTGACCGCGTAGAACCAGGCGAACGACTGGTACGCGCTGACGTGGGCCGGGCCCTTGGACCACAGCGCCTGCATCTCCTTCTGCGCGAACTCGAACCCGCCGCTGTTGTTCGCGGTCACCACCGCCGAGGCGTACTCGGGGTACGCACCGTCCGGGATCGCGGCGTCCCCGAGCGCCGCACCGGCGGCGATCAGCGCGAACTGGGTGATCCGGTCGGTCTGCGGCAACAACCGTGCCGGCAAATGGGCTCTCGGATCGAAATCGGCGTACTCTCCCGCGATTCCGGTCGCATACCTGCTGCCGTCGAACCGGGTGATCGGTCCGATCCCGCTGGCCGACTCGAGCAGTGCGGTCCAGTACGGCTCGACGCCGATACCGAACGGGGAGACGATGCCGATGCCGGTGATGTGCGGTCTCATCGCGCCGCACCCCACTTCGAGATGATCATCGCACTCTGGAAGCCGCCGAACCCGCTGCCCACGCTGAGCACGTGATCCGGTGCCGCTTCCCGCGCCTGAACCGGGATGTAGTCCAGGTCGCATTCGGGATCGCGCTCGGCCCAGTTGGCGGTCGGCGGCAGCAGTTCGTGCTTGATCGCCAGCAGGCAGGCCGCGATCTCGATCGAGCCGATCGCGCCGAGCGAATGGCCGATCATCGACTTGATCGAACTGACCGGTGCGCGGTAGGCGTGCTCGCCGAGCGCGCGCTTGAAGGCGGCGGTCTCGTGCCGGTCGTTCTGCCTGGTGCCCGAGCCGTGCGCGTTGACGTATCCGATGTCGGCGGGGATGATCCTCGCCTGGTCCATGGCCGCCGTGATCGCCGTCGCCATCTCCGCGCCGTCCGGACGCAAGCCGGTCATGTGGTAGGCGTTGCACCGGCTCGCGAAGCCCGAGATCTCGCCGTAGATCGGCGCGCCGCGTAGCCGGGCCGACTCGAACTCCTCGATGACGAACATCGCCGCGCCCTCACCGAGCACGAACCCGTCGCGGCCGTTGTCGAACGGCCGCAAGGCACGTTCCGGCTCGTCGAGCCGCGGGGTCGTCGCCTTGATCGCATCGAAGCAGGCGATCGTGATGGGCGAGATCGGCGCGTCGGACGCCCCGCACACGGCCCGGTCGACCGAACCTTCGCGCACGAGATCCACGGCGTGCGCCACGGCGTCGAGCCCGGAGGTGCATCCGCTCGACACCACCGAGACCGGACCCTCGGCACCGGCCTCGATGGCCAGCTCGGCGGCGATGGAGCTGGGAATGTAGTAGCTGTAGTAGTTCGCACCGGCCTTCGACTCGTCCACCTCCCAGGTGCTGCCGTGCCCGCTCATCCGCACGTACTCGGCTTCCAGTGCCGGGGTCGATCCGACCGCGGTCCCGACCACAAGGCCGGTTCGCCCCGGATCGAACCGGCTCAGCTCGATACCGCTGTCCTCGATGGCTTCCCGCATGGCGACGAGCGCGAACTGCCCGACCCGGTCCATCCGGGACACCTCGGTGGAGGTCAGGCCGCACAGCTCCGGATCGAAATCGACCTCAGCCGCCACCTGGGACCGGAATGGCGTCGGGTCGGTCAACGTCATGATCCGGGTCGCGGTGCGCCCGTCGGAAATCATGTTCCAGAAGTTCTTCCGCCCTGGTGTTCCCGGCGCCACCACCCCTATTCCGGAGACGACGACCCTGCGATTCCTTGTCATGCCCACCTCATGTATCCCGCCGACAACAAATGGTTCAGCTCAGCTTCGCGGTCCGCGAAACGACCCGGTATCCCGCTGTCCCGCCGGTACGGAGCCAATCCGTACAGTCGATCACCCCGGTGACGCGCGCCCCGTTGCCTGCGACGGATTCCACCGTGAGCACCGTGCCCCGTACCCGAACGCCGTTCTCGGTCGGCGTGATCGCACAGTTCGCCAGGTAATGCCGCTGGACCGCACCCCGCGCGGACCTGATCTCCCGGCGGACCCTGCTGTGCTCGACGATCTCGGCGCGCCCCCGCAGCGTCGTGCGACCGTCGATCACGAACTCGGCGTCCGTGCCGAACGTCTCGCCGTAGGTAGTCAGATCGCCACGGTCGAGAGCGTGTATCTGTTCGGCGTAGAACTGCTCGACCGCGGACCGGTCGTCCGCACTCATCAGGTCCGCCACGGCTTGTCGTCGCGGGTGACCTTGCGGGCCCGGATCTGCCAGCGGTCGTCGCGCCGCACCAGGATGTCCTCGCAGAGGGTGCTGGCGTAGATCCCGGACGTGCCTGTCGTGCCGGTTTCGATGACTAGGACGTAGCTGGTCGCCCGTACCAGCCAGGCGGTGCGCGGCACGACCCGCAGCATCGACATCAGGTGCCGGTGGGTGATGCCGTCCCGGGCCCGCTGCTCGACGCCGGCCGCGGCCGCCGCCTCGATCTGCTCCCGCCCGAACACCAGCCGGTCGAACCCGCTCGCCGCGAAGGTCGCCTCCGGAACGAAGCCGCGGGCGAACCCGGCGGTATCGCCCCGGTCGAGCGCGGCCATGTGGTCCGCGTAGAACTGGGACAGTTCATTGTGGAGCCCTACCTCTGCCCGAACGGGCGGCCGGGCGATATTCAGGGTCGTCATATAACACCAGTGATCCAGTCGTTCGCCGCTCGTGCGGCATGCCGCAGTGGCGGCCGGCCAATGTTGTCGACGACGTTATGACGGCGTATCCGGCGGCGGCAATCGACTTGCACGGGAGTTCGTGAATCCTGCACTCCTGTTCACCCATGCTCCATTGCAGACACTTACTGCAACGGGCCCATCATTTGTGCAAGACGGGTGTCGCAGAAGAATACGAATATCTTTCCACGCCGGCTGTGTCCTTTTTGTTACCATGGCCTGGTTTGATGGAGCACAGCGACGCCGGTACGGGGGAGGTACTCGTGCGCGAAAGAACGCCCGGGGGAGAGGTGTCGGCAGAGCGCCCGGCACGCGTCAGGATACAAAACTGGAACGTGAAATCGGCCGAACGCCTTGAATACTGGAATGAACTGACCGACAGCACCCGCTACGGCAAGAGCGGGATGCCCCAGGTCCTTGCCGAGCCGACTTTCCGGGCCGACTACAGCGGACACTGGGTCGGCGACGCCGGTGTGGTGGCCGGCAGGATGGATGCCGGGTCGTTCCTGATCGACCGCCAGCGGGCCGATGGCATCGACAGCAGTCGTGTGCAGCTCATTCTCTCGGGCTGCAACCCGGCGCAGATCGACGCGCGAGGCTGGACACACGACATCGACTCCGGCTCGCTCTACCTCCAGTTTCACGACGAGCCGCGGCGCGTCGTCTGGCGAAAACCGGACCGGCAGCTGATCGTGGACATCGACTCGACGCGGCTGACCCTGGACCGTGCGCTGCTGCGGCGTGCCATGTTCGCGCCGCTGCTGGTCGATCGCGAGATGGTGGACCTGTTCGTCCGGTCCGCGACCAGGATTCTGCACCTGCCGCGCCCCGCGATCGCGGCCGCCGGATCGTTTCTGGTCAGCCTGGTCGAGCTTCTGGTCCGAACTGGACTCGACGACGACGTCATGCTGGCGGAGACCGGTCCCGCGCGCCGGGAGCAGGCGCTTGCCGTGATGCGGGAGAACCTGTCGCGCCCGGACCTCAGTGCCGAGGACGTGGCCGCGGCCCTGAACATCTCGCGCCGCAGCCTGTTCCAGCTCTTCGACGCAACGCCGCCGATGACGGTGCTTCGTCAGATGCGCATCGCGCGAGCCCGGGAAGTCCTGAGCGACGACAGCCGGGACGACCTGACCATCGAACAGGTTTCCCGGATGTGCGGATTCGGTACCGCCCGCGGCTTCAACAACGCGTTTCTCCGGGAATCCGGTCAACGCCCCACCGACTTCCGGCGCAATCGCGGCGGGCCGCCGGCCATGGAACTCCGGCTACCGTAGTTGAGCGGCCGGCACGATGGCGGCCGCGATGAATCCCGCGGCGGCGATGACCGTTCTGATCAGGTGATAGTGGCGCCACTCGTCCCGGAGCGAGGACCAGGAGTCCGGTATCGAACCGGCCCAACTGTCCGCCAGCACGTTCAGCGGCACGAGGGTCGCGATCGTGAGCACGATGCCGGCCAGCATCGTGGCCGCGGCGGCGATGCTGGCGACGAGCACGATCGTGTCCTTCTTGAAGCTGAGCGCCGCGACCACGGTTGACGTCAGGATTCCCCCGACGAACAACGGGGGCATGAACCGTCCGTAGTCTCGGTTCACCGCATGCCAGTACGACACATAGGCATTCGGACTCATGGTGGTGAGGCCCGGGTTGAGCGCGATGCCGACGCACAACCCGGCATACAGTCCGGAGAGGAGCAACGACAGCACGATGGAGATCGCGTAGATCGGCTTCATCCGGGAGCTTTCCCTTGTGATTCCTGCGGTGCGCTACAGAACGGCGATCCCGGCGATCACGTGGATCGCGGCCAACACCGCTCCGCCGCCGATCAGTCCGCCTTCCTTGCGCCAGATCCCGATGCCGACATCGATCAGCTGGATCGCGGCCGCGACGAAGAGGAACCAGGCAACCCCGACCCCGCGCTCGAACCAGGGCAGGACCGCGGCGACGACGCCGAACGGTACTGCACGCGCGGCGTACATGTAGGCGAAGAACCGCTCCGCGGCGGTGATCGATTCGGACCCGCCCATGGCCGCCGGTCGGACCGCGGCGAACGCCGCGAACCCCACGCTGAGCAGCGCGGCCAGTGTGTTCAGGATGAGGAGAACGGTCATTATCCCACTCCAGCACTGTATACAGAGTCAACTATTGATTGATGGTACAGTACTGCCATGGAAGCGACAACGGACGCGGAGGGGCCACTGGCCGAGTCGTTAGCCTTCCGGCTGACCGTGCTCGGCGGGACCATGCAGCGGGAGTTCGCGCTGCATCTCAAGGAGGCCGGGCTGACGCCGAAGCACCTCGGCGTGCTCAACGTGGTCGACCGGGCGCTGGCCCGCACGCAGGACGACGTCGCCACCCTCATGCAGGTCACCCCGGGCATGGTCGTCCGCCTGGTCGATCGCCTTGAGCAGCGCGAACTGCTGCAACGCCGGCGGGACCCGGTCAACCGCCGTCGCCACATCCTCACCGTCACCGCCGACGGCGCCCGGGTCCTGGCCACCAGCGCCGCCTTCGCCGCCACCCTGGACGCCCAACTGGTCGCCACCACGGGCACCGCGCTGGCCGGCCAACTCGACCAGGCCCTCGCCGCCCTCATGCGGACACTCACCGGCTCCCGCTGACTCCGTAACGAGTGCGGGCCGGCTGAGGTCGGAGTTCCTACCCGCGGGGACGGATCCGGTCGACGACGAGGCGGTCGAAGAGGTCGCCGGCAAGCGCGGGGGTGTGGCGATCGACGGACCGGTGTGCGGCGGCGACGTCGCCCTGCCACCGGGTGATCACGTCGGCGTGGAAGTCAATGAGCTTGTGCACGTCCGCCGGGGTCAGCTCGGGATGGAACTGGCAGCCGAAGACCCGGTCGCCGTAGCTGAACGCCTGGACCGCGGTGTGCTCGTTTCGCCATTCGACTCGTACGCCGGGCACCGAGCTGATCTCCGGTGAGATCGACTGGTAGTGAAACGACGGCACGACCAGTTCGGCTTGCCGGTCGTGCGGCTGGGCGACCGGAGTGAGCCCCACCTCGATCGCGCTGGACGAGGCGATCGAATCCGGGCGCAATGCCTCGGCGATGAGCTGGGCGCCGAGGCAGATTCCGATGACCGCGTATTCCGCGCTTTCCGGATTTGTCACCAGGCATCGGGTCAGGTCGATGGCCGAACGCATCCATTCCGCGTCGGAATGGACCGAGGTCTGGCCGCCGGTGAATACGTAGGCCAGGTCCGGGCGAGGAGATTCGGCCGGCAAGCTCGTCAGATTGCGGCGTGCGGAGGTGAGACCGGCCTCCGACAGTCGCTCGGCGATTCGGTCGGCGTAGTCGAGGCCGTCGTAGATCACCCCGTCCGCGACGCAAATCAGAACATCCACGATCCGAGGCTACGGTGATCAGAACCATTTCGTCCACAAGTTGATCGCCGACTCGAGGGAGGCGACGACGTTCACGATGACCAGGATCGTGACGACCAGGTTCACCCTGGCCACCCGCCGCGCCTGGTCCTCGGCCAGCCTGCGTTCGACCGCCTCCCTGGCCATCTGCAGCAGGGTCTCGGTGCGCTCCCGGGTCTTGTCGGTCTCCCAGGCGTACAGGAGGCCGTCCCGGAGCTTGAGCACGTGGTGGTCGTAGCTGAACGTCGGGCGGACGAGTGCCTGGTAGTCGGCGCGCAGGCGGGACTCGAGGCGGATGAGCCAGGCCAGGTTCTCGTCGGTGAGGGACGCCCGGATCAGCCGGTCGGCGGCCGAGGCGCTGCGGTCCATCCGGGCGTAGAGGACGTCCAGATGCAACAGCAGGTGCTCGAGTTGGTCGAGGGTGTGCCGCGGATCCGCGGCGGCCAGCAGTGAGAAGGCGTACCCGGCATAGAAGAACTCGTCGACCCACGGCGAGTCCGACGTTATCGGCGCGGGTGAGCGCGGATAAACGAGCTGGCGAAGTTCATCGGAAAGCGTGCCGCGACCGGGATGACTGTGCGACGTTTCCCCCACATACGTGAGGTTGAAGTACGGCAACAGGGTTTCGCAGTCCGCCCCGGGGCTGCAATGGTCGGAAACCTCGACCAGGGCTGGCAGCAGGACATCGCGGATCTTCCCGGAAACCGGGTCTCGGCCTTTCGGTCCGAAACCGTCGATGAGTCGCCGGCGGCGGTCGTCACCCCAGCCGTCGGCCACCGCCATCCGCACGGCCACCGATCCGTAACCGTCGGGGAAGAGCATGCCGGTGACCTTGAGCCGCACCGGCAGATCGACCGCCTGCGCGACAATCTCGGTCAGCTCGGTATTGAACTGTTCGGACCCGGCGAAATGCGTCAACAACTCGAAGGGTGGATTGCCGAAGGTCAGCGACCCCCGCAGGAACTGGTCCATCGGCCGGTCCACCGGAACGATCCGGCCTTCTGGGTCGAGTATCCCATCGGCCGGTACCGAGCACACCGGCCGCTCGTCCAGCGGATCCGCCCCGGGGTAGAACGGGCCCGTCAGGAGAAGCTGTGCGGTGCCAACAAAGTCGACGCTCTGCGCGTCTAACCCGACAGGGTCCACGCGGCGAGGGTAGCAGGGCATGATCCACGACCGAGCGGTTCGACGAGGATGCGGGCCACGTCACGGTCGGCCCTGCTGGTACCCGGTGTCCGCTGCGGGGGCCGCCCATGGGGGTTCCGTGGCCGCGCTCATCAAGCCGACCAGAATGGCAAAGCGGCCATCCCCGGTGTCAGTTGAACCGGTCGTTCGGGACGCAAAGGCACAATTGAACCGACCTGAAGGTGATCACGCGGGGTCCGGTTCTCCACGATGTCCATACCACATCACCGCGCCGAGCGTAGCCGGGCAGCATCAACTTGACAAAAACTTGACACGCGGCGAAGGCTGACCGATTGGCACGATTGTCCACCGTCAGGCGGGCATATCTTGACCACGGACGTCACGTCCCTACTGTCCAAATTGGTGCCTTTGTTAGCCGATGATCAAGATTCTGTTGACATGACAGATCGGCCCGGTGTAGCGTGATCGAGAGCACAGAAGAGCGTTGTGAACGCTGCCGTGTGTAACTGGGGGTGTAATCGCTTGTCGACCTGATGGTCTATTGAGCTTATCATTTGAAGTCGTCGCAGGGGGTTTTCGCGACGTCGGCTTTTTCCTGCATAAATCAATGTTCAGTGCTGCGCAGGAGGGGATCCAACGTGGTGCGTAAGGTCGTTGTTGTCGGCGGTGGTACGGCGGGCTGGATGACCGCCAGCTATCTGCAAGCCACCTTCGGGGAACGGATAGAGATAACCGTCATCGAGTCGGATCGGGTGCCTACGATCGGTGTCGGAGAAGCCACATTCAGCACCATTCGCCACTTCTTCGAATACCTGGGTTTGGCCGAGTCCGACTGGATGCCCGCGTGCGGCGCGACCTACAAGCTGGCCATTCGATTCGAGAACTGGCGCCGGCCGGGGCACTATTTCTACCATCCATTCGAGCGGCTCCGTTCCGTCGACGGATTCCCGATTTCCGAGTGGTGGCTCGCCCATGGCGAAGGCGACCGTGCCGACCGTGACATCTTCCTCATGGCCGCGTTGGGCGATGCGCTCCTGGCGCCCCGCTACCTGGACGGACGCCTGTTCGATGACGGTCCGACCGCCTCTGACCAGCAGGTTACCGGTCGCACCACGTTGTCGGAACAGACCGCTCAGTTCCCATACGCATACCATTTCGACGCCGCACTGCTGGCCGCGTTTCTCCGGGATCGGGCGGTGCGCCTCGGTGTCCAGCACGTTCTCGACGACGTGCAGAACGTCAATCTGAGCGCGCGGGGTTCGATCGACCACCTGGTCACGAAGAATCACGGGGAACTACGAGGCGATCTTTACATCGACTGCTCCGGATTCCGCGGGCTGCTGATCAATCAAGCTCTTGGGGAGCCATTCGAGTCATATCAGGACTACCTGCCCAACGACCGGGCCGTCGCGCTCCGCGTCCCGGCGGACCAGCAGCGGGACGGTATTCCGCCGTACACCCGGGCCACCGCGATGGACGCCGGCTGGATATGGACCATCCCGCTCTTCCATCGCAACGGAATGGGCTACGTGTACTCGGCCGACTACTGCTCGCCGGAAGACGCCGAGCGGACCCTTCGGGAATACGCCGGCCCGGCCGCAGCGGACCTGGAGGCCAACCACATCAAGATGCGGGTCGGCCGCAGCCGCCGCTTCTGGGTGCAGAATTGCGTCGCGATCGGGCTGTCCGGCGGTTTTGTCGAGCCGCTGGAGTCAACCGGAATCTTTTTCATTCAGTACGGGATCGAGCAGCTCGTCAAGCATTTCCCGGCGTTTGGCCACGCGGAAGACCTGGCCGCCAGCTACAACACACTCCTGGCCCGGTGCCTCGACGGCGTCCGCGAGTTTCTGTTCCTGCATTACTACACGGCGGCCCGGGAGGACAACAGGTACTGGAAGGACGCCCGCCAGCGGACGGTGCCGCCCGGCCTCGCCGAGCGCCTCGAGGCCTGGCGGGTCCGCCTTCCCGACACCGAGAACGTGTGGTCGCACTACCACGGCTTCGAGCCGTATTCCTACACCGCGATGCTCCTCGGGTTGGGCGGTTTGCAAACCGCGCCGCGGCCGGCGTTGCAGCTGGTGGATCCGGCCCGAGCGGAGCGAGAGTTCGCCGACATCGCCGCTCGGTCCGCCGAACTCGTCCGCACGCTGCCCAGCCACTACGAATACGTCGCCTCGCTGCATGAGGCCGCAACCGGCTGAGCGCGGGCCGGTGTGGCCCGACCCGGGGTATGCCGTATATCGGGAACTCACGGAAGCACGGCAACGATGTCAGTAACGTCGGACTACGAAACCACAACGCATCCCACGGTCACGGCCGCGGGCGACCATCCGGCAGGGCACGTACCCGATCCGCCAAGGGCGTCGGTCCCGGAGTTCAAGGAGTTCATGCGGGGCTTTCCCAGCGGCGTGGCGGTGCTCGCAACGCTGGACGAGGAGGGCCGGCCGATCGGCATGACGTGCTCGGCGTTGTGCAGCGTCGGCCTCGACCCGCCGACGCTGCTGGCCTGCGTCGGTCGACTGGGCCGGATGCGCAGGGCCGTCGACCACACCGGCTCGTTCACCGTCAACCTGCTGGAGGGCTCCGGTCTGCAGCTGGCCCGGCGGTTCGCCGCCGGCCATGACCGGCCGTTCGATGGTGTGCCGTGGTCGCCCAGCCCCAACCACCACCTGCCCGTGCCCACCGAGCACGTCCATCGCAGCGCCGAGTGCCGGCTTCACACGTCGATCACGGTCAGCGACCATACAATCCTGATCGGTGAGGTGATCTGGGTTGCGGAATGCGACAGCACGGCCGAGCCGCTCCTGCACGGCTTCTCCGAGTTCGCCATGTGGCGGCCCGGTCTGGCGCCGCGGGGGCGGACATGACGGCGGGTGCGGCGACCGGATCCGGCGGAACACCGGATGAGCTACCGCGTCCGGATTCTGGTCGCACTGCTGATGGTCTACCTGCTCTGGGGCTCCACCTACGCGGCCATCGAGGTGATGCTGGAAACCATCCCGCCGTTGTTGGGTACCGCGCTGCGATTCGTGATCGCGGCGCTGGTCCTGTGCGCGTTCCTCCTGCCCGGGCACGGCTGGCGCCGGTTCCGGGTGCCGCCGGCCCAGGCGGGAAACGCGGTGATCGCGGGTCTGCTCACCCTCGCCGCGGCCCGCGGACTCATCTCGTACGGCCAACAGTTCGTCGATTCCGGCCTGGCCGCGCTGATGGTGGCGTCGGTGCCGGTGTGGATCATGCTGTACCGCATGATCGGCGGCGACCGGGCCCGCCCGGTGGCCATGCTCGGAATCGCGATGGGCTTTCTCGGTATCGCCCTGTTGTGCCTACCGGCCGGGGCAGGCGTCGCGGCGCTGCCCGTCGCCGGTGTGGCGGCGCTGCTGGTGGCCGCCGCGTGCGAGGCGGCCGGGATGTTCGGGACGTCGCGACTGGCCATGCCGCCCGATCCGCTCGCCACGGTGACCATTCAGATGGCCGCGGCCGGCGTGGCACTGCTCCTCATGGCCGCGGTCACCGGCGAGTTCAACACCTTCGGCGCCCCGTCGCTCGCCTCGGCGCTCTCGGTGCTCTACCTGGCCATTCCGGGCGGAGTGGTGCCGTTCGCCTGTCTGATCTGGCTGCTCCGAAACGCTCCGGTGTCGATCGCGTCCACCTACGCCTACGTGAATCCCGCGATCGCCCTGGTGCTGGGCTGGCTGTTGTTGGACGAGCAGGTGCGTCCGATCGCTCTGCTCGGCGGCGCCCTCGTGCTCGCCGCCGTGATCATGGTCATCCGCGCGGAGCACCGCGGCGATCACGGGCCAAAAGCCGTTGAACGAACCGGAAATTCATCGACATATGTCACGGGGGATGGACAGCGTGCCAAACAATCACCATGAGGCATCGAAGTCAGGCCTGAGCCGCCGCGAGGTGCTGCGCCGGGGCGGACAGTTCGCCGCAGTGGCCGGCGGTGCCTCGCTGGTCGCGCCCGGGATCGCCTCGGTGGCGGCCACGGCCGACCCGGTTGAGCAGGCGGCCGATCGTGCGGACGCCACGCTCGTCGAGGGCACGAACACGGCCGCGGCCGTCTCGCCCGACGGCCGGTGGTTGGCCCTCGATCTGGTCACCGGGATCTGGGTGCTGCCGATCAGCGGTGGGCGGGCCCGCCGCCTCACCGACGACCTCACCGATGCCACCCAAGCCCATTGGTCTCCGGACGGGAGCCGACTCACCTTCCAGGCGTACCGGGACGGCAACTTCCACCTCTGGATGATCCGCGCGGACGGCTCCGGGCTGCAACAGCTCACTTCGGGCCCGTTCGACCACCGGGAGCCCAAGTTCTCGCCGGACGGCCGGCTGCTGGTCTTCACCTCCGACCGCGGCAACACCGGCAGCTACGGTGTGTTCAGCTACGACCTGGGCAGTGGCGCCATCCGCGCACTGACCGACACGCTCGCCGAGGAGGCCATGCCGAGTTGGTTCCCCGGCTCCGCCAACAAGATCGCATTCACGTCGAACGAGGTCGCGATCGACGCCGTCGACCTGAGCACCGGGACGGTGGAGCGACTCGTCACCGCGCCGGCCGACGCCCGGCTGTACGGGCCCTCGGTCGGACCGGACGGCCGGACGCTGGCCTACGTTCGGATCACCGGCGCAACGGCCGAACTCCTCGCCGGTGAGCGGGTGGTGAGCACCGTCGGCGAGGACGTGTTCGCCTTCCCGCCGACCTGGTTGTCGGCCAACGAGTTGCTCTACACCGCCGACGGCAAGATCAGGCGCCGCCGGCTCGATGCGAGCCGGGTGGACGACATCCCGTTCACCGCAACGGTCACGGTGGTCACGCGGAGCGGCAGACCGCAGCCGGTGCGGCGGGATTCCCAGCTGACGCATCCACGCCCGGTCAAGGGCATCGCCAGCCCGGTGTGCTCGGCCGACGGCCGCCGGATCGCGTTCCGCGCGGTCAACGCGTTGTGGTTGATGGACATCGGCGGCAGGCCGGAGCGCATCGTCGACGACGGCTACTTCGCCTCGGACCCGGACTTTTCGCCCGACGGGCGATCGCTGGTATACGTATCCGACCGCGCCGGCGACGCCGACCTGTGGCTGCGCGATCTCAGCACGGGTGTCGAGCGCCGGCTGACCACCCTGCCGGGCGCACAGCTGACCCCGCGGTGGAGCCCGGACGGCCGCCAGATCGCCTACCAGGACCACGACGGTGCCGCCTGGATCCTCGACCTGGCTTCGGGTTCGGTTCGCCAGGTCACGCCCAACCTGTTCCTGCCCGGTCGCCCGACGTGGTCGCCGGACGGCAATGTGCTGGCGTTGGCGGCGGTGAAGCCGTACTCCGCACGGTTCCGGGAGGGAACCAGCCAGATCCTCACCGTCGACCTGCGCACCGGGACGCTGACCTACACCGAGCCGATGCCACACGCGTCGCTGACCACGCGAGGCGACGACGGCCCGGTGTGGTCGCCGGACGGCCGGCACCTGGCGTTCGTGGTCGGATCCGTGGCCTGGGTGGTACCGGTCGACGGCACCGGCCGGTTCACCGGGACTCCTCGGCAGGTCACCAGCGAGGCGACCGATTCGCCTTGCTGGCAACGAAACGACCGGCTGATCTACCTCAACAACGGGCGGCTGCGCTCGGTTCCGATCGCCGGCGGCCAAGCCCGCGACATTCCGGTCGAGCTGAGCTGGCGGCTGGCCCGGAGTACCGACCGGCACGTCATCCACGCCGGCGCGATGTGGGACGGAACCGCGACCAGCCTGCGCCGGGACGTGGACATCGTGGTCGAGAATGGCCGGATCGCAGCCGTTCTGGACCATGTGCCCGGACGGTCCACTGTGGACGCTGCCCGGCTGACCGTGATGCCGGGACTCATCGATGCGCACAACCACTGGCACCTGCGCGGCCGGCAGTGGGGCGACCGGCAGGGCAGGTTATGGCTGGCCTACGGAATCACCACGACCCGTTCGCCGGGCGATCCCGTCTACCAGATGGTGGAGACCAGGGAGGCACTCGAGTCCGGTGCCCGGATCGGCCCGCGGTTCTTCGCCACCGGCGAGGCGATCGACGGCAGCAGGGTGTTCTACAACTTCATGCGCCCCACCCGTTCGGTCGCCCAGCTGGGCCTCGAGATGGACCGGGCGCGCGGGCTCGAATACGACATGATCAAGACCTATGTTCGGCTGTCCGTCGAGTTCCAGCGGCTCGTGGTGGAGCAGGCGCATCGCAGCGGGATGCTGCTGAGCTCGCATTATCTGTACCCCGCCGCGGCCGTCGGCATGGATGGCATGGAGCACTTCGGCGCGACCAACCGTCTCGGTTACTCGCACACCGTGAGCCGGCTCGGCCGCGCCTACGCCGACGTGATCGAACTGTTCGCCAAGTCCGGCATGTCGCTCACGCCGACCCTGTTCAACTCGTTCGTGCTGTATGCCGAGGACCGCTCACTCGTGGACGATCGACGGTCGAGGACGCTGTTCCCGCCGTGGGAGTACGAGCGCTACGTGGCGAGGGCCAACGACGCCACCAGGCCGCCGGCCGCGGTCAACCGGGAGATGCTGCGGTTCCAGACCGAGATGGTGCTGCGCGTGCATCGCGCAGGCGGGTTCGTGATCGCCGGCACCGACTCGCCGCTGGACAACGTCGCGGTCTCCCTGCACATGAACCTGCGCGCCATGGTCCGATTCGGCTTCACCCCGCACGAGGCCCTGGTCACCGCCACCGCCAACCCGGCGCGCTGGCTCGGGTTGGAGCACGAACTGGGCACCATCCGCCCGGGCGCACACGCCGATCTGTCGTTCATCGAGGGTGATCCGCTCGCCGACATTCGAGCCGCGGCAGCCGTGCGGTACGTGATGCTCGGTGGCCGCCTGCACACGATCGACGGCCTGATGGAACCGTTCACCACACCGGTTGCCGCCGCTGTGGCCACGCATCCCAGCGTGCGCCGGTTGACCACCCCGGACCGAGACGAGTGGTGGCACCGGCCGGAGTGGGCGATGCAGGTGTGCTGCGGAGCCACCGGAGGTGAAGCCGGACCCGCGGGCGCCCACTGACGACCCGCACCACTACGAGTTCCGCTCCCGGTTGCGCCGGTGCCGCCGAACCCCGAGGACGGCCCATGCCCGCTGGGATGGATCCGCTCGCGCCCTGCCGAAGCCACCCGCGCCGCTCGCCATGAAGGGCCAGAGCCATGACTTCTGTCAACAGCACCGTTTCCAGCCAGGCATTCCGTGAGCTCATGGCCAACTTCCCGTCCGGGGTGGCTGTGGTCGCGGCCTTCGACGGCACCGATCATCCATGGGGCATGACCTGCTCGGCGCTGTGCAGCGTGACCACCGCCCCGCCCACTCTGCTGGTGTGCCTGCGCCGGGGCGGGCCACCCTGGACGCCGTGCTGAGCGCCGGCACGTTCACGGTCAATCTGCTGCACGAAGAAGCTCGCGATACTGCCGAGTTGTTCGCCTCCCGCGATCCCGACCGCTTCGCGAAGACCCAATGGCAGGCGCCGCTTGGCTGTCTCGGCCCGCATCTGATGACCGCCGCGCAGGCGGTGGCCGACTGCCGGGTGGTCGATGTCAGCCCGGTGGGCGATCACATGGTGGTGTTCGGCCAGGTGGTGCGGATCAGCCCGGGCAGTAGCGGTGTGCCGCTGCTCTACGGGCTGCGCACCTACGGTTCATGGAGCCAGGCCGCTGCCCGACCGTGACCAGGCGAACCCGAGGATCCGTCCGCCGCCAACGTGCCAAGTGTGTTTCGTGCTACTACCGGTACACCATGGGCTAGTTTCGGCGGCCGGGCGCGCACAGGATCTGAAGCCGTGCGAACTCGACCTGCCATCGCCCGGCGACGCACCGCGGTGTTCGCCGCCACACTGGGACTGCTGGTCCCCGGCGTCCCACTGGCCGCAACGCCGACCGCGATCGCCGACGAGGTGGACTGCGCGAGCGTGCCGTGGATGGACCAGCGCAAGTCGGCCGAGCGAAGGGCGCGGGCGCTGTTGGCGGCGTCGTCGCTGGACCAGAAACTGCGCTGGCTCGACGAGCACTCGGCGAACGAGCCGACCCGGACCACGTTCACCACGGCCCGCCCTCGCGAGGTGCCGCCCGATCAGTTCACGCCGGTCACGTTCACCATGCCGGTGCAGGTGCCCTGCACGCCGACGATCCAGTACACCGACGCGCCGTCGGCCATCGCCGGAGCCGGACCCGGCGTGACCGTCTATCCGGCGAACGTGTCGCTGTCGTCCTCATGGGACACCGGACTCGCCTTCCGCAAGGGCGTTGCGATCGGCCACGAGGCATGGCGCAAGCAGCGCAACGTCCTGTTGGGGCCGGGCATCGCCAGCGGGCGGGACCCGCGCAGTGGCCGCACGTCGGAGTACCTTGGCGAGGACCCGGTGCTGTCCGGCCTGCTGGCCGGCGCGTACACCAAAGGCGTCGGCGCCAACGACCGCGAGCCGGTGCAGGCCCAGCTCAAGCATTTCGTCGCCAACGAGCAGGAGACCGACCGCACCAACAGCTCGTCCAATGTGGACCAACGGGCGCTGCGGGAGATCTACACGCTGCCCTACGAGATCGCGGTCGACCGTGGCGACGTCGGCTCCGTCATGTGTTCGTTCAATCAGGTCAACCACGACTGGGCCTGCGGGAGCGAGTCGCTGCTGCGACGGATCCTCAAGCAGGAGATCGGTTTCGACGGCTGGGTCGTCACCGACTTCGGCGCGCGGCACTACCTGACCGAGAATCCGCCGTCGCTCGCGGCGGGCCTCGACCAGGAGCTGAACGCCTGGCGCTACTGGACGCCCATGGCGATCAAGGAACAGATCGCGCTGGGCCGGCTGCGCGAGGCCGATGTCGACGAGGCGGCCTTCCGCATCGTGCGCGCGCACATCGCCTCCGGCCTGTTCGACACCCCGCGGATCGCCGCCCCCGACGCCGACGTCTCGACGCCGGACAGCGAGGCCCTCGCCCGGACGCTGGCCGAGCAGGGCGCCGTGCTGCTGAAGAACACCGGGATCCTGCCGCTGACCGGCGCCGGTAACCGGATCGCCGTCGTCGGTCCGACCGCGGCCAACACCCCGGAGACCGGCGACATCGACGCCTCCGGTGTCTGCCTGCACACCGCGCCGAACATCCCCTGCACCGCCGCGGCACCGCTGGACGCCATCACCGCCCGGGCGGCGGCCGCCGGTGGCACCGTCACCTACGCCAACGGCAGCGACCTCGCCGCCGCGGCGGCCACCGCGGCCGATGCCGACGTGGCGATCGTGTTCGGCTACTACCGGGAGGGCGAGTTCGCCGACCGGCCGAACATCTCCCTGGACGGCAACGGCGACGCGCTCATCGCCACGGTGGCCGCGGCCAACCCCAACACGGTCGTGGTCCTGCAGACCGGCGGGCCGGTCGTCATGCCCTGGCTCGGCGCGGTCAAGGGTGTGCTGGAGATGTGGTTCGCCGGCGAGCAGATGGGTCCCGCCACCGCCGCGCTGTTGTGGGGCGACGTCGCGCCGAGCGGCAAGCCCACCCACTCCTTCCCGAGGTCGGAAGCCGACCTGCCCACCGCGGGCGACCCCGAGCGGTACCCCGGCACGTTCTCCGACGGATCGATCGTCCGCCCGCCGGGCAGCGACGAGCCGCGCCAGGTCGAATACAAGGAAGGCCTGCAGGTCGGCTACCGCTGGTACGCCGCGCGGCACATCGAGCCGCTGTTCCCGTTCGGCCACGGCCTCACCTACACCACCTTCGCCTACGACGACCTGCGCATCACCACCGGCAAGGACCTGCACATCCGGTTCCGCCTGACCAACACCGGCACCCGAACCGGCACCGAGACCGCCCAGGCCTACCTACGCCTGCCCTCGGCCACCGGCGAACCGTCCAAGCGACTCCTCGGCTGGCAGAAGGTGACGCTGGCCCCGGGCCGATCGCGCACCGTCGACCTCACCATCCGCGCCGCCGACCTCGCCGATCTGCATCTGCTCCAGTACTGGAACCCGCACACCCGCAACTGGACCACCGCCAAGGGCAGCTACGAGATCACCGTCGGGTCCTCCTTCGACACCACCCTCCGCGACCGGTTCACGATTCGCTGACCTTCGGTGGACTCGGCCGCGGCGGAACTCATCCGGTGTGGGGGATGACCGGCCGGGTGGCAGGCCGAAGAGTCGGGTGAGCACACGCGAGCATTCGGCAACCGCGGTGCCAACAGGGCCGATTGGACGATGCCGGTTCGCCGGTCATCGAAACCGCTCGCGGACGGAGAAACGGCGGAAGACATGTGTCGTTGGCTGGCCTACATGGGTTCACCGGTACGTCTCGAGGATCTGCTGTACAAGCCGGAGAACTCGCTCGTGGTGCAGAGCAGGCACTCTCGCCTGGGGGTGGAGTCCCTTAACGGGGACGGGTTCGGGGTCGGGTGGTACGGCGAGCGGGAGACGCCGGGAGTGTTCCACAGTGTCAAGCCGGCGTGGAACGACCGCAACCTGCGCGAGCTGTCGGCATTCGCCAAGTCGGGCTTGTTCTTCGCGCATATCCGGGCCTCCACCGGCACCGCCGTTCAGGAGACCAACTGCCACCCGTTCCGGCACGGCCGCTGGCTGTGGATGCACAACGGTGCCATCGCGGACTTCCCGAAGGTGCGCCGCGAGCTCAGCTTCGCGATCGACCCCGCGCTCTACCCGGACATCTCGGGGTCGACCGACTCCGAGATCCTGTTCTACCTCGCCCTGACCTTCGGCTTGGCGAAGGACCCGCTGTCCGCCGTGGCCCAGGCGGTCGGGCTGGTCGAGAAGACCGGCCGGCAGTGCGGCACGACGCACCCGGTCCAGATGACGGTCGCGACCACCGACGGCGAAACCCTGTGGGCGTTCCGGTACTCCAGCGAGGGCCGGTCCCGGTCCCTGTTCCACAACACCGACATCTCGACACTCCGCCATCAGCACCCGGACAATCCGCAACTGCACGACCTTTCGGAGGACACCCTGCTGGTCGTGTCCGAGCCGCTGGGGAATCTGCACGGGGCCTGGGCGGAAATACCCGAGTCCACCTGCATCGTGGCCAAGGACGGCAGGACGGAACCGCACCCGTTCGCACCCGCCTGACGAGCGGACCGAACGGAGCCGGCCACTCTGGACGCTGCACCACGATCGGCATGGTGCGGGCCATGTTCACCCGCCCTGATGCGACCGCCGCACACCTGGCGCGCGGGGTGGGTGGAGGTGTGCTACGGTGTACGCGGATGTTAGTTTTGTGTTCGTGTTTGTGCGCGCTCGCGAAACATTGTCGCGGGTTTTGGATTTTCCTCCAGGTTTGGTCGGAGACGATCCCGTCACAGACTCCCGGTCCGCCGCACCCCGCAGCGTTCCGTATACACGACCTGTCGAGGAGACAACATGACTCAGGGCACCGTTAAGTGGTTCAACTCCGAAAAGGGCTTCGGCTTCATCGCGCCTGACGGCGGCGGCGCCGACGTATTCGCGCACTATTCGGAAATCCAGGGTGGCGGCTTCAAGTCGCTCGAGGAGAACCAGCGCGTCGAATTCGAGATCAGCCAGGGCCAGAAGGGCCCGCAGGCCACCGGCATCACCATCGTCTGACTGGCATAGCAGCCAGAACGCAGCAGGGCCTCGCTCGGTACGAGCGAGGCCCTGTCGCGTTGGCACCGACCTCGGCCGATGACGGGAACCGCCTGGCCATTGCGCCGGTGTGACGGGCTGGCTACAGTGAGTGCCTAGACGTTTGAAACGTTTAAAGTCGCCGTCCCGGCACGCTGAATGGGAGCCCTGCCATGCCCCGGACCAGCCGCCGCGTGGTCGTGACCGCGCTTGTCGCCACCGTCATCCTGTCCGGCCTGGGCGTCCCGACCCCGCCGGTCAGCGTCGCGCAACCCGCACCGGCGGTCAGCCTGGCCGGTGCGCATTGGATCTGGTATCCGGAGGGCGATCCGCGGGTCAGTGCGCCGGCGGCCCACCGCTACTTCCGCGCGACGTTCACCGTGGCCGCCGGTGCGGTCAGTGACGCCCAGTTGGTCGTCACCGGTGACGACACCGTCGACGTCTGGCTCAACGGCAAGCCGCTGGCGGCTTCGCCTCGGGTCGTCGACGCGTGGCGTACGGCCCTTTTCGTCGACCTGGCGCCGGCCGTGATCGCCGGTACCAACACGATCGCGCTGGCCACGCGCAACCTGACGGTGGGTCCGGCGGGCGTCGTCGGCCGCCTGCGGGTCGCCACCGGGGGCGGTACCACCGAACGGATCACCGACGGGACCTGGCGGTCGGCGCGGTCGGTGCCGGAAGGTTGGGAGCAGCCCGGATTCGTCGATGCCACCTGGCCGGTTGCCGCCGACCTGGGTGGCTATGGCGTCGGGCCGTGGAACACGGGGGTGGCCGCGCCGAACCCGGCCGCCGTGTCCCCGCTCACCGTGGCGGCCGGCACTGTGGAGCGCCGAACCAACCCGCTCGGCGTCGACAGCGCCCGGCCGCGGTTCGGTTGGCGGCTCGGCTCGGCGGCGGCACAGCAGCGGCAGGCCGCCTACCAGGTGACGGTGTCGACCAGTGCCGCCAACACCGGCGACGTCTGGGACAGCGGCCGGGTCTCGTCGGGCCAGCAGGTCGACGTGGTCCACGGTGGCGGCGCGCTCGCCTCGCTCACCCGGTACTTCTGGCGGGTGCGGATCTGGGACGGTCAGGGTCGGGTCAGCGGGTGGAGCGCCACGCAGAGCTTCGAGACCGGGCTGCTCGCTCCGGCGGCCGAGTGGGTCGGCGACTTCATCGGTCAGGCCGCGGTGGCGCCGGACCTCGGCGGGGCGAGCTGGATCTGGTACCCCGAGGGCGATCCGGTCGCCGGCGTGCCGGCCGCCAGCCGGTTCTTCCGGCGCACCCTCGACCTCGCCGCGGCCCCGGCCGGCGCGACCCTGGTCGTCACCGGGGACGACACGGCCGACGTGTGGGTCAACGGCGTCGCGGTCAGCACCTCGCCACGGGTGACCGACTCCTGGAGGCGGGCGACCGTGCTCGACCTGACCGGGCGGCTGGTCGCGGGCCGCAACGTGATCGCGATGCGGGCCGAGAACACGACCCAGTCACCGGCGGGACTCATCGGCAAGTTGGCGCTCCATAATGGACAGACGATCATCACCGATGCCGGGTGGAAGGCGAACCAGGGCGCCCCGGATGGCTGGCAGCGGAACGGTTTCGACGACAGCGCGTGGCCGGCTGCGCGGGCGCTGGCGTCCTACGGTTCCGGCCCATGGGCCTCGAACGTCGCGGTCAGCCAGCCGTCTCCGTTGCTGCGCAAGGGGTTCACCGTCAGCAAGCCGGTCGCGAGCGCGCGGCTGCTCACCACGGCACTTGGCCTGCACGAGACCCGGCTCAACGGTGCGCGAGTCGGCGCGGACGTGCTGGCACCGGGCTGGACGGACTACACGAAACGCTTGCAGTACAAGGTGTTCGATGTGACCGGGCAGGTCCGGCCTGGCGTCAACGCACTGGGCGCCTGGCTCGGCAACGGCTGGTACTCAGGCAGCATCGGCATGGCCGGCAACCAGCGCTACGGGACCCAGCCGTGGTACTCGGCGCAGCTGCGGATCACCTTCACCGACGGCACGAGCACCGTGATCCGGACCGACGGAAGCTGGAAGGCCGCCACCGGCCCGATCCGCTCCGACGACCTCTACCACGGCGAGACCTACGACGCCCGGCTCGCGGTGGCCGGCTGGGACGGCCCGACGTTCAACGACGGCACGTGGTCGAACGCGGTGGTGCGCACCGCGGCCAAGCCGACCCTGGTGTCTCAGGTGGACAACGGGGTCACCGTCCAGCAGGAGTTCCGGCCGGTGGCGATCACCCAGCCGCGGCCCGGTGTGTGGATCTTCGACCTGGGCCAGAACTTCACCGGCTGGAACCGGCTCGCGGTGTCCGGACCGGCGGGCACGACGGTCACGATGCGGCACGCCGAGGTGCTCAACCCGGACGGCACGATCTACACCGCCAACCTGCGTGCGGCCCAGGTGACCGACCGGTTCACCCTGGCCGGCACGGGCGGCGTCGAGAGCTACGAGCCGCGCTTCACGGTGCACGGCTACCGCTACGTCGAGGTGACCGGGCTGCCGGCCGGCATGACGCCGACCACCGGCATGGTCACCGGCCGCGCCGCATGGACCAACGGCGCCCAGACCGGGACGCTGACCACCTCCAACGCGCTGGTGAACCAGTTGCAGCACAACATCCTGTGGGGCGAGCGGTCGAACATGCTGTCCATCCCGACCGACTGCCCGCAGCGCGACGAGCGGCTGGGCTGGACCGGCGACATCGCGATCTTCGCCGGCACCGCCACGTTCAACGCCGACGTGCACGGCTTCCTCGACAAGTTCACCGACGACCTGGTCGACGCCCAGCACGCCGACGGCGCCTTCACCGACGTCGCGCCCGGCGTGCTCGGCGGGGCGGGCAAGGCCGGGTGGGGCGACGCGGGCGTGATCGTGCCCTACACCCTGTGGCAGCGCTACGGCGACACCAGGGTGATCGACGAGCACTTCACCGCCATGACCCGATGGGTCGACTACCTGCGCGCCACCGCCGGCACCGACCTGATCCGCAACCGGGAGACTTACGGCGACTGGCTCAACGTCAACGACAACACCGCGCAGGACCTGATCTCCACGGCGTTCTTCGGCTGGTCGGCCCGGCTGGTCGCGCGCATGGCCGCCGCCACCGGCCGCACCGCGGCGGCCACGTCGTACGGCCAGCTCGCCGACCAGGTGGCAGCGGCGTTCACCAACCGCTTCGTCGCCACCGACGGCACGGTCGGCGCCAACACACAGACCGGTTACGTACTGGCGCTCGCGTTCGGGCTGTTGCCGCCCAACCGGATCCGGCCCGCCGCCGACCGGCTCGCGGCGAAGGTCACCGCCACCGGCGGGCACCTCTCGGTCGGGTTCCTCGGGGTGGAGAACCTGCTGCCGGTCCTGGCCGACAACGGCCATGTCGACACGGCCTACCAGATCCTCCTGCAGCCCGACTTTCCCGGCTGGGGCTACATGCACAGCCGAGGCGCCACAACGGTATGGGAGCGCTGGGACGGCATCCGCCCGGACGGATCGTTCAACGACCCGGGGATGAACTCGTTCAACCACTACGGGTTCGGCTCGGTCGGCGACTTCCTCTACCGGCAGATCGGCGGCTTGGCCCCGGCCAGCCCCGGCTACGCGGCACTGCTCATCGCGCCCCGCCCGGGAGCAGGCCTGACGTCCGCCCGGTCCACCTACCTGACCCCCTTCGGCACGGCGATCAGCGAATGGTCCAGCTCGGCCGGCGTCCTCACCCTGCGGGTCACGGTCCCCGCCGGCACGTCCGCGACGGTCCGGGTTCCGACCCCGCGCCCGGATGTGGTCACCTATCCCGCCGAAGCGGTTCCGTCGAGTCCCGGCACCTTCCACCTCCCGGCCGGCTCCTATGTGTTCACCGCACCCGCGTGAGCGGAGTGTCAATGGCTGTCGACAAGAACGTTCGCGACATGCTCGACGAACGCCATTACGGACGGCAATATTCTGGCTGTGCAAGCAGTCCTCTCGTTCACCGAACGCACCACCGGGGCCACGAGAGAGGCGCATTGGTGCGCCTTCTGGACATTGGCTGACGACGGCACCGTCACGATCGACAACGCATACTTCGATCCGGCCGATTGGCCCGGGGTTCCAGTGGCCGGCGACGTCGACCCGAGCTGAGCCGCGGCCGTCCGTCTGGGGGGCAAACGTACTTAGGTAGTCACCGGTATCCCTAGGGGTAACGGGGATGAGTACCCAGGATCTGGGAGTTTTGGTTGCCATTGAACCTTTCCGGCGGACCCGCGTAATACCCGGCAGACGACCGAAGGACGGGAGACGATGACAAAACGAGACCGCATATTGGCAATGCTCGGTGCGCTGGTGCTGGCAGGGGCGTCCGCGTGCGGCGGTGACGACGCCAGCAGTGGCTCCGGCTCGGCCGGCTCTGGTGGTAGTTCCGGCGACGGCGGGATGACCGTCTCGATTGCCGAGCCAGCCGACGGGTCATCGGTCCAGATGCCGTTCCAGGTAAAGGTGGACTCGAGCGTCGAGTTGGGACCGACAGAGTCCGGTAAGCACCACGTGCACCTCTTCTTCGATGGTGACGACAAGAAGTACGAGGTCGTCGAGTCGGACACCGTGGAGGTGACCTCGTCGTCGAAGTCAGCGGCGGGGCTGTCGTCCGGCCAGCATGAGATGAGCATCTCCCTGCGCAACGCCGACCATTCGCCGGCCGGTGCCGAGACCAAGATCATGGTCGAGATCGGTGGTTCCGGCGGCCAGCCGCAGCAGCCGACGAGCGGTGGCGATGGCTACTAAACGGTCGGGTCGGGTGGCACCAGAGATCGTCAGACGTAACAACGCCAGAACCCGTTGGTTCCACGCGGGCGTGTACCTGACCGTCTTTGTGTTGCTGTTCACCGGCTGGTGGCTCACGCTGGGCGAAGAAGGCGAGCCCAGCGTGCTGTCGGAGTTGTTCAGCCTCCCCGATACCGAGTTACACACCTATGTCGGGTGGGCATTCGCCGGTCTCGCCGCAGTGGGTGTCGTGCTCGGCTGGCGCGCGGCGCGGACCCTGCTGGTCGACTCGGTGCGGTTTCGGCGCTCGGACCTGCGCTGGTTCGGGCGCTGGCCGGCAGCGGTGTTCACCGGGCGGTTCGGCCGGCACGATGGCCATTTCGATCCCGGTCAGCGGATCATGAACCTGATCCTCGTCACGTTGCTGCTGGCGCTGATCGTCAGCGGGATCGGACTGGTGACCGTGTCCGGCGGGCCGGTGTTCGTGCTGTACAACGGAATCCACCGTTGGTCGACGTATCTGCTCACGCCGGCGTTGGCCGGTCACATCATCGTCGCCGCGGGTGTGCTTCCCGGTTACTTCGGCGCCTGGCGCGCCATGCACCTGGGAGGACGGCTGCGTACCACGGTGGCCGAGCGGCTGTGGCCGGCGTGGCTGGAACGCCAGCAGCGCACGGCGGAGCCACCGATGCTCACCGAGTCCGACCGCAGGCCTCGGTGACGTGGAGGCGGATGGCGGCTTGATCGTGGCGGGCCGTGGTTGGACGTCTGGCGCAAGACCGGACATCCAACCGCGGCCGGCCACGCGCCGCCGCTACAGCCAGCACGTGCGAGACCAGCTCGGCTGTCCGATCAGAACTGGTCGGCTCCGGTCAGGTCGCGCTCGAAGGCATCCGCGTGCGCGGCGACCAGCAAGAGCGGGCGCTCGAACTCCTCCTGGATACTGAGGTCCGCCAACGGCACGGCGTGCTTGACCAACGCGACGCCGTCCACCACCGCGGCGCCACCGACCATGACCGTTCCCGCGAGTTCGAGCAGGCGCCGCAAGTCGACCTTGTCCGCCCACCCCACCGGCGAGGAGATCTCGATCAACTCTGCCCCATCCGGACCGCGCACGTGGTGCACCGACACCTGCTGAGTCCGGTCACCCTCGGTGTCCAACCGGAAACGCAGCCAGGCGTCGCTTTCCTCCAACACCTCATACCGCAGCCGAACATAGTTGATCACGTCGAGCCAGATGCTCACCTCGTCTCCCTCCCGCCGCCGACCCACGCGCACGGCCTCCTCACGTGAGGGGGCGTCTCGGCGCAGAACTCCAGCTCCGGTTCTCCTGTCCACCTTAGAAGCATCGTGGATCGACGCCGGACGCAACGCCGCTCATCGCCGCCGAGCGCGCAGACACCCCAGCTCGCCCTGGCGCGCAGCGCGGACGGTGATCTCGCGCCGCGGATGGTGGTCGGGGTCTACCCGTGTTCACGCGCCGGCGGATACCACGTCATCGGCTCTCAGGTTCAGGAGGGTGGCGATGGTCCCGCCGGTGATCCGCCGTTGCACGGCGGGCGGCAGGCCCAGTTTGGCGATCTTCACGAGCTCCACGCCGGGATGCAGCAGCGGACCGTCCGAGCCGAAGATCAGTTTCTCCGGGGCTCGCCGGGCCGCGTCGGCCAGCGCGTCGAAGTACCGGACTCCGCTGGTGTCGGCGTAGACGTTGGGGTGGCGGATGAGCTGATCGATGACGGCCAGGAAGGTCATCCAGTCGTCGCGGAACCCGCCGAGGTGCGGCACGATGAAGGTCACCTCGGGGTACTGCCCGGCCAGCATCTCGCTGCGGGCGGTGTTGCCGAAGATGTCGAACAGCACCGGCAGCCCGTACCGGCCGGCGAGCGCGCAGGTCTTCCGGGACGGGTACGCCTCGGCGCCGTGCACCTTGATGCCGCGGAAACCGTGCACCTCCACGGCCCGCCCGATGATCCGGTCGAGCCCGCCGGCGTCGCGCTGCGGGTGCAGCGCGCAGAAGCCGGTGAGCCGGTCGGGCATCCGCGCGACGATCCGGGCCAGCCGCTCGTTGGCCGCCGGATAGTCGTCGTTGAACACCGGGAACACGATCGTGTGGCCGATGCCGGCTTCCTCGGCGCGGCTCAGGTAGGCGTCGAGTGCGGCCTCGGTGTCCCAGGGGCCGGTGAGGCCGTCGCCGAACCCGGCGTGGCAGTGTGCGTCGATCACCCTCATCGGGCCCTCCCGAGCCGGTTGACCAGATCCGCGATCGTGTGTGCGGCGCGGTGCATCCGGTCCAGGTCGACGTGTTCGTCCACGCTGTGCGCGTTCTCCCCGTGCCGGGCGAACCCGAGCGGCACGACCGCGGCCGCCGGGATCGCCTTGGCGAGCAGCGACACGGCCGGGATGCTGCCGCCGCTGCGGATCAGGGTGGGCGGCGCGCCCCAGGTCCGCCGCACGGCGGCCGCGGCGGCGCGGACCCCGGGGTGCGTCAGGCTGTCCAGCGCCCACGGCTCGACCAGCACGAGAGGTTCGAACTCCAACCGGGTGCCGGCGGGGGCGAGCGCGGCCAGGTGCTCGGCGACGAGCCGCCCGATCCGAGCCGGATGCTGGTCGGGAACCAGCCTGATGTTGAGCAGGGCGCTGGCCCGCGCCGGGATCACGTGCCCGGGCCCCGGCCGGCATCCCCCGGAGCACAGGGCGGTCACCACGACGGCGGGCCTGGTGGTGACCCGTTGGGTCGGGGTCCGCCCTGGTTCGCCCCAGCCATCGTGGGCCACCGCGGCGAGCCGGGCCTCGTGGTCGGCCACCCTGATCGGCCGCGGGGCCCGGATTCCGTGGTAGAAGCCGGGAACCGTCACCCGGCCGTCCGGGTGGTGCAGCGCGGCGACCAGCATCGCCAGCGCCTGCGCCGGGTTGGGTGCCGCGCCGCCGAACCGCCCGGCGTGCAGGGGCCGCCCGGACCCGGTCACGGTCAGCCTCGCGGTGAGCTCACCACGCAGCGAGCAGGTCAGCGCCGGATGGCCGGTCACGTCGGCCTCGGTGTCGCACACCAGCACCAGGTCGACATCCCGCAGCCAGGCGCGCAGCGAGCGCAGGGTGCGCGGCAGGTTCGGGCTGCCGATCTCCTCCTCGCCCTCGTACAGGAACTTGAGGTTCACCCGGCGCCCGGCGGCGGACAGCTCGCGGACCGCGTGCAGCCCGGCGACCACCGGGCCCTTGTCGTCGCTGGTGCCCCGGCCCCACAGGGTCCGGCCGATCCGTACGGCGGCGTACGGCGGCACCGACCACGACCCGGGCGGACCGGCCGGGACCACGTCGTAGTGACCGTAGATCAACACGGTGGGGGCGCCGGGCAGGCCCCGGCGCTGAGCCGTCACGACCGGCGCGGAACCGTTGGCGGGCAACGGGACGAGCGTGGCGCCGAGGCCGGCGAGCTGGGTGGCGAGCCAGGCCGACGCGCGGCGCAGGGCCGGTTCGGCCCCCCGCCCCGCACTGACCGTGGGCAGCCGCTGCAGCTCGGCCAGATCCCCGGCGAGACCCGTGATCATGACGCCCGCCCTTCCCCGAGTCGGACTCCGCCCAGCACGTCGGCGAGCGTCCGCACCGCGCGGTCGACCATCGCGGCGCTGTGGTCGGCCGTGATCAGGAACGCGATGCCGATCCCCGGCCGGCACCGGCGGTGCACCAGTACCGAGCGGATTCCCTTGCGCAGCAAGGATTCGTGCACCGCCTGGGCGTTCCCGGCCAGCACCGGCACGGTTTGTGTCGGCCACCGGCCCCCGTCCGGGGCAGGTAGCCCGTAGGTCCGGCACAACGACCGGAACCGCTGCACCAGCGCCGCCACCTGGTGCCGGCGCCGTGTCGCGTCGAGGGACTCGGTGGCGAGCGCGCCGGCCAGTGCCGCCCTGGCCGCCGCCGAGGGGCCGCCGGCGTGGATCCGGGACGGCCCGGTGCGCCGCACCTGCGCCACCAGCCGGGCCGGTCCGGTCACCACGGCCAGCGGCGCCCCCAACGCCTTCGCCGCGGACGCCACCAGCACCACCGGTGCGGCGGCCGGCAGGCCGAGCCAGGCCGCGGTCCCCCCGCCGCCGTGTCCGTACGGCCGGCCGCGGGTGGGCCGCGCCCCGGCAAGGCCGACCGCCTGCGTGTCATCCACCACGATCACCCCTCGTCTCGGCGCGACCGCCTCGAGCAGCCGGTCCAGCGGGGCGAGCCGGCCGCAGCCGGAGCACAGACCGTCCACGAGCAACACCACCCGCCCTCGCCTCGGCACCGCCGCGACCACATCGCAGACGTGGCCCGGGTCGAAGTGCCGGACCACGGTGGCGGTGACTCCGTTGGCCCGCAACGCGATCCGGCCTATCGGGTAGGCGACCTCGTCTACCAGGACGGTCACCGGCCCGGCGGTCAGCACCGACCACACGTCCACCATCGCGTGCAGAGTGGAGGTCTCCAGCACGCCGGCCGCCCGGCCGGTGCGCCGGGCGAGTTCCGCGGCCAGGCACATGGCCTGCCGCGGCTCGCCGAGCACCGCCGGCCGTCCGGTGGTCAGCCGCCGCCACGGCCGCAGCGCGGCGTGGTCGTGGCGGTAACCGAGGTAGTCGCTCGCCGTGAAGTCCAGACCTGCCACGTCAGGTGGTCAGCTCGTGGACGTTCCTGGCCGAGGCCTGCACCGCAGGCGTGCCGTTGCCCGAACCGATCGCGCCCCTGGCCGGCGCCGACTCGATCCGCTCCCGCAGCTGCCGCTGCAGCAGGATTCCCGGCATCGTCGTGTCCACGGTGGACCTGAGATCCACACCGGTCGCCGCCCGGTAGGCGTGCACGTAACCCTGGATCTCCGGGCGCCAGTAACGGGCCCAGTTCACCGCGGCCTGCGGCTCGATCTCGGCGGCCCAGTTGCCGAACCGGATGGACAGCAGGATCTGCTCGCCGAACGTGCCCAGGTCCCGGAAATGCGTGACGTTGACGTCGGTCCACCCCATCGCCGACTTCACCGTGTCCACCCGGTCCATCCAGGGCTCCCGGTAGGGCACCATGATCCGGCCACCGAGGAACTCGCGCATCTCCGGTCGGGCGAACATGAACATCTGCATGAGCATCTCGATCCGGGCGGTCCAGGGCAGGTCGCCGAACTGGTTGTGCGCCCCGGCCGTGACCACCAACTGAGTCTCCCGCAGCGCGTTGAGCAGCGGGAACCCGTCGGAGTGCACGGTCAGGTCGTCGTCCTGCTGGTAGAAGATCGTGCACAGGTGCAGCAGGTGGTGGAACGCGGAGATGAACTGCGAGCGGGTGTCCGCGCCGTCCACGTCGCCGACCGCGGTGCCAAGCAGCGTGATGCCGTACTGGTGGTCGTACTCGTAGGCCCGGCGCCGGACCGACAGCAGGAACGGCCGGTTCTGGATCCAGCCCCACAGGATGTTGTTCAGCCGCCGCAACGGGTCGATCTCCAGCCGGGCGAGGGGATCCGGCCCGCCGGGGATCGTGCGCTGGTTCTGGAAGCGGTTGGTGACCGCGTTGTGTGCCTGGACGAGCATGCCCTCCTCGTGCCAGTAGTTCCAGATCAACTCGAGGCCCAACGGGCCGACGATCTTGGACGCCAGCACCCCGTAGCTGTCACCGACGACGTCCTGCGGCCGCTTCGGCGGCAGGTCCGACAGCCGGTCCAGGATCAGCTTCAGATACGGCAGCACCTTCGGCTCGACGCCGACCGCGATCTGCTGGAGGTAGTCGTCACGCATGTCGGACAGCCAACTGTCCGACAGCGACCGCTGGTTGCGTCGGGAGAGCTCCCTCGGGTCGTCGCCGTCGATCAAGAACTGCTGGTCGTAGCGGTCCTGCAGGTAGTCGGAGTCGAGCCGGGGATTGAGGAAGGTGCCGTCGACGATCAGTCCGACCTCGTGCTGAAGGAAGAAGGCGGTGGCGGCCCGGAGCACCTCGAATCCGTCGAGTCCGAGAAAGGACAGGTCACCGACCTGCCGCCGCAGCTCCCTCGTCTCGTTCAGCACGTCCCGGTTCACGTTGAACACCTCGTTGACGTACCGGAAGTAGTTGTTGAACGAGATCGCGTTGGTGCGGTTGCGGATCAGCGTCCAGAGACCCTGGTGCGCGGTCGGTCCATCGTCCGGCCGGGCCAGCCGAACCGACGGAATGTCCGGAGTGGGCTCGGGATCGCGGACGACCGAACGCGGCAGGGTCGGATCGAGGTCCTCGATGAGACCGGGCCCGATGAGTTCGTCGCGGTCGCGCCTGAGCTGCGTGTCGTCCTCTACGACGTGCACCGGGTTCGGGGTGCTGGCTTCCAGTGCGGCCTCGATCTCCTGGGAGGTCGGCTTCGGGTCCTGGTTGCCATCGACCGGCTTGCGGTCCTTGGGTGGCATGGAATCGGCCTTTCTGTGCGGGCGCACGGCGTGCGCCGGTGTTCGGTCAGCCGGCGGCACCGGCCGGTTGAAGTTGCGGGTTCGAGTGGGCGGCGGCCATCCGCAACGTGGACCGCATCGCCCAGCCGGTGAGCATCCGGCTGACCGCCCGGCTTTCCTGCCGGGCGGTCAGCCGGCCGTCCCAGCGGGCCTGCCCGAGCACCGCGAACCGCAGCGCCGGCCGGACGTCGGCGGTGAGGTCGGGCCGCGTCACGCACGCGCCGAACAACCGGCGCAACGGTTCCGGATGCCGGCTGGGATGGGCGAGCGCGTCGGCCAGCGTGGTTCCGCGCAGCCCGGCCGGGGTGTGCCCGGCGAGCAACCTGGCCAGTGCCGGGATGGTCGGAGCCAGGTGGCCGATCACCTCGGCCACCTCCGGTTCGGCGCCGGACAGCGGGTAGAGCCGCAGCCACAGCCGGCGCAGCTGTGACCACTGTGGACTCGGGTAGAGCGTGTCGCCGATCGTCGCCGACACCATGACCCTGATCCACGGGAACGGATGCGGATCGTCCAGTGTGAACCGGAATACGAACGGCCTCGGCAGGCTGACCACACCCATCAGGCCGAGCGTCGATCCGATGCCGAGCTTCGCCACCGACCAGAAGTCCGCTGTGATCTCGGAAATCCAGGTCGCCCAGCATCGCCACGGCAGTCGTTCGGACACCGGTGCGGAGCCGGCCCGGTCGAGCAGTTCTGCCCGCAGGGCCGGCACCAGATCCAGAAGTGCCGCGCCCTGATGGCCCACCTCGTGGAACAGCGACGAGGCGATGCCGTGACCGACCATCCGCTCCCGCGGTATCCGGATGATGGCGACCGGATTGGTCGCCTCGCCCGGCAACCGCGTCCTGGCCCGGCGGATCGCCGCGCCCGGCCCCCGGTCCAGGTAGCAGATGATCGGCACCGCCTCGCTCGCGATTCCGTCGTTGAGCCGCAACGCATCCCCGGCCGCGACGTCCATTCCGGACAGCCAGGTTCCGACCGCGCTCTCCGAGCGTTGGGTGATCGCGTCGGAGAACAGGTCGAGCTGTGCCAGGTGCTCATTGAGCCGCAGCCGCAGCGTGGTGAACCGCCGCTGCGCCTCGGTGGCCGGAGCCGCCCGGCCCGGCCCGGCGAGCCAACTCAGGAATGCCCGTCCCAGCCGGCGCAACTTCGCCCGCTCGCGCAGCAGCAGCTTCTCCACGCCGATCAGGGCGCCGGGCAGCAGCACGGCGGCCGGCAGCATGGTCTCCTGCAGCACGAACGGCTTGAGCGCCTCGACCCGGACGAGTAGCGCACGCGTCTCGGCGGCGAGGAAGTCACTGGGATCGGGCATGACTCACGCGCCGATGAGGACGATGTTTCCGCCCTTGCGCACCCACTGGCCGCGCTCGCCCGGACCGCCGTTCTGGCCGTTCGCGTCGTCCTGGGGGAAGCCGTCCTGGTCGTAGGCGTCCCCGTTGGTGGACTCGACGGGCCGGTCGTAGCCGTAGGTCCCGCCGCGCCGGTAGCCGCCGCGGGGTCCGCGCCTGCGCTGACCGGTCGTGGCCGGCCGGCGGGTCCGGAAGCGCTGCGGAGTACGCCGGCCCCGCTGCAGCGCGGCCGGCGCGTGCGCCTTGGTCGCGCTCAGCACGGCCCGGCGGGCCGCGGTCATCGGCGGCACACCGCGCGAGGTCTGCGCGGAGGCGCGGCGGGCGGCGGTGGCACCGATCCGGACGAACCGGCGAGCCATCTCGAACTCCAGCTCCTGCTGGTTGATCTCCTGCTCGAACTCGAACAGGCCGCTGGCCAGCGATCCGAGCTTCGAGCCGATCGCGGTCCCGATGCCGGGCGCGACCATCGACCCGAGGGCGCCGCCGACCACCGGAAGGGCCTTCTTCGCCACGCCTTTCAGCACCCCGCCGAGCGCCTTGCCCGCCTTGGAGCGGGCGAAGTTCCGCACGCCCTTGACGGCGCGGCCCACCAGCTTGCCGATGAACTGCTCCAGCTCCTGCTCGGTGCTGACCTCCAGCAACTCGCTGGCCAGCTCCAACTCCTCCTGCTCGGACAGTGGTCCGGTGAGCTCGCCGCCGAGCACGGAGCTGACCAGCCCGCCCAGGAAGTCCTCCTGCTCGTACTCGTCCTCGAACTCGCCCTCGTCCTCCAGCTCGAGGTAGTCCTCGTGCTCGTGCGCCTCGTCCTCGAGCTCGAGGTAGTCCTCATACTCGGTCATCGTCGCGGTCATCGAATTTCCCTTTCTTGTCGCGGGTCTGGTGGTCAGCGGGGGAGCAGGACGATGGTGTTGCCGCGCATCTCCCAGCGGCCGGCGCGCGGCATGCCGGTGGCCACGCCGCACGCGCAGCCGCGCCGCTTGCGGGCCGCGGTGCCGGTCTGGGTGGCGCGCTGGGCCGCGGGGGAGGACCGCGGGATCCGGGCTGTCTCGAGCATCCGGTCGGTGATCAGGCCGGGGGCCTGCTCACGGGCGGCGGCGACCGTGGCCTGCCGCGCGACCTGGGCCGCCGGGCCGGTGCCCACCCTGCGCAGGCAGTTGCGGATCGCGTCGGTGGCGAAGCGGACGAACTGCCGGGCGACCTCGAACTCCTGGTCCTCGGCGCTCATGCCCTCCAACTCGAGCCCGAAGTACCGCTTGGCCGCGGTGCCCAGCGCACCGCCGGCCCGGGCGCCGGCCTTGCGGTAGCGCGAACGCGAGCCGCCGGTCACGCCGGCCAGGGCGGCGCCGGCGGCACCGCCCGCCGCGCGGCCCAGTACCGGTAGCACCCGCCCGGCGGCCTTCTTGAGGATGCCGCCGATCTGGCGGCCCTCCCGGCTGCGGGCGAAGTCCGACGCCGCGCCGGTGACGGTCCGCAGGACGTCGCCGAGGAAGTGCTCCAGTTCCTGCTCACTGGTGATCTCGAGGAACTGGGTCGCCAGCTCCACCTCGGCGTTCTCCCCGAGCTCCGGTTCGTTTTCGTCCTCGAACTCGAGGAAGTCCTCGCTCTCGTCCTCGTACTCGCCCGTGTACTCGTCCTCGTACTCCCGCTCGCGCAAGGCGAGCGGCGGCCCGGACTCCTCGAGCTGTACCTGGTCGATGTCATGCATGTGTGCCTCCGTGGTCGTGACCGGCTACGGAGACGAATGCAATTTCCGTGCCAACCCCCCGCCGGGAGGCGACCAGGGAAAACGGGGTGGTTGCGCGAAGACCGGTTCGTTCGTGGCGAAGGTGGGTTCGCGCTCAGCGGGCCGGCAGGCCGAGCTCGAGCCGGTACTTGGCGACCGCCCGGCGGCTCAGCACGATCCCGCGCGCCGCCAGCAGTTCCACCACCCTCCGGTCCGGCGGTCGAGGGACGGTGGAGCACAGCTCGGCGACCGCCGCGCGGGCGTCGTGGTTGGTCCCGAACATCCTGCGCAGGGCGATGAGCTGGCCGCTGACCAGCCGGGCGTGCCGGTGTGCCACGGCCCGGCTGATCGTCGACTCGTGCACCCGCAACCGTTGTGCGGCCTTGGTCTGGGTCAGCGGGGCAAACGCCGTCGAGCCGGCGAGCAGCGCAGGCGCGTGGTGCTCGCCGAGCAGGTCGCCGAGTCGCTGCAGCATGGACCAGCGGCGCTGGACCCGGCTGATCACGGTGCGCGCGTCCCGCATCCCGTCGCGGACCGAGGCCAACCTCCCGGCGGCGGCGAGATAGCCGGGATCGACGTCCAGGGCGAGCCCCTCGGACTCGGTGACCAGCGCGCGGACCCGGCCGCCGGCCACCTCGAAGATCAGGTCCGGCGGGCGCGGCGCCGGCCGGGACGGCCCGTCGCCGAGCCCGGGGTAGGGGCGCAACAGCCGGCCGAGGCGGGTGAGCAACGTTCGCACCACCTCAGGGGAACAGTCCTCGGCGGCCGCGATTCTGGCGAGCTCGCCCGCCTCGAGCCAGCCGGCGTGCACGGTCAGCAGGCGGCGGGCCAGTGCGCGCTCGGCCGGGCGCAACGGTGCGGCCCCGAGTTGGACGAGCAGGCTCTCCGCCGGGGTGGCCGCGGCGACACCCGGCGGACCGACGGCGCGCAGCACCTCGATGACGGCGTCGAGTTGGGCCGGGCCGACCCCGTGGCGCAGCACATCCCGGCGGGCCGCGGCGGTGAGCAGGCCGCGCTCGTCCAGCGCCGCCAGCACGGTCGCCACCGCCCCGGCCAGTGCCCGCGGTGCGGCCAGCCGCGCGTCGCGGTGCAGCGCATGCCAGGCCGAGACGGTCGCGGCGGGCTCGACGTCTCCGCCGCGGGCGGCCGATCCGCACCGCGGGCACGCGCCCGCCGCGAGTCCGCGACCGCATCGCGGGCACACCGGCCGCTGCCGGACCACGAGCGCGGGGTTGCGGTCGGCCTCGGCCAGCACCGCGTCCCGCAGGTCGCCTGCGGGCATCGCCAGCAGCGTGGCGGACACCATCGTCGAGACGCTGACCCGGGTGCGCAGTTCAGCGCGCGGCGCTGCCTGGACACTCGGGCCGGTGATCACCCGGCAACCGCGGACTCCGCCGCGCCGTCGCTGACCTCGGCGGTCGCCCGGCGCAACTGCAGCGCCCGGGCGGTCACGCCGAGGCGCTTGGCGGCCTGGACGAGGTTGCCGCCGGCCTCGGCCACCGCGATGGACACCGCGAGATCGGCGACGGTGGCCTTCAGCGCCCTCAGGTCGAGCCCGTCGTGCAGGGCGTCCCGCACGGAATCGGCCAGCCGCGCCGAGCTTCGCGTCGGGCTGCGCGGCTCGGGGTGCCGCGCGCCGTCCGGCACCGTACCCACTGTGATCAGCGGGCCGCCGACGTGCCGGATGGCGATCTGGGTGACCAGCTGACGCAGTTCGCGGACGTTGCCGGGATAGCTCCTGGTCAGCAGCAGGCGTTCGACCGCGGGGTCGAAGTCGGGCGCCTCCGCCCCGACGAGCTGGCTGAGAAAGTGCCGGGCCAGCAAGGGGATGTCGGCCACCCGCTCGGCGAGCGAGGGCAGCTGGACGGTCGCCGCCGAGAGCCGGTACAGCAGGTCGCGGCGGAACGCGCCGGACCGCTCCAGCGTGACCAGGTTCCGGTTGGTGGCGCAGACCAGCCGGAAGTCGGTCCGCTGCCAGCGTTGCGAACCGAGCGCCTTGAACGACTTCTCCTGCAGCACCCGGAGCAGCTCCGGTTGCAGCCGGGGTGGCAGCTCACCGATCTCGTCGAGGAACAGCACTCCGCCGTCCGCCTCGGCGAACGCGCCGCGCCGGGCGGTGTCGGCCCCGGTGAACGCGCCCCGCTCGTGTCCGAACAGCTCCGGCCCGGACAGCGTCTCGACGATCGTCGTGCAGTCGACGACGACGAACTTTCCCTTGTTTCGCTTGGTGTCCAGCCCGTGCACCAGCCGCGCGGCGAGTTCCTTTCCGGTCCCGCTTTCCCCGGTGAGCAGCACCGACGCGTCGGAGAAGCGGGCGATCTCCACCAGCCAGCGCAGCGCCGTCAGCCATGCCGAGCTGTGCCCGATCACGCGGCTGCTCACCGGTTCCGTGGTGGCCAGCCGGTCGACCTCGTGCCACCGGTACACCCTGGCCGCCACCGAGCGCATCGCCTCGATGCCGTCGTCACCCCACGCGAGTACATCGGCCGCGCCGGCATCCAGGAGTTCCCACGGATCGAGGTCCATCGGGCCGACCACGACCACCACGAGCTGCCGCCCCGCCGACAGCTTCGCGACCAGGTCAAGGCATTCCCCGGCCCACCGGACGATCAATACCCCGGGCATGCCACCCCCCGGACTCGTCCCCACTTCGACGCCGGCATCGGTCAGCAGCCCGGTCGCCCGCCGCCCGAACCCGGGCTCGTTCGGCGCACACAGCCACACCGAGACCGCGCGTTGTCGCATCGCGCCCTCCCCCGAGAGCGACCCGTATCTCCCCCGCAGACAGGGCCTCAGCGTTTGTATCGGTGCATCTGCTGGTTGTATTAGGCGGGGTAATTCGGGCACCACCGCCCGGCCGGAGAAAATGCCAGCTTCGTACGTTCCGGCCGCGTTCCCGCGCGGAAGCCCGCCGAACGGACGCAAATTGTGCCGCGCGAGCCCACCCCCCGACCGACGTGCGTCGCCGCCGGCGCCCCGGATCGGCGACGTTGTCGCACCGGCTATCGCTTTCCGGACCCTGGTCAAAAGGATGACACTTCAGGGCGCCGGCAGCGGGATCATGGTGGCGAGCCTCCGCTGTTCGGCCTAGAAAGTGCGTCGGAATGGCCGGATAGTGATCATAACTGGACCTATGTAAAACTCTTACTATGGCTGTCGTCCGGATTACCGTCGCGGTGGCGAAAGTGCTTCGAGCCTTTCTGGAAGATCCTGCTCAGCCCCGGTACGGCTACGAGCTCATGCGGGTGACCGGTTTTCCCAGCGGGAAGTTGTATCCCATCCTGGCCAAGCTGCAAGCCGTCGGCTGGCTCGTCAGGGAGCGGGAGGACATCGACCCATCCATGGCCGGTCGCCCGGCCCGCCGCCTGTACCGGCTCAGCCCGGAAGGGACACGTGCCGCTCGGGAGGAGCTGACCACGCTCAGTGCGGAGCTTCGCCCACCGATGCTTGCCGAACAGCCGCGCGTACTACGCACGGAGGGAGGACTGCCGTGAACACGGCCACCGCCCTGATCTGGCCCCTTCTCGCGGTCCTCGGGGCGTTTGTCTATCTCGCATTGAGTGCACTGGTCAGCGAAGAACTCCGGGCACGGGTCAACAGGTTGCCGTTCGTGATCTTGAGATTGGCCGCCCGGCGGCTACCGCCGGAGTTGCGGTTCGAGATCCACGACGAGGAATGGTTGCCCGAACTGTGCTATTTGATGGGGGACAGCCGGGTTGGCCCCATCACGCGGCTGTGCCGGGGCACGAACTTCGCCCTGTCCGTGTGGCTGCGGCGCGGCGGCGAACGCATGGCGCGCGAGTTGGAGGTCTGTTCCCCATCGTGGCCCGGTTTCACCGACTTGCGTGCGTTGCCGCGAACTCGGCGCAAGGAACTCGCAGCAGTGACCACCCGGCTCTGCGAGGTGCTGCGTGTCCATGCCGCACCACCCGATCCTGACTGGGCAGCACGGCTCCTTCTCGTCACTGCTGCCGCCTGCGAGGCACACATCGAGGACCGGAACGAGCGCGCCGCAGAAAGTCTGGCGCGAGCCGCCACTCGATTGACCGGTTGGCTGGACGCGGACCACCCGGCCGTCCTCGGTGTTCGCCGCGCCGCTGCGTACGCGCAGCTCCAGCTTGGCCGTGACGAGCTGGCCATGAGCCTGCTGAAAGCATTGAACGCGGCCGAGACACGCGTCTTCGGCCAGCACCACCCTGGCACGTTTCCGACCCTCCGGCTGCTGCACTGGGCGGCGGTGCACGCGGGCCGTGTTTCCGAGGCCGAAGCCGGATTCCGCGCCCTCGACGCGAGTTTCGCACGCCTACCGAGTCCCGATCCGGCGCTACGACTGCATGTCCGGTGCATGCTCTCCTGGACGCTCGGATGCCGGGGACGGCTGGCGGAGGCAGCGGATGGCTACGACGAGGTCATCGCCGAGCGGTCGCACCGGTTTGGCCCGGAGCACCCCGACACCCTGGACGCACGGCACTCCAAGGGGAAGATGTACGTCCTCTTCGAAGACGGCGCGCGCGCCTACGCAATCCTGCGGCCACTGCTACGCGATCGCGGGCGTGTCCTAGGCCGGAACCACCCTGACACGTTGGAGACCCGCAAGTACCTGGCCGTGGCCCGCGCGCTGATGCACCCGCACATGCGCATCCGCCGCACGACCGTCCGCGGACTTGGACGCATCCTGTGCTCGCAGACCAAGGAACTCGGCTCCAACCATCCCAGCACGCGCGACACCCGGCACTGGCTCGACTCGTTCGCCGGACCTACGGAGAAGTCATGAAACTCGGTCTGCTGACGGCCTGCCTGCCCTGGCTGTCTCTGGAGGAGGTCGCCGCCTGGGCGTCCGGGGCCGGTTACCAAGCCTTGGAGATCGCCGCGTGGCCCACCGGCAGCACGCACATTCACCATGCCGCCCACCTGGACGTCGAACACTTTTCCATTGACGACGCTCACCGTGTTCGGCAAACGCTGGGCGAGCACGGGCTTACCGCCACTGCGGTGACCTACTGCGACAACAACCTGCATTTCGACGACGACCAACGCGAGCGCATCCATCAGCACCTGCGCCGCTGCGTCGACGCCGCGGCCGCCCTGGACATCCCCTTCGTCGACACCTTCATCGGCCGGGACATCACCCGGTCCGTTGCAGACAACCTCAAACTGGCCGAGCGCCAGCTGCGCCCACTGGTGGAGTATGCCGCCGAGCGCGGAGTGCGCCTGTTGGCGGAGAACTGCCCGATGGAAGGGTGGCACCCCGACGGCTATCCCGGCAACCTCGCCTACTCACCCGAACTGTGGGACTGGATGACCGACCTCGGCTTCTTCCTGACCTACGACCCCTCACACCTGCCGTGGCTGGGCATCGACCCGATCGAGGCGCTCCACCACGCCCTGAACCGGGGCATCGTCGCGCACGTACAAGCCAAGGATGTCGAGATCGACGAACGAGCCCGCACCCGCTACGGCGTGTTCGGCAAAACGGTGGGGCGCGCCTCGCCCACCGACGTCGGGTGGTGGCGTTACCGCGTCCCCGGCCGAGGCATGCTTGATTGGAACCGTCTCATCGACATCCTTTACAGCGCCGGGTACGACGGTGCGATCGCGGTTGAGCACGAAGACCCGATCTGGGGCGGCACCCAGTCGAAAACGAAGCAGGGGTTGGCAATCGCCCACCGCACGCTCCGTCCACTCCTCGGCGACTAACCGGAGACAGCCCATGGCTGAAGAGCTGTCGGTGGGCCGGGCGAGGTAGGTACTGGCGTCGGCGCGGGGCAGCGTGTTGTAGGTCTGCCGGAATGGTTGTACAAGCGGTGCGGTTGCGTGAACCCGGAGGACGGTCGGCGGTGGGTCCGCCGCTGTCCCCGGTTGGCGCACCGGGTCACGGCGGTAGCCGTCAGCCGATCGCGTCCAGCTCGAGCTCGGAGGTGATCTCGTATCCGTCCTCGCCACCGAATGTAGCGGCCAAAGGCGGCGGCCGGTCTTATCGGATTGTTCACCCACCGAGGTCCACGAAGCCTGTTACCCATACCTGACCGGTGTGCGGTTGGTCAGTTGTTCCGGTGCGGTCAAAGCCCCGCTTCCCCTTCCGATCCTCCGCGCCGGTACAGCCCGCAACGGCTTCACACTCGACTTCAACGGAAAGACCACGCCGGGCCGATCGGTCGTCCGGCAGAATGACGCGATGGTCACCACGTTCGTCCCTTGCCGAGCTCGGCCAGGACGGCGAGCTCACGACCACGGCCGACGAGCACGGTCTCCTGGCTCCGACAGCTGCTCGGTGACCGCGTCCGGCGGGAGGTTCCTTGGCTGCCGGCGGAGGGGTGTGGCCGTGGTCCTGGGCCGCGATCTGATGGATCAGGCTGTTCGGCGACGGCCCGGTGCGAGCGTTGGTCTCGTCAGGGTGGTTGACACCGGCGAAGCCGGTCGGCAGCGAGTCAGCGGCTTGTCCGGCCACTGACGCAGCGTCACAGCTTGACCCGGTCTGTACGACGCCATCAGGCACGGGAGTGCCGGGCGCTGCTTGCATCAAAAATTCGTGTTCCGCGTGGCGGTACACGGCATTGCGATCAATACGGGTCCGGTGTTTCCTTGGCAGACCGTGTACGTGGCCGGGATTCGAGGGAGGAACCGACGAGAGGTCCTGACACATTCTGCTGAAGGTTCTGGTACGGCTATTGGGGTATGGCGACCGCGGAGTTGCCGGTGATCGTAATGGTTGGTGATGGTTACCGGGGGCGAAGCCCGAGGGGCCCGGTGAGTGACGGTATCGCCGGACATCGGGACGTTTCTGAAGGCAGTGATGAGCTGGTTCCGCTCGGCGACCTGTTGCCTGGCGATTCCCCGCGACTAGCGGGCGAGAATGCCGAGCACTGTCGCACTCTGGCGGCGTCCGATGCGGAACTTCCGCCGATCGTCGTGCATCGTGCATCGATGCGGGTGGTTGATGGTATGCACAGGTTGCGGGCGGCAGGACTTCGCGGCGAGAAGCGGATCGAGGTTCGGTTCTTCGACGGCACGAGCGAGGACGCCTTTGTGCTGGCGGTCCGGATGAACGTGGAACGGCATGGGCTGCCGTTGTCGCTCGCCGATCGCACGGCCGCCGCGGTGCGCATTCTGGATTCGCACCAGGAGTGGTCGGACCGGGCTATCGCGTCGGTCACTGGTCTGTCCCACAAGACCGTGGCGGCGATCCGGCGACGTTCAAGTGGGGAGAACTCCCAGTTGTCCATGCGGATCGGCCGGGACGGCCGAGTCCGCCCGGTCGATGTCGGAGATCGACGCCAGCGGGCCGGCGAGCTGATGTCGACCCAACCGGGCGCATCGCTGCGTGAGATCGCCAGGGCGGTGGGGATCTCCCCGGGAACCGCGCGGGACGTGCGGGACCGGCTGCACCGTGGTCTGGATCCGGTTTTGCCGACGCAGCATCGGATCGACGCGCCGGTGAACCGACGCTGGGAGCCGCCCGATTCGCCCGATGATGTCGGGGCGGACACCGTGGGCGATACCGCGATCATCAGCGCGCTTCGTGGAGATCCCGCACTGCGCTTCAGCGAGTCGGGCCGGGTGCTGCTGCGCTTGCTGGATGCCCTCACGATTCGGCCGCGGCAGTGGGCCTGGCTGGTCGACGCCGTTCCGCCGCACTGTGCGGGAAAGGTTGTCGACGCCGCCCGCCGCTGTGCCAAGGCGTGGTTGGACTTCGCCAACCGGATCGAAACCAGGTACGAGCCGAGGTGGACCGACACGCGCGGCGACTAGGAACGGGCGTCCCCGCCCGTCTCGTGGAGACTGCGGGCCGCCTGAACGGTGTTGTGCAGCAACAGGGCGGTGGTGACCGGACCGACACCGCCCGGTACCGGGGTGATCGCGGTGAGGACATCAGCGGCGCGAGTGTGCGCGGCCAGATCCCTTGTCCGGGAGTGGCACACGGTCACGGTGGCGTTTCCCTGATCAGTAGCAGGGCGGTCGGTGTTCCCACAACGGCGGAGCGGCCCACCATCACAACCCGGGCGCCGTCGAGCGTGACGTCATGGTGGTGTAGCAGCCCGATCACGGCCATTGCCGTTGCGGGAGCGAAGGCCCGCATCCCTGCGACGTCTTTCGTCGGTGCCGGGGCCAGTGTGTTGGACGGCCCAGGCGCGGAAGAATGGGCCGATGCCAACCTTCGCCTCCTACGACGGCACCGTCCTGTGCTACCACCGCAAGGGCGACGGCCCGCCGCTGGTCTGCGTGCCCGGCGGCCCCGGCCGGGCGTCGGCCTACCTCGAGGACCTGGGCGGCCTGTCCGCCCACCGGGAGCTGATCCTGCTGGACCACCGCGGCACCGGCGAGTCCGCCGTGCCGGCCGAGGCGGACAGCTACCGGGCCATCCGCCTGGTCGACGACGTCGAGGCCCTTCGCGTCCACCTCGGTCTGGACCGCCTCGACCTGCTCGGACACTCCGCCGGAGGCAACGTCGTCACGCTCTACGCCGCCCGCCACCCCGACCGGGTCGCGCGCCTGGTCCTGGTCGCGCCGGGCTGGCTGGCCACCGGTCTGGACTTCACCGACGCCGAGTGGCTCGCCGTGCTGCACAGCCGCGCGGACCAGCCGTGGTACCCCGAGGCCTACGCCGCGATGATGCGCCGCGAAGCCGGCGAGGAAACCCCGGCGAACCGCGTGTCCTCCGCGCCGTTCTTCTTCTTCCGGTGGACCGCCGCGGCCCGGCACTTCGCCGAGTCGGAACAGGCGCAGGTCTCGCCCGAGGCGCGGGCCGGGTTCCGCGCGGACGGCGCCTTCGGCGACCCGGTCGGCACCCGCGCCGCACTGCGCCGGGTCGGCGCACCGGTGCTGCTGCTCGGCGGCGACATCGACCCGGCCCCCACACCGCGGCTGCTCCAGGAGTTCGCCGCCCTGTTCCCGGACGCCACCGTGGTGATCCAACCCCGAACCGGTCACATCCCCTGGATCGACGACGCGGACCTCTTCGTCGACACCGTCACCGCCTTCCTCGGCCCCGGGTGACGGCGGCGAGGGCGTCGACCTGGCCGGTAATCGGGGGCGCGGCCATTAACGGTTCCACTACCTGCCGGGTGCACAGCTGTGGCGGCCGAACCGATACCCTGGCGATCGATGCCGCCTACCTGCGTAACGTCTCCCTGGTACTGACCGGCGAGCCCGCGTGACGGCGCGCCTTGCGGATCAGACGCAACGGTAATGGGGAGCTACGAGTCTTACAGGTGACGGGGTCCTATCTGGGGCGTCGAGTTGGGGGTTGGGGTGGAGTTACCGGAGTTCGCGCGTCTTCGGGTCCGCTGGCGAATGGTGATCGTCATCGGGCTGGCCGTCGCCAACGTTTTGGCGGTCGGCCATCTTTGGTCGTATCTGGGGCCGTATGTCGATCTCGAGGTGTATCGGCTGGGAGCGCAGACCTGGCTCGACAATGGATCGCTCTATGGCGCCTTGCCGGTCACGTCGGTGGGGATCGCGCTGCCGTTCACCTATCCACCCGTGGCGGCCGTGTTGTTGACGCCGTTCACCTTGGTATCGGTGCCGGTCGGCGGCGCACTGCTCGCCGTGGCCGGACTGGTAATGGTCGTGATCGTGATCGCGGTCGGGCTCGGTGTCCCGTCCCGGTGGTGGATCGCCGCGGCGACAGCACTTCCGGTCTGTGTGGCCCTGGAACCGGTTCGGGCCACACTGAACTACGGTCAGGTCAACCTGCTGCTGATGGGCCTGGTGGTACTGGACTGCCTGGTCCTGCTGCCACGCTGGCCTCGGGGCAGGCTGGTCGGCCTGGCCGCGGCCGTCAAACTCACGCCGGCCGGCTTCGCGCTGTTCTTCCTGCTTCGGCGCGACCGCCGGGCGGTCGTGGTGGCAATGGGGACATCCCTGGTCCTCACCGCGGCCGGTTTCGTGCTGGCCAAGGAGGAGTCGCTGCGGTATTGGTCGACGACGCTCTACAACACCGGCCGGATCGGCACCGTGCATTACGCGGGGAACCAGTCACTGCAGGCCGTGCTCGCCCGGTTCGGCCTGCAGCCGCCGTTTCGAACGTTGATTTGGCTGTTGGGTGCCGCCATCGTGCTCGGATTCGCCGTCGTCGCCATCCGCCGGGCACTCGAGGCGGACCGGCCCGACCTCGCGCTCGGGCTCAACGCCCTCGCGGTACTCGTGGTCTCGCCGGTGTCCTGGACCCATCACTGGGTTTGGGCGGTTCCCGTTCTGCTCGCGCTGTGCCGCATGCGGACCCCGTTTCCGCTGGTGCTGGCCGCCGCGGGGGCGATGATATTCACCCTGGCTCCCCAATGGTGGTGGCCGCATACCGCAAACGCCGAATACTCCTGGAACATCGTCCAGCAGGTGCTTGGCAACGCCTACCTCTACTTCGCGGTGCTGGTGCTGGTCCTCGCGGCCCGCAGCCAGGCGTTCGGCGGCAGCCCGCCAGCCGTGAACGACGACCGGTTCGACGCGGTCGTCCCCGACCGCCGCGCAGTGGCTCGGGAGTAGGAGCCGCGAGAGCCGCATGCGGCTGGGCATCGCAAGCGGAACCGAGTCCGCGGTGTACCGCTCAGGGATGCCGCCGCGTTCGGGCAGGTCGAGCGCGGCCACCGTGATATACGGACCGAGTTCCTCCCGCGTTCACTTTCGAAGGATGGCCGGGTCGACGGCCCGGATGGCGATCCTGCGTGGCCGCTCGCCCCGCAGCAGTATTCCACTCGGTCTTTCGTACTCACCGCGCTGGCGCTCGGCGGCCTTGCGTTCGTCGCGGCCGGCACCGCGTTCCTGGCTGTTCGGCAGCGATCCACGAAGCCGGTGGCGAACCCAACCGTTTCGTAGCACCGCTGTGCGCTCTCATCGCGGTCGGCCTCCGAACAGGCCGCCGACAGTACGATCGAGTGGGACTACACCTGGTGTGGGAGGCTCGAATGAGCGGTTTGCCGATGCTCAGTCTGTCCGCACAGGACGTCGAGTCGCTGCTGGAACTGGCCCCGGCCATGGCCTCCCAGCGCTCGGGCGCCACCCCGGAAGAGGCCGTGCGCGGAATACGGATCGTCGCGACCTGCACCCTCAGCCGTGCACCGGTGGTACGAGGAGTCCGGTTGACCGAGGGGTGCACGGTGATCAGCATCGGCTCGGTCGAACCTGATCGGCGCGAAGTCGACCTTGACGTCCTCCGGCGGGCCGAGTCGGTCGTCGTCGACCATCCCGGCACCGCCGCCGGCCCCGTCGTTGCGGCGCTGCGCGACGGGTTGGTCAGTGCTGCCGCGCGAACCGCGGGACGGTGACGGGGATGGGCCAGGTTGTGCCGGAATCCGCGGCGGTGGTCGTCATCGGCGGCGGCATCATCGGCACCAGCATCGCCTACCATCTGGGCCGGGCCGGAGTGCCCGATGTCGTGCTCGTGGAACGGGACACGCTGGCTGCCGGGTCGACCTCGCGGGCGGCGGGCGGCGTCCGAGCCCAGTTCTCCGACGAGCTCAACATCCAACTCGGCGCCCGCAGCCTCGAGGCGTTTTCCCGCTTCGCCGAGGAACCTGGGTTCGCCATCGGGCTGCACCGCGTGGGTTACCTGTTCCTATTGTCCACATCGGACCAGGTGGCGACGTTCGAAGCGAATGTGCGGCTGCAGAACAGGTTCGGCGTACCCAGCAGAATGATCGATCCCGGAGAGGCTCGCCGGCTGTCCCCGTTGCTCAGCATCGACGGGCTGCGGGCGGCAGCGTTCTCGCCGGACGACGGGCACTGTACGCCGGAGGACGTCGTGCAGGGATACGCCATCGGCGCACGCCGCCACGGCGTGACGATCCTTCGCCGGTGCGAGGTGGTCGACATCGAGACGCGCGGAGACCGGATCGATGCCGTGATCACCTCGGCCGGACGGATCACAACGCCGGCCGTCATCTGCGCGGCGGGCGCGTGGTCACCGCGGGTCGGCGACATGGTGGGCGTCGACCTGCCGGTCGTGCCGCTTCGCCAACAGATCGTGGTCACCGAGCCGGTTGCCGGGCTGCCTCCCGAGATGCCGATGACGATCGACTTCCACACCAGCTTCTACTTTCACCGGGAAGGCCGGGGACTGTTGGTCGGCATGTCCGATCCGGACGTTGCTCCGGGCTATGACACGAGGATGACCGACGACTGGGTCCCACGTCTGCACCACGCCATGCAGCGCCGGGCGCCCGCGCTGCTCGACGTCGGCATCACCGGAGGCTGGGCCGGGCTGTACGAGGTCACCCCGGATCACAACGCGATGATCGGCGAGGCGACGTCGCCGTCCCGTTTCCTGTACGCCACGGGCTTCTCCGGGCACGGGTTCCTGCAAGGTCCCGCCGTCGGCGAGGTGGTCAGAGACCTCTACCTCGGCCGCGAGCCATTCGTGGACATCGGTCCGTTGCGTGCCGGACGGTTCGGTGAAGGCGCCGCTCGGCCAGAGGCCAACGTGGTCTGAGGGCTTCCGCCAATGCGGCAACCCGGCTCGCTCTCAACCAGCGGACGGGCGGTGACGCCGAGAATGTGATCATGCCCGGCCTCAGACGCGCACCAAGCACGGTTCCAGGCGACCTCCGTTGGGAGCGATCCTTGACGGTGCGGCGGCCTGGGCCCTAATTTGTTTGTTCAATGGACAAACTTCCACGGCAACGGTGGTGTCGTGAGCCTCTCGCCTTCGGTGTGGTCCGCGACTGGTCGGCAACCGGCCGATCAGGCGACGGTGCGTCGGAGCAATCTCGCCTTGGTGTTGCGGCATCTGCGGGACGCCGGTCCGCGCTCGCGGGCCCGGATCGCGGTGGAGACCGGGTTGACCAAGGGCACCGTGTCGAGCCTGGTCTCGGAGCTGGTCGAGCGCGGGCTGGCGCGGGACGGCGAGGTCGAACGGGGCGGCGCGATCGGGCGGCCGGCGCAGAGCGTTGAGTTGGACGGGCGGCGCATCGGCGGCATCGGTGTGGAGATCAACGTCGACTACCTGAGCGTGCTGGTGCTCGACCTGCGCAACAGCGTCGTGGTTGCCCATCGGGTCGCACTCGACGTGCAGGCGCTTGCGGCCGACGTTGTGCTCGACGCGGTTACCGATCTGGCCGTGCGGGCGCTCGACGAATGCGCCCGGCTGGGTGTGGTGCCGATCGGGATGACTCTGGCCGTTCCGGCGCTGGTCGACGTCGAGGCGGGGGTGGTGGCGTTCGCCCCCAACCTGCACTGGCACCAGGTCGGTGTCGTGGCGGGTGTGGTCGACCGGCTTGCCGCGCGAACGGGTGCCCGCCCAGGGTTTCCGATCAAGGTGGACAACGACGCCAACCTGTCCGTGTTGGGCGAGTTCGCGATGGGCAGTGTCGCCGGCACCTCCGACCTGGTGTATCTCACCGGGGCGACCGGGGTGGGTGGCGGTGTGATCGTGGGCGGCCGGCTGCTGCGTGGCGCGGAGGGGTTCTCCGGCGAGGTGGGGCATATCCAGCTCGACCCGGCCGGCCATGTCTGCGGCTGCGGCCGGCGGGGCTGCTGGGAGACCATGGTCGGTCTGGCCGGGTTGTTCCGGATGGCCGCCGACGCGCATGACGTGGTGCGGAATCCGTCGCTGGACCTGGATCAGCGGCTCGAGGTGATCCGCCGGCGCGCCGAGGCGGGGGAGCCGCGCACGTTGGACGCGCTGTCCCGGGTCGGCGCGGCGCTCGGCCTCGGCGCATCGGTTCTGGTCAACGTGTTCAACCCGCGGGCACTGGTGCTCGGCGGGTATTTCGCCAGTCTGGGCGCATATCTGCTGGGTCCGGTGATGTGCGAGCTGCGGGCCCGCGTCCTGGCGCTGGACATCGGGGGTTGCCGGGTGGAGCTGTCCCGGCTCGGCTTCACCGCCGCGGCGCGCGGTGGAGCCCACGTCGCGTTCGAGACGCTGCTCGACGATCCCACCGTGGTCGCCGTCGCGGGGGAGTGGTGAGGGCATGGCGTCGTGAGAAGGGAACTCCAGATGATTCGCAAGCCGCTGGCCGCCGGCAGACGAGCATTGTCTGTTCTCGCCGTCACGCTCCTCGGACTGTCAGCCGGCGTCGCCTCGCGGCCGGCGGCCACGGCGGTGACCGATCCGCCGTTCCGGGCGCTGGTTTTCTCCAAGACGACCGGGTTCCGGCACGACTCGATTCCGGACGGTATCGCCGCCATCCAGCAACTGGGGCAGCAGCACAACTTCACGGTGGACACCACGGAGGACGACACGCTCTTCACCGACGCCAACCTGGCGCGGTACGACGTGGTGATCTTCCTGTCCACCACCGGGGACCCGCTCGGCACACAGGCCGAGAAGGACGCCTTCCAGCGCTACATCCAGCAGGGTGGCGGGTTCGTCGGCATCCACGCCGCCTCCGACAGCGGCTACGACTGGCCCTGGTATGGCGAACTGGTCGGCGCCTACTTCAGGCAGCACCCGGCGATCCAGCAGGCCACGGTCAAGGTCGAGGACCCGGCGCATCCGGCCACGCAGGGCCTGCCGACCCGGTGGACCCGCACCGACGAGTGGTACGACTACCAGGCCGACCCGCGCGGCAACGTGCACGTGCTGGCGTCGATGGACGAGACCACGTACTCCGGCGCCACGATGGGCTTCGACCATCCGATCACCTGGTGCCACGACTTCGACGGCGGCCGCTCCTGGTACACCGGACTCGGCCACACCAGGGAGAGCTTCACCGAACCGAACTTCCTGCACCTGCTGCTTGGCGGCATCCAGACCGCTGCCGGGGTGGTGCCGGCGGACTGCGCCGCCTCCCTGGACACCAGCTTCGACAAGGTCACCCTGGACGACAACACGTCCAATCCGATGATGCTCGACATCTCCGGCGACGGCCGGGTGTTCTACATCGACCGGCTCGGCGACGTGAAGGTGATCCGGCCGAACGGCGGTGGCACGGTGACGTCGGGCCACCTCAACGTGTTCACCGCCAACGAGAGTGGACTCCTCGGCATAGCACTGGATCCGCGGTTCGACACGACCCACTGGGTCTATCTGTACTACTCGCCCTCGGCGGTGGCCGTCGACCGGCTGTCGCGGTTCACCGTCAACGGCGACACGCTGGACCTGGCCAGCGAGCAGGTGGTGCTGGACATCCCGGTGCAGCGGGAGCAGTGCTGCCACCACGGCGGCGGCCTGGTGTTCGACAAGGGCACCGGCGACCTGTGGCTGGCCAACGGCGACAACACCAACCCGTTCGCCTCCGATGGCTACACCCCGATCGACGAGCGGCCCGGCCGCTCCGCCTGGGACGCCCAGAAGTCCTCGGCGAACACCAACGACTTACGCGGCAAGGTGTTGCGCATCCACCCGGAGTCCGACGGCACCTACACCATCCCGGCCGGGAACTTGTTCCCGCCCGGCACCGCGCGGACCCGGCCGGAGATCTACGCGATGGGTTACCGCAACCCGTTCCGGATCGGCCTCGACCCGGCCACGCACAAGCTGTTGGTCGCCAACTACGGTCCGGACGCCGCCACCGCCAGCCCGACCCGCGGCCCGGAGAACACCGTCGAGTGGGACATCCTGAACCAGGCGGGGTTCTACGGTTGGCCGTACTGTGTGGCCGACAACCGGCCGTACGTCGACTACGACTTCGCCACCGGCGCCTCTGGAGCGGCGTTCGACTGCGCGCACCCGGTGAACAACTCGCCGAACAACACCGGGCTCACCGATCTGCCGCCGGCGATCCCGGCCACGGCCTACTACCACTACGCGGGTGACCCGGCGTTCCCGGAACTGGGCGGCGGTGGCGCGCCGATGGCCGGACCCACCTACCGGTTCGACCCGAACCTGTTATCCGACCGCAAATGGCCGGCGTACTGGGACGGCAAGGCGATCTTCGGCGAGTGGACCCAGAACAACCTGTACTCCTTCCAACTGAACGAGGACGGCAGCCAACTGGTCGACATCAACCGGATCCTGAGCACGTTTGAGTTCAAGAAGCCGATGGACCTCAAGTTCGGTCCGGACGGCGCCCTGTACCTGATCGAGTGGGGCTCCGGTTTCGGCGGGGACAACGCCGACTCCGCGATCTACCGGATCGACTACGTGCAGGGCAACCGGCCGCCGGTGGCCCGAGCGTCCGCGGATCGGACCAACGGCCCGGCCCCGCTGACCGTGCACTTCTCCAGCGCCGGGTCGCGGGACCCGGACGGCACGCCGATCACCTACGCGTGGGACTTCGACGGCAACGGCACGGTCGACTCGACCGAGGCGAACCCGACGTTCACCTACACCGCCAACGGCAACGTCAGCGCGACCCTCACGGTGACCGACGCCGACGGCAGGACCGGCACCGCCAGCGTGCCGATCGTGGTCGGCAACACCATGCCGACGGTCACCCTGACCGCGCCGCCGAACGGCGGATTCTTCGACTGGGGCGACCAGGTGCGGTTCGCCGTCACCGTGACCGACCCGGAGGACGGCACGATCGACTGCGGTCAGGTCACGCTGCAGTCCATCCTCGGCCACGACACCCACGGGCATCCGCTCGACCAGGAACACGGCTGCACCGGCGTGCTCCAGACCACCTTGTCGTCCGGGCACAGCGACAGCGACAACCTGTTCGCCGTGCTCGAGGCGAGCTACACCGACCACGGCGGGGCGGGCGGCGCGGCGCCGCTGACCGGCCGGGCCCAGGTGATCCTGCAGCCCAAGCGCAAACAGGCCGAGTTCTTCAGCGCCACCGGGCGGGTTCCGGACGGCACCGGCACCGGATCTCCCGGCGTGACCCCGGAAACCGCGTCCGATCCGCAGGGCGGCTTCCAGGACATCGGTTCCATCGAGGACGGCGACTGGTGGTCGTTCGACCCGGCCAGCCTGACCAACATCGACACGATCCGGTTCCGGGCGGCGTCGGCATCCACGGGCGGCACCATCGAGGTGCGCACGGGCGCGCCGGACGGCACCCTGGCCGGCAGCGTCGCGGTGGCCAACACCGGCGGCTGGCAGACCTACACCGACGTGTCGCTCCCGCTGTCCAACCCACCGGGTGCCAGCGGGCCGCTGTACTTCGTGGTCCGCAAGCCGGCCGGCAGCACCAACGACGGCGGGCTGCTCAACGTCAACTGGGTCGACTTCCTGGGCAGGGGCGTGACCGACAACCAGCGCCCGGACGTGACCGCGACGGCCACCCCGAACCGCGGCACCGTCCCGCTGACCGTCAACTTCCACGCCACCGCAACCGATCCCGACGGCGACACGCCGCTCACCTACCAGTGGGACTTCGGCATCGCCGGCGCGCCCCGGCCGTCCACACCGGACGCTTCGTACACCTATACCGCGCCCGGCTCGTACCAGGCGTCGGTGACGGTGACCGACAGCCGAGGCGCGGCGCGGATCCAGATGGTGCCGGTCGTCGTGGACAGCCCCCCGACGGCGTGCCTGTCCGGCAGGTCCGACGACTTCCTCGGCGGCGCACTCGACCGAGCCAGGTGGACGGTCATCCGGGAGAACCAGGACCTGGCTGTCTCCGGCGGAAGCCTGCACGTCCCGACCGCCAACGCCGACATCTACGGCACCGGCAACGACACCCCGGTGCCGAACATGGTGGTCCAGCCCGCGCCGAGCGGTGCCTGGCAGGCCACGGCGAAGCTGTCGCTGGTCGCGCGGGATGCCTACCAGCAGGCCGGACTGGTGCTCTACGGCGACGACGACAACTACGCCAAGATGGTGCTCGAGGCGCGCGGCACGGCCGACGCCGGCGCCCGCGTCTTCCAGTTCATCCGGGAGGAGGCCGGCGCGCCCAACGAGGTGGGGGAGTCCAACACCCCCAACCTCGGCTCGGCCTACCCGGACACCGCCTACGTCCGGCTGGCCAGCGACGGCACACACCTGCTGGCGTCGTACTCGGCGGACGGGTTGACCTGGATCCAGATGCCGCAGACCGACAAGCGCCTCGCCGGAATCACCAACCCGCGGATCGGCCTGATGTCGTTGACCGGAACCGGAACCCGACCGGTGATCGACGCGGCGTTCGACTGGTTCAGCATCGTGCCGGACCCGACCGCCGTGCCGCCGTCACCGAACGACGAGTTCGACGGATCCAGTGTGGACGGTTGCCGATGGACCACGATCGTGCGGCCGGACCCCGCGCACGAGCGGGTCACCGGCGGCAACCTGGAGATCGACACCGGCGCCGGTGACATCTTCGGCACGCCCAACGGCACGCCGACCAACTTCACCCTTCAGACGCCGCCCCTCGGGGACTGGACGGTGGAGACGAAGATCGACGCCAGCACGCTCAACGAGCAGTACCAGCAGGGCGGGCTGCTCGTGTACGTCGACGACGCGAACTACGTGAAGTTCGACTACGTCACCGACAACACGGCCGGATCGGCGGTGTCGCGGCGAATCGAGTTGCGCAGCGAGGTCGGCGACGCGGTGCAGAACCCGCAGCCCAATGCCGGCAACCTCACCCAGGGCGTGTGGTATCTGCGCCTGACCAAACAGGGTGACACCTTCAACGGGTTCTACTCCGCGGACGGCACCACCTGGACCGACATCGGCGAGGCGGTGACCAACGCCGCGGTGTCCAACGGCAAGGTCGGCCTGTTCACCATCGGGACCAACCAGACGGCCTCGAAGACGGTCAAGTTCGACTACTTCCATGCCTCGTGGGCCCAACCGGTGGACACCGCCAAGCCGGTCACCACCGCGTCGACCGACCCGGCCGAGCCGGGTGCCGCCGGCTGGTTCACCCGCCCGGTCACGGTGACCCTGGCCGCGACCGACGGGCAGGGCAGCGGGGTGGACCACACCGAGTACACAGTGGACGGTGGGCCGGTCACGCCGTACGCCGAACCGTTCACCGTGACCGGCGACGGATCGCGAACGGTGACCTACCGGTCGGTGGACCGGGCCGGCAACATCGAGGACACCAGGACCCTGACGGTCCGGGTGGATACGACCGCGCCGCTGACCACCGCGCAGTTCGCCCCGCCCAACGACGACGGGTGGAACAACCACGCGGTACCGGTGACACTGTCGGCCATTGACGGTGCGTCCGGGGTGGCCCGCACCGAGTACGCGGTGGATGGTGGACCATGGACCCCGTACACCGAGCCGGTCAATGTCACCGGCGACGGCACGCACACGGTGCGGTACCGCTCGGTCGACAACGCCGGGAACGCGGAGACCGACAAGGCCGCCACGATCAGGATCGACGGCGTCGCGCCGACGGTCCTGGTCTCCGGCATCGCGAACGGTCAGATCTACGGCGACAGCCAGGATCTGCGGATCAGTTGGCAGGCCGTGGACGCGACCTCGGGTGTACGGACGCTGACCGGGTCGCTCGACGGGAACCCGTACGCCTCCGGCACCCTGCAGGCGCTGTTCGAACTCGGCCTCGGGACGCACACCCTGCAGGTCACCGCGGTGGACCGGGCCGGCAACAGCACCATGCAGTCGGTCAACTTCGGCGTCACCACCTCGATGCGGGACATGGCCAACCTGATCGACCGGTTCCGGGCGACCGGATGGCTGTCCCAGGCCAGCGCGAACACGTTGCAGGCGCAGTTGTCCAAGGCGCGCAAGGCCGAGGCGAACGGCAACGATGCCAGGGCCATCCGGGAACTGCGCACGTTCCGAACCCTCGCCACCGACCCAGCCCTTGTGCCGCTGGCCGAGGTTCGCCAAGTCCTGACCCGCGACACCGACGCCGTGATCGCCCTGCTCTCCGGCCCGGCACCCCAGGCGGTCCGGTTCCGCAGGTAGCGCGACCCCCGACGAAGCACCAGGAGGAAACCACGGCACGACTCCGGCAGTCTTGGCCCACTTACCGCAACCTCAGGGGACCGTGACGCAACCGAGCCACAATCAACCCGACGTCCGCACCCTTGGCTGGGACGCAACAACAGCAGTAAATCCCGGAGAGGCGGGACTGCGACGCAACCGAGCCACAATCAACCCGACGTCCGCACCCTTGGCTGGGACGCAACAACAGCAGTAAATCCCGGAGAGGCGGATCCGGAGGTGGATTCGGAGGCGGATCTGCGTAACCAGGCTGCCGGGTCCCGCATGACGGCGCGGGTGACCGCGCCGGCCGCGCCGAGAACGGCCGCTTCCGGTCCAGCGGTCCCGGGCCGGACGGTCACCGGTGCCCAAGCCGCGGACAGCACCCGCCGGTTCACCTCGCGTTGCAACTCCGGTGCGATCCACGCGATCAGTGGCGCATAGATGCCGCCCAGCACCACCTCCGGCAGGTCCAGGAGGTTGATCGCCCCGGCGACGGCGATGCCGAGGGCCCGTCCGGCCGTGCGCAGCGCCTGGAGCGTCCGGGCGTCACCGGCGGAGGCGGCCTCGACGATCCGGCCCACCGTGGCCTGCCCACCCAGGTTCGTGCCGGCCGCGATCGGCAGCTCGATCGCCCGCAGAATGGCCTCCTGCCCGGCGAACCGCTCCAGGCATCCCCGCCCACCGCACCGGCAGGCGGGGCCGTCCGGCTCGACGGCCACATGCCCGATCTCACCGCTCCAGCCCCGGGTGCCGTGGAACAACTCCCGACCGACGACGAACCCGGCCGCGACCCCGATCTCCCCGGACACGTGCAGGAAGTCACCCGGACCAGCCGGAACGCTGTGCAACTCGCCCAGCGCGGCGAAGTTGGCCTGGCTGTCGACCGTGACGGGAACGCGGGTCAGCTCGGCCGCGCGGGACAGCAGCCCCAGGACGTCGATGTCGCGCCAGCCGAGGTTGGGCGCGAACCGCAGTACCCCGGCCGGCCAGTCGACCAGCCCGGGCACGGCCACCGCGACCCCGGCGACGACCAGTCCCTCTGCCGCGACCGCCGCGACGGCCCGCGCCACCATGGCAGCCAGCGCCGCACAGCTGCGCTCGGGAGCGCGGCCACGCTGGTCCTCCCGGACCACCTCCCGGTGCCGGACCGTGCCGGCGAGATCCACGACGTAAGCGGCCAGGTAGTCGACGTTGAGCTCGACGCCGAGCCCGCCGATCCGGGTGCCGTCGATCACCAGGCCGGTCGCCGGCCGCCCGGTCGCCTTGGCCACGCGGGGCTCGAGCTCACTGACGAGACCGCTGCCTACCAGCGCGTCCACCAGCGCGGACACCGTCGCCCTGGTCAACCCGGTGGTCGCCGCCACCTCGGCTCGGGACACCGGTGCCAGCGCGTCGGCGATCTGCTTCAGCACCAACGCGAGGTTGCGTTCGCGCAGGCTGTCCTGCCGGGCCGGGCGCGATTCCAAGGCACGCACGGTGATGAGCTTGACATACTTTCACTGATTTCCTATCCCAGGGTCCACTGCTGGTTCGCGGCTCCGGTGCAGCCCCACAACTGGACTTTCGTGCCGTTGGCGGTTCCCGGTCCGGCGGCGTCCAGGCACAGTCCGGATTGGACTCCGGTGATCGTGCCGTTGGCGTTGACGTTCCACTGCTGGTTGGGTTGCCCGTTGCAGTCCCAGATGATCACCGGCGTGCCGTTGGTGGTGCCATGACCGGACGCGTCGAGGCATCTGGTGCCGTAGACCATCAGCTGCCGGCCGGGCGTGCGGGTCCAGGCCTGGTTGGTCTGGCGGTTGCAGTCCCACAGCTGCACCTGGGTGCCGTTGGTCGTGGTGATGCCCGTGACGTCCACGCAGCGGCCGGATTGCGCACCGGTGATCGGCCGGCCCGGGTCGCCGAGGCTGCCGGGGACCGACTGCAGGGCGGCGAACCAGGCGGCGGCCATCTTGTTGTAGCCGGTGGCGGTGGGGTGGATGCCGTCGATCAGGTCTGCGGTGGTCACCGCGCTGTGCAGGTCGACCAGGTGCACGTGCCTGCCGGCGTTGGCCTTGCTCCGCACCATGCCCGGGATGGTGGCGTTGTAGCTGCGGACGTTGGCCTCCTGACCGGCGTTGGTCAGCGGAATGATGGTCGCGACGAACACCTCGGCGTTCGGCACGGCCGCGGTGATGCGGTCGACCAATGTGGACAGTCGGCCGGGAGCGCCGCCAAGGTTGAAGTTCTGCAGTACGTCGTTGGTGCCGATGTGCAGCAGCACGGCGTGCGGGCTGGTGGTGTGCAGCCAGCCGGCGATGTTGGCGTCGATCTGGTCGATCCGCCAGCCCGAGTGCCCCTCGTGGTCGTGGTCACCGAGGCTGGTGGGGCCGTTGACCAGCGACCCGACGAGGTCGGTCCGGAAGCCGCCTGCGGCCAGCCGCTGCCAGAGCCCGATCCGGTACCCGCCGGGAACCTGCGTCCCGTCGGTGATCGAGTCACCCAGTGGCATCACCCGGACTCCGCCGTTGGTCTCGGCGGCCGCGGAACCGCTGGGCGGTATCACACCGGCGGCCACCATCAGGATCGCCCCCAAGAACAGGCGAAGCCGTTTTCGCATCGTCACTCCCGCCGGACAGGTTGAGTCAACTCCCGAGGGCCCATTGCTGGTTGCTCTGGCCGTTGCAGGCCCACAGCTGGACCAGCGCCCCGTTCACGGTGGATGCTCCGGACACATCCAGGCACAGGCCGGACTGCACACCGGTGATCGTGCCATTGGCGCCGAGGTTCCACCGCTGGTTCGCTTGGCCGTTGCACGACCAGATGATCACCCTGGTGCCGTTGGTTGTGCCCTGACCGTTGGCGTCCAGGCACCGCTGATCGGATCCGCCGTAGACGGTCAGCTGGCCCGCCGCGGTGCGCGTCCAGGTCTGGTTGGTGCCGCCGTTGCAGTCCCAGATCTGCAACTGGGTACCCTGCGCCGTGGTGGAGCCGGGCACGTCCAGGCATCGGCCCGCGCCCACCGCGCGCACCGCCCCGGTCGTGCCGGAGCCGCCGCTGCCGTAGCCGGCCGCGACGATGTTGGCCTGCACCGCGTTCTCGGTCGCGTCGGATGGGAAGCCCGACACCATGGCGCCCTCGTAGAAGGTCCCCGCGCTGAGGTTGGCGCCACCGCCGGGTCTGCAGCAGTCGCCACCGCTGCCCAGGACGATGGCACCCTGCTTGCGCATCGGGCTGTACCCGGGCGGAAGGGAGCCGTCCCACAGCGTGAACAGGCTGCCGGATTGCGCGTTGCTGCCCTTCATGGCGAACCGCGACGTGCCGTTGTTCTTCAGCGTCGCCGTGACGAACCGGTGGGGGAACGCCCGCTGGTTCTGGTTCCAGGTCTGGCTTCCCCCGGAATAGAGCCCGAACTCGAGATCGGCCTGGACCCACGGCCCGGTTCCGGCGCATCCGCCGAACCAGCACTGGGTGCTGAAGTTGATGGCGTCCATCGCACCCGGCCCGTCGGCGGTTCGGCCGGTCTCGCTGTTGCCGTAGTCGAAACAGCAACCGCCGTTGACATGGGTTCCGCTGCTCACCATGTACATGCCCTCGGGCGCGCTGCCGGTCGGAATGCCCGACAGGTGACCGTCTCGCCAGTAGCTGTTGCTGGGATTGATGAACAGCGAGTACGCCTTGCTGCCCCCGACGGTCAGCGATTCGGAGGTCGCGTTCGCCGGGCGGCTCTGGCTCGAGCCCGGCACCACGCTCGATCCCTGGTACCACAGGTCGTTCCCGTGGCCGGACTGGTCGAAGACCACGGTGATCACGCAGGAGGTGCCGGCACAGAACGAATCCTGGGCCGCCGCGTTGGCCACGCCGCCCGCGGTCAGCACGCCGATGTCCCGGGTCGCGGTGTCCGACGAGCGCCGCACCTGGTACAGATTCCCGTTGTAGGAGCCGAAGAGCGCACGCACCGTGCTGTGTGCGGCAACGCAGGGCGTGCCGCCGGACGCGTAGATGTCGCAGGGCCCGGTGCCGGCCGCCGACGCCGGCGACCACGTCACCGCGGTCGCGGCGACCGCGGCTCCTGCCACGGCGGTCGCCGCGAGCCAGCGGAGCCGTGTTCGCATTGTTCCTCCCTTGGTCAGGTCAGACGGCGGTGATCGTGTAGTGGTTGTTGGGGCTGCTGTTGGGTGCCCACATGATCGTGTCGGAGCCGACGGCGGTGTTGCCGGCGTTGTCCAGTGCGGTCCCGGTGCCGCGGTTGATGATCTGAAAGTGGCCGCCGCCGCTGTCGGCCAGGCGCCACTGCTGGTTGTTGCCACCGTTCCAGGGAGCCTGAAGGCAGGTGGCGCCGTTCGTGGCGTTGCCCCAGCTGTCGGCGACCATTCCGTTGGTGCGGTTGACGATGCGGTACCAGCCGTCGCCCAGCGGCACCAGCTGCCACTGCAGGTTGGTGCTGCCGTCCCAGCTCCACTGCTTGAGCCGGGAACCCGAAGCGACGTTGCCGCCGCTGTCCAGCACCAACCCCGTGGCGTCGTTGGCGATCCGCGTCCAGCCGGTGGGAATCGGCGCGGACCCGAGCGTGGGGATCTGTCCGGAGAAGACCAGCTTCACCACGTACGCGTCGGCGGTGAACGGCGGATTGGCCGACGGCATCGTGATGCGCAGGCCGCCGCCATCCTGGGTGCGGTTGGGCAGGTTGGTGAACTGCCCGGCATTGGGACCGAGCAGCTGCACCGCGTTCAGGTTGCCAAGGTTGATCCGGTTCGAGCCGAGCGTGGTGAGGTTCACCGTGCTGCCCGGCCAGCCCAACACGGTTGCGTAGAGCACGGTGTTGTCCTTGGTGCGGGTGAACCGGATGTCCCGCGGCGTGCCCTCCCGCGGATTCTGGAAGGTGCCGCCGCCCATCTGCGTCGGGCCTTCCCCGAAGCTCGCCCAGGCGCGAGTGGCATAGATGGACTCGCCGAAGCGCCTGAGATAGTCGCCCATCCCGAGCAGGATCCGGCGCTGCGCGTCCGGGATGGTGCCGTCGGCCATCGGGGCGATGTTGAGCAGCATGTTGCCGTTCTTGCTGACCCGGTCGATCAGCGCGTGCAGGATCGCCTTGGTCGAGAACACGCCCATGCCGGTGGTGAAGCCCCAGGTGCTGGGGGAGACGCTGTCGTCGGTCAGCCAGTAGGGCGTCTGGATGCCGGCCGGGCCGCCGCGCTCGAAGTCGAAGACCTCGCCGCGGTTGTTGAATCCGTCCTTGTAGGTGGCCACGAAGTCCTTGTTCAGGGCTACTGCCCGGTTGTAGTAGTAGGCCAGGAAGTTCAGCCGCTGCGACTCGTCGACCGCGGTGAGGTCGAAGTCCTGCCAGAGGATGTCCGGCTGGTAGCCATCGATGACCTCTCTGAGCTTGGTGAACCACAGTTGGTTCGCCGCGGCTCGGTCCAGCTGGCCGTACAGCTTGCGCAGGCTGGGATCCGACTGCGCCGGCACGCGGTCGTAGTAGCCGTTGAAGTTGAACGCGTGGTGCAGTGCCGCCAGCAGTTTGAGCCCCTTGGCGCGGATCGCGTCGGCGTGCAGGCGCAGCAGGTCGAGCCGAGGCCCCCTGGCCACCGAGTTCCACTCGCTGGCAGCGCTGTTCCACATCGAGAATCCGTCGTGGTGCTCGGCCACCGGTCCGGCGAACTTCGCACCCGCGTCGAAGAACAGCTGCGCCCACTCGGTCGGGTCCCAGTTCCCCCCGGCCGACCTCAGCCTCGGCGCGAACTGCACGAAGTTCCCGGCCCGGTCCCGGGCGCCGTTGATGAAATTGTGGTACGGGAACACCGACGGATCGCCGAAGACACTTCGGTGGTGGTTGTTCTCGGCGGAGCCGCTGATCCACATGTTGCGCGGGTACCACTCGTTGCCGAACGCCGGGACGCTGAACACGCCCCAGTGGAAGTAGATGCCGAACTTGGCGTCCTGGAACCATTCCGCTGCCGGGGGGTGCTGGTCGACCGACGCCCAGGTTGGCACATAGCTACTCGGACCGGCGGTGGCCCCGGCGATGCCGTCGCGCAACAAACCGGCTGCCGCCGCGCCGGTAACACCGGTCACCGCCAACATCGTGCGGCGAGTGAACTGGGCAGACATGTGCGATGACCTCCTCATTGGGCGGGGTGCCGCCCGGACCGATGTCACAGGGCGTTGAACCGCCACCAGGTCACGTTGAACAGGAAGCCGCTGCCGCCGGTGAACCTGAAGTACACGTCGTGCGTTCCGGTCGCACCGGATACCGAACAGGAGACGTCTCGCCAGGACTGCCAGCCACCGGTACCCGGGACAGTGCAGGCGCCCACCAGCGTGCCGCCCAGGCTGTCCAGATGAAGCTCGATCCGGCCACCACCGGTCGCCGAGGCCACCCTGGCGCTGAACGACGTCGCGCCGGCACCGAAGGCGACACCCTTGACCTTGATCCAGTCGCCGTTCTCGATCCAACCGACGTTCATCCCGCCCTCGCTGGAACGCTCCGTCTCGACACCGGACTCCGAGGCGATCGTTTCGGCCTCCTGCTGGACGTAAGGATTCAGCGTGCCCACCTGGGGCGCCCCGGCCGCGGTCATGGTGATGGTCGGGAACGTGCCGTCGGCGTTGTAGGTGAACCGCTCCACGGCGACCGAGCGGGTGAAGCCGCCGCCGCCCGGCAGCGCGCCGTTGTGATAGAAGAAGTACGAGCTCCCGTTGAAATCGATGACGCCAGGATGGTTGGTGAAGCTGCTGCCCTGGGTGGGCATGATCGTCCCCCGGAACGTCCACGGCCCGGTCGGACTGGTACCCGTCGAGTAGGCGATGAACTCAGAGCAGCACCTCGCCGCGAACACCAGGTAGTACAAGCCATTGCGCTTGTACACCCAGGGCCCCTCCTCGAAGAGGGTCGGCCGGCTCGGATTTCCGGTACGGGTGCCGAACCCCGCGGTGGTGAGCGGGATCTGGGTCGGACCACCGGAGAAAGAAATCATGTCGGTGTTCAGCCGCACGAACCACAGGCGCGGATTCCCCCAGTACAGGTAGGCCTGCCCGTTGTCGTCGATGAAGACCGTCGGGTCGATCTCCCCGTTTCCGACCAGCGGATGCCCCAGTGCGTCCCGGAACGGACCCGTGGGGCTGCTCGACACGGCGACCCCGATGGCCATCGCGCCGGTCGATCGACTCCTCATGGGCACGTACCAGTAGAAGTTCCCGTTTCGTGCGACGACCTGGCCGGCCCATGCATTGGCATCCGCCCAACTGAAGCTGGCCAGGTTCAACGGCGATCCGTGATCGGTCCAGTTCACCATGTCCGCTGAGGACCAGACCCGCCATTCCCGCATGGTGAAGTTCGTCGAGCCGTCTTCGTCGTGCCCGGTGTAGAGGTACACCCGGCCGTTGTGCACCAGCGGAGCCGGGTCGGCGGTGTAAATGGTCTGAATGATTGGATTGTCTGCGTTGGCCGTAGCGACGGGGAGCATCGCCACGGCACAGAGGACGCCCGCAATCCAGGCGACTCCACGCCTCGTTCGCATGGTGACATTCACAATTGCCCCTAAGGTGGTAACTGATCGCTGCGCGTTCAACCGATGAGGTCGAACTCCTCCCACTGGCCGATCGTGGTGCGGTTGGCGATCAGTGGGCTGGCCCCGCCGTTGTCGGCGGTGACGAGGTTGTTGTTGGCGTGCGACCGGAAGCTCACGCTGCCGTTGGCATTGCGGATGAGATCGAACTCCTCCCACGGACCGATCGCGGTGCGGTTGGCGATGAGCGCACTCGCGCCGGCGTTCTCGGCGGTGACGAGGTTGTTGTTGGCGTGCGACCGGAAGCTGACACTGCCGTCGGCATTGGTGATCAGGTCGAACTGCTCCCACGCCCCGATGGAAGTCCGGTTGGCGATCAACGCACCGGCTCCGGCGTTCGCCGCGCTGACAAGGTTGTTGTTGGCATGCGCCCGCAGGCTGACCACCCGCGTGGCCGGTGGCGGGGTGGCGGTGGCGTTCAGCACGGCCAGAATCGCATCGTAGGCGGGCTTCCTGTTACCGCCACGGTCGAACGGCAGCGGGTTCTCACCTGAGCGCCAGGAGTCGTTGTCCCGGATGCCCCACGCGGTGATCCCGGAACACCGCGCAACGCGCACGCACGCCTGGACGGTGTTGGTGTATGCGGCCGCCGGCGCCTGCGCGATATCGAGCTCGGTGATCTGGACGTCCACACCGAGAGCGGCGAAGTTGGACAGTGTCGTCTGGAAGGTGCTCGGCGGACCACCGCTTCCGAAGTGCGCCTGGAACCCGACGCAATCGATCGGCACGCCCCGGGATCGGAAGTCCTGGACCAATCGGAAGACACCCTGCGTCTTGGCCGCGGTCCAGTCTTCGATGCTGTAGTCGTTGTAACAGAGCCTGGCGGCCGGATCGACGGTGCGGGCGGTGCGGAACGCCTCCTCGAGGAACCCGGTGCCCAGCACGTTGCGGAACACCGAGCTGCGCAGCTGGCCACTGCCTCCGTCGGCGAACGCCTCGTTGACCACGTCCCAGGCGTAGATCTGACCTCGGTAGCGGCTCATCAGCGTGGTGATGTGATTGTTCATCACGCCGCGCAGCGTGTTCGCGTCCCCGATCGCACTCACCCAGCTGGGCAGCTGCGAGTGCCAGACCAAGGTGTGGCCACGCAGCCGCTGCCCGCGACCGCGCGCGCGGTTGACGATCTGGTCGGCCGGGCCGAAGCTGAAGCTGTTGCGGGACCGCTCGGTGGCGTCCCACTTCATCTCGTTCTCGGGAGTCACCATGTTGAACTCTCGGTCGAGAATGGTTGTGTACTGCGCATCACCCAGCCTGCCGGCGGCCACCGCGGCACCGAAGTACCGCCCGGACTGGGCCGCCGCCGCACCCAGAGTGGTGGCAGCCTCGGCCACGTTCGGCATCAGCGTCACGGCACCGGCTACCGCGAGCGAGACGACCGCCGCTCGCATCCAACGCATGGGACGAGTCGAATCTGGCATCGTTGCCCTTCCTCGCCGGGAATGGCCCGTGGCACCGGCGGTCCAAGTGGTCCTTAATGGACGGTCTGGACACCTCGAACCGGCTGTCTGGCACGGTGACCCGCCCAACCCCGAAGCCATCCCTCTCTCTGGGAGCGCTCCCAGTATGTTCGAAATACCGAACGCTGTTTGATTACTCGGACGTGTGGGTCATCACGGTAACCACACGAGTCGTCACGGGTCAACAGTCGGGAACGAAGACTGGGCGGTACTTGCCACCGAAAACGTTTTCGATAGGCTTGGCGCGAAACAGTTTTCGGTATCCATGGTCAATCGCGACCGCACTGATCGCGGGCCGTTTTCTCATCGGCTACCTGACCTCGCCTGCGACGAGTGGTGCGCATCCGTTGACAGCGCGCCGATGAAATCGGGCAGACGGATGTTTTTGGCCGCATTCAACCGCCGGCACACACCAACGCGCCGTTGCATTCTGTTCGCTGTGGAGCCCTTCGGCCGTACTTCGGCGGCATCCTCCTCAGGTCGCTGTACCTGTTACGTGTGCTGGTGTTCTCGTCGGGTGCAACCGGCTCTTCGGCGCCGTCAGGTCCGGTCGCGGGAACGCATCGGTCTCCTCGTCGGGGTGGGCAGGAACGTCGGCGGTGGTGAGACTCGCGCCGTGCACCCGGCGCAGCCATCGTTCGGTCGTGCTGATGTGCATAAGGGTCGCGGCTTGAGCGAGGTTCGCGTCGCCGTCGGCGAGTGCGGCGTAGATCGCCTCGTGTTCGGCGAGAGTCCGGTCGGCGGCGTTGGCCTCGACCATCCCGCGCCATACCCGCACGCGCAGCGTGCTGCTGGAGATGCCATCGACGATCGTAGTCAGCGTCTCGTTGCCGGTCGCCGCGACGACCGCGCGGTGGAACGCGGCATCGTGCTTGTTGAGCAGCTCGACGTCCTCGCTCGCCCCACGCATGGCGTCGAGATGACCGCGGATCTCGGCGAGGTGGTCGGGTGTCATGCGCGTGGCGGCAAGCCCGGTGGCGACCGGCTCGAACAGCCGGCGCGCCTCGGTGAGCTCGAGCAACGTGTTGCCCTGCATGAGTTCCACCGCCAGCCCGAGCCCTTCGAGCAGCACGGCCGGGGCGAGGCTGGTGACGTACGTGCCGTCGCCGCGGCGCACATCGAGGACCCGGGCGACGGCCAGGGCCTTCACCGCCTCGCGCATCGGGCTGCGGGAGATCCCCAACTCGGCGGCGAGTTGCTGCTCGGGTGGCAGTTTCGCCCCGGGTAGCAGCTTCCCCGACTGGATCAGCGCCCGGATGCGAGCGATCGCCTCGTCGGTCAACGACACGGACTGATCGTACGCCAGAAATATGATGTCTAGGGTCGCTCAGCGTAGTGAGATCATATGTTTGTGAACCTTTGTATGCCAACATCCTGACAAATCGGACGTCAGATCCCCTAGGTATGCCGTCTCTGGATCTTTGAGCATATGTCCCCTCATGCAAACATAAGTTGTCTGAGGGGTCATGGGTCGGCATCGCGTTGGCCGGCGGGCGGGTGCGCGGATATGTGGCGGGCACGATCGAGGCGTTGGTCGGGTCGGCTCTCGCCGATGGTCCACTGGTCGCGGTCGGCATCGACATTCCGATCGGGTTGCCCGACCGCTCCCGCCGGGAAGCGGACCTGCTGGCCAGAAAGGCGATCGGCGCATTGTGGTCGGCGGTGTTCATGACTCCGGTCCGCACCGCGCTCGACGCCGCCGATCACCCCGCCGCCGCGAGCGGGCCCCGGCGGGCCACGGCATCGAGCCGGACGACGACCTCCTCGGCGTGGCCCTGGCTGGTCTCGTCGGTGCCGGTCCGGGCCATGGCCCGGTATCGCCGCTGTTCGGCGCGGTGGTGCCGGGCGATCAGGTTCGAGGTGATCCCGTACAGCCACGGCCGTGCGTCGGGATGTGCCAGGTCGTACCGGTCACGGATCGCGAACGCGGTCAGGAAGGTCTCCGAGGCCAGGTCGTCGGCCAGGCTCCGGCCCAGCCGTCGCGCGACGTAGCCGTGGATCTGCGAGTAGTAGCGGTCGAACACCACGGCGAAGCACTCGGGTTCCCGAACGGACCGCCCGATGATCGCGGCATCGGTGTCCGAAGCTGGGAACATCCGGGCCGCCGCGGTCATCCTGGGATCATTCCGGTCATCGTCTGCCTCTCGCCGTCAGGGGAACTCTCACCCCTCCTTCACCGACCGGCCCCAGAGTGTTCACGGCCCCTTCCCGATCACCCGGGCGCACCCGAGGATGTGCGCGGACGGTGTCCCCGAGCCGGCGGCACGTCCGAAGGCGGCCGGCGCCACGACCGGAGCCCGGCTCGTGGGGGTGTAGCGCGATCCCTTCTCCAGCAGGGTGATGGCCAGCTCAGCCGTTGACGCCGAGTCCGTGATGACACGAAACGATGTCACGCCACACGAAACCAGCCCGCTCCGCGAGGGAACGGGCTGGTCGGTGTCCGGGCTACGGGGGAAGCTGACCACCGGTGGGGCTACACCGGCCTGGCACACCGGCGGTCGATGTCCGCGTCGCTGGTGCACACCTTGACCCTCACGGTGGCTTCCTGGTCGAAGTGCCAGTACGTGTCCCAGTCGTCCACCCCACCGGTCACCTCGAAGAGCTCGTACTCGTTGATTCCCGTCACGAGCCACGCCTCGGCTCGTCGTCCGTCTTTCGCCCTGTCCTCCAGATACAGGTTGATGTTCGCCCCGTAGGCCTCGATGCAGATGTCGTAGAACAGCAGGGCGCCCGCGGTTGTCGTGGTGCCTGACCGACTACCCTCCCGGCAGCTCTGGCTCCCGGACTCTTCGGTGCCGGCCACCGCCGACCCGGTACCGGCCAGCACGACACCGACGACACCGACACTCGCTGCCACGGCTTGAATGGTTTTCCGCATGACCCACCTCGCATTGCTGTCAGTGGCGAGCGGCGCAGCACCCCATGGCTTCGTCGTACCCCCCACGTGACCACTGTGCTCGGCCGCCCGCACAGGACCCGCACAGAACCGCGCACATCATGCGGTCCGGTGCGGCGCCGGAGTATGACAGGCCTGCGCACAGATCCAGCACATGGTTGCGCCAGGTGGAGGTTGGCCGACCGAGGGGCGTCGCGCGACCATGGACGCGGCACACGGGAGGCAGGTGTCTGGGGGGATTCGCGTGGAGTTTCGGCTTCTCGGCCTGCTGGAGACACGGCATGCCGGCATCCCGTTGCCGTTGGGTGGACAGCGGCAGCGCTCGGTGCTCGCCGCGCTGTTGTTGCGCGCCAATTCCCTGGCCAGTACGAGCTACCTCACCCAGGCCGTGTGGGAGACGCCGCCGGTCGCACCCGATTCCAACCTCCGCACCTATGTCGCCGGACTCCGGCGGATGTTCGCCGCCATCGGTGAGGACAGAATCCGCACGCGCCCCGGGGGCTACGTACTGACGGTCCGCTCCGGGGAACTGGATCTCGACTCGTTCCGGGAACTCGCGGACAAGGGCACCAACGCCTGCGATCATCGCGATTTCGCGACCGCGACCGCCTGTTTCGATCAGGCGTTGCGGTTGTGGCGTGGTCGCCCCCTGTCGGACCTGTCACCGGGACCGGTTCTCGAAGCGGAGATCACGCGTCTGGCTGATCTGCGTGTGTCCATTGCGGAACGGCGCGGACAGGCGCAACTCGAGGTGGGGCAGGCGGAGGAGGCGGTGGGCGCGACCCGTGCCCTGCTCGCCGAGCATCCGCTCCGCGAGGAACTGTGGACCTTGTTGATGCTGGCGCTGCACCGGGCCGGGCGGCGCGCCGAGGCGCTCGCGACCTTCGCCCGTGCCCGGCACATGCTGGTGACCGAACTGGGCATCGAACCAGGAGCACGGTTACGACGCGCGCACCAGGACATCCTCGGCGACGACCGACACCCTGCCCCGACGGGCACGACAACCGCGGCCTGGCGGCAACTGCCGATGGACATCGCCGAGTTCACCGGCCGGGAGGCCGAACTGCGCGCGCTGGAGGCGTTGGCCGACCCGCCGTCGGCCACGGCAGTCCCCGTGGCGGTGATCCACGGCATGGCCGGCGTCGGCAAGACACGGCTGGCCGTGCACTTCGCACACCGACTCGCCCAGGGTGGCCGGTACGACCAGGTCCAACTGTGGGCCGACCTTCGCGCCTTCGACCCGGAGCGCGCGCCGCTCCAGCCCGGTGCGGTGCTCGAGAACTTCCTGGGGCTGCTCGGTGTTCCCGGTCAGCAGATCCCGCGGGAGTTGGAGGCACGCGCCGCCGTTTATCGATCCCGGCTGGCCGGCAAGCGAGTGCTGGTCCTCCTGGACAACGCCCTGACCGCTGAGCAGGTCCAACCTCTGCTACCCGGCGGACCCGGCGGCCTCGTGCTCATCACAAGCCGCAGAAGCCTGTCCGGACTCGCCGGCGCCCAAGGCGTACCGCTCGACGTGTTGCCACAATCCGACGCCGTGAGCTTGTTGTCCCGCGTCGTCGGCGACCACCGTGTCATCGACGACCCAGCGGCAGCGGCCCGAGTGACCGACTTCTGCGGCCGCCTCCCCATCGCGATCTCGCTCGTGGCCCAGCGCCTCCGACGGCATCCTCTGTGGACGACTGACGACTTGGCCACCAGATTGCTGCGCATGACGAGCCGGGACCAGCCCGCGTCGGGCACCCACGACCTGCACGCCCCGTTCACCCTGTCCTACCGGGCGCTCGCACTCGCGCATCAACGGACGTTCCGGTTGCTGGGCTGGCACCCGGGCGACGACTTCACCGCCGAATCGGCCGCCGCCATCGCGTCGATCACCCCGGAGGACGCCGAACTCCACCTCGAGGCACTGCTCGACGAGCACTTGGTGCTGCAGACCACTCCGCACCGCTACCGCCTCCACGATCTGGTCCGCTCCTTCGCGCGAGGGCTCGCCCATCCTCAAGAAGCCAAGGAAGCGGTCGACCGATTGCTCGTCTGGTACCTCCACGCGGCGGAGTCCGCCCGCGCGACGTTCGACCCGCGGCGACTACGCGTCATCGAGCTCCACCCGATGCCCGCAGGGCTCCTGATCCCGCAGTCCGCCACCAACGACGACGCCCTAGCCTGGTACCACGCCGAACGCGACACGCTACGACAAGCCGTGCGGATCGCGGCGGAGAGCGATACTCCGCAGATCGCGTGGCAACTAGCCTGGATCCTGCTCAGCTTCTACTACCGGCGCAGCCACTGGGACGACTGGATCGCGACGTTCCAAATCGCACTGACCGTGGCACGATCGCTAGGAGATCGACGCGCGGAGGGAATCGTTTGGCGCGGCCTCGGTGTCGCCCACAGCGACATGCACCAATTCCCGACGTCGATCGAGTGCCACCACCAGGCACAGCAGGCGCTGGCAGAGGTGGACGACCGGCACGGACAAGCCTGGAACCTCAACAACCTGGGCGTCGTGCACGTCGCGTTGAACGAACTTCGCGCCGCACTGGACTGCTTCCACGAAGCCCTCCCACTGTTCCGCCAGACCGACGACCCCAACGGTGAGGGAATCTGCCTTAACAACCTCGGCGATACCTACCGCCGTCTCGGCCAAGCAACCGAAGCGATCAAGCACCTCAACGACGCCCTCCACCTCCAGCAGCAACACGACGACCAGACCGGCCTGCAGTTCACCCTCTGCACCCTCGGCGACATCCACCACGACGCGGGAGACCACTCACACGCCCGCCGCCACTACGAGGAAGCCCTACGCACCAGCCAGATCCTGAGCGACCAGCGCAACATCGCACGCGCCCTGGCCAACCTCGCCCGAACCCTCGACACCCAAGGCGACCACGGGACGGCACGAACCCGATGGCGCGAAGCCCTCACCATCTTCGACAACCTGGGCGACCCCCAGGCGAACACGATCCGCGCACGACTCGCGTGACAACCTCGCGGCCCATTCCGGCCTCCCGAGCACTCGACAAGACCCACCCATGTGGAAACGACAAGGACGTCGCCGGCTTCTGTCTCGAGCAGGTCGACGAAGGCGAGGCGGGCGCGGCCACCCGGATGGCCATTGGGGGTGCCGGCCACGGTCACTCGACGGCGTAGAAGATGACGCCGGGGAACTCGGGATCGCCGAACAGGCGGTACAGGATGCCGGTCTGCTGGTCGACCGCCACCGTGGTGGGGAACTCGGGACCGTAGTAGACGGGACTGTTGTTGGGCCGCAGCGCGCGCTTGAGCTTGAGCACGTAGCGGGCGACCTGCTTCATCGTCGTGAACGTCTTGCCGTAGGTGGAACTGGCCGACTTGATCTCGTAGACGTAGGACCAGCCGGCGACGTGCACGATCAGATCGGGGTAGCCGGGGTTCTTGCCGGGGTTCTTGGTGGACGCGCCGGGCAGCGTCTCCCGGACCGGCTGCACGCCGTCGAGATTGGGAACGCTGAGATATCGGTGCCCCGGCACGTCGCCGTAGACGTGGGCACCGGCGAACCGGGTGTGCAGGGCCGGCAGCGCGGCCCGCAGCGCGCCGTCGTGGATCTCGGTCAGCGACAGGCCGGCGGCGAAGTTCGGCGCGGTGCCGTTGGCCCGCGCCTCGGTCAGCGCCGCGGCATGCCCGGTGACGTTGGCGCTCTCGGCGGCGGTCCACGCGGCGTGCGCGGCGATCTGGCTGGCCCGGACCAGTTCGGACGCGGTGACCCCGGCCTTGGCCATGGTCAGGTTCGCCGGGTCGGCAATCTGTTCGGCGATCCGGTGCGCGACCTGCGCCTGCAGTCCCGCCCGCCCCGCCGCGGCGGCGGTCTGCCGGGCGGCGTCGGCGGCCGCCGCCGCGGCCTGCTGGACCGGCCGAGCCGCGCCCTGGGACTGCAGTTCGGCGGCTCGGGCGATGGTGGTCGCCGCCTGGGCAGCGGCCTGCGCACCCTCGAACGCCGACTGGACAAGGGCCGCCGCCGAGGTGGCCGCGCGCTGGGCCGCGAGCGCGGCCTGCGCTGCCCCCGGCGCGGCGGGGTTGGCGGCGACCGCGGCCGCCTGTGCGGCTTGCTGAGCCGGTCCGATCGCCCGGTTGGCCGCGGTCGCCCCCTGCCCGGCCAGTTGGACGCTCTGGGCGAGCGACTGCTGCAGCGGCGGCGCGACCCTGGCGACCGCGAGCGCGTTGACGACCATGGCCGCGCTCGGCCCGGTCGCGGCGCCCCGGACCAGACTGACCAGGGCCCGCCCGACGGCGACCGCCGCGACCGCCGCCGTGACCGACGCCGCGCCGACGAGTGGCTGCGTGGTGGCGCAGTTGGAGGTCGGTGCCACCTGCCCGTTCTGGTAGGAAATGCTGCACGCGGCGGCCGTGGCCGGATTGAGCAGGGCGAACAGCAGGATCGTGTCGAGCAGGACGATGATCCGGGTGATCATGCGGGCACCTCCGTGACCGCCGGCCGGTCCGGTGCGAGCCGGGGAATCTTCAGGCGCAGCACGATGTCGCGCAGTGCTGCCTCGTCCTGCGAACGCGGATCGACCTCCCACCGGGTTCGGTGCCAGCGCTGCATGGCGAGGTCGAACTGGGCCGCGTGCAGCCGGGCGATGTGCCGGTATGCGGCCACACCACCCTGCCGAAACGCCCGGAACTTCACGAAGAACCGGCGCGCCGGGCCAAGCAGCGCGGGGATCTCGTCCGGGGTGACCGCACCCAGCCCGGTCTGCGCCTCCCGGCTCAGCTCGACCGCCAGACCGCCCACCTGGCCGCGCAACCCGCGCCGCAGCAGGAGGATGTACAGCACGACGACCGGGCCCTGCAACACGATGATGGTGAGGGGCATGGCCACCAGATCGGTCAGCCAGGGGTTGTCACCGAACAGGTTGTCCCGCACCCGGACCGCGCGTGGCATCAACGCGTTGTTGGCGAAATGGGCACTCGCGGCGACCAGGAACCCGCTGCCGATGGCGAGGAGTTTGGAGCGCCGGTCGCTGAGCTGGCGGGCGATGCCGAAGCCCGCGCCGATCATCGCGGTGAACGCCGTGTGCGCGGCCATCAACCCGAGCGTCTGCCGGCCCCAGTACTGGTACACGGCCCCTTCGCCGTTGCCGGCTCCCATGTAGAGCATGCTCTCGCTCCAGTTGAATCCGAGGCCGACCGCCGCACCGAGCACCACACCGGACACCAGGTTGTCGATGTGGTGCCGGAACAGCAGATACAGCACCGCCACCCCGGCGCCCTTGCCGAGCTCCTCGAAGAAGCCGGCGTTGAGCGACATCGCGGTGATCACCCGGTTGATCGTCGCGTCCAGCGCGGACTGGTCGGTCAGGACATCCCGGAAGTCCACCAGGTACGCGGCGCCGTACTGCCGGAACCAGCCGTTCATCGACCCGGCGATCCCGGTGGCGATCAGCGCGCCCCATCCGAACCCGGCCAGTGGCAACCCCAGCGGCATCCGCCGGTACCGCTGCATCAGGTGCACACCGCAGAGCGCGAGAGCCGAGGTGGGCACGCAGATCGCCGCCGCCCACCAGTTCCGGATCAGCACATCGACCGGAAAGATGGGAAACGGCAGCAGCAACACCACCGCGGCCGCCACCTGACTTCCCCGCACCACGCGGGCCCGGCCCACCGGATCCGGCGCCAAACGCAGCCGCACCATCGCGAACACCCCGATGCCCAGCGCGATCGCCCAGCTGACCAGCACGCACACCCGCACTGCGGTGAAGATCGGCGGCGCCGGCAGGTCCGTGACGTCCACCCACGACACCGGGCTGCTCAATGCCGGTTTCGCGGCGTCAAGCAGCATCCCGTACCCGAAGATCCCGGACAGCACAAGCGCGACCGACAACACGTTGCGCGGCCTCGTGTCCCGCTCCAGCAGCGCCGTCACCGCGGCCCGCCAGGCAGGTCCGGCAATCCCGATGGCAGGTTCGGCAGGTCCGGCAACTCCGGTATGTCCGGCAACGCCGGCACCGAGAACGGCGGTGGCAACGCCAAGCCCAACACCAATCCGGTAATCAGGATCGCCAGGCCCACCGCGCCACACCACGCCATGAACCGAACATGTGGCCGCCGCTCGTAACCCTCCGGCACACCAGACCGTTCCCCGTGCATCCCCGACCTCCCGTGAGGCATCGACGCACCGGTATCGACGCCGCAGAACGGAGCCGGGTTCCGGCCGGTACACCGGGTCACCGCGGCGCTGCGGTAGGTCATCGACACCAACCGATCAGCAACGCCGTTCGGTCGACAGCCCGGAAGTCGGGTCAGCCGGCCGCGATCGTGCGGAGTTCCGGGTGGTCCTGCTGGCCAGAAAGGCGATCGGCGCATTGTGGTCGTCGGTGTTCATGACTCCGGTCCGCGCCGCGCTCGACGTCGCCGATCACCACGGCCAGCGCGCACAACCGCCAGTGACCGGTGCGGGCATCGCCATCCAGGCATTCGGATTGCGCGCCAAGCTCCGACAGGTGGACCGGTGGATCGGCCAGGCCCCGTGCCGGGTCGTGGAGGTCCACCCCGAGGTCAGTTTCGCCCGCCTCGCCGGTACCCCACTCACCGCGCGCAACAACACCTGGGCCGGCGCACAGTTGCGGCACCGACTCCTGGCCACCGCCGGCATCGCCCTGGACAGCGATCTCGGCGACACCGGGCGACAGGCCGGTGTCGATGATGTTCTCGACGCCGCCGTGTGCGCCTGGACAGCCCGGCGCGTCGCCAACGGCCAGGCCCGACCCCTGCCCAACCCACCCCAGGTATTCAGCGACGGCCTGCCCTGCGCGATCTGGAGCCGACCCACCACGCGACCAGCGGCATGAGAGTGCGTTGCCGATGCGTCCACCCTGTTCTGAACGTCCCCAGTGCCGCTGCGATCGGGGCTGCCTTCACCCCGGTCGTTATTCGTTGCTCCTCTGGTCGTGAGTCGGTTCGTGTCTGCGGACGGTCAATCGACGTCGCTACGGACGAGCCGCACGCCGGTCGCGAGCAGCCAGACGAGCCAGGCGGCGAACCCTGCGAGCCCGACGAAGAGCAGCGGCGAGCCGTCGGCGATCGCGAGGTTGCCGAGCCCCGCGGCGAGCAGCAGGCTTCCGCCCACCAGGCCCAGCAGGAGCTGCCAAGCCGGAGTCAGCCCGCTCGCGTGCGCGGCGAGGGCCGCGCCGATGAAGGTGGTGCCGAGCGCTGGCAGCGCCAGCGCGAACGCCGCCGCGTGAGCCCGCCAGACGAGCTCGAACGCGGGCGTCGGCTCGGTGAGCCCGCCGGCGGAGAGCGCGAGCCCGATCTGCAGGACGTTGACCAGCGCGAAGATGGCCGACAGCGTCGCGCCAGCGGCCAAGGTGAGGCGCGACCAGTCGGCGCCCGCTCCGCCGCGCCGCTGCACGAGGCCGTGCAGGCCCGACACGAACACAAGCAGCAGCGGCAAGCTCAGGGCCACCACACCGGTCGCGATCGCGACCGAGTCGCGGTTGGCCGCGTAGTAGGCCAGCACTTCCTCGATCGGAGCGTCGAAGGTCGGCGCGGCCGGGAAGCTGTACACCGCGTTCTCTATCACCACCGACACCGCGAACGCGATCGCCGCGGCACCGACGAGCCGGCCTCGAACGAACCAACTGCGGGCGTTCTGCCTGGTTGCCCCTTCCACGCTCATCCCGACTCCTCTCGCTCGTCGTCTGGCCGTCGGGCCACGACCGTCGCTGCTGGCGGTCTTGCTCATGATTGACGTCCTATTGGTCGGCGAGTGTTTCCCGAGCCACGCTGCACCGGGACCGTCGCGCCGGCTTCACCCGGACGCTCACTTCACCCGGGTGAAGCCCGACCGGGTCAGAACACGAGAAGCGGACCTACAGCAGGCCCAGCTCGCGGGCGCATTGCACGGCGTGGCGCCGGTCCCGTGCGGCCAGCTTGCGGAAGATGCCGCGGCTGTGGGTCTTGACCGTGTTGAGCGAGACGAACAGTTCGGCGGCGATCTGCCGCTGGGACAGCTGACCAGGCAGCAGGCGCAGCACGGCGAGTTCCCGGTCGGTCAGCGGCTCGACCGGCCCGGGCGTGCTGGTAGGGCGGGACTGGGGCAGGCGGTGCCGGTCGCGGATCCGGCGTAGCCGCGAGCCGAGCACGCCAGGGTCGGGACAGCGGTCGGCGATCTCCTGCGCGTGCTGCAGCAGATCGGCACCGTCGGGCGCGCCTGCGGTCAAGCGGACGTCGGCGGCGACGGCATACACGTACCCGGCGTCGAGCGCGCCGAGCGGTCGGCGGGCCAGCTCCAGCGCGCGGTCGACGTCGCTCGCCACCGCGGCCGGGTCGGTGGCGGTGGCGGCCCGGACGGCGTGGGCCATGGCGAGCCGGTGATAGCCGGCCAGACCGCGCTGCCGGGCGGACTCGATCGCGCGGTCGGCGGCATCGTGGGCGGCGATCCGCGTTCCGACCTCGGCCTCGGCCAGGGCGAGGTAAATCCAGGCGAGGACCTCGACCGTGGCGGCCGCATCGACCGCGGCCCGCTGCCGGGCGATCTCGAGGGTGCACCGGGCGTCGGCCAGCCGGCCCGCCCAGGCCAGCGCCATTCCGACGGAGGTGGCCATCGGCGACATCAGCTCGCTCAGCCGGTCGGCGGCGAGCACGGGCAGCGCCGCATCGAGGGCGGCGGCGACGGTGCCCCGGAACAGCGCGATGTTGATCTCCAGGGCGTCGTAGAGTGGGTCCCAGGCGCGGTTGTCGTCCTCGCGCATCGCGCGGGCGCGGGTCAGGCGTTGCTGGGCGAGGTCGATCTCGTTACGCAGCAACGCGCACCAGCCCGCTTGGAGCACGCATCCCGTGACGGAATCGGCGGCGTCGCCGACCTCTGCCAGCATGCGGTGCAGCGTGTCGGCGGCGCCGGTGGCGATCAGTCGCCAGCCCAGACCCGCGGCCAGGACGGCGGCGGCCTGCAGCCGGTCGCCCGCCAGGACCAGGTGCCGCACGGCCGGTTCGGGCTCGCCGTGCTCGCCGAACCAGGTCGCGGCCCGGCGATGCAGGTCAGGCAGCCGGTCGGGCAGCGAGCGGGTGGCCTCGGCCCGCAGCAGGTCGAGCACGAGCTGGTGGTGTCGGTACCAGGTGCCGGTGCTGTCCAGGGGCCGCAGCAGCTGGTTGGCGGCGGCGAGCCGGACCAGCCACCGCGTCCCGTCGTCGCGTCCGGTGAGGTGGTCGACGAGCGGCCCGCAGAGCCGGTCGACCACGCAGCTGGCGAGCAGGGTGTCACGGTCGTGTTCGGCGAGGCTGTCGAGCAGCTCGTCGGCGAGGTAGTCGGCGACCAGGCCGTCGGCACCGCCGAAGGAGTCGACGAAGGTCTGCGTGTCGTCGCTGCGTCGCAACGACAGGCCGGCCAGTACCAGGCCGGCGGCCCACCCCTCGGTGCGTCGGCACACCTGCTCGATCTGAGCGGTGTCCAGGCCGTGCGCGGTGCCGAGCATGGCGGCCGCCTCGGCGACATGAAACTGCAGGTCGTCTGTGCGGAGCTCGATCATCCGACCCCGGACACGGAGCCGGCCCAGGCGCAGCGGCGGGTCGGTCCGGCTGCCGATGGCGACGGTGACCTGCGGCGGCAGCCGGTCCAGGAGCAGGGTCAGTCCGTTGTGCACGGTTGGGCTGTCGACCAGGTGGAGGTCGTCGAGCACGATCAACAGAGGCGATCCGGCGTCGAGCAGGTTCACCAGCACCGGAACCGTTGCCTCGCCGGCACCGCCGGTGGCCCGGGCGGCGCCCGCGACGACCTCGGCGACGCCCGCCCGGACGCGGTCGACGGCCGCAGCGACGCCGGACCAGAACCGTGACGGGTCACTGTCGACGGCGTCGACCTGCAGCCACGCGACATCCTGGTCGCGCCGGTAGCCGAACTCGTCGGCGAGCGCGCCCAGCAGGGTCGTCTTGCCCGCGCCGGCCGCAGCGCTGAGCAGCACCAGAGCGACCCGCGGGTCCTCGACGGCGACGCGCAGTGGTCCGAGCAGGTGCTCGCGGACCACGTAACGGGCCGGCGCGACCGGCGGCACGACACGAGTCACCATCACCGTGCCAGCCGCCGTCGATGGTGCCATCCGGCGAGAGTACCGCTCCACGATGTACCGAGCCCTCGCCCGAACCCGCCACCACCGACTCCGCCAACCAGGTCCGGACAACTTCTCCGGCCCGCGTCCGCACCTACTTGGCGAGCCGCAGGTCCGCGGCCTGGTCCGCCGACAAGTTCAAGCGGACAGGACAAAGAAGCCGCAACTGGCACGGGCCGACACGCCAACGTCATGAACAGCTCCCGGAAAAGGACGACAGCGCGCCTGATGCCGGACATCCACTCATCGGCAAGAGAGTGCGTGAGCCGGCGAGCGCCAATCGGCAACTGCCCAAAGTTGCTCGGGTCCTGCCGCCCGTGGCGCTTGGCGTCCGCTACTGCGGACCTCTCACCTCGCGCTTGATCGACTTGGGTTGAGGGCCCGGTGGAAGCTCCAGCCGATGTCGCCACCCGGCCCTGTGATGAGCCCCGTTCAGCGACACACTCATCGAATAGATCACCGGCGGTATCAGTACTCCCTGCGACTGGGCGTGCGGTCGAGCAGGTCGAGTGCTTCGGGCATAGTAGGCGCGCTGCGCGTGGTGAACCGGCCCGTTGCCGTATCGGGCTGAGACACTGTCGATGTCGTCGGCCACACTGGCGGTTGTGCGGGTAAGAGTGGCGACGATCAACGTGCAGAACGACGAGGGCGACCCGCGGCGGACCGGGCTGCTGAACCGGGCGCTGCGCGACTTGGACCCGGATGTCGTGGTGTTGCAGGAGGTCTGCTATCCGGACCGGCGCGACCAGTTGGCCGAGCTGACCGCCGGCACCGGGCTGGCCCACACCACCCACGAAGCCGCGGTGCTGACCCACAAATCGACGCTGGCCGACCGGTTCGGCGGCATGGCGGTGGCCACCCGCTGGCCGCATCGGGTGCTCGACACCGTCCAGGGCCGGCGCTGGTGGACCCTGGCGGTCGAGTTGACCGTGGCCGACCTCGGCCAGGCGCTGCTGATCACGCCCTGCACCCCGTGGCAGCTCGACGCCGCCGCCGCCCGGGAACGCCAGGTGCTCGAGATCGCCGACCTGGACCAGCGGCACCGCCGAGCGCTGCCGACGATCATCGCCGGCGACTTCAACGCCGCACCGGACACCGCCGGCATCCGGTTCCTGTCCGGGCTGCAGTCACTCGACGGGCACAGCGTGCACTACCACGACGCCTGGGCGGTGGCCGGCGACGGACCCGGACACACCTGGTCGACCGACAACCCTCTGGCCGCCGCCCAGATCGACCTCGCTATCGGCCAACCCGGCCACCGGCGCCGCATCGACTACATCTTCGTCGGCTCCTGGCACGCCCACCCCACCACACAAGCCCGCATCACCACCGCACAGCTCTTCGCCGACCAACCGGTCGACCACGTGTGGCTCAGCGACCACGTCGGCGTGACAGCCGATCTCGACGTGACACCGGACCTCCCGCGAAGCCCCCAGTGACCGTTAATCCCGCGACCTGCGCGGAGGTAGCCAATCCAAACGCGCGCATCGCGGCAGATGAGTGCGTTCCTGTCATCCTGGCAACGCTGCTGTGAAGTCGACCTCGATCAGTTGGCCACGGAACCCGAGTTGTGCGACCCCCAGCAATGTGCTCGCAGTGGTGAAAGCCGACCCGAGAGGCGACTGCGTCAGCCGTTCCCACGCCGCGCCTAGCACAGACCCGTCATTACTGACCACGTAGACCACCGTGCGCACGACGTCACTCGGCCCAGCCCCGACCGCGCCGAGCGCGATCATCGCATTCGCAATGACCTGGTCGATCTGGGCGTCGATGTCGCTTTCGCCGACTAGGGCGCCCGCCGTGTCGATCGGGCATTGGCCGGCCAGGAAGGCCATCCGACCAGCCTCGACGACGGTGATGTGGTGGTATCCAGGTGGCGTGTGCAGTTGATCAGGATTGACACGAGTGATCTTCGAGCGCATGTAGACAAGCATGCCCGGCGACACCGCAATCCACACGCGATTTGACCACGCAACGCTCGCACATCGGCATGAGCGGACGTCGCGATGCGATGGCTCATGGGGGCCTTGTCAATGCCCGCCGGTAGGCCGGGCGAGGTTGGCCTGGCGTGGGGCGCGGTCGCGGAGGATCTGGTGCTGGCGCAGCATGTGTCGGCCTGCCAAACATTGCGACGTCGATGGCCAGGCCGTCACCTCAGTGATGATCGCGCGGACTTGCCGGAAAGCCTTCCGAGGACTGACTGCGACGCAAACTGATGCTCGGAGTGTCACCCGTATGAGTGACCGGCGTCGACCAGTTCGCATCCGACGGTCGACTGTGGACGCTGACGTCGTGTGCAGACGATGCTGGGCGGACGAAGTCGGAGGTGTTGTGACGTATAGCCGTGGTTCGTATAAGCGGTATGGGTGTGTCAATCCGGACGAGGGCAGACGCTGCGGCCGGCGACCCACCGGATCTACACCCAACTCATCCGCGACTACCTCAAACCCCGGCTGGGCAGCGTGGCGTTGCGGGACCTGACCGTAGGGAAGGCCCAGGACGTGTACACCGCGCTGTTGCGGAGCAACGCCACCCGCACGCATCCGCTGTCCCGGCCACGCTGCAGCGGATTCGGGAAGTGCTGCGGGCCGCGCGGGGCGGTGCGATCGGCGCGGGCTGATCACCCGCCGACACCTACACCAGCGTGTTGCCCTGCCTGGCCCACCAAGCCGCCGAAGCCACCGCCGAACTCATCCGCCGCGCCGGCCGCGACCGCTGGCACTGGCCGGGACACACTAAACCCAAGCGCCGCAAGGAAATTCGCAGCCGGTACGGTGCCGGACCAGCACGAGCGCGAGGTGCGGCCCACCAGCAAGATCTCCATGATCTCGGAAACCTGCTGGTGGGCGTCGATCCAGACGTGGTAACCGCCAGGACTCGAACCCCGAACCCGCTGGTTAAGAGAGCGGACCGGCCGGGCCGATTGTCATGGCGTTGGGCTCTCGTGCTGTGCGGATTGCCGGTTTTCGGTGCTGTAGAGGGACCGGAGTCGTTGTTTGGAGAACTTTCCGGTGGCGGTCTGGGGGATCTCGTCGAGGAAGAACACCTGGTCCGGCAGCCACCAGGAGGCCACGCGGGTGCGGAGGTGATCGCGCACGGTCTCGGCGGTCGGCGTGGCCCCGGGGCGGGCGACGACGTAGGCCACGGGTCGTTCGCCCCATTTGGGGTCGGGGACGCCGATGACGGCGGCTTCGGCGACATCGGGGTCGTCCATGATGGCGTTCTCCAGCTCGACCGAGGAGATCCATTCACCTCCCGACTTCACGAGGTCCTTGGTGCGGTCGACGATGCGTACGTAGCCGAGATGGTCGACGGTGGCCACGTCACCGGTGCGCAGCCATCCGTCGTCGGTGCACGCGTCCACGCCGGGTCGCGGCCCGAAGTAGCTGGCGGCGATGGTGGGGCCGCTGACTTGCAGCTCGCCGGGCGTGCGGCCATCCCAGGGTGCCTCGCGCCCGTCGTCGCCGACGATGCGGATCTCGGTGAGAGGGATGGCCGGTCCGGGCGTGCCCAGCAGCGCGCGCTGCTGCTCGTGTGTGTACCGGTCGTGCGCGGTGCCGACGCGGGAGGTGGTGACCACCGGGCTGGTTTCGGTCATGCCCCAGGCGTTGGTCAGCGGCAGGCCGATGGCGTCCTGGTAGGCGCGGGTGAGCGCCTCGTCGACCGCGCCACCGCCGGACACGATCTGGCGCACGGCGGACAGGTCGTGCTGGTCGAGCAAGGGCAGCAGCCCGCGCCAGATGGTGGCGACCGCGGCGCCGAAGGTGACCTTGTGGCGGGCGAGCATTCCCGCCAGCTCCGGTGGGGTCATCGCCGGTCCGGGGAGCACGAGGTCGGCCCCGCAGAGCATGGCGCCGTAGGGCAGACCCCAGGCGTTGACGTGGAACATCGGCACGATCGGCATGACCACGTCGCGTTCGTTGATGCCGAAGGTGTCGACCATCAGCAACAGGCTGGCGTGCAGAACCATGGAGCGGTGACTGTAGAGCACACCTTTGGGGTTGCCCGTGGTGCCGGAGGTGTAGCACAGCGCGGCGGCGGTGTTCTCGTCGGCGACGGTGAACTCCCGTCCGGTGTCCCCGACCCGGGCGAGGAGGTCTTCGTAGCCGACGATGCGGGCGTCGTCGGGGATCTCGGCGTCGCTGCCGTCGTCCATGACCACCACCGCGCGCACGGTGGTGAAGGTGTCGACCAGGGGCCAGATGGTGGGCAGGATCGAGCGGTCGATGAACAGCACATCATCGGCGGCGTCGTTGACGATGTAGGTGATCTGCTCGCCGAAGAGCCGGTGGTTGACGGTGTGCAGCACCCGCCCGGTGCAGGGCACCGCCAGGTACAGCTCGGCGTGACGGTGGCTGTTCCACGCGAAGGTACCCACCCGAGCGTCGGTCGGTACGCCGAGCTCGTCGAGGGCGGCGGCCAGGCGCCGTACCCGTGCGCACACCTCGGCCCAGGTCATGGTCGTCTCCCCGCCGACGCGGCCGGACACCACCGTCTTGTGCCCGAAGTAGCGTTCGACCCGTCGGAAGACGTGCGGCAGGGACAGCGGACGGTCTTGCATCAAGCCGAGCATCCGACCTCTCTTCACCGACTTGTCCGGACATCAGCGCGTGCAGACGAAGCTTGAGGCGTTGTCCGGATCGCCAGCGCGATACCTTGGCCAGCCAGGGAACTCGCACAGTGGACGGGTTCGGTTGTGGTTCACGTCGGCCACGACCTGGTTCGCCGGCGACTGTCCACTCTCGACCCAGCGCTCGAGCGCCGAGAGCGAGTCCCAGCCGGCGGCGAACGCCGGCGTGCCGAAGTTCGCGTGGTTCGGGTGCCGTGGCCGGGGAGCGGGCTTGTGGGCCCAGGTTCCGAAATCCGCGCCGGACCCGGGCCGCCAGATCCACATTCCTCGCCGCCTCGGTCGGCACCACGAGAGTTGACGATCGGCATAGTGCAGGCCATGTTCACCGCGCTGCTGCGCACCACATCGGCGCGGGGTCGGCCGTTGGCGCCGACGACATCGCACCGCATCCGGGGAAGCGTTGACGGCAGCGCTCAATGCCGCGATCCGGCGTGGACTGTTGAGGCAGAATCCGGCGCATTGGGTGGAGTTGCCCAACGGGCGGCGGCCGCGGGCGGTGGTGTGGATCGAGGCGCGGGTGGCCTTGTGGCGGGCGACGGGGGAGCGGCCACAACTGGCAATCTGGACCGCACGGCTGACATTGATTCCGGTTACCCGTCCGCCGCTGTGCACGGATCAACGTCTTGATGCGGCCCCGGACCTTGAAAAGTGACGCTCCATGTCTCGTGGTCCCATGCGCGGCCGGCACCAGCGATTTCAGGCCGTGGCCGCCTAGTAAATGATCAGCGTCCCCGAAACTCGGACTCGTCACCGAGTCACCTACCAGCATCACCAGCTCGTCATGCGCATCGTCGCTGCCGGTGAACAGTCCCGGGCCTCCATGCCGGCTCCTTCCGCGCCGGATCATCACCACGCGGTCCAAACCGCCGTGCGGGTCCCTGCCGATGTCAGCTTGTCAGCTGGGCGGTGCCTGGCTCTCTAAACCGGCATGAAACCGGTGCGATACATGCCTGACATGTGCGGGCGCTCTACTGCTTGTGACTTGCCACAGGTGAGGCGCGCCTAGGGTTCCGCGGCCGGCAGGCCGGCTGGTCCGAGAGGCGCAGGCGGCCCGGCCGGGTCGCTCCACGGCGGGATAAAAGCCCGGGAGAGCGCCGATGTCCGGCTGCTCCCGGCAGCCGGCCAGCGACGGAGGACGCATGGCCGATCCCGATCACCTGCACGACCGCTACGGTCCTGAGGCCCGATACGCGGTCGCTCGCGAAGCCGAACTGCCCAGCACGGCCTGGGAGCGCGAGGTCGCCCGCGGTATCGAGTTGGGGCTGCCCGCCGCCGAGTCTATTGTGGACAGAAGGATCCCAACGTTCTCCCGTGGTGAGTTGCCGCACTTCGCCGGGATCAACACCTTTCTCAAGGCGACCTACCTGGAAGATGTGCGCCAGTGTGGCGAGTTCGACGTCGCGGTGCTCGGTGCGCCGTTCGACGGCGGCACCACCTACCGCTCCGGAACCCGGTTCGGTCCGCAGGGCATCCGCAAGATCTCCGCGCTGTACGGGCCGTACAGCTTCGAGCTCGGCGTCGACTTGCGTGAGTCGATCACCATTGCCGATCTCGGCGACGTGTTCACCATTCCGGCCAACATCGAGAAGACCTTCGACCAGATCTCCAAGGCGGTCAGCCACGTCTACGCCAGCGGCGCGTTTCCGGTGGTGCTCGGCGGGGACCACTCCATCGGTTACCCGACCGTGCGCGGCGTGGCCGAGCACCTGCCTGGCAACCTCGGCATCATCCACTTCGACCGGCACGTCGACACCCAGGAGACCGATCTGGACGAGCGGATGCATACCACGCCCTGGTTCCACGCCACCGACATCCCCAACGTGCCGCCCAAGAACCTGGTGCAGATCGGCATCGGCGGTTGGCAGGCACCACGCCCCGGCGTCAAGGTCGGTCGGGAGCGCGGTACCACGATCATGACCGTGACCGACTGCGTGGACATGGGAATCGAGGCCGCCGCCGCGCGGGCGCTCGAGGTGGCCTGGGACGGCGCCGAAGCCGTGTGGCTCTCCTTCGACGTGGACTGCCTCGACGCGGCGTTCGTGCCGGGGACCGGCTGGCCGGAGCCCGGCGGATTCCTGCCCCGCGAGGTGCTGAAGTTCATCCAGCTCGTCGCCGAGCGTCCGCTGGCCGGCATCGAGGTCGTCGAGTGCTCGCCGCCCTACGACAACGCCGAGATCACCTCGCTGATCGCCACCAGAGTCATCTGCGACACGCTCGGCTGCCTGGTCCGGGCGGGACACCTGCCACGAAGGAGGGCCGAATGATCCGTCGACGCGTACTCGCCCTGACCGCCATACTCCCGCTGGCCGTGCTCGCGGCCGGCTGCTCCAGCGGCGGCGAACCGGCAGCCGGCCCGGGCCGGATCACCATCGGGTTCAGCGCCTGGCCCGGCTGGTTTCCCTGGCAGGTCGCGGCCGAGCAGGGCCTGTTCACCAAGCACGGCCTGGACGTCGAACTGAAGTACTTCGACAGCTACACCGACAGCCTGACCGCGCTGTCCACCGGCAACCTCACCGCCAACAGCCAGACCCTCAACGACACGCTGTCCTCCGTCAGCGGCGGCGCGCAGCAGACCATCGTGCTGGTCAACGACAACTCCACCGGCAACGACCAGATCATCGCCGCGCCCGGGATCAACGCCGTTGCGGATCTGAAGGGCAAGCGGGTCGCCGTCGAGCAGGGCACCGTGGATCACTACCTATTGCTGCTCGCGCTGGAGAAGGCCGGGTTGACCCAGTCCGACATCGAGCTCAAGCCGCTGCTGACCGACGCGGCCGCGGCGGCGTTCGTGGCCGGGCAGGTGGACGCCGTCGGCGTGTTCGCGCCGTTCACCAGCACCGCGCTGCAACTGCCGGGCAGCAAGGCGATCGCCACGTCGGCCGACTTCCCCGGCGCGATCCCCGACCACCTGGTGTTCGACGCCGGGTTCGTCCGTGACCACGGCGACACCGTCCAGGCGGTCGTGCAGACCTGGTTCGACACGCTGGCCTGGATCGAAGTCAACCCGGACAAGGCAATGGACATCATGGCCAAGCGAGCCGGGGTGAGCGCGGCCGACTACCGCGGCTACGACGCCGGCACCACGATCTTCAGCCGGGAGCAGAACCTGGCCGCGTTCGAATCCGGTGACACGCCGGCAAATCTTGACCACCAGGCCCGCTCGATCGCCGAGTTCCTTGTCGAGGCGAAGCTGGTGGACACCATGCCGCCGCTGGACGGGCTGCTGGAATCACGGTTCGTCCGGGCGGTGGCCGCGTCGTGACGGTCATGTCGCGGCAGCCGACCGCGGCGGACGGGCGGGAGAGCTGGCCGAAGCTGCCGCGCCGCCCACCGGCGCGCCGCAGGCCCCGGCTGCTGGCCATCCGGGCGCCCATTCCGCGGCCGGCCCGGTGGGTGCTGATGGTCCTGTCCGTCGCAGTGACGCTCGGCCTGTGGCAGGTGGCGAGCCTGCTCATCGACGGGCGACCGGACTTCCTGCCGTCGCCGGGGCAGGCCGTGCGGGCCGGCGTGGACCTGGCGGTGTCCGGTCAGCTCGGTACCGACATCTGGGCCACGGTCAACCGGGTGCTGCGCGGCTTCGGGCTCGCCGTGCTCGTCTCGGTGCCGCTGGGCCTGGCCATGGGTTCGTTCCGGGCGGTGGCCGCCGGGCTGGAGCCGGTGATCGGTCTGCTGCGCTACCTTCCGGCCAGCGCGTTCATCCCACTGCTGATCATCTGGCTCGGGCTCGGTGAGCCGTCCAAGGTGGCTCTGCTGTTCATCGGCACGGTCTTCTTCAACACGCTGATGACCGCGGACGTGGTGCGACTGGTGCCCGGCGAGCTGATCGACGTGTCCTACACGCTCGGCGCGCGCCGGGGCGAGGTGCTGCGCAAAGTGGTCGTGCCGCACGCGCTGCCGGGCATGATCGATGCGATCCGGGTCAATGCCGCGGCGGCGTGGAACTTCGTCGTGGTGGCCGAGCTGATCGCCTCGGAGTCCGGGCTGGGCTACCGCATCGTCCGGGCGCAACGGTTCAACCAGATCGACCGGATCTTCGCCGTGCTGATGGTGATCGCCCTGATCGGCCTGGCGATCGACCTGCTGCTGCGGATGCTGCGGGATCGGGTGGGCCGGTGGACATGACCATGCTCTGCCTGTCCGGGGTGGGCCGGCGCTTCGCCCGGCGCGGTGGCGAGGTGCTCGCCTTGGACGGCATCGACCTGGAGGTGTCCCGCGGTGAGTTCGTCTGCGTGGTCGGGGCCAGCGGGTCGGGCAAGTCTACGTTGCTGGCGCTGATCGCCGGACTGGACCGGCCCTCCTACGGCACGATCCGGCTGGCCGGGCGGCCGGTGACCGGCCCGGGTCCCGACCGCGGCCTGGTGTTCCAGTCCGGTGCGGTCTACCCGTGGCGCACGGTGGAGCGCAATGTCGCGTTCGGACTCGAGCTGCTGCCGATCGGGCGGCCCGAGCGGCGTAAGCGGGTCGACTGGTACCTCGCGGAGACCGGGCTGGAGCGACTGCGGCACGCCCTGCCACGGCAGCTCTCCGGCGGTCAGCGGCAGCGGGTGGCCATCGCCAGGGCGTTGGCAGGTGAACCGGAGGTGCTCCTCCTCGACGAACCGTTCGGCGCGCTGGACGTGCAGACCAAGGAGGACATGCAACTGTTCGTGCGGCGGGTGTGGCGCGACACCGGCACCACCGTGCTCATGGTCACCCACGACGTGGAGGAGGCGGTGTTCCTCGGCCAGCGCGTGGTCGTGCTCGCCTGCGACCCCGGCCGGGTGGTTGCCGACCTGCCCGTACCGTTGCCCGACGACCGCGACCTGGCAGTCAAACGAGACCCGGTGTTCCTCGGCCTGCGCGCCGAGGTGGAGGACCTGGTACGCACTCACCACCACAACGAGTGAAAGATCACCAATAGCACTTGGTGATCATGTCGTCGAGACGAACGAATTTCAATCCGCCGGTGGCGCCGATGACGGCCTTGACGAACACGTGCTCACCGCCGACACCTACACCAGCATGCTGCCCTGCCTGGCCAACCACGCCGCCGAACTCATCCGCCGCGCCGGCCGGGACCGCTGGCAACGACCAGGCCACGCCAAACCCAAACGCCGCAAGACAATCCGCAAAGCAGGAGGCCAGACCAGCACGAACACGAGATCGAGCAAGCTGGTCCCACGTTGGCCACATCCGGGACTCACAGATCGACAACGCCCACCAGCAAGATCCCGATGATCTCGGAAACCTGCTGGTGGGCGTCGATCCAGAAGCGTGCGCCGCCAGGGACTCGAACCCCGAAACCGCTGGTTAAGAGCCGGCCCGGCACTGTGTCGACCTTTATCACCGCGTGTCGCCCCGTGCCGTTTCCGCAGCCCAGCGACAAGCGCTCGTGTCAGCGCATACCGCACCATGTCGGCTAGCAACGCCGCCGCCGAGCACCCACGGAGCACCCACCGCGCCGCGACCGGCAGCGGTGCGGCGGGTGGCCGGTGGGAGTCAGGTCATGCGCGTCCCGGTTGCCTTGGCCAGTGTGGGGTGATCGGGCAGCGCGTCCAAGCATGCCCTTGCAGGACGCAGCATAGGAGCACGCGCGGGGTGCCCGACCACCCGCTAGGGCCCGCTTACGCCCAGTAGGTCACCTGGTCAACACGCACGAAGCCCATCGCGAACAGGAGCCTCGCGACCCGGTCGGGTCAGCAGCTCGCTGAGCCGACCCCGATAGGTGTATGGCAGCGGGCTAAACGGGTGAATATCGCTGTCGATGTAACTCATACAGGTGCGTGGTCGTTAGTCCTAGTGGGGGACAAATCAGTCGGGAGTGTCATGTCGCAGCCCACACCATCCACCGCACCCACCTACCAGCCCGTGCCCGCACCGCCACCAACCAAACGGAGGAAGAAGTGGCTGTGGGTGCTCGGTGTGCTCGCCGCGGTCGTCGTGGTCATCGCTGTGGCCAGCAACGCGAACAAGGACACCGGGACCGTGACCGACCCCGGCCCGGGAGCGGCAGCCCAACCTGGGCCCGCCAATTCGCAGTTGGCGTTCGGTCAGCAGGTCGAGAAGGACAGCTACGTCGTGGCGCTGTCCGTGCCGGCACCGTTCAAGCCCTCGTCGGCCGCGTTCGCGGGTGAGCCGATCGTGCGGGCGGTGCGGTTCGAGTTCTCCTTCACCAACAAGACGGCCAAACCGATGAACCCGTTCGAGATCAACGTGCAGGCAACCGCCAACGGCCGGCAGGTGGAGAAGATCTTCGACACCGGTATCGACCTGCCGACGGCTGACGTCCTGCCGGGCGCGTCAACGAAGTACGCGGTGGTGTTCTCAGTGCCGGCTGACTCGGTGGACCTCACGGTGCAGGTGTCGCCGGGGTTCATCACGGACAACATCTACTACCTCGGCAAGGTCTGATCGCCCTGCCGCGGAAAGACAGGTACGGCCCCACGGCGATTTCTCGACGCGGCATTCATAAGATCGAGTCAGCTCCTTACGCATCCGCGCTGAATGGTGCCGCCGGCGGGTGCGATAGTTGACCCGTAGTAGGTGGCTACAACCATCTTTGCCAGGCCACCGCAGGTACCCGTAAGTGCGCCACCCCCGGCCCTTTCCGAGGGTGGCGCCGCCGAATCGATCCACGGTAGTCGTCCCGGATCTCACCCATGCCGCAGGCTCATGAAATTAGCCTGCATAGAACGTGCCTTGGCCTATACGACCCGCACAGCGGGCTCGGACGCGGATAGCGCCCGATGATCAGGATCGCGAAGAAACGCCCTGAGACCGGAACGGCGGCAGCCTGCTCGAAGGAGATGTCCACCAACACCTTCGCGCAGTACGCGGTCGCTCGAACCGGCAAGCTCGCCCCGACGCCGGCGAATCTCCGTTCCGGCCAGGTTCCGGCCCGGGCTGGCGTACTTCGGGCGGCGCGGTCCGAAGCCGGCGAGCCGGATCGGGTAGGGCAGGCCGGACATGGTGTGCCAGGTGCCTCGGTTCCATGCTGGCCGCGTGTACCCGCACCAGAACGTCGTCGTATCCGATGGTGGGTGTGTCGATCTGCGTGACCCGGAACAGGTCCTCGGGAGCGGAGCGGGCAGCCGACTGAACGGGTTAGACCGCACCAAATGTTCTCGACACGGCGTTGAGCCTGCTCGACTACAGCGGCCGGCCACCGAACTGCCCGGCTCGCAAAGCCCTGGTCGCGCTGGCGTAAGTATTTGCGCCGGGCATGATCTGTTCCAATGACGCGGCCCGCTCACCTCAGGTGGTGCTGGGAGCAGGCCGCCACCGGCGAATTTACCGCCGGTCCGGTCGAAACACATTACGCTCTCTGGGTCAATCCGTCGGCGACAGATCGCCCTGAATTAACGACTCACGACGCTAGGGCATCCGCTCGACAGCCCCTGCCGTTCGATGCCGGTCTCTCATTGGCAGCAGTGGAAGCGGCAATCAGGCGGCCAGGTTTCACGAAGGTTACGCCGGGCGGCGCGCGAGTGGCGGCTCTGGGCTGGGCAGGCGCAGTGCGTCGATCTTCGCTTCGAGGGCGCCGATCAGATGTCGATACCTGTCGATTCGGTCGAGCAGTTCGGCGATCTCGGGACTGTCCGTTGCCCGGCGGCCGCGGGACCCCGCCAGCTCGTGCGCGGTTAGATGTCTCACGTAGGCAAGCTCCGCTGGCTTCGCACGGCGGGGATTCCACCATGCCCGTTCGCGCGGATCGTACAAGAGGTGTTCGCCGGTACTGTCGTGCCAGTGGGCTGGCTCGGTGCCGGTAAGTATGCTCATAGCGTTTCCTTCCGCAGCACGAGTCGCCTCGTCGTTTGCCCGCCCTCGGCCAGCTCGGGCTTCCATTCAGCTCCGCACCGTCATCTGGCACCTGATTCCCGACCTCGACGCGGTTCGTTGGAACTCGCGATATTTGTCGGGCCGACGAATTCAGTCTCCACGAGCGGGTCGGCATGCGCCAGTGCCGTAGGTCCCCGTCCTTGTGACTCAATGCCCGCGGCACTTCAAAAGGCCAGCGGTGTTTGGTCACGGAGGATTTGATCCGGCCTGCCCGTGCGTGGCGGGACCATTGGCCCGACATGGCGGCGACCGCCCCGTGATGACTGTTGTCGACGGCTCGGCCGCCGCACTACACGCGGTGCGGCGGGCGGCCGTGCAAGCAGCCCGCAGACATGCAGCCCGACCGCGGCACCTGCCCGCAACCAGTGTGGTGAACCGCGGTGGTAAGGGGTGGCGGGCCTGGCCAACGCTTTGCAGGATTTCGCGGTACTAAGGGAGATTGTCTTTCCCGCACCGTTAAGGCGCCGATGTCCGTCGACCCGTTCCGCCAGGTTTGCAGGACGGGGCGGGCGCTGTTGGCCACGGCAGTTTGGATGCCGCGGTGCGGTGGTCATCCGCAGCTGTCAACGGCGCGCGAACTTTCAGGCGTCGCCGACAGCAGCACGCGGGTCTGGCCCGACTCGGTCCATCATCTGGGTGATTGTGGTCGTGGGCCTCGGTGCGAATGGTTCGTAACCCGGTCGGCCAGATCTCGGTGTATTTGCGGCGGCCAATCAGGATCATTTGGCTGGGCGTGGGGTGGCGTCCGTGGAGGCCGTGGCGTGTTGGCATCGGCGAGGAACTGCTCCACCGTCGGCTGGACGTCACGGTCCGCGATCGGCTGTGTAACTGACGGTATGTAGTGGCGGTAGTGGGGCACGACCCCCGGCGTTGGCCTACCTGACGGATGCATCCGTCGTTCTCCGTCCGGCGGCGGGCGATCCGGCCAGCGGTGGCAGGCCACAGGAACTCGCCACCCAGCCGCCAGGCGATGTCACCTCTCGTTCGGTCCTAGCGGGACATATCGTGGTCGCGTACGGTGGGCGGGCCCGAGGGCAGGTGGCGAGAAGTGGTCATCCGGCTGGTCGCCACTCGCCGCCCTGCTCGATCGCCGATTCGATCGCGACTTCTTCGGCGACCTCGACCCGAGCAAGAGCATGGGCGGCTACCATGCCGGCATTGTCCATTAAGGACAGTGGCTCGGCCGTACCGGCAGGCAGTGGGGGGCGTGCCCATCAGTCCCGATCGGACATTGTTAAGACCACCTCCACCGCTGTTCGCCCTCATGAGGGCCCCGGCGTCCCGAAACGACCATCCAGTGCTGCCCCGAGCTCACGGCGACCGGGTCGGCCCGCCGGCCGCGGTACGGCGCCGCTTGACGCCGGCGTGCGCGCCATCTTCGCCGTCCTACCGAGGGTCGGTGCCGTGCGGATCGGTTGGCTCTGCCGCGCGACTTCTCCAGGGCACCTGACCACCTCGTCTTTGGAGTATGTGCTGTCCGCGGGGTGCTACTTGGTGCGGCGTTGTGCTATCGCAGTTGTGTTCCTCAGCAGGACGATTGGGGGTTGAGTGGCTGACGATCAAGGAGTTCCGGAGACGGGTAGGCCGACCATCATCGCCTTCGGGAGCATCACATTTGGGCACCACTCAGGCGCGGGGGACAAACAGCACATCGAACCTGAGGGGGTTCCTCATCGGGTGCGTCTTTAACTCCGCTGGGCAGGCCAGCGGATACCCCCCGTGCGGGGGACTGAAGTATCTGTCAACTCTTCCGCGGGGTAGGCTGCACAATTGTTGCCCTGGACCCCGGCGGCGTGACATGTCCGCGTGATGATCGCGGACACTGACCACGAGCCGAGGTCCTTTTACGTATATGAAACTCTCAAGTCGCTTCGAACAATGGTGGCATACGCATCGTGCCCGGTAACGCACAACACTGCGGCCTCAGCGGTGGCGGCATCTACCACGGCGTGCGAGCATGTTGACCGCCACCGGCCTGCCGATGCTCATCGCCGGCAATACCGCGCTGGTCAGTGGCGGCGCCGCGGTGGTCGGCAGCGTCCCGGCAGTGCCGCAAGGGCGCCGGCTGACCACCTCACCGGTGACAGCGCACCCGTGCGCACATTCCACAACAATGTCCTATCCACTATGAAGGAGCACCTCATGGGAATCGTCATCATCGGCGGTCTGATCGACTCCGTTCTCGGCATCGTCAACGGCGCGGTAGTGGCCATCACCAGCGCCGCCAGCGCCGTCCTCCTCCCCCTGCTCCCCATTTAGCACCTAGACCCTGAGGCCTCCATTAGGACGCACCGGCCGGCGGGGGTGGCCCGCGGAACTTCAGGTTAGGGAGCTCTGGGCCAGTCAATATCGGCCGGCCACCGCGCGGGTGTAACCAGCCACACGCACAACCCCACAATTGATGTTCCACCCAATAGGTATAGGAGCACGTAATCATGGGTATCGTCATCATCGGCGGTCTGATCGACTCAGTCGTCGGCATCGTCACCGGCACCGTGTTCGGCATTGTCGGTGCGGTCAGCGCCTTGCTTCCCATCTAGGCATCAGGGCTCGATCGGCACGACCCTCGTCCGGCGTGGCCGGCCGGCGGGTCGTGCCCCCTGCGCAGTCGGCACCTACCACGCTGAGACCGACCATCCCGTCGCCGCCGCCATCATCGGCTCCGAGCGGAGGTCTCGGTGGTCCTACCCCGACGGACGACCGGTCTAGCCGCCCCGGCAGTGTTGAGTGTGAATCCGTCTCGATCGAGACGTGGTGGACCATCGTCACCGCCGCACGCGCCGTGGTCTGCTCCGTAGTGGACGCACCCGTCGGACTTTCCGAGGATTCGGTGCGACTCCAAAGGAGCAGACACTGTGAGGATTCACCATCAACAGATCCGCCGGGGGATCGTCGTCACCATGGCCGCAACCCTTGCGGTCCCCCTCATGTGGGCACTGGCCCCGCTGACCGCGTCCGCCGCGGTCAACTGCGTTGTGGGTCCCGGCGTGACCCAGACCGATACGGTCGTGACCGGAAGCCCCGGCAACGACACGATCGACTGCGGCGGCACCAACCCCGCCAAGACCATCAACGGCAACGGTGGAAACGACACGATCACCGGCTCGGACTTCGACGACACGATCAACGGCGGCGACGGCAACGACACCCTCACCGGCGGCACCGGCGCCGACACCCTCACCGGCGGGCTGGGCATCGACACCATCTCCGGCAGCGCCGGCAATGACATCCTCGTCGGCGCCTCCAACGACGGCAGCCAGGAC
>NZ_DASUCC010000110.1:0-31820 GCF_035762905.1 Actinophytocola sp.
TCCAACCCAACCCAAAGGCCGCCTCCCTCCCCGGAGGCGGCCTTCCCATCACCCCACTCCTCCACCCACCCCACCCAGCCCATCCCAAACCCCAACCCACCAACCCCCACGCCACCCCAAGGCCGCCTCTGTCCCCGGAAGCGACTACCCCAGCCCCACCCAGCCCCTCTCAAACCCCAACTCACCAACCCCCACGCCACCCCCAAGGCCGCCTCTGTCCCCGGAGGCGGCCTTCGCATCCACCCCAACCCTCCATCCACCGCTCCCAGCCCATCTCAAATCCCGACCCACCAACTCGCACGCCACCCCGAGGCCGCTTCCCTCCCCGGAAGCGACCTCCCCATCCACTCCACCCAGCCCCTCTCAAACCCCAACCCACCAACCCCAAGGTCACCTCTGTCCCCGGAGGCGGCCTTCACATCCACCCCAAACCCCCCACCCACCCATCTCAAACCCAACCCAACTCCCCACCCACCTCACCCCAGTCCTGCCCCCTCATCTCGCGACCGCCCGACTGGCCCCTACGAGCAACCAGCCGACCACCCCAAGAATCGCCACCCCACCCCACCGACCCGCCAAGGCGCCACCCCAACCCGGTGCACGGTTGTGGACAGGCCGCGCCCCGGGTTCCAGCACGAAGCACCTGTCCACAACCGTGCGGCGGAACGCCGTGCCCAGCCCTGCCGGCGCAACCGCCCCGGCGTTCCGATGCAGCCGGGAACCCCTGCCAGGCCCCACCGCCGCCGCACCTACCAACCGGACCACAACCCGCCGGCCCGACCCGGCAACTCACGTCCCCGAACTGGCAACTCGCATACCAGAGCCAGCAACTCGGGTGCTGGGGGCCGAGAACTCGGGTGCCGGAGCCGAGAACTCGGGTGCTGGCACCGGCGACTCGGGCGCCGGAATCGACGACTCGCCGACCCGGAGCCGGCGGCTGGGGTGTCGGAATCGGCGACTCGCCGACCCGGAGCCGGTGGCTCGGGTGCCTGGGCCGGCCGTTCGCTGGGCTGGAGTGAGTCGCTTGCCGTGCTGGGGTTGTTGTTTGGCCGTGCGGTCAGCCGAAGTGTTGTGGGCGGCCGACGTCCGGCTTGCGGTAGTCGCAGACCCCGGTCGGGAAGATCTGCTCGAGTCGGGTCAGTTCCGCCGCGCTCGGTCGCCACCAGCCGTACACGCCGCGCGCCATTGCGATCCGGACGGGCTGCAGGGCGCACTTGTAGTGTTGCTCGTCGAATGGTGCACCGGCCACGGTTCGCGACGTGCCGTGGATGGGGAAGCGCTGGGTGCACGGGCCGGCGGGGCGACCGTCGATGATGCCGTGCCAGGCGTCGGGGCCGCTGTGCAGCAGGGTGCCGTCGGTGGCGAAACAGCTGTCCACCGCGCGCGCCGGCTTGTTGCCGACCACGCCCCGCCACGGGTGCTCGCGGATGTTGGTCAGCCACTCGTCCATCACGGCAAGGGCCAGCGGTGTCTGGTCGAATGCCCGGGCGGGCCGGGCGTCGGTGAACCACACCACCTGGTTGGCGAAGCTGTGCTGCCGGTCCAGCATGCGCTGCCGGGAAGCGAACGACTGCCGGGCGTTGTGCATGTCCAGCTCGCCGTCGAGGTAGTGCCGCCAGTCGATGATCGGGATGTCGATCCGCCCGTCGAACACCAGCCCGGACCGGTACGCCGCCCGCATCGCCTCCACGTTGCCAGCAGTGCGCGGTGCCACGCCGTTCGCGTCCGGCGCGGTGATGTTGCGGGCGCTCCACACGTCGATGTCGGCGGGGCAGGCCGCGCTGATGAACGGGCAGCCCTCCTGCACCGCGAGCTCCGGCGACTTCCACCCGCCGACCGTGGCGTTGAGGTCGAGGAACTCCGCCGGCGTCAAACCACGATCGAGCAGCGCCCGCAGCCCGTACTGCACGCCCACGTTGTCCCAGGTGGACCGGGCGAACCCGGTGGCCGGATCGCGCCCGTAGACGTTCACCGCGTCGTTCCAGTGCGTCCACTCCACCCGGGCCTGCTGCTCCGGCGTGATCCCGGGTGCGGTGCCGAACTTCGGGTTGAGCACCAGTGGCGAGAGCCCGCGCCATCCCTTGACGCACTCGGTCGAACCGGGCGCGGCCAGCCAGGGCGTGAGCGGCTGGTACTGGTTGGCCACGGTGTCCGAGGACGCCAGCCCCTCCAACTGCGTGCGGTTGGACCAGATCCGCCATTTCGAGTTCGGATCGGCGCGCGCCTGCAGGTCCATCCAGCGCTCGAGCAGCTCGCAGTCGCCGACGTGGATGGTCTGGGTGACCATGTCCGGGTACGAGTGCTGCGGCACCGCGCCGTCCAGCAGCCCCGCATGGTTCTGCCCGTAGACGTACTGCTGGATGCCGCCACCGGAGCCGCCGAGACCCACGGTGTACTCGGGGTCGGCGTACTCGGTGACGAACCGGGACTTCACCATCAGCGCGGTTTCGCCGCCGAGCACGAGGTTGTAGTGCGTGTTGGTCTTGGTTCCGGTGGACCACGCGATGGCGTAGCCCGCCCCGAGCCCGTGCACGTAACGGGATTCGCTCTGGTTGTTCGACCCCTGGTAGTGCCCGATCGCCACGCCGCCGCCGAAATAGTAGATCAGCTTGCGGTTCCAGTGCGGCAACGAGGAAGGCCCGGACACGGTCGGGTCGAGCACCGCGATCGTGTAGATGAACCGGTTGATCGTCCCGCGCTCCCACCGGATCACGAAGTCGACGCCGGTCGGCGTCTGCGCGAGGTCCGCCGGTCGCGGCGCGGCGGGATCGAACGGCCGCCAGCCGCCCGCGGTGGACAGGTAGTAGTGCCCCACCCGGGTCGCCAGCGCGCAGTCCGAATCCAGGAACGGTCCGGCGAGGTCGAACCCGGCCAGGTGCGCGGGCGTCGAGCAGAAGAAGTCGGGCTGTTTCGGTCCGGAGAACATCGGCCCGCTGATCGGATGGTTGACCAGCGTCACCGTCGCGCGGTCCGGGCGCCACCGTCCCGGCACCCGCGCGGCGACCGTGCTCGACCCGAGCGGGAGATCACGCAGCACCCCCTCGAGCGCGTGCGGCGCCCGGTCGTCCGGCCCGAACGAGTCGCTGACGTCGCGCCCGTTCACGGTCACGGCCACGTCGTCCAGCGCCACCGAACGCGGCACGACCACCCGCACCCGCGCCGCGCCCCCGCTCACATACCGCGCCGGCCCGGAGAGCACCTCCAGCCGCAGGTCACCGCCATGCCAGCCGTCCGGCTCGGCCACCGCGGGCGCGCCGGGGACGAGAAGTCCCACCACCGCCAGGACCGCGACCACACCATTCCGGCGACCCATGCGATCCTCCCGGACCTCGTCGTCCACCCCAGGCACCGCAACGGTAGGGTGCGACCTCGGCAGCGTCAATATGTCCACAATGGACGGGGGCGTCATGGCGGTGTTCGCGGTGACCACGGGCAAGGGTCCCAACTGGGAGCACTCGAAGGGGATTCGCGAGCAGGCCGGCTGGGACGAGCACGCGGCATTCGCCGACGGTCTGGTGGACCGCGGCGTGGTGCTCATCGGCGGTCCGATCGGCGGCCGGAACCAGGATGACGTGGCGCTGCTCGCCGTGCGGTGTGCCGACGAGGCCGAACTGCGCGCGGTGTTCGCGGCCGATCCCTGGGCCGCGAGCGGCGTGCTCCGGATCAAGGAGGTCCGGTCCTGGACGCTGTGGCTGGACGGCCGCCAGGCCCGGTGATCAGGGCCGCGCGTGGTACGAAGGGCGGGTGGAGCCCTACGCCGGAGTGGTGGCGATCGTGGCGCGCATTCCGCTGGACGTCGCCAGCCGGGAACTGACCGGCGCGCTGCGCGCCGAGGTGGCCGCGCTGAACCGGCTACCCGAGGCATCGCAGGAGGACATCGTCGTCGGGCTGCGCCGCAACCTGCGCCGGTGGTGGCGTTGGCTGTCCACCGGTGAGCCGCCGCCGGACGAGGACTTCGGCCCGCTGCGCGACTGGGCCCGGGACCGGGCCAGCGAGGGTGTGCGGCTGGAGGATCTGTTGCGTGCCTTCGGGGTCGGTCGTCAGGTGGGCTGGGAGCTGATCCGGCGGCACGCGCGGGCGGACGAGACCGGTGCGCTGGTCGACGCGGCCGATCTGCTGATGCGGTACGTGGACCGGGTCGCCGCCGACGTCACCGACACCTACCTGGCCGAGCGGGACGCGCTGGTGTCCGAGGAGGAGCGGCACACCAGGGATCTGCTGGACGCGATCACCGCCGGGGCACCGCTCGACCAACACGCACTCGAACTGGCCGAGCGGCTCGGCGTTCCGGTCCGGGCGGCCTATGCGCCGTTCGCGGTGGTGCTTCCCGGTCAGCCGCTGCGCCGGCACGCGGCGCTGGCGGCGCGGCTGCGGCGGCGCGGCTGGCGGCTGACTGTGACCGACGGCCCGCGCACCGTCGGCCTCGCCGACCGGCCGGTCACGCTGGCCGACGTGGCGCAGGGCCCGGGCATCCTGCTGGCCACGGCGGATCCGGTGCCGCTGGCCGAGATCGCCGAACTGCGCGAGGACGTCGCGGCGCTGGCCGAGCACGGCCGCCGGGCGGGACTGCACGGCCGGATCACGGTGACCGAGCACCTGATGGAGATCATCATGTACCGGGCGCCGAACCAGGCGGACCGGCTGCGCGCCAGGGTCGTCGACCCGCTGGCCGACCCGGAGCATCACGAGCTGCTGGACACGTTGCGGGCCTACGTGGCCAACGACTTCGACCGCTCGGCCACCGGTGAGCGGCTGCACGTGCACCGGAACACGGTCGGCTACCGGCTGCGGAAGATCGAGGAGCTGACCGGGCTGGACCTGACCAGCGCCCGGGATCTCGCCGAGGTCTACCTGGCGGTCGGCCTGCGTTAACCGTTGTGCGGGTGCACAGCCGAACCGGCCCAGGTTCGTCCGGCCGCCATTGAACGGCCTGCGGCGGCGCAATAGCGTCACGGTCATGCGAGGGCGCGACAGGGTGGTTCGCCGGATTGCCACGACGATCGTCATCGGGTTGGCGGTCACGACCGCCCCGGCCGCCGCCGCGACCGGTGCTCCCGGCCGGCCCGGGTGCTCGGACGCCCGGTTCTCCTGGCTGGCGGGTTTCGACGATCCCGCGACGCCGGACGAACTGGACCGGGTGGGCGTGCTCAGGGTGGGATCATCCTGGGCCCGCAACGTGCTCGTGCTCAGCCCCGGTACCTCGGCCGGCGCGGGTTACTTCCGGCCGCTGGCCGAGGACATCGTGCGGCGGACCCGGTGCACCTGGCAGGTGTGGTCGGTGGAGCGCCGGGAGAACCGGCTCGAGGACCACACCGTGCTCGACGCGGTGAAGCGCGGAACCGTTACCCAGCAACAGTTCTTCGACTACTACCTGGGCTGGGCGACCAACCCGGCGATCACGGACCATTTCGTGCCGGTACCCGACGCCGCGGTCGGGTTCGCCCGCGGGTGGGGGATGAACGTCGAGATCGAGGATCTGCACCGGGTGGTCCGGGCGGCCGGCGCGCACGGTCGGCGCGTGGTGCTCGGCGGGCACTCGCTCGGCGGCTCGATCACCACCGCGTACGCCACCTGGGACTTCAACGGTCGCCCCGGTGCCCGGGAGCTGTCCGGCCTGGTCTACATCGACGGCGGCAGCAACCCGACCCCGATATCTCCCGAGCAGGCGACCCAGGCGCTGCAGAGTCTGACGAACGGTACGCCGTGGCTCGCGTTCGGCGGCATCCCGACACCGTTCCTCGGCCTGTTCTCGATGACCGGCTCGACATCGACGGTCACCGCCCCGAACGAACGCTCACTGGCCCAGGACTTCCCACTGCTGCCACCCAACCTGAAGCCCCCGGTGCCGGCCACCAACGAGGCCCAGTTCGGCTTCTCGGTCGACACCGACACGGCACCGCCGAACCTGCGGGCCGCACACGTGCACGCCGGCCAACTGGCCGCGGCCGGCGATCCGCGCGGCTGGGACCCGGCCGGCGACATCACCCCGATCCAGCGCTACGCCAGGATGCTGTCCGGCACCGGTCTGTCCGGTGTGGACGGAAGCGCCTGGTACCACCCGCTCCGGCTGACCATCGACGCCGGTGCCGTCGCGGCCGGAAACCCCAACCCGGCACAGCAGATCCTCGACGTCAAAGCCACCCACGGCGCCGATCTGGGGCGCCACCTCCCGATCTACGCCTTCGGCGCCGCCCTCGGCGGCCAGGGTGTGCTCGACGCCGCGCGCGCCCTGGCCGGCCAGTCCGGCATCCCCGACCGCCGGCTCACCCTGGTCGACCGCGCCGGCACCTACGCCCACAACGACCCCAACTCCGCCGCCCCGCACAACGAGTTCCTGGACACCCTGATCCCCTTCCTCACCCGAACCGGCCACTGACCGGCCGGACGAGGAATGCACCGGCTGGACCTCAGCTGATGCGGAACGTGGCCCGTGCCCGTTCGATCCGGTCGCGGCCCGGCTGGGACACGACCAGCCGGCCGTTTCCGTCGTGGGCGAGGAACATGCGGGCGTCGGTGGTCAGCCGCAGGGACACCGCCGAGCGGTCGGCAAGGCCGGGTTCGCGGACGAAGCTGGTGTCCAGCCCGTAGCGGTCGTTGTCCTCGAACGGATCGATGCGCGGCACGTCACCGGTCGGCACCCGCACGTGCCGGTCCGGGAAGTTCACCGACCGCAGTGAAACCGTTCGGGCGCCGAGGTTTCCGGGTACGAATCGGAACTGGGAGTCGCCCAGCTCGCGCACGTTTCCCTCGAACCGAAGCCGGAACTCGAAGTGTCGCAGCACGAGTGCCGGACTGTCCACGGGGGACAGCCGGCTAATCGGTCCGCCCTTGCCGACCGGAACACCGAAGCTGGGGGTACCGTCCTCGTTCCAGTGCAGCTGCTGCACCCGGGTGTGCCGGTTTGGGTCGAACAGCGGGTCGCCGGTGATGTCGCGGTAGTCGCGGGCGTGGTAGACGAGGACGTCGGTGCGGCCGTCCTCGGCGACGGTGAACGAGTTGTGACCCGGCCCGAACTGGCTGGTGGCGGCGTTCGTGCTGAACACCGGGTTGGCCGACTTGGTCCAGGACCGCGGGTCGAGCAGGTCGGCGTTCTCGTCGGCGGTGAGCAGACCCATGCAGTAGCGGGCGTCGGTGGCGCTCGCCGAGAACGTGACGAACACCCGGCCGTTGCGGATCAGCACGGCCGGCCCCTCGTTGACCCGGAAGCCCTGGATCTCCCAGCTCGCGGTGGGCACCGACAGCCGGGCGACCGTCCCGGTGATGGCCAGCGGTGAGGACATCTCGGCGAGGTAGAGGTTGGTGTTGGTGTCGATGCCCGGCTCGTGCTGTGCCCACAGGAAGTAGCGCCGGTCCCGGTGCGTGAACGTGGTGGCGTCCAGGGTGAACGACTCCCACGGGGTGATCATCCGCCCGCGCAGCACCCAGCCCTCGGCGCGAGGGTCGTCGTTGGCGGACTCGAGAACGTAGGTGCGGATGCGGAACGGGTCGTCGGAGTCGCCCGCGGCGAAGTACACGTACCAGTGATCGCCGATCCGGTGCAGTTCGGGTGCCCAGATGAAGCCGGCCATCGTTCCGCTGGCCGGACGCCGCCAGATGGTGCGTTCCCGGGCATCAGCCAGACCGTCCAGAGTGGACGCTCCGCGCACCACCACCCGGTCGTACTCGGGCACCGAGCCGGTCAGGTAATACATGCCGCGAACCGGACGGGTGATGAACGGGTCGGCCCGCTGCTCGACCAGCGGATTGCGGGTGGTCAGTGCCGGCGCCTGCGCCTGCCGGTCGCCGGCCGGCTCGGCCACGGCGGTGGCCGGAGCACCGGTCAGCACGCTCGCGGCCGTGACGGCACCGCCTGCGCGGAACAGGGATCGGCGGTCCAGTCCGGTCATCACGCGCTCCTCGTCCTGATCCTGATGAACGTCACCGAGTTCGGCGGGAAGGTGTGGCTGAATGCCGGGCCGACCGTCAGTTGGGACTGCCGGGGCGCGATCGGGGTGGTGAACTGGGTGTTCACGTCGTCCGGGTGGCCGGTCAGGGTGGTCACCCGGGCGGCGCGTTCGACCGGCGCCCCGCGCAGCTCGATCGCCGTGCGTGCGGCGTTGTCCTGCGCGTTGACCACCTTCACCACGATCTCGCCGGTGGCCAGATCCCGGGTGACGACCTGGCGGAACGGCTCCACCCGGCGGTTGTCGGTGAACTCGCCCCACTTCTGCCCGTCCAGGAACAGCGCCACGGTGCGGTCGCGGACCTGGATGCGCACGTCGTACTGCCGGCCGGTCTCGATCCGGGTGCCGTCCGCGATCATGATCTGCTTCCCGCCGCCGACCGCCTGCTCCACCGCGCTCTGCGTGTTGTTCCAGCCGCCCAGGTTCCACCAGTAGTAGTTGTTGGAGTCCTTGACCCCGAACCCGATCAGGAACCCCTCGCGGCCGGACAGCTTGGTGGCCTTGACGTTCAGGTCGTAATCGCGCCATGCCGGGTCGCCGGCCATCACCATGGTGTTCTCCGCGACCGCGTCGGACTGCACGTAGCCGCCGCCGCTGATCGCCCAGGCGCCGCGCCCGGCGATGTTGGTCCACTTCTCGTCGGTGCCGGAGAAGTCGTCGGCGAACAGCTGCCGGCCGTCGGCCGCGGTCACCAGCACGTCGTCATAGGCGGCCGCGGTGCCCCAGGTGGACAGCCCGACCGCACCGGAGATCGGTTCCAATGTGGACGGTGTGCGGCTCGCCGTGCTGGGCACGACATGGTCGCCGACGTTGGTCATGAACAGCTTCTGCACCTCGTAGCTCGCCGAGCCCCAGGATGCCCGGTTGTTGAACCAGATCATGTCCGGCCGCCACTGCACGTAGTCCTCGTTGGCCAGCAGCGGGGCGTAGGAGGCGAGCCGGACCACGTCCGCGTTGCGCTCCAACCCGGTCAGGTACGAGGCCTCGGCCAGCGCGTTGCGGAACCGGTTGTCCAGCGAGGCGTACTCGCCGAGGAACACCTTGGGGCCGTTGCGGTCGTAGCTGTCGTACCGCTCGTTGTTCTGCAGGAACCAGGTCGGACTGTTGTAGTAGTGCTCGTCGACCATGGCCACCCCGGCGTCCCGGTTGAGCTGCCACAGCCGGTCGAACGTGCCGCCGGTGTCGTCCGGGCCGGAGTTGCTGACCACGATGATGTCCGGGTACCTGGCGGCGATCGCGGCGCGGAACTCGGTGAACCGGACGAAGAACGCGTCCGGCAGGTTCTCCTCGTTGCCCACGGCCAGGTGGGTCAGGCCGAACGGTTGCGGGTGCCCCATCTGCGCTCGCATCCGGCCCCAGGTCGAGTCGGCCGGGCCGTTGGCGAACTCGATCAGGTCCAGCGTGTCCTGGATGTGCCGGCGCAGCAACGCCGGGTCGTCGGTGGCCCGGTTCTGGCCGCAGCCGGTGACCAGCGCGGGCACCACCGGCAGCGCCATCGCCCCGATGTCCTCGGCGAACTGGAAGTACTCGAAGTAGCCGAGCCCGTAGGACTGGTTGTAGCCCCAGAAGTTGGCGTTGGTGGCCCGCTGCTCGACCGGGCCGATGGTGTCCTTCCACTGGTAGGAGCGGCGCCGTTCCCAGTTGGGTGCCTCGTAACCTTGGTGGCTGCCGGTGTTGACCAGGCAGCCGCCCGGGAACCGCACGAACCCGGGCCGCAGCGCGGCGACCTTTTCCGCCAGGTCGCGCCGCATCCCGTTGGGCCGGCTGCGGAAGGTGTCCCGCGGGAACAACGACACCATGTCCAGCCGCAGCGTCCCGGCGCCGGCGCCGCTGACCAGGAGCCGCCCGGTGATGCTTGCCGTGCGGGCGAGCAGGGCGCCCGAGTAGCGCGCCCAGCCGTCGCCGCGCACCGCCAGCCGCAGCGGTTCGGCCAGGTTGCGGCCGGCCGGATCGGTGAGCGCGGCGGTCAGCGGGGTGCCGGCCGTGGCGTCGGTGCGCGCCCAGACCGAGAAGTCGTAGGTCTTGCCCTGTTCCACCCGGATGCCGGAGTTGTAGCCGGCGTTGATCACCCCGGCCGGCAGGCCGAGGCTCAGGTAGCGCCGGTTGCGCTCGCCCAGCCGGCCGGCATCGTCGAGGACCTCCACCCGGGTCGAGCCGGCTGCCGGGGCCCAGCCGGTCAGCGGCGTGAAGCTGGCGTTGTCGAGCCGGTCGTACTCGAACGACCGGTTCTGCACCAACTCGGCGTACAGGCCGCCGTCAGCCGCCCGGTTGATGTCCTCGAAGAAGACCCCGTACATGGTGTCGGAGATCGCCGGCCCGCTGCCCGCGACGTCCACGCTCATCGTGTACTCGGTCTCGGCAGCACTACCGGTGCCGGGCAGGCCGACGATCACGCCGGCGGCCAGCCCGACAACCAGCAGACGAATCCGAGACCGGCCAGGGAGAAACCTCATTGCGCACCTGCCGGCCGAGTTCGCTATTTCGAACAACGTTCGAGCGAGGGGTAACGCAATCGACACTAGAGGTGACGCCCGGTCCCGTCAACGGCCGCACAATGTCCACTATGGACGGAGTCAGACGCCGGTGCCGGGTACCGCGACGTCTCGGCAGAGCGCCCAGGTGCCGGCCAGGGCGACCAGGAATCCGGCCACCCCGATCGCGACCCCCACCGGCAACGAGCCGATCAGGGACAGGTCGAACCCGATCCACTTCCCCAGATAGCGGGTGTCCAGCGCGTCCTCGGTCAGCACCACCGTGGCGACGCCCACCGGGATCGTGATCAGCAGACCGGTTCCGGCCAGGCGGCGATAGCCCGCGGCGACCAACGTGCCGACCGCCGACCACACTCCGAAGATCAGGATGTACGTCGGCAGGATCTGCGTGACGAGGGCCGCGGGTTCGGTCGCGAGCGGATGCCGCAGGCCGGTGGCCGCGTACAGCGCCCACTCGAGCAGGAACCCGAGGGTGATCAGGCAGCCGAGCAGGATGGCGAACGCCACCAGGTAGACCGTGCTCCGCTGGAGGAACTCGCGCCGGGTGCTGCCGTGCGCGACGTGCAGCCGAAGGTAGCTCCCGGTCAACCAGAGTCCGGTGCCCCAGGCGAACCAGCGCGGCAACGTGGTGGCGTTGCCCCAGATGCTCTCCCCGACGGTGCCGGTCATCGAGACGACGACCGTGATGCCGACGATGAGCAGGAAGTAGCCCAGCCACAGCAGGACGGCGAAGGCGTTCGCGCCCTCCTGCGGAAAGCGGGCGATAGACCAGGTTCTGGTGTTCATCGCGATTCTCCGGCGGGTTCGGTGAGGTGCACGAACAGGTCCTGCAGGCCGATCGGTCCGAGCTCGAGGCCGGCGCGCCGGGCCCGGTCCTTGAAGGCGTCGTCGACCGGGCCGAACACCATGGCGGACTTGGTCGGCCCGAGGCTCTTCTCACCGAGCACCGTGTGCCCGGCGACCAACCGGTCCACCGCGTCCGCCGGCCCGGTCACCGCGACCCCGCGGGCGCGCAACGCATCGGCGTCCTCGTGCAGGACCAGCCGCCCGTTGTCGATGATCAGCACCCGCTCGAACAGCGGGCTCACCTCTTCGATCAGATGGGTGGAGACGATGATCGTGCGCGGGTGGGCGATGAAGTCGGTCAACAGCGTGTCGTAGAAGGCGTACCGGGTCGGGGCGTCCATGCCCAGGTGCGACTCGTCGAACATGGTGACCGGCGCCCGGCTGGCCAGCCCGAGCACCGCGCCGAGCACGGACCGCTGGCCACGCGACAGTGCGCCGATCTTCGTGCGCGCGGACAGCCGGAACCGGTCGAGCAGGGTGGCGGCGAACTCGGCATCCCAGCTGGGCCGGTGCCAGGCGGTGAAATCCAGTGCCGCGCTGATCCGGTCGGTGCTGCCGAGCGTGTCGACGTTGGTGCGGATCAGGCAGACCTGGCGGGTGATCGCCGGGTTCTCCCAGACCGGCTGGCCGTCGATCAGCACGGTGCCGGCGGATGCCTTGCGGAACGCGGCGAGCACGGACATCAGGCTGGTCTTGCCCGAGCCGTTTCGGCCGAGCAGACCGTAGATCCGGCCGCCGGAAAGGCTGAACGTGAGTCCGTCCAACGCGGTGACCGTGCCGTAGTTCAGCCGCAGGTCCGTCACCTCGATGCCCAACGTCATCGGGCCGGTCCGTTCGCGATCTCGTTGATCCGCCCGATCACCTCGGCGATCGGGATCCCGATGGCCTGCGCCTCGGCGACCATCGGCTCGACCACGTCAGTGAAGAAGGTCTTCCTGCGTTCGGCCCGCAACACGTCCCGGGCGTCCGGACTGACGAACATGCCGATGCCTCGTTTCTTGTACAGGACGCCCTCGTCCACCAGTTGCTGGAACGCCTTTGCCGCGGTGGCCGGATTGATCCGGTAGAACGCGGCGTACTGGTTGGTCGACATGACCTGCTGATCGCGCCCCAGCGAGCCGCTCAGCACGTCGGTCTTGATCCGTTCGGCGATCTGGCGGTAGATCGGGCTTCGGTCGTCGAACATGACCACCTCGGTTCGTTACTGATGTAATGAACCATAGGACCATCCGAGTGGCGCCGTCAAGCCACCGTTGGCGACAGGTGCGGTACGGTGTGTGGCACCCGCTCGGTCGGGTGGGTCAACTGGGTGGCTCCTATTGGGGGAGGTCCATTGCTGAAAGTTCGCACGGTTCTGTTAGCCGGGCTGATCGGCCTCACGCTCGTCGGGACGGGCGGCGTCGCGATCGCCCAGGAGGAGCCGACGCTGCCGCCGCCCGCGGAGTCGAGCCCGCCACCGACCGAACCGATCGGCCCCGGGATTCCGCCGACGCAGTCCCAGCCCGTCGTGGTTCCCGCGCCGGTCGATCCGCCGCCGTCGAACCCGGCCCAGGACGACGGGACCGAGAACGACGACCCGGCACCGATCCTGCCCGCCGAGCTTGCCGTCGCCAGCGTGTGCACCGGCGACGCCGGATCCGTCGAGGTCAGTGTCACCAACCCGAGCGAGCGCGGCACGGCGTACGTGGTCGACCTGCTGCGGGCCGACGGCTCGGCTGATCCGCTCCAGACCCAGAACGTCTCCCTCGAGCAGGACGAGACGAAGGTGATCAAGTTCCCGGTCGATGCCGGCGCTTACCAGGTCCGCGCCCACATCCTCGATCTGGTGACCGTCGCGGACGTGTCCGTCGACCGGTGTGCGGAGATCGGCCCGGTCGACGATCCGGTCCAGGTGTTCGTCCGCTGCGAGGACGGCGCCGGCGTGGTGACCATCCGGGTCTTCAACATCGAGGGCGACTCAAGGACTTTCACCGTCACGACCGAGGAACTCGAGTTGCCGGAAGGAGTCGAGACGGTCTTCGAGCTCGACAACCTGGAGTACCGGGTCGTCGTCGACGAGCTTCCGACCGATGACGGAACCTTCGCCGTGAAGGTCGTCGCGAACGGCGTCGACCACACCGAGTCCGTCACGGTGGACTGCACCACCCCGCCGACGACGACCACGACCACCACGACGACCACTCCGGCCGCGCAGGCCAGCGCCGGCACGGCCAACCTGGCGGACACCGGCGCGTCCGTCGGCGGGATCGCCGTGCTCGGCCTGATCGCCTTCGGCCTCGGCGGCGGGCTGTTGCTCGCGGGCCGTCGCCGTCGCACCAACTGATCGACCCCGACAGAGCCCGGCCGGGTGCACCCGGCCGGGCCTCTTTCATTGACCGGGATCCCTCAGCCGGCAGGCCATCGGCGCGAAAACTCGGTTGTCCCGCCGGTGCGCCGGTGCCCAGAATCGATGGGTGCGATCGTCACACGGGTCCGGCGTGCGCCCGAAGGTGGTGTTCACCAAGGGCGCGAACGGCGCTTACCGGTGCCATGTGCACCGGCCCGACGGCGCCGTGGTTTTCGTGCCGACTTTCGACCGCAAACATCGCGTTCCCCATGACCTGGCCCACGTCGCCACCGAGCGCGAACTGCGGATGGCCGACGGCGTGTTCGGCAGCATCATGTCCGGCGCACTCATGGGCGACATGCGGATCGTCTCCGGTCGCCGCCGTCACGACGAACGTCAGCGCTCACAGCGGATTCTCCGGGCCAACAACGCATCCCGCGCCCTTACCGTCGCCGAATCCCTCGCCGCCATGTTCCACGACGCGGTGGAGACTGGCGCCCGCGGCGACCTGCTCAGCTGGGCCCGCCGGTACTGGGGAGTCGTCCGGCAGGACCCGTTCCCCTACACCGCCGCCGAACTCGCCGCCGCTCGCCGCCTGCTCGAAGACCTGGCCACCCAATGGGCCGCACTACCGGTCGACGGCGAACTCGAAGTCCCCTGGCACCGCCCGAAACGCCCGGCCACGGACCGGTAACCTCGTTACCCGCGGGCGGCCAGCAAGGCGGTGGCCGTGGCGTCCAGTTCGGCGAACAGTGCGGTCGTCGGGGCCATGGCGGAACTGAGCGGTTCGATCAGGGCGGCCGCCTGAGGCGCCAGCACGGTGGGCGCGATCTGGTTGGTGAAGACCGGGCGTAAGCCTGTCCGGGACCAGCGTCCGGTGAGCCGCCGCACCAGGTCGAGCTGCGGACGGCAACTCAGCCCAAGGAAGTCAAGGGCCGAGGCCTGGGTCAGCTTGAGCTCGAAGGCGATGTGCGGGCTGTACACCGAAGCCTCCACCTCATCGTCGAAGTCGAAGGGTTCGAGCAGTTGCAGGCACTCCTCGGGCCGGTCGCGAAGGAGCTGCCACCACCCGTGCGCGATGGCGACGGAAACCCGGAACTCGACGCCGGTCTTGTACTCCGCGATCCGTCGGAAGCTTTCCCCGATCTGCCGATCGTCCGATCCGGTGAAGAACTGCCCGATGGTCCGCCGCCGGAGCACCGCGGCTTCGGTGATGGCTGTGGGCCGCGCTCGCAGGACATGTTCGTAGAGCCGCTCCGCCCGGGCCCAGCAGCCGATGTCCTGGTAGAGATTCGCAACGGCGAGGAGTAATGCCGCGCAGTAGTCGTCCGGGCAGTCGACGGGGTGCGCGAGCCGGTAACGCACCCGCTGCAGTGTCGCCTCAAGCAGAGCGCCATGTATCCGGTATGGCAGATAAGCCAGACACAACGACAACAGGTTCCACCCGTCCGCCTCCCGGGTGGCGAAGACATCCGGATACCGCACCGAAAGCGCGTCACCGAGGCGGGCGCACCCGAACGCCAACGCGGGACTGCCTTCGTGGAAGTGCTGGCGCGACCGGTGCAGTAGATGCTCCGCGGTCAGCGCGAACCCGAACCGGAACCCGGTCCGCTCCATGGGGCCGCTGGCTCCACGGAGCGGCCGGACGCGGTGCCGCCGGTTGAGCGGCAGCAGGTTTCCGAAGCGCATGTTGGCCGAGTTGCCGTCCAACGGCACCCACTCGATCCGACCGTCATCGACAAGCGCGCCATCGATCACGCAGCTGTTCGGCCCGTAGTAGTCCGCCAACTGCTGACCCAGGCTGCTCTTCTCCGATGCGGCGGGAGTCCGCGGCGCCGGCAGGAATGTCTGCGACGCGTGCATCTCCGTCACGACCCGACGAATACCCTGCGCGACATCGAGCCAGGCCGAATCGACATCGCTCCACAGACTCACCGGTACGATGTTCGACGGAAGCGCATGAAACCTGGCGAACGGAAGGTTCGCGAAGTCAACCGGCTTGACGATCACCGGCAGCAGCCGAACCCCATCGTCCTGATGTCGCCGCAACGCGTCCGTCAGCTCCCGTTCAAAACAGAAAATTGACGCGACAAAATCGGCGCTCACCAACAGCACGACGATATCCGCCGTATTCAGCCGGCGCTCGATGGTACTGGCCCAGTCCGCGCCGGCCTCCATCACGCGATCATGCCACAATTCGATGAGCCCCTCGCGAACCATCGGCGCAAGATGCGCCGCCAATCTGGCCCGATCACCCTCGTCCGCCCGCGCGTACGAGATGAACACACTGCACGCCGACCTCTTGAGAGCACGCGTACCCGGCCCAGTTTCCTGCCAGACAGCCGATCCGGTGCGTTCGTCACGAGTCTGACCACAGTCGCTCATTGGACCGCCTCCAGGTGCGAGGGGAGTCGGGTGAGCCGACCCAATGAACCAATTGGACAAGAAGAAGACAGTTTGTTGTCGGAGGTAACGAACAGTGCTAGGGGCGCTGATCGCGTTTATTCGATCTTGACCATTCTGTACTTCCACCTCATCATAATCTTGGACGGCCTCAGTTCAAAGCAGAAGTTTAGTTGGGCTTCACGTAAAGTCTGACTTAACGATGGGGCAATGTAACGACTGGTCTGCGAATTCCCTCGAGAGGATCAAGCGTGATGGAGAGGACAGTTAAGTTTGGGGAGATGCTCGCGAGCTTGATCCAGCGCAGCGGGTACGGTCGAAATCGTCAAGCTGTCCTGGACGCGGTCGGAGTGACAGCTGCGGCCCTGTCACAGTACGTGCGTGGCCAAACTCGCCCGAGCTTCCAACGCCTCCTGGCCTTGGCTGAGTTCTTCGGTGTAAGCCTCGACTACCTGGTCTACGGCGAGCCACTAGCTGCTCCGGCTGATCATGGATCCGTAGCGAAGTACGTCGAGCGCGCGATAGTCAACGTCCAGGCGCGGGCGAGTCGACAGTCCGACCTTCTTACTCGTATCGGCCGCGTTCTCGCTGATCGGGTCAACGAGGTGGCCCGCGAGTTGGCCGAATCCGAGACGGTGGGACGGGAAGGGCTGATCCAGCAGGATGAGGTGCTGCGCGTGGAGCGCTACTGCCGTCAGGTCGATATCGTCAGCACCGACCTCAGCCCGAACGTCATCGACATCGAGGACGGTGACGTCGTTGCCGGTCGGTTCCTGCAGGTCGTCGCGGCCAACTTGGCAAAAGGATGTAAGTACCGGTTCTTGCTTGCCGGTATTCAGAGCGAGGCCGTTGTGGCCTTCCGAGATTTACTAGCCAAGGGGATCGGCGGAGATCATTTACATGAGAATTGCGCGTTCCGCTGGCTGACCATACCGGTAATGACCGGATCTGGCCTGTACCGTCTTGACGCAGGATTCGTGCTTGAAGAACCTGGACTCTATACTCAATTCAATAAATACCTTCGCGATGGAGTGTGGCTTGGCTACTTAAACAGTCCGAACGATGACTCCAACGCAGACATGCTGATGAGCCCTGCCCAAAACGCACAGGCATGTGAGGCGTTCGAAGTGCTGTGGTCGATGGGCCGTTCGAATACGATAGGTAATTGAGCGAACACGACTAGTGACCATCCCGAATTGTGAGACTTGCGGCCGAACCGTGGGCGTGATGATCTCGCCCTGGTGGCGACCACACATGGCCGTATCCACTTTGGGTTCTGCCGTCGTCTGCACTGTTTGGGGTTCGTGCGTATGGTGGCGTGGTGACTGTGATCACCAGTGGTGCGGTGGTCGGGCGGGTGGTCAAAGTGGAGGACCACCCCCGGGCTGACCGAATCTGGCTCGCGCATGTGGACCTGGGCTGTGGCGAGGGTCCGGTGCAGATCGTGTTCGGTGGTCGACCAGTGGTGACGGCAGAGAGCCTTGTCGCGGTGGCGCCACCCGGTGCTACGGTTGCCACCGTCCGGACTGTGAGAAGGATGCGAAGACGTAGCTACAGAGGTGAATCCTCGTACGGCATGTTGTGCAGTCTCGATGAGCTTGGGTGGGCGGTAGGGGCTCCGGACGAGGTCGCGGTCCTCAAAAATGTTCGTGCAGGGGAATCACTTGACGGTGTGTCGCCGGTCCGGCGCTCGGAGATAGTCAAGGGTCCCAGACATCGATCGTCTGGCTGTTGGTGTTCATCTGGACCATGTTGGGCCCGCTCCAGGGCAACCCGACTCAGGGCTTTTTTCCGTGATGAATCTGGTTCGCCGGGATGGCCACCGTACGGCGAAGGGCTGAATCCCGCTCTACGGGACCGCTGACTCAGTCCACGACGAGGAAGTCGGTGACGAATACGGCGGGCTGGTTGGTGGCGGTCCAGCCGATCCAGGTTGGGTAGGCGCCGTCGCCGAGGCCGGAGTTGAAGGCGATCACGTTGTGGCCGCTGACGGGATCGGGCACGTCCCAGCCGCCTGGCTCGAGGCCGGTGTCGTCCATCTGTTCGGACAGTTGGCCTTCGGGTCCGCCGATCCGCTGTAGTGCCGGTATCGACGCGGCGTCCAGGAAGGCCGCCGTTCCGGTGTCGACGCCGAACCCGAAGAACTCGTTGGGCTGCAGGGTCGTTGGGTCGTCGCCGGGCCGCAACGCCAGGTCCCACCGGGTGACCGGCTCCGGGCGGATCGTGAGTCGGGCCGCCACCACCCGCGTTCCCAACCGGAGCGGCGTGTCGCCCGCGGGTTGGGTGAGCGAGATCGACACCGGGTACCTGCCGGGCGGAACCGCCACCTGAAAAGGTTGTTCGGTATCCGGAAAGTCCGCCAGCACGAACGGATCGCACGCGATCAGCCGGCCGGACGGCAGGTCAAGGGTGCCGACCTCACGCACGGCGAGCACCGCCGGGTCACCCTCCACCCGCACCGGCGCCCCGGGCTGGAACAGCGACTCGAAACCGGTACGGCGGATCGGTGGCCCCGGGTCCTGCGGCACCGGAGCCGGTTGCGGGTCCGCGGCCGCGGTACCACCGCGCTCACCATTGCGCCAGTCCCGCAGGCTGACCGCCCACGCCCCGACGAACAACACGACCACCAGCCACCACACGCCTTGGCGACTCCACCACGAAGGCCTCGTATCGACGATCATCTGTTCCCCCAGGTCGGCCGGGCGGCAAAGATACCCGACCGCAGCCGGGCCGTCGGGGTCGGGTTGTGCGGGGTTGTTTGTGCGGCGGGCACTCCGGAATCGCACAACGCCGGATCGGCTATACCTGCACCTCGAGTGCGAGTTCACCGAGGGGGAACGATGCGAAACCACGTCGACGGGTCCGGCGGCCTGTCCCGGCGCACGGCGTTGGCCGCCGGTCTCGGCGTCACCGTCGGGGTGGCCAACGGGTTGCTCGGCACGCCCGTCGCGCGGGCCGACGACGGGCCCTCGGCACGGAGCCGGGCGAAGTTCGCGCACCGGGCGCAGGACACCTACGCCGCGCTGCTGCGCCACTACTACGACCCGGCGACCTCGTTCTTCCTCGAGGAGTTCCCGCGCACCGGCGGCAACCCCTGGTCCTATGTCTGGCCGTTCTCCCAGGCGCTGATCGGAACCCAACTGCTGTCCGGCATTCCCGGCATCGGCGGACGCTACCGCGACGACCTCGCCGACCGGTACACCGCGCTGGAGGCCTACTGGAACCGCGAGACCACCCCACCCGGCTACGACTCGTACCTGCGGCCGCCACTCGGTCAGGGCGGGGACAAGTTCTATGACGACAACGAGTGGCTCGCGCTCGCGTTCCTGCAGCGGCACTACCTGACCCCGGGCGGTGACCGCGCCGCCATCCGGCGTGCCGCCGAGATCTTCGACCTACTGGTGTTCGGCTGGGACACCGATCCCACGCATCCCCTTCCCGGTGGCGTGTTCTGGACCCAGGCGCCGTGGAGCAACGACCGCAACACCGTGTCGAACGCGCCCGGAGCGGAAGTCGGTCTGCACCTCTACCTGCTCACCGGCCGGCGGTACTACCTCGACTGGGCGACCCGGATGTACGACTGGGTCCGGACCAACATGCTCGCGCCGAACGGTCTCTACTGGGACCACGTCGATCTGGCCGGCGTCATCGAGCAGACCCAGTGGACCTACAACCAAGGCGTCATGATCGGCGCGGGTGCGCTGCTGTACCGCGCGACCGGCCGCCGCGCCTACCTCGAACACGCCCTGGACACCGCCACCAGAGCACTCGCCTACTACGCCGAAGAGGACCGCTACTTCACCCAACCCCGGTTCACCGCGATCCTCTTCGCCAACCTCCTGCTGCTCTCCACCGTCGTCCCCAACCCGGTGTACCGGGCCACTCTGGAGTGGTTCGCCGACGAGTCCCGCCGCCGGTTCCGCGACCCCGCCACCGGCATCTACCACTTCTTCCCCGGCTCGGTCAGCCTCCTCGAACAGTCCGCCATGATCCGCGTCGAGGCCATGCTGGCCTGGGATCGAGCCGACTACCGCAAGCTGACCTGACCCCGACCGAACGCGGCCTAGTCAAGGCGCAGGATCGTTTCCTCGATCTCCGTGTTCCGCGCCTTGGCGAACGCGATCTCCGTGCCCGTGCTGACGAATCCCGCCCGCTGCAACACCTTGAGCGATCCCACGTTGTCGCTCGCGGCGCGGGCGAACACCGGCCGCACCGGAACCGATTCCAGCAACAGGGCGAGCGCCCGGCCGGCGATGCCCTGCCCCCAGAACGCTCTGTCGATCCAGTACGTGACCTCGGTGTCGCCCTCGATGACGAAACTCGCGATGCTGCCGACGAGTTGTCCATCGACCGTGACAGCGTGGGGGTTGCACTCGGGAGAAGTCCTGATCTTCGCCATGTGGACATCGAATGCGGTGCGGTCGTCGGGATCCCGCCAAACGAAGGCCGCCATCCGGACCGACTCCGGATCCCGCTGCAGTTCGAACAGGGCATCGAGGTCGGAGTCCTCGATCCGCCGCAGTGCCACCTCAGCCACAAGCGCCCCCTCAGACCTGGTCGGCACCGATCAGTGCGCTGACCGTACCAGCAGCCGGACCACGAGCTACGGCACCGGGGTTCGGGACACCAGCTCGGTCCATCGGCTACTGCTGGCCGGGCGCCAGGAATGGACGAACCAACCCTCGACGGACTGGCCGGAGTTGCTCCGGGCGCGGCCGTACATCCCGCGAACGTAGCCGATGACCTTCTTCGTGCCCTCCTCGTATGCCGGGCTGGTGATCGGATCGACATCGCAGAGCCGGATTCGGTCGTTCTTCTTGACGACCGCTCGGATCTGGCCGCCACCGGGGTTCTTCCTGGCCGTGTCCTGCGCGTCGGTCAGCCAACTCCACAACAGATAGTTGTAGTGCAGGCCCGGCGGGTGGAACTCGCCGTCGACCTGGGCCGGATCGCCGTAGTTGTCCCAGTCCGAGGATTTCTGGTTCGGCTTGTACTGGAAGCTCTCCGGAATCTGGCCCGGATTGTTGAAGTACACGACGTTCTTGGTGCGGGCGCACGGCCGGCCGTTTCGGGCTCCGGGGGAGACCGGCCGGCGAAGCTTCTTGAGGCCCGCCTGGCTCAGGTCGTCGGCCCGCACGTGGCCGTGCCGGATGGCTTCGGGGTCCTGCTCCGTCGAACCGGTGTAACCGCGCTGCAGGTACATGAGGCTGCCGTTGATCCGTACCGGGGGGAACTTGCTGATCCGCAGTTCACCGTCGTCGCACGGTTTCTTGCCGCCCCAGGTGACACCGTTGAACCGGAAGGTCGTGTCGGAACCGTCCAGCGCCCACATTTCGATGGGCGCCTTGGGATCGCGCGGTCGCACGCATTCGTAGGCCACGCCTTCACCGTCGTCGTCCATGGGTCCGTTGTATCTGCTCGCCGGTTCGGCCGCATTGGCGGGAGAAACCAGGACGAATGTCACCGCCAACGCCGCCGTGATACCCAGCCCGGCCCGGATCGGAATTCTCACCATGTTCTCCGCTCTCACCCCTGTAATCGGACCCCCATGGTGGCCGAATGTGCCAAAGCAACTCCAAGCCAGGTGCACGCCGAGGCAAACTCGTTGCACGGCCGGCACCGGTCACCCGCAGCATCGCCCGGTGACGGCAGGTTCACCCGGAGGGCTGGGATTCCGGCCCGTTCGGGGCGAACCTTGCGAGATGGCGGGTGTTGGTTCCAGTCGTGGGATTTCCCGTGCTGGCCCAGAATCCGGGCATGACGGATGCCAAGGCGCCCTTCTCCGGACGGACCGCGTGGGCACGCAACCTGCAGACACCGCTGCGGATGTTCCTGCGGACCGAGACCGGAAGCGCCGCCGTCCTGCTGGCGGCCACCGTGGTGGCGCTGGTATGGGTCAATCTGGACGCGAGGTCCTACGAGTCGTTCTGGCACACCGAGCTGTCCATCGCGGCCGGTGACCACGGCGTCGCGCTGGACTTCCGCCACTGGATCAACGCCGGCCTGATGACGTTCTTCTTCTTCGTCGTCGGGCTGGAGGCGCGCCGCGAGTTCGACATGGGCGAGCTGCGCGAGCGGCGCCGGCTGATGCTGCCGGTGGTTGCCGGGCTGGCCGGGATGGTGGTCCCGATCCTGATCTACCTGCTGCTCAACGCAGGCAAGGAAACCGCGGCCGGCTGGGGCACCGCGATGTCCACCGACACCGCGTTCGCCCTCGGCGTCCTCGCCGTCGTCGGACCCCGGTTCCCGGCGGCGCTGCGGGTGTTCGTGCTGACCGTCACGGTGGTCGACGACCTGGTGGCACTGGTGGTCATCACCGCCGTCTACAGCGAACACCACGTATCGGCGCCGCCGCTGCTGGTCGCGATCGCGATCTTCGGCGTGGTCCTGACGCTCAAGACCGTCCGGGTGCGCAACAGCCCCATGTACTTCCTGCTCGGCCTCGCGGTGTGGGTCGGGCTGGTGAACGCCGGGGTCGAGCCGATCATCGTCGGGCTGGCCATGGGGCTGTTGACCTACGCCCAGCCCCCGGCCCGGGTCGACCTCGAGCACGCCTACCGCAGTTTCCGGCTGTTTCGCGTGCATCCGACGCCGGAGGCGGCCCGCGAGGCCGACATCCGGGTGCGCCGGGCGATCTCCCCCAACGAGCGGCTGGCCATGCTGTTCCACCCGTGGACCAGTTACCTGATCGTGCCCCTGTTCGCGCTGGCCAACGCCGGCGTCGTGATCAACGGCGAGCTGGTGTCCCGCGCGGTCACCTCGCCGGTGACGCTCGGCATCGTGATCGGCTCCGTGCTCGGCAAGCTGATCGGCACCGTCGGCGGCACGGTGCTGGTCACCCGGCTGAGCCGGGGCCGGCTGCGCCCCCCGGTCGGCTGGGCCGCGGTGGCCGGATCCGGTCTGCTGATGGGCGTCGGGTTCACCGTGTCGCTGCTGATCGCGTCCCTGGCCTTCACCGGCGACACCTTGGACGAGGCCAAATTCGGCATCCTGTCCGCGGCGCTGCTCGGCTCGGTGCTGGCCTGGGCGCTGTCCCGCGCCACCGCGCTGCTGCCCGCACCGGTGCGCGACCGCGCGCTGCTCGGCACCGCGGAGCGCGTCGTCGACCTGGCCGTGCCGGTCGACCCGGACCGGGACCACATCCGCGGCCCGCACCAGGCACCGATCACGGTGGTCGAGTACGGCGACTTGGAATGCCCCTGGTGCCACACCGCCGACGACGTGGTGCGCCGGCTGCTGGACGATTGCGGCGACGTGCGCTACGTCTGGCGGCACCTGCCGATCGGCGAGGTCCATCCGAACGCGACGCTGGCGGCGCAGGCGTGCGAAGCGGCCGCGGCCCAGGGCCGGTTCTGGGACATGCACGCACTGCTGCTGGAGTACCAGAAGGAGTTGCTGCCGATGCAACTGGTCCGGCACGCGGCGCGGCTCGGCCTCAACGTGAGCCAGTTCTCTGCCGACCTGCGCGGGAACGCCGGCGCCGGATGGGTCGCCCAGGACGTGGACTCCGCCGACCTGAGCGGGGTGTCCGGCACGCCGACCTTCTTCATCAACGGTCTTCGCCACCACGGAAACTTCGACCTCGACGCGCTCTCCGCCGCGATCCGCGACGCCCGGCGGCGTACCGAACTGGTTCCCTAGCGGTCGACCCCGGAGGCGTTCCACGGTGCCGGCCAGGACCTGCGTTCCGGCTCAAGTGGACGTAGTGTGTCCTGGGCGCGCATGGTGACGAGACCGTCACACGGAGCGTTGGCTCCCGACACCTCATCGTAGGAGCAGCCGATGGGCTCCGAACCGATGTCGTCCGGCACGGCCGGCTCGAAGGCTCGCCGGGGGATGGCCCGCGTCGCCGCGGTCGTCCTGCTCGCCGGACTGACCGTGGGCGGCCTGGTGGCCGCGCCGCGCCCGGCGCAGGCCGCCACGGTCAACTTCCTGGTCAACAGCCTCAGCCATCAGGGTGACGATGCACTGGTCGGCGACCGCGTGTGTGCGACCGCCGCCGGGGTGTGCACCCTGCGCGCCGCGCTGCAGGAGTCCAACGCCCTGCCCACGGCCGACGAGGCGATCATCGCCCCGGCCGAGGACGTCGACGCGGATACGCCCGGAATCCAGTCGACGGGGACGATCGTCGGCTCGGGCACGGGCACGGCCAACTGGATGTTCGTCGGTGTGCTCACCCCGCTCGGCGACAACGGTGCGCTCTTCCACGCCACCCGCTCGGTGACGCTCGACTTCCAGAACCGCCTCGGCATCCGGTCGCTGAGCGACGTCGACGGGGTGACGGCCCTGTTCATCGACGGCCCGAACGTCGCGGTGCGCAACTTCCCGAACATCACGTCGAACGAGACGGCCTTCGTGGTCGGGGCGAACGGCGACCGGGCGATCATCGAGAACGGGGTGTCGATCGACCCCGCGAGCATCGTCGCCGAGCGGTTCCTCTGGTTGGCCAGCGGGGCCGACGGTGTGACCGTCCGCAACGTTGAGCTGGGGTCGTTCACCGGCAGCACCTCCGCGGTCCGGTTCGCCGCCAACGCGACGATCAACGACTTCACGCTCGACCGGGTCCGCATGTACGACCCGGACAACGAGACGTACAACGGCGTCGGCGCGCATGGGTCGGCGGCCACGCTCAACCGGCTGCGGATCACGGGGTCGACGTTCGAGGGGTTCAACGGTTACCCCCTCCTGCTCACCAACATCACCCTGAGCGACTCGCTCATCTCCGGCAACACGTTCACCCGCACCGACAACAACGACATGGTCCTCCGCCTGACCAGGGCCGGCTTCGGGCCGGTGAACGTCATCGCCAACAACACCTTCGACAACGCGGGCTCGAACGCCAGGAACGCCATCTGGGCGAGCCTCGGCCTGTCCGTCGGCACCGACCAGAGTGGTTTCCGCATCGAGGACAACTACATCAACGGCTTCACGGAGCGGGGCATCTTCCTGGGCTTCGGCGGCACGCTCACCGTGCAGCGCAACCGCTTCGGCCCCCAGTCCTTCGGCGACGCCGACGTCGCCGCCGAGTCGGGCTTCACGGTGCTCTTCCTGAACAACGGCACGGCCTCCAATTCGGCGATCCGCACCTGGTACCCCACCGAGGTCACCTACGACACCAACACCTGCCAGCTCGCCGTCGCCGTGGCCCCGCCCACCGCCGGCACCCCGCCGCAGACCCCGGTGACCATCGACGTGTACTACACCGCCACCACCAAGGCCGAGGTCTACCTCGGGCGCGCCACCGGCATCACGGCGGCGACCACCATCACCGTCCCCTACAGCCTCGGTGCCGGAAACATCCGGGTCCAGACCCAGGGCGCCAACGCCCAGTCGTCGCACTACTCGCGCACGGTGCCGCAACTGGCGACGGACCGGTGCTCGCCCCGCGCGACGCTCGAGCAGACGCAGAGCCAGGCGGACCCGACCTCCGTGCGCGACCTCCTGTTCACCGTCGAGTTCTCGGAGGTGATCACCGAGAACCTCGTGACGGGTGACTTCACCACCACCGGGTCGACCGCCCAGGGCGTCACCGTCACCGACGTGACCCGCGTGTCGCCGAACTCGTTCTCGGTGCGCGCCCGGGCCAACTCGTCGGGGACCGTCGTGCTCTCTCTCGTCGCCGGCGCGGTCCTCGACCCGGACGGCAACGCCTCCCAGGCCTCGGTCTCGACCGACAACTCCGTCACCTACGTCTCGCCGCTGACCCTCGCTCCGACCGAGCTGACGGTGACCGAGGGACAGCCGGCCCAGACGTACACGGTGACCAGCAGCCTGTCCGCGACCGACCCGATCACGGTCACGCCCACCGTGGTCGATCCCCGGTGGGCCACGGTGACACCCAACCCGCTGGAGATCGACACGACGCAGACCGCCGGGGACCTGTCGGTCGAGGCGGTCGACGACGCGCTGATCAGCCCAACCCACGTCACCCAGATCACGCACACGGTGAGCTCGGCCGATCCCAACTTCGACGGGCTGCTGCTGCCCGACGTGACGGTGACGGTCCTCGACAACGACCAGCCGGTCGCGGCCACTTCCGAGCTGACCGTCACGGCCGGCGAGGTGGTGGCGAACGGGACAGCCACGCACACCGCCACGGTCACCGTCCGCAACGCGACCGGCGGCCCGGTCGCCGCGGTGCTCGTCACCTTCCAGGCGGAAAGCGGCGCCCATCTGGTGATCCCGTCCTGCACCAGCGGCGGCGACGGGACCTGCACGGTGGACATCACCTCGGTGCTGGCCGGCAGCTACGACATCCGCGCCTTCATCGGCGGTGCGGAGACCGGCGGCAGCCCGGCGACGGCCGTGTTCGTGCCGGGCCCGGCGGCCGCCACCACCTCGGTGATCACCGCGACGCCCGCCACCATCACCGCCGATGGGGTGGCGACCTCGACCATCACGGTCCAGCTCAGGGACGCCCAGGGCAACAACCTCACCACCGGCGGCGCCACCGTCACCATCGGCACCGACAACGGCGCCATCTCCGGGGTGACCGACAACGGCAACGGCACCTACACCGCCACCCTCACCGGGCCCACAACCGTCGGCACCGCGACCCTCACCTTCACCCTCGACGGCGCCCCTGGCACCGACACCGCGACGGTCGCGTTCGTGCCCGGCCCGGCCGATCCGGGCACGTCGACGATCGCGGCCGATCCCACCACGATCGTCGCCGACGGCACCTCGACCTCCACGGTCACCGTGCAGCTCAAGGACGCGCAGGGCAACAACCTCACCAGCGGCGGCGCGACCGTGGTCATCGCCACCGACTACGGCACGGTCTCCGGGGTCACGGACAACGGCGACGGCAGCTACACCGCCACCCTCACCTCCGTCACGGTCGCCGGTACCGCCACGCTTTCCTTCACTGTCAACGGCGCAGCCGCTTCGGCCACGGCCACGGTGTCGTTCGTGGCCGGGGTGGCCGATCCGACCACCTCGGTGATCACGGCCGATCCGGTGTCGATCACCGCCGACGGGGTGTCGACGTCGACGGTGACCGTGCAGTTGCGTGGTCCGCTGGGGAACAACGTGACCTTCGGCGGCGCGGACGTCACGATCGGCACCGACCGGGGCACCGTCTCCGCCGTCACCGACAACCTCAACGGGACCTACACCGCCACGCTGACCGCGGCCACCACCGCCGGGGTCGCCACCCTGACCTTCACCCTCGCCGGCACTCCCGGCACCGACACCGCCACCGTCGCGTTCGTGCCGGGCCCGATGGACCTGGGCACCTCGACGATCACCGCCGCCCCGGCCGCGATCTCGGCCGACGGCATCGCGACCTCGACGGTCACCGTGCAGCTCAAGGACGCGCAGGGCAACAACCTCACCAGCGGCGGCGCGACCGTGGTCGTCGGCACCGACCTGGGCGTCATCTCCGGGGTGACCGACAACGGAAACGGCAGCTACACCGCGACCCTCACCTCGGTCACCACCGCCGGCACGGCCACCCTCTCTTTCACCGTCGACGGAGCGGCCGGGACGGACACGGCCACCGTCGCCTTCGTCACCGGTACCCCGGACGCCACCACCTCGGTGATCACGGCCGACCCCAGCGTCATCATCGCCGACGGCACCTCGACCTCGACGATCACCGTGCGGCTGCGCGATACCCAGGGCAACGACCTCACGGCGGGCGGCGCCCATGTCACGATCGCCACCGACTACGGCACGATCTCCGGGGTCACCGACAACGGCAACGGCACCTACACGGCGACCCTGACCTCGGTGACGGTGGCCGGCACCGCCACGCTTTCCTTCACCCTCGAGGGCGCCACCGCGCCGGCCACGGCCACGGTGTCGTTCGTGGCCGGCACGGCCAACCCGACCACGTCGCTGATCTCGGCCAACCCGACCACGATCACCGCGGACGGCACGTCGACGTCGACGGTGACCGTGCAACTCCGCGGCCCGCTCGGCAACAACGTGACCTTCGGCGGCCACAACGTCACGATCGGCACCGATCTGGGCACCGTCTCCGCCGTCACCGACAACAACGACGGCACCTACACCGCGACCCTCACCTCGGCCACCACCGCCGGCACCGCCACCCTCACCTTCACCCTGGAAGGCGCCACCGGCACCAACACCGCCACCGTCGCGTTCGTGCCGGGCCCGGCGGACCCGGTCACCTCGACGATCACCGCCGCCCCGGCCGCGATCTCCGCCGACGGCATCGCGACCTCGACGGTCACCGTGCAGCTCAAGGACGCCCAGGGCAACAACCTCACCAGCGGCGGCGCGACCGTGGTCGTCGGCACCGACCTGGGCGCGATCTCCGGGGTGACCGACAACGGAAACGGCAGCTACACCGCGACCCTGACCTCGGTCACCACCGCCGGCACCGCCACCCTCTCCTTCACGATCGACGGAGCGGCCGGGACGGACACGGCCACCGTCCAATTCGTCCTCGGAACCCCGGACGCCACCACCTCGACGATCACGGCCGATCCCACCACGATCCTCGCCGACGGCACCTCGACCTCCACGGTCACCGTGCAGCTCAAGGACAACCTGGGCAACAACCTGACGGCGGGCGGCGCCCAGGTCACGATCGCCACCGACTACGGCACGATCTCCGGGGTCACCGACAACGGCAACGGCAGCTACACCGCGACGCTCACCTCGGTGACGGTGGCCGGTACGGCGACGCTTTCGTTCACTGTCAACGGTATTGCGGCGCCGGCCACCGCGGCGGTGGTGATGGTGGCCGGCACGGCCAACCCGACCACGTCGCTGATCTCGGCCAACCCGACCACGATCACCGCGGACGGCACGTCGACCTCGACGGTGACCGTGCAACTGCGCGGCCCGCTCGGCAACAACGTGACCTTCGGCGGCCACAACGTCACGATCGGCACCGATCTGGGCACCGTCTCCGCCGTCACCGACAACAACAACGGCACCTACACCGCGACGCTCACCTCGGCCACCACCGCCGGCACCGCCACCGTCACCTTCACCCTGGAAGGCGCCACCGGCACCGACACCGCCACCGTCGCGTTCGTGCCCGGCCCCGCCGCCGCAGCGACCTCGGTGATCACCGCCGACCCGACCACCATCATCGCCGACGGCACCTCGACCTCGACGGTCACCGTGCAGCTCAAGGACGCCCAGGGCAACAACCTCACCAGCGGCGGCGCGACCGTCGTCGTCGCCACCGACTACGGCACGGTCTCCGGGGTCACCGACAACAACAACGGGACCTACACCGCCACCCTCACCTCGGTCACGGTCGCCGGCACCGCCACGCTCACGTTCACCCTCGACGGCGCCGCCGGCACCGACACGGCCACGGTGTCGTTCGTGGCCGGCACGGCCAACCCGACCACGTCGGTGATCACGGCCGACCCGGTGTCGATCACGGCCGACGGCATCTCGACGGCCACGGTCACCGTGCAACTGCGCGGCCCGCTGGGCAACAACATCACCACCGGCGGCCACAACGTGGGCATCGGCACCAGCCTGGGCACCGTCTCCGGGGTCACCGACAACAACGACGGCACCTACACCGCGACCCTCACCTCGGCCACCACCGCCGGCACCGCCACCGTCACCTTCACCCTCGAAGGCACCCTCGGCACCGACACCGCCACCGTCGAGTTCGCGCCAGGACCCGCCGTCGCCGCGACCTCGGTGATCACCGCCGATCCCACCGCGACCACCGCCAACGGCATCGCCACCTCGACCATCACCGTGCGGCTTCGGGACGCCCAGGGCAACAACCTCACCACCGGCGGCGCGACCGTCGTCATCGCCACCACCGCGGGCATCCTCCTGGACCAGGTCGTCGACAACGGCGACGGCAGCTACACCGAGTCGCTGACCTCGACGACCACCGTCGGAATCGCCGAAGTCTCGTTCACGGTCAACGGCAGTCCAGGCGGCGACACCGCCACCGTCGAGTTCGTCGCCGGTCCGGCGGTGGCGGGAACCTCGGAGATCTCCGCCGCCCCCACGTCGATCACCGCCGACGGCGCGGCGACGGCCACCGTCACCGTGCGACTGCGCGACGCCAACGGCAACAATCTCACCACCGGCGGCGCCACCGTGGCCATCAGCACCGACCTCGGCGCCCTGTCGACCGTCACGGACAACGCCGACGGGACCTACACGGCCACGTTGACGGCACCGACCGCGGTGGGAACGGCGACGCTGACGTTCACGGTGGCCGGCGTCGCGGGAACCAGGACGGCCACCGTGGGGTTCGTCGCCGGCCCGGCCGATCCCGCCCGGTCCGAGATCACCGCCGCTCCCACCGCCATCACCGCCGACAGCGAGTCGACCTCGACGATCACGGTCCGGCTCCGCGACGCCCAGGGCAACGACCTCACCACCGGCGGCGCGACGGTGGTCGTCGCCGCCGACCTCGGCGCCGTCTCCACCGTCACCGACAACAACGACGGCACCTACACCGCCACCCTCACCTCCGGCACGACCGCCGGCCTCGCCACGCTGTCCTTCACGGTCGGCGGCAGCCTCGGCACCGATACCGCCACGGTCGACTTCGTCGCCGGCGCACCCGACGCCACCACGTCGGTGATCACCGCCGTCCCCGTGTCGATCACCGCCGACGAGGTGGCGACCTCGACCGTCACCGTCCAACTCAGGGACGCCCAGGGCAACAACCTCAGCGCGGGCGGCGCGCACGTGCTGCTGGCGACCGACCTCGGCACGGTGTCGGCCGTGACCGACAACGGCGACGGCACCTACACCGCCACGCTCACCTCGGGCACCACCGCCGGCCCGGCCACGCTCTCCTTCACCGTCAACGGCGACCCGGCCACCGCCACCGCCACCGTGGCGTTCGTCGCCGGCCCGGCCGACGTCGCGACCTCCACGATCACGGCCGTCCCGACCCCGATCACCGCCGACGGCACCTCGACCTCGACGGTCACGGTCCAGCTCAAGGACGCCCAGGGCAACAACCTCACCAGCGGCGGCGCGACCGTCGCGATCACCAGCGATTTCGGCACCACCTCGGGGGTCACCGACAACGGCGACGGCACCTACACGGCGACGTTGACCTCCGCCACCGCCATCGGCATAGCGACCGTCTCGTTCACGATCGACGACCTCGCCGGCGTGCACACCGCCACGGTCGAGTTCGTCGCCGGACCGCCCGACCCGGGCACCTCGGTGCTCACCGCCAACCCGACCTCGATCACCGCAGGCGGCACGGCCACCTCGACCGCCACGGTCCAACTGTTGGATGCCAACGGCAACGACGTCACCACCGGCACCGCGGCGGTGGTGATCACGACCGATCTCGGCACCATGTCCCCGACGACCCGCAACGGCGACGGGACCTACACCGCCACCCTCACCGCCGCGCCGACCGCCGGGACCGCAACGCTGTCGTTCACCGTGGACGGTGCCCCGGGCGCCGACACCGCCACGGTCCAGGTCCTCCCGGGGACGGCGGCCGCGACCACCTCGGTGATCACGGCCGACCCCACCTCGATCCCCGCCGACGGCGCCTCGACCTCGACGGCCACCGTCCAACTCAAGGACGCCAACGGCAACAACCTGACCACCGGCGGCGCGACCGTGGTCATCGGCACCGACCTCGGCACGGTCTCCGGGGTCACCGACAACGACAACGGCACCTACACCGCGACGTTCACCTCGGCCACCACCCCCGGCACCGCCACGCTCACCTTCACCGTCGACGGCACCGCCGCCACCGCCACCGCCACGGTGACGTTGACCGGGTCGGCCGACCCGGGCACATCGACGATCACGGCCGCCCCCACCTCGATCACCGCCGACGGGGCGGCGACCTCGGCGGTCACCGTTCAGCTC
>NZ_DASUCC010000111.1:0-88808 GCF_035762905.1 Actinophytocola sp.
GAACGGACGGGAGCGGCGCCCCGATCCGTGTCGGCAGCTCGAGCCGGTCGACCCTCACCCAGCTCTCCACCCGGGGCGTCGCGCTCCCGTAGACGGCGACGGCGTTCTCGAGCGCCGCCCGCTTCGCCGCGACCGTGCGGGCGTCGTAGCGCGGGTCGCCGTCCTGCTTGTACGACGCGTCGTGCTCCTCGTCCACGACGAGCAGGCCGAGGCCGCGCACCGGCGCGAAGACCGCCGACCTCGCGCCGATGACCACGCGCGCCTCGCCCGCGAGGATCCGGTCACGCTCGTCGCGCCGCTCCGCCTCGGTGAGCGCCGAGTGGAGGATCGCGATCCGGTCGCCGAACCGCGCCCGGAAGCGCCCGACCGCCTGCGGCGTGAGCGCGATCTCCGGCACGAGCACGATCGCCCCGAGCCCGCGCTCGAGCGCTGCAGCGCACGCTTGGAGGTAGACCTCGGTCTTCCCCGATCCCGTCGCGCCGTGGAGGAGGAACGGCCCGCCGGCGCCCGCGTCCATCGCGGCCACGACCCGCGCCACCGCGGCCGTCTGCGCCTCCGACAACTGCTCCGGCTCCGCCTCGCCCTCGAGGCCCTCACGCAGTGCGGGCACGTCCCGCTCGCCCACCTTGCGGACGCGGCCCGGCGGGGCCACGAGCGCCAGCGCGCGGCCCGGCGTCGAGCCGTAGTAGTCGGCAAGCCAGAGCGCGAGGTCGACGAGCGGCTCCGGCAGCAACTCGACGACGCGCTCGGCCTCGGCCGCCTCGACCCCCTCCGGCGGCTCGTCGTCGAACAGGGCGCGCAGGAGGATGGCGGGCCGGTGCTGGGGGACGAGCGCGGGCGCGGACATGGCGGGCTCCCTCGGGGTGGCGGTCGGCAATGAGTCCGCACTGATGAGGAAGCGAGGGTGCTGATCAGGTCACAGTTCATCCGTTCGGGTGGAATCGGCGGACGAGCTCGAAACAGAGGACGGCGGCGGCGCTGGCGACGTTGAGGGACTCGACGTCGGCGGACATCGGGATGGACACCCAGCGGTTGACGTGGCGGCGGACGTCGGCAGTGACGCCGGAGGTCTCGCCGCCGAGGACGAACGCCGCCCGGTCCGGGAGGTCGGCGGTGAACAGGGACTGCCGGGCGCCCGCGTCCAGCCCGTAGAGGGGATAGCCGGCGGCGCGGAGGTCGCCGGCCGCCTCGGCCGCGGTGGCGCAGCGCAGCACCGGGGCCTGGAAGGCGACTCCGGCCGAGGCCTTGATCACGAGGGGGTCGATGCCGGCGACCCCCCGGCGCGGCACCACGATGCCGTGCACCCCCGCCGCCGTCGCGGTGCGCAGGATCATGCCGACGTTGGCGGGGGTGGTGATCCCGTCAAGCAGCAGCACCCGGCGCGGGGCTCGGCCGGCCAGCGCGTCGGACAGCCGGCGCATCCGCGGCGCGACCACGTCGGCGAGCACGCCTTGGTCCTGCTTTCCGTTGCCCGCCAACACTTTCACCCGGTGTGCGGTGGCCCGGGAGACCGGCACGCCACGCCGCTGCGCCGCGTCGACGATGTCCCGCACGGCCGGCCCGCGCGCGGTGTCCGCGACGATGACCTTGTCCACGGTGAGCCGGTCGTCGGTCAGCGCCTCGAGCACCGGCTTGCGCCCGAAGACCGTCACGAATCTGTCCTTGGGCGAAACGGCGTCCACGTGCGGAGTCTGGCACGTATGCCAGGATCTGGCGCATGGCCGATCGCCTGTCCACGCTCGACGCGTCCTTCCTGTACCTGGAGGATCGGACCGCGCCGCTGCACGTGGGCGCGGTGGCGCTGTTTCGCAGGCCGCGGATCGGGTTCGACTACGGCCAACTGGTCGCGCTGATCGAGCAGTGCCTGCCGCAGGTCCCGAGGTACCGCCAACGGGTGCTGCCGGTGCCGGGACACCTGGCCCGGCCGGTGTGGGCCGACGACCCGGACTTCGACCTGACCTACCACGTGCGCCGCTCGGCGCTGCCCCGGCCGGGCAACGAGGAGCAGCTGCTGGACCTGGTCGCCCGCTTGTTCTCCCGGCCGCTCGACCACGCCCGGCCGCTCTGGGAGGCCTACCTGGTGGAGGGGCTGAGCCGGAACCGGGTCGCGCTGGTCACCAAGACCCACCAGGCGCTGGTGGACGGGGTGAGCACGGTCGACATCGGCCAGCTGATCCTGGACACCGGCCCGCACCTGCCCGACCAGGACCCGGACGACGGCTGGCGGCCGCGCCGGCTGCCCGGCCGCACCGGGCTCGCCCTGGACGCGGTGCGCGAGACGGTCGGCCGGCCGCGCGAGGTGATCGAGAACCTGCGGTCCGCGGCGACCGACGCGGTGGCCACCGCGCGCAAGGTGGCCGGCGCGGTCGGGTCGCTGATCGAGACGGTTGGCACGGTGGCGCGCCCGGCCGCCGCCGGCCCGCTGAACGTGCCGATCTCCGGTCAGCGGCGGTTCGCCGTGGCCCGGGCGCGTCTGGACGACCTGCGCGGGGTGCGGGCCGAGCACGGCGGCACGGTGAACGACGCGGTGTTGGCCGTGGTGTCCGGGGCGTTGCGCACCTGGCTGCTGTCCCGGGGCGAGCCGGTCACCTCGTCGACGACGCTGCGCGCCCTGGTGCCGCTGGCCGTGCGGGACGAGTCCGGACAGCAGGGCAACAAGGTCACGCCGTACCTGGTGGATCTGCCCGTCGGCGAACCGAACCCGGTGGTGCGGCTGCAGCACATCAGCCACGCCATGCAGGCGCACACCGACTCGGCCGTCGCGGCATCGGCGCTGCTCGGTGTCGGCGGCCTGTCCCCGCCGACACTGCACGCGCTCGGCGCCCGGGCGGCGGCCTCGTTCTCCAAGCGGATCTTCAACCTGGTGGTCACCAACGTGCCCGGTCCGCAACTGCCGCTCTACGCCGGCACGGCGCTGCTCACCGAGATGTTCCCGGTGGTTCCGTTGGTGCGCAACCAGGCCCTGGCCATCGGGGTGACGTCCTACGACGGCGGAGTCTACTTCGGACTGACCGGCGACCGGGACGCACTGTCCGATGTGGACATCATGGCGAAGATGATCGAAGAGTCGGTCGACGAGCTGGTCACAACGACACCGAGGCGGTCATGAGGGTCTACATTCCGGCGACCGTGGCCATTCTGCGCCGGCTGGACGCCGACGGCGAGCTGGTCGCCGTGAACAACACCGCGTTCGCGCTGACCCCGGCGCTGCGCGAGTACTACAACGCCGGCAGCGCCGACGAACTGGAGTACGCGGCGATGCTGGAGGCGGCCCGGGCCTCGCTGCGGCTGATCGCCACCGAGCTGGCCCAGGACGTCCCGGCGCTGCCCCGGCGGGCGGTGGTCTCGGCCGACGTGGACGGGGTGACGCCGCGGCCGGACCTGGACCACGCCGCGGTCCGGCTGTCCGGGCCGGTGCCGCTCAAGGTGGTGGCCGCGGTGCACATGGACACCCCGGAGGCGGAGGACGCGGTGCGCGCCGCCGCGGCCGTGATCGACGCGGCCGACATGGGCGATCCGGACGCCGAGTTCACCCTCGGCAGCGCCGAGGACCACGAGCTGTCCTGGTACGCGGCCCAGGAGTTGCCGTTTCTTCTCGATCTTCTCTGAGGTGCGAAGATGGCCTGGCAGCCACAAGCAGCCCACACCTCGAGGAGCAACCCGATGGACGCGGTGTCGTCAGTGCCGGAGCCGGTCAACGAACGGGTGCGCGGCTACGCGCCGGGCAGCGCCGAGCGGGAGTCGCTGCGGCGCCGGATCGCCGAGCTGGAGGGTGAGCGGGCCGAGCTCACCATGACCATCGGCGGCGGGCAGCGGATGGCCGGCGGGGAGCCGATCGACGTGGTCCAGCCGCACGACCACGAGCACGTGCTCGGGGTGACCGGGCAGGCGACCGAGCGGGACGTGGCCGACGCGGTGAGCGCCGCCAAGCTCGCCGCCCCGGCCTGGCGCGAACTGCCGTTCGACGAGCGGGCCGCGATCCTGCTGCGCGCCGCCGACCTGCTGGCCGGGCCGTGGCGGGACACGCTCAACGCCGCGACCATGCTCGGACAGTCGAAGACCGTGCAGCAGGCCGAGATCGACAGCGCCTGCGAGCTGATCGACTTCTGGCGGTTCAACGTCTACTTCGCCAGCCGGATCCTCGCCGAGCAGCCGTTCTCCTCGCCGGGGGTGTGGAACCGGTTCGACCACCGGCCGCTCGACGGGTTCGTCACCGCGATCACCCCGTTCAACTTCACCGCGATCGCCGGCAACCTGCCCACCGCGCCCGCGTTGATGGGCAACACGGTGGTGTGGAAGCCGTCGCCGACCCAGCAGCTCGCCGCGCACCACATCATGCGGCTGCTCGAGGCGGCCGGCCTGCCGCCCGGCGTGATCAACATGGTGACCGGGGACGGCGCTGCGGTCAGCGAGGTGGCCATGGCCGACCCGGACTTCGCCGGCCTGCACTTCACCGGCTCCACCCGCACGTTCAAGATGCTCTGGCGGAGCATCGGGGAGCGGCTGGACGGCTACCGCTCCTACCCGCGGATCGTGGGCGAGACCGGCGGCAAGGACTTCGTGGTCGCCCACCCCTCGGCCGAGCCCGGCCCGCTGGTCACCGCCCTGGTCCGGGGCGCCTTCGAGTACCAGGGGCAGAAGTGCTCGGCGGCCTCCCGGGCCTACGTCGCCCGTTCGCTGTGGGAGGGCGGTGTGCGGGACGGGCTGGCCGACATGGCCCGGTCGCTGTCCTTCGGCGACGTCACCGACTTCGGCCACTTCGGCGGCGCGGTGATCGACCGGCGGGCGTTCGACAAGCACCGCGGCGTGCTGGAGATGGCCGGCGGTGCCGCCTCGATCGAGGTGCTGGCCGGCGGCACCGCGGACGACTCGGTCGGCTACTTCGTGCAGCCGACGGTGCTGCTCGGTACCGACCCGATGCACGACGTGTTCACCACCGAGTGGTTCGGCCCGATCCTGGCCGTCTACGTCTACGACGACGCCGAGTACACCAAGGTGCTGGAGTTGGTGGACGGCTCCACCCCGTACGCGCTGACCGGGTCGGTGTTCGCCACCGACCGGGCCGCCGTCGAGCAGGCGCACAAGGCGCTGCGGTTCTCGGCCGGCAACTTCTACGTCAACGACAAGCCGACCGGCGCCGTGGTCGGCCAGCAACCGTTCGGCGGCAGCCGCGGCTCGGGCACCAACGACAAGGCCGGCTGGAGCCACAACCTGCAACGCTGGGTCAGCCCCCGAACCATCAAGGAAACCTTCGTCCCGCCCACCGACCACACCTACCCGCACATGGCCTGACCGCCGGGGTTACGCCGAGAACCAGGCCGCCGCCGGAACCGGGTCCGCCGGGCGCCAGCCGGTGGCTTCGGTGAGTCGGTGCGAGACCACCCGCTGTGACCGGGCGAAGGTGGCGAACTGGCCGGCGGCCAGGGCACCCGGCAGGGTGCGGGCCCGGCGCACGCCGGCCGCCTCGGCCACCGCCCGGGCGAACTCGGACTTGCGCACCGGCGTGGCGCCCACGTTGTACACGCCGCTGGGCGCGGACAGCGCGGCCACCGCTCCGGCGGCGGCGTCGGCCGGCCGGATCGCGGTGAACCAGCCGCGCGGGTCGCCGAACTGCACCGGCATCCGCAGCTTGGCCAGGCGGACCAGCGTCCGGGCCATCGGCTCGTCGCCGATCAGCGCGGCGATCCGCAGCCGCACCCCGACCCGGCCGTCGGCCTCGGCGAACCGGGCGACGTTGGCGTGCGCCGCCAGGGAGGAGCGGGTGGCTCCGGCCGGGTCGAGCGGCGCGTCCTCGTCCAGCTCGGCGTCCCCACCGTCGGCGTAGACGAACGAGATGCCCTCCTGCACGATCACCCGCACGGTGTCCGTGGCGAGCGCGGCGTCCACCAGGTTCCGGCTGCCCTCGGTGCGCACCCGGTCGTTCTCCGCCATGCCGCGCAGCATGGCCCTGGCGCTGGTCGGGATCCGGGTGGCCAGGTTGAGCACCGCCTCCTGCCCGGCCACCGCCGCCGCCATCGACCCGGGGTCGAACAGGTCGGCCACCAGCGGCTCGACCCCGAACGCACGAACCGCCCCGGCTCGCTCCGTCGAGCGAACCAGGGCGGTCACGTCATGGCCGGCGGCGAGCAGCCGCGGCGCCGCCTCCCGGCCGAGCACTCCGGTCCCGCCGATCAGCAGCACCCGCACCGCCGCTCACCTCTCTCCATCGGATCCACCGGATCGGACGAGGCGGCGGACCCGGATGTGACGGCCGGCGTTACCGGGGCAGCTCGGCCACCTCGGCGGCCGGCGGCGCGGTGATCTCGACCGGCTTGCCCCAGTCGGTGTAGTCCATGTTCATCGTGACGGACTGGGACTGCCCACCCGCCGTGATGTCCATCTTGATCGCGATCTTGACCGGCAGGTTGTCCTTGTTCAGCCACACGTCCATCGGGTACTCGGTCAGGCCGGCCTTGGTGGCCTCCTCGAGCATCTTCTTCATCTCGGGGTCCTTCTGCGCCTCGACCGCCTTGGCCACGTCGACCACGACCTCGTAGTGCGTGGTCTCCTCGCCGCCAAGCTGCTCCTTCTTGGAGCTCTTGATGGTGCCGGCCTCCTGGAGCTGCTTGAGCGTCTCCGCCGGGTTCCCGTTCGTCTTCATCTGCTCGACCATCGAGCCGAGCGTCTTCGACATCGGGTCGTCGCCGCCGGCGGTGATCTTGACCCACGGCTTTCCGGGCTGCAGCTCGGAGGGGAGCTTGATGTAGAACACATCGTCGACCAGACGCATGGTCATCGTGGCCATCTCCGGGATGGACATGGTCATCTCCATCGCGGGCTGGTCACCGAAGCGCATGTTGCCCTCGCCGCCGATCGACTGACCGGCCGCGTCCATGGACATCTTCACGTGCGCGGACTGCTTCTCGGCGCTCTTCTTGGCGACCACGTCGGCCAGGTTGGTGAGGCTGCCGATCTCCTCCCCGCCGCTGCCGGCGTTGGCGTTGCCGCCGCTGCCGGTGGGGCTGCCGGACTGCGTCGACTGGCAGCCGGTCAGCACCAGCGCGACGAGTGCCGCCCCGCTGGTGAGCAACATGGTGGTTTTCCGCATTGGTTTTGTGCCCTCCGTACGAGATGTCTCTGCGGGGGACGTTACCCGCCAGTTAGTCCTGATATTCGTCCAGCCCTGCCCGGGAGGCGAGCAGGCGGCGCAGTGATCCAAGTCTCCCCGCCGTCGCTTCACCCGCCGCTGTGACCACGTCCAACATGCAGTCGGGGTCCTCCGGTGGGCCCCGGTGTCCGCAGTTGGACGGACACTCCTCGACCGCCTCGACGAACTCCGGGAACGCCGCCACGATATCGCCCGGCCGAACGTGTGCGAGGCCGAATGACCGAATTCCCGGGGTGTCCACCACCCAGCCGCCGCCCGGCAACGGCAGCGCCACCGCCGTGGTGGAGGTGTGCCGGCCCTTGCCGACCGCGCTGACCGCGCCGATCGCCCGGTCCGCGTCCGGGACCAGCTTGTTGACCAAAGTGGACTTTCCGACGCCGGAGTGGCCGACCAGGGCGGACACCTTGTGCGCCAGCGCCTCGCGCAGCACGTCGGGTTCCTCGTCGTGCCGGGTGACCAGGATCCGCAGGTCCAGCTCGGCGTAGCCGGCGAGCAGCTCGTCCGGGCTGGCCAGGTCGGCCTTTGTCAGGCACAGCACCGGTCCGAGTCCGCCGGTGAACGCGGCCACCAGGCACCGGTCGATGAAACCGGTGCGCGGCGGGGGATCGGCCAGCGCGCAGACGATCATCAGTTGCTCGGCGTTGGCCACCACCACCCGTTCGAACGGGTCGTTGTCGTCCGCGGTGCGGCGCAGCACGCTGCTCCGGTCGGCCACCCGCACCACCCTGGCCAGGGTGTCCGGCCGGCCCGAGGTGTCGCCGACCAGGTCGACCCGGTCGCCGACCACGATCGGGGTGCGGCCGAGCTCCCGGGCGCGCATGGCGACCACCTCGCGGTCCGGATCGCCGTCCAGCGCGCAGGTCCACCGACCGCGGTCGACCTCGACCACCAGTGCGGAGCGCGCATCGGCGTGCTCCGGGCGCAGTTTGCTCCGCGGCCGGGTGCCCCGGCCGGGCCGGACCCGGACGTCGGCCTCGTCGAGCCTGCGCCAGTCGTCGCGCCGCGCCCTGCCCGTCACGTGCGCAGCATCCCCGCCCACAGCCCGGGGAAGTCGGACATCGTCTTGCCGGTGGCGGCGATGTCGTCCACCTCGACGCCGGGCACCACGAGGCCGACGATCGCCCCCGCGGTGGCCATCCGGTGGTCGGCGTGGGCGCGCCAGCGGCCGCCGTGCAGGGCTGCCGGCCGGATCGCCAGGCCGGTCGGGGTCTCGGTGACGTCGCCGCCGAGCCCGTTGAGCTCGGTGGCCAGCGCGGCCAGCCGATCGGTCTCGTGCCCGCGCAGGTGCGCGACCCCGTGCAGCACCGACGGTCCCTTGGCCAGCGCGGCGAGCGCGGCGACCGTCGGGGTCAGCTCACCTGCTTCGTGCAGGTCGACGTCCACTCCGGACAGTTCGGCCGGCCCGGTCACGGTCAGCCCGGCCGTGGAAAGCGTTACCTCGCAACCCATCGCGGTCAGAATATCGCGGATCGCCGCGCCCGCCTGGGTGGTCCGCGCCGGCCACCCGGCGATCGTCACGGTGCCCCTGGTGAGCGCGGCCGCGGCCAGGAACGGTGTGGCGTTGGACAGATCCGGCTCGACCATCCAGTCCCGCGCGGCGATCGGTCCGGGCGCCACCCGCCAGGTGTTCGGCTCGGAGTCGTCCACCGCGACCCCGGCCTCGCGCAGCATCGCCACGGTCATCTCGATGTGCGGCAGCGACGGCACCGGCTTTCCGTCGTGGTGCACGGTCACCCCACGCCGGTAGCGGGCGCCGGAGAGCAGCAGCCCGGAGACGAACTGGGAGGACGCCGACGCGTCGATGGTCACCGCGCCGCCGCCGACCGATCCGGTGCCGTGCAGGGTGACCGGCAACGCATCGCCGTCGATGCCGACCCCCAAAGCGCGCAACGCATCCAGCACCGTCCCCATGGGACGCTCCCGGGCCCGCGGGTCGCCGTCGAACCGGATGTCCCCGGTGGCCAGCGCGGCGGCCGGCGGGACGAACCGCATCACCGTGCCGGCCAGCCCGCAGTCGATCGACGCCGGGCCGCGGAATCCTTCGTGTGCCCCGAAACGCACGGTGTCCCCGGCGACGTCGGCCGGCACGCCGAGCGAGCGCAGCGCGTCCACCATCAACGTGGTGTCACGGCTCGACGGCACCCCGTGCACCGTGGCCGCCGATCCGGACAGCGCAGCAAGCAGCAGCGCCCGGTTCGTGATCGACTTGGATCCGGGAACGGCTACGGTGGCCCGAACCGGCGCCGTGGCGACCGGTGCCGGCCAGTGCGTCGTCATGGTTGCCAATGATCCCGCATGGCCGGCTCGCCTGTGTCGGTGGGACATGTCACGATCGGTCAGGGAGGTGCACTGACATTGTGCGGACGGTATGCGGCGACGAAGGACCCGGCGACGTTGGCAGCGGAGTTCGACGCGGTCGACGAGACGGACTCCTACGAACCACGCGCGGACTACAACGTTGCGCCCACCAAGCAGGAGGTCACCGTCGTCCAGCGGCACCCGCGGGACGACGAGGGCAATCCCGACCCGAACAGCACCGTGCGCAGCCTGCGGGTGATGCGCTGGGGCCTGGTGCCGTTCTGGGCCAAGGACAAGTCGGTCGGCGCGAAGATGATCAATGCCAGAGCGGAGAGCGTGGCCACCAAGCCGGCGTTCAAGTCCAGCCTGGCCAAGCGGCGCTGTCTGGTGCCGGCCGACGGCTGGTACGAGTGGCGCCGGGACGGCGGGACCAAGCAGCCGTTCTTCATGACCAGCGCGGACGGCTCCAGCCTGGCCTTCGCGGGACTGTGGTCCACCTGGCGGGACAAGGCCGACGAGGAGGCCGAGCCGCTGGTCACCTACACGGTGTTGACCACGGACGCGATCGGGCAGCTGACCGACATCCACGACCGGATGCCGATGGTGCTGCCGCGGGAGTCGTGGGCGGCGTGGCTTGACCCGGACCGCGAGGACGTGTCAGACCTGCTGGTCGCGCCGTCGATGGAGTTGGTGTCGGCGCTGGAGCTGCGCCCGGTGTCCAGCGCGGTGAACAGCGTGCGCAACAACGGCCCTGAGCTGGTGGTCCGGCACGAACCCGTGCCGGACCTCGACGAGCCCGCCCTTTTCGACGTGGAGGACACGCCCGGACGATGACCGCCACCGAGATCGAGACCGCCTTCGGCCTCGCCCGGGCCGAGCTGCACTGCGTGCCCGAGCCACGGGCCGCCCTCCTGCTCGGCCACGGTGCCGGCGGCGGGATCGGCGCGCCGGACCTGGTGGCCGCCGCGCGCGGCGCGCGGGCGGCCGGCGTGCACGTGGCGCTGATCGAGCAGCCCTACCGGGTCGCCGGTCGCCGGGCGCCTGCGCCGGCCGCGCAGCTGGACAAGGCGTGGCTCACGGTGGCCGACGAGCTGTCCAAGGAGTTCTTCGCCGACCTGCCGTTGGTGTTCGGCGGCCGGTCCTCTGGAGCCCGGGTGGCCTGCCGGACCGCCGCCGAGGGCCAGGCGGTGGCCGTGGTCTGCCTGGCGTTCCCGGTGCACCCGCCCGGCCGGCCGGAAAAGACCCGCCAGCCCGAACTGGACGAGGTCGAGGTGCCCACCCTGGTGGTGCAGGGCGACAACGACCCGTTCGGTCGCCCCGACCCCGCCCACCACCGCGAGATCGTCCTGTTCCCCGGCGATCACTCGCTCAAGCGCGACGCCACGGGCATCTCGCGCACCGTCGAGGAGTGGCTCGACCGCATCCTGCGCCCCCTCGATTAGGGACCTGCTCCGTGGATCGTCGAGACAAGCCCCGGGCCGACCAACAGCAACCTCAGGGGCACCGTGGCGCAATCCAGCCACAATCAACCCGCTAACCACACCACCGGCTGGAACGCAACAACAGCAGTCAAGACCCGGAGAGGCGGAACAGCGCCGGTGCCCCGGCCGGCCACGCGGCCAGCCTGGGGAATGCCGGACGGGTGTCGCGGCGTTGCGTCCGGCGTGCCGACCACGCTGCGCGCGGCGGGTCTCCGATCTCGCCGCGTATCCTCGAAGCGATCCCATGCGTGTTCAACTATGGAAATCTCGCCGGAAGGGAGCCTGGTGCCCGGCACCGATATCCAGGCCAACGCGAAACCCGAGAGCCCGGTCGAGCGGGCTGAGCGGTTCGAGCGGGATGCCATGCCCATGCTCGACCAGCTGTACTCGGCCGCCCTGCGGATGACTCGCAACCCCGCCGATGCCGAAGACCTGGTCCAGGAGACCTACCTCAAGGCCTACGCCGCGTTCGAGTCGTTCCGTGCCGGCACCAACCTCAAGGCGTGGCTGTACCGCATCCTCACCAACACCTACATCAACGGGTACCGCAAGCGGCAGCGTCAGCCGATCCAGCAGCCGACCGAGGAGATCACCGACTGGCAGCTCGCCCAGGCCGAGAGCCACACCTCGACCGGCCTGCGGTCCGCCGAGCTGGAGGCGATGGACCGGCTTCCGGACACCGACGTCAAGGAAGCCCTGCAGCAGTTGCCGGAGGAGTTCCGGTTGGCGGTGTACCTTGCCGATGTCGAAGGCTTCGCCTACAAGGAGATCGCCGAGATCATGGGCACGCCCATCGGCACCGTGATGTCCCGGCTGCACCGCGGCCGCCGGTTGCTGCGTGACCTGCTGTCAGATGTGGCGCGTGAGCGTGGGTTCCTGCGCTCGGCCGAGCGAGAGGTGGCCGGGTCGTGAGCTGCGGAAAACCCCATGAGACCGATTGCTCCGAGGTGCTCGCCGAGGTGTGGCTATTTCTTGATCACGAGTGTGACCAGACCCGTCGGGAGCTGCTGGAGAAACACCTCGACGAGTGCAGCCCCTGCCTGGAGCGCTTCGGGCTCGACGAGCACCTGAAGATGCTGCTGGCGACCAAGTGCGGCGGTGAGCACGCCCCGGACAGCCTCAAGGAGCGGCTCCGGGCGAAGATCAGGAAGACCGTGCTCGAGCACACCAGCGTCACCGTGGAGGTCACCAGCGTCACCGTCGAGGTGCACGAGGAGTGAGGTCCGGGGAACACGCCCGCGTTCCCCGGTTCGCTCAGCTGTGCGGCCGCTTGCCGTGGTTGGCCGAGCTCTTCTTGCGGTCGCGGCGCTTGCGGGCGCGCTTGGACATCGTGGTTTCTCCTCGGTGTTTCGATGGCACGGTCGGTGCCGAACAATTCTGGCATGTTCGGCGTTGTCGCTCGCCCCGCGGTCGATCGTGGTTGGATGACCCTGAACCGATCCGCGGCGTCGAGGAGGAGCGGTCGATGGCGGAGATCCTCGCCGAGATAGTGGCCAACGTGCTGGAGGTCGTCGGCCACGAGGGTCAGGTCGTGGACGAGGGCGACACCGTGGTGATCCTGGAGTCGATGAAGATGGAGATCCCGGTGCTCACCGAGCACAAGGGGACGCTCACCAAGATCGCCGTGAAGAAGGGCGACGTGGTCCAGGAGCACGATCTCATCGCGGTGGTCGAGTAGTAGCTTCGGGCCGTGTCCACCCTCTCCGACCTACTCGCCGAGCACACCAGCCTGTCCGCGAAACAGGTCGACCACCTGCAGATGGTGGTGGCCGAGTGGCAGTTGCTCGCCGACCTGTCCTTCGCCGACTTCCTGCTGTGGGTGCAGGTGGACGAGGAGGACAACCAGGACGGCGCGGAGTTCCTCTGCGTGGCCCAGGCCCGGCCGACCACGGCGCTCACCGCGCACGGTGAGGACGTGGTGGGTTCCCGGGCGTTCGCTCGGGAGCATCCCCAGCTGCGCAAGGCGATCACCGAGCGGCGGATCTGCCGCGAGGAGGATCCCCGCTGGTACCTGGGGGTGCCGGTGCGCCGGGAGACGATCCCGGTGACGCACCGGGATCAGGTGGTCGCGGTGCTGTCCCGGGAGACGAACCTGGCCGTGCCGCGGGTGCCCAGCTCGCTGGAGATCGCCTATCTGGGCGTGGCCGGCGACCTGTGCCAGATGGTCGCCGACGGCAGCTTCCCCACCGCCGAGCCGTCCCCCGGGGTGCACACCAGCCCTCGGGTCGGCGACGGGCTGGTCCGGCTGGACGCCTCCGGCGCGGTCGTGTTCGCGAGCCCCAACGCCAAGTCGGCCTACCACCGGATGGGGCACGCGGCGGACCTGATCGGTGCCCGGCTGGTGCCGCTGACCAGGACGCTGATCGCCGACCCGTTCGACGCGACCGAGGTCGCCCAGCGCATCCTGACCGCGCTGGACGGCAAGCCGAGCATGCGGGTGGAGGCCGAGTCACGGCGCGGGGCCACGGTGCTGTTCCGGGCGCTGCCGCTGCGCCCGGACGGCAAGCCGGCCGGGGCGCTGGTGCTGGTTCGGGACGTCACCGAGGTGCGCCGCCGGGACCGGGCGCTGCTGTCCAAGGACGCCACGATCCGGGAGATCCACCATCGGGTGAAGAACAACCTCCAGACGGTCGCGGCGCTGCTCCGGTTGCAGTCCCGCCGGGCGACCAGCCAGGAGGCCAAGGACGCACTGGCCGAGTCGATGCGCCGGGTGGCCGCGATCGCGATGGTGCACGAGACGCTGTCCACCTCGGTGGACGAGCGGGTGGACCTGGACTCGTTGGTGGACAAGGTGATCCCGGTGGTCGGCGACGTGGCGGTGGCGGAGAGCCAGGTCAAGGTGCGCAAGATCGGACAGTTCGGCGTGGTCTCCGCCGAGTTGGCCACGCCGCTGGTGATGGTGCTGACCGAGCTGGTGCAGAACGCGGTCGGGCACGCCTACCCGCCGGGTCAGTCGGGTGAGGTGCTGGTGTCCGCGGACCGGTCCACCCGCTGGCTGGACGTGGTGGTCAGCGACGACGGCCAGGGGTTGCCGCGCGGGTTCTCGCTGGAGCGCACCGACGGTCTCGGCCTGCAGATCGTGCGGACGCTGGTGGAGACCGAGCTGCGCGGTACGCTGTCGATCCGGCGCCGGGAGCGGCGCGGAACCGAGGCGGTGCTGCGGGTGCCGCTGTCGCACCGCCGGTAGGGCCTGGGGACAGCAACGAGCCCGGTCACCTCGAGGGGTGCCGGGCTCAGTAGCTTTGCGGTACTGCGGCTCAGGCGTTGCTGCGTTGCCGGGTCCGGGCGTTGCGCCGCTTGAGGGCGCGTCGCTCGTCCTCGCTCATCCCGCCCCACACGCCAGCGTCCTGACCGCTCTCGAGCGCCCAGGCCAGGCAGTTGGAAGCGACGGTACAGCGGTGGCAAACGGCCTTTGCCTCGGCGATCTGCAGCAACGCAGGACCACTGGTCCCCACAGGGAAGAACAGCTCAGGGTCCTCGTCCCGGCAGGCCGCGCGGTGGCGCCAGTCCATGGTTAATTGCTCCTCGCTTAGGCGCGGTTGGTCGCACCTGTGGTCGTCATCCGGTCGTCGGGGTGCTTGTGAATGCTTTCACGAACCAGCTAGATGTCAAGAGTTCTCATGCACCCGGTGAGTGACCTCACCCAAAAGAAACAGGTAGAAGGCCTGTCGATGCACAGAGTTACGATTCGGTCTCGATCATTACGGACCGTACGACGGCTGGTTCGCACCCCTCGATCGAGGACTCAGATCACCACGGTGAGCGCCCGCGGTACGGACTGGAATGTCACGACCGTGGGTTCCCCGATGAGGTCGCCGTCACATTGCACCCGAACCGGTTCCTCTGACGTCACCCGAATCTCGTCAACGTCATCGAGCCGCAACAGGTTCCGGCCGCGGGTTTCCCCCTTGCGGCTGATCGCCTGGGTGAGGTGTCGCAGCACGGTGGGTAGATGCAGGCTGGTCAGGGCGAACACGCCGAGCCCGCCTTCGAAGCTGCACCCCCGGTTGAGGTGGATCGCCCGGCCGCCAAGGTAGGTCCACGGGTCGGTGTTGGAGACGAACACCAGGCGCAGGTCGGACACCGGTTCCTGGCCGGGCAGCTGCACCGTGAGCCGCTGTTTGCCCTGGGACGGGCGCAGGTACTCAGCCACGGCGACCCGGGCGTAAAGGGCCGGGCTGGCCCGCTTGCCGCGCTTGCGGTGCACGTCGGCCACGACGTCGGCGTCCCAGCCGACCCCGGCGCTGAAGGTGAACCAGCGGCCCGGCGTGCAATTGGTGGTCACCTTGCCGAGCCCGACGGTCCGGCCCCGACCCTCGGCGATCGCGAGGAGTAGCTGATGCGCCGCCTCGATCGGGTGACGGGGCAGGCCGAGCGCCCGGGCGAACACGTTAGCCGAGCCGCCCGGCACGATGCCCAGCTTGGGCACCGCGCCACTGGCGCCCTCGGCCAGCAGGCCGTTGACCACCTCGTTGACGGTGCCGTCGCCGCCGTGCGCGACCACCAGATCGACGCCGTCGACCGCGGCCTTGGCGGCCGCCGCCATCGCGTGCCCGCGGTAGTCGGTCTCGACCACCTCGAGCTTGACCTGGCTGGCCAGGGCGTGCGCAAGCACATCCCGACCGGCGGCCGTTGTCGCGGTCGCCTTGGGGTTCACCACCAGCACTGCACGCATGGGCGCAGCGTATGCGGTGCCGTTCCCGTCCCGTCCGGTACCGGTCCCCTTCCTCCTCGCAGCCTCGCGCGAGTGCACCCAGACGACCGTCTGCTCGCGAGAAGCAGTCTGACTGTACTGATCGTCCCTCGAAGGGCTGGCGTTAGGGACCCCCGTCCGGGTGGGGTTACGATCACCCGAATGCAGGTATCCGCCGCTCCGCGCAGTGTTCGGGTTGCGGGTGTGCTGGTCGGGCTCCAGGGACTTGCCGGTCTGGCCTTCGCCGTCGCGCTCCTCGTCCGCGCCTTCGACGACGCCGGTCCCGGCGGCAACCTGTTCGGCGAGGCCGGCTACTTCGCCCTGCTCGGCGCCGGCGTCCTCGCCTGCGGCATCGGCCTGCTCCTCGGCAAGACCTGGGCGCGCACCCCCACCCTGGTCATCGAGATCGTCCTGCTCGGCGTCTCCTGGTACGCCATCGGCCCGTCCAGCCGCCCCGCGTACGGCCTCCCCGTCGCCGCCCTCGCCATCCTCATCCTGGTCCTCCTCCTCGCCGTCCCCGCCCGCGCCTGGGCCGACGGCGACCCCGAGGATTCGCAGCGCCGATGAGTGCCGCAGCCGGGACCTGCCAGCCCCGCCAGATGCCCTGAACGGTCGCAGAACCCGGGCTCGGGTCTCCACCCGCATGCGACCCTGGGTCCATGAGCAGCGACCTCACCCCCGACGTGAGTGCCCTGGCGATCAACGTCACGATTCCGGAGGCCCTTCGCTGGACGGACATCCGGCGCGGTGAGGAGTTTCTGCTGACCACCCTCAACGTCCGGCTTCTCCCGGACGGGCATCTCGCGGCGAAGGCCTACGGCCGGCCGACCGGCGGTGGGCGGGGCGCCTACGTCTCGTTCCGCGTCCCCGACAAGCCCGAACTGACCAACCTCGTCGCCGAAGCCGCCAATCGGGCCGGGGAGCTGTGGGGCGCTCACCGGGGACTCGGCTGAAATCGTCGTGTTCGGCGCCCGTGCGGCGGAGTCGGGATCGGGCCCGGTGGTGCCGACGGGAACACGATCCCACCGGGATCACCCGTCGAATCCGGTGTGCAGCATGGCGATGAACGTGTCCGGTGCGATCGTGCCCGGGCGGTCGCTGACCTGCCCGTCGCCCAGTTCGACAAGCCGCCACACCCCGTCCGCGCTCAGTACGACATCCGCGGTGACGAAAGGCAGGCCCAGCCCGCCGATCAACGGGCCGATCGCATCGAGGTTCGGCTCGGCGACCGGCATGTCCTGCGGAGTGTCGGGGTGTGGACCCACCAGGCGGCAGACCCCGTCAACCCACCAGGTCCGCACCTCGGCCGAGACGAACCGCTCGAACCGGCGCAGCACGAAGCCACCGACCATGTCCTCGTCGCGCAGCAGACGGAAACGAGATGCCACGGCCCATGCGGCATCCGGGTCGCCGAGATCGGGAATGAACGCCGCCTCTGCCCAGTAGTGCTTCATCGACTTGACATGGTCGCGCAGCACGGCCGGGCCCGAACCCAACTGCCGGCAGGCCCGCTCGAACGCGTCCCGACCGGCACCCACCGTCCACACCGACCGGGGCGTCACCGCCGACAGGGCCGGATACCACCCCGGCAGCTCATGGGCCCGCGCATACTGCTCCGCGCTGGTCCGCAACGTGACATCCCGTTCGCGCAACGCCTCGGCGAACGCCGCGTACTGCTCGCTGCGCAACATCCAGCCCCGGTACATCGCCGGACCGCCGCCCGTAACCCGCTCGACCCCGCGCCCAGCACCACCGGGCCGACCCAACGCATCGTGGTCGACCACCGTCACCCGCAGCCCCGCCGCGCGAGCCGCCTCGGCCTCCGCCGCGAAGTGTCCATCCACGCGGCGAGGGTTGAGCACGTCGGCCGGAACGAGCAACATCATGCGGCGCATCGTGCCGAACCACGCCGCTCATCTCCACGGATTTGTGGCTCGACGTCGCGGACGACGAGATGTCAGGCCCTGGCGAGTTGGGTCAGGGCCGGGCCGCTGACGCGCATCACGGTCCACTCGTCCATGGGGACCGCGCCGAGGGACTTGTAGAACCCGATGGCCGGTTCGTTCCAGTTGAGGACCCACCATTGCAGGCGGGTGTAGCCGTTGCGCACGCATTCCTCGGCCAGGGCAGCGAGGAGGGCCTTGCCGAGGCCGGTGCCGCGGGCGCTGGGGCGGACGAAGAGGTCTTCGAGGTACACGCCGTGTACGCCGTCCCAAGTGGAGAAGTTCTTGAACCAGAGGGCGCAGCCGACCACGTCCCCGTCCAGCTCGGCGACGTGGGCGAACAGCGCGGGTGACTCGGCGAACAGCGCCCGGTGTAGCTGCTCGGCCGTGAGGTGGCACTCGTCGGGGGCGCGCTCGTACTCGGCCAACTCGTAGACGAGCTGCACCATGGCATTCACGTCGGACTCCGTGGCCCGCCGGATGCGCTGGTCAGGCACTGAACTCTCCCCTCGGAGTTGGACGGGGACCATCTCGGCTCCGCTAGGGGTCGATGGGCGGGAGGTTGAGCCGGACCACCTGGGGGGCGCCGCGTTCCTCGCCGAGGACGGTGACGGCGCCGGGCTCGAGTCCGAAGTGGACGCCGAAGGAGGGGGGTTGGGCGATCCAGGTGGCTATGAGGACGCGGCTGAAGTGGCCGTGGCCAACGATGATCGCGTCGCCGGCGGGGAGGGCGGCGCGGACGCGGTGGACGACTCGGGTCGCTCGGGTGCCGACCGCTTCGGCGGTTTCGCCGCCGGGGGTCGGGTGGGTCCAGACGCGCCAGCCGGGGACGTGCTCGCGGATCTCGGGGGTGGTCAGGCCTTCGTAGTCGCCGTAGTCCCACTCGGCGACTTCTTCGGTGATGTCGGTGACGGTCAGGCCGGCGAGCTCGGCGCTGCGCAGGGCGCGCCGGCGGGGGCTGGACAGGACCAGGGCCGGTGGAGTGTCGCCGCGGAGTTCGCGGAGCAGGCGGCCGGCGGCCCGGGCGCGGCGCTCGCCTTCGGGGGTGAGCGGGACGTCGGTGCGGCCGGTGTGCCGGCCGGACACGGTCCATTCGGTCTGACCGTGCCGGAGCAGGTAGAGCGCCGCCACGACGAACACTTCCCTTCTGGCTAAGCTACCGCTCAGTAGCTAAACTGGGCCGGTGCACACCATCGAACGGTCCGCACCGTCGACGACCTTCGCGCTGTGGCAGAGGCTAGCCGCCCGGCCGTTGGGCAAGCTGCTGTTCTCCGTCGCGTCGTGGGTTCGGGTCCCCTACTTCGGCACGATCCTGCCCACCGTGGTGCGGATGCGCCCGGGTGAGGCCGAGGTGCGGGCGCCGAAGTGGTGGGGCGTGCACAACCATCTCGGCACGTTCCACGCCATCGCCATGTGCAACCTCGCCGAGTACGCCATGGGCATGCTCGCCGAGGCCACCGTGCCGGCCACGCACCGCTGGATCCCCCGGCACATGAACGTGGACTACCTGGCCAAGGCGAAGACCGGGCTGCGGGCCGTCGCAGCGGTCACCCCGCTGCCGGTGTTCGGCCCGGACGCCGTCGACCTGCCGGTGCCGGTGCTGATCTACGACAGCACCGGCCGGGTCGTCGTGCAGGCGATCATCACGATCAAGGTCTCGCCCCGGGACTAACCGATCCGCAGCGCGGCCGCGAGCAGCCCGCACGCCGCGGTGGACGCCAGCGCCCGCACGTGGTTGCCGCGGGTCCACTCGCGCAGGTGGCGGGCCCAGTACTCGGCCGCCTCGGGCGTGCCCGGGTCGAGCGCGTTCAGCGCGTTGTTGCGCGGCACGTGGTACCCGGCGGTCAGCACGATCGCGCCGAGCAGGTAGGCCAGGCCGCCAAGGACCAGCAGGACCGAGCCGGGCTGCGCCCAACGCAGTGCGCCGAGCACGACCAGCACCGCGCACAGCACCGCCGTGCCGAACAGCTGGATCATGAACACCGGTGTCACCGCGGTGACGTTGATCGACTGCATGGCGGCGATGCCCTGCGGCGCGGGCAGCCGGCGCAGTCCGGGCATGACGAACGAGGAGAAGGCGAAGAACACGCCGGCTCCGAGGCCGCAGCCCAATGTCGCCGCGAAGGTCAGCACCAGCACGAAATCGGTCATGCCCCCATTCAAGGGCCCGACGCCGAGACCTTCCATCGTTGTGCGGCTCGAATTCATACGTGAGCGTCTACGTTGGGCGTCATGGACGCACTGGCCGGTCTGCTCGACGGTCCGCGGGCGCGCGACGCGTTCCTGCTCCGGGCCATCCTCGCCCCGCCGTGGTCGCTGCGGATCCAGGACCAGGCTCCGCTCACCGTGATCGCGCAGGTGCACGGAAGCGCCTGGGTGCTGCCCGACGACGGCCGGCGGGTGCCGCTGGCGCCGGGCGAGGTGGCGGTGGTGTGCGGGCCGGCGCCGTACAGCGTCGCCGACGACCCGGGCACGGCGCCCCAGGTGATCATCCACCCCGGGCAGCGATGTGAGACCCCGGACGGGCAACCGGCCTACCGGGAGCTCGACCTCGGCGTGCGCACCTGGGGCAACTCGGCGGCCGGCGACACCGTGATGCTGGTCGGCTCGTATCACCTCGATGGCGAGGTCAGCCTCCGCCTGTTGCGTGCCCTGCCCAAGGTGCTCGTGCTGCCCGCGCCGGACGGATCGCTGATCTCGTTGCTGTCCAAGGAGATCGTGCGCGACGAGCCGGGCCAGGAGGTGGTGCTCGACCGGTTGCTGGACCTGCTGCTGATCACCACGCTGCGCACCTGGTTCGCTCGTCCGGAGGCCGGCGCCCCGGGCTGGTACCGCGCCCAGGGCGACCCGGTGATCGGTCGGGCGCTGCGCATGCTGCACAACAATCCCGCCCATCCGTGGACCGTGGCCGCGCTCGCGTCGGCGACCGGCGTCTCCCGGGCCACGCTCGCCCGCCGGTTCACCGAGTTGGTCGGCGAGCCGCCGATGAGCTTCCTGGCCGGGTGGCGCCTTGCCCTTGCCGCCGATCTGCTGCGCGCCACCGACGCCACGGTCTCCTCGGTGGCGGCGTCGGTCGGGTACGGCAGCCCGTTCGCGCTCAGCGCGGCGTTCAAGCGGGCGCACGGTCGGAGCCCGCAACAGTACCGGACCCGAGTCTTAAACTAGACGGTTGACAACGCAGGTGAGCGGGGTCTACCGTGGTCTTATTCAACCAATCGGTTTAAGACGGATGGGAGGTGGTGACGGTGACCGAGGACCGGCTCTCCCGGGTGTTCGCCGCCCTCGCCGACCCCACCCGTCGGGACATCGTGGCCCGGCTGTCCGTGGGTGACGCCACGCTCAGCCAACTCGCCACGCACTACGACATGTCGATCCAGGCGATCTCCAAGCACCTCAAGGTGCTGGGGGACGCCGGACTGGTCAGCCGGGGCCGGGACGCCCAGCGGCGCCCGTGCCACCTCGAGGCCGACGTGCTCGACCTGATGACCGCGTGGATCGACCGCTACCGCCGCGCCGCCGAGGAGCGCTTCCAGCGCCTCGACACCCTCCTGGCCGACCTGGCCGACGACGAAGAAGGAGCAGCATCATGAACGCCACCACCCGCAACAAGACCACCATCGCTGCCGACCCCGACCTGCCGACCATCACCATCGTCCGCGAGTTCGACGCGCCGCCCGCCCGGGTGTTCCGCGCCTGGACCGAGCCCGAGTTGGTCGCCAAGTGGTTGGGCCCCAAGAGTGTCGGCATGCGGATCGACCATTGGGACGCCACCACCGGCGGCAGCTACCGGTACGCCGCCACCCGCGAAGACGAGGTGATCGCGACCTTCTACGGGTCGTTCCACGAGGTCCGCTCACCGTCCCGAATGGTCCAGACCTTCACCTACGAAGGCGTCCCGGACGGGGTCAGCCTTGAGACCATCACGTTCGAAGACCTCGGCAACGGCCGCACCCGGGTCACCGCCCTCTCCGTCGTGGACAACATGGAAGCCCGCGACATGGTCCTGGCCAGCGGCATGGAGACCGGTGTCATCGAGGGCTACGAAAAGCTCGACGAGCTGCTCGCCGAGTGAGGGCAAGCGAAAGGGCGGCGGCCGTTGCGGCCGCCGCCCTTGTCGCTTGTCCGGATCGGGCTACTTCTTGGTCTCCCAGAAGATCGTGTCGATCTCGGCGATCAGGTCCAGGAGCTGCTGGCCGGTGTTGGGGTTCATGGAACCCTTGGCGCCGCCGGCGCCCGCGGCCTTGGTGGCCTTGTTGAACAGCTCGTGAAGTTGGGGGTACTTCTCGAAGTGCGGGGGCTTGAAGTAGTCGGTCCACAGTACCCAGAGGTGGTGCTTGACCAGGTCGGCGCGCTCCTCCTTGATCTGGATGGCGCGGGCGCGGAACTCGGGGTCCTCGTTGTCCTGGTACTTCTGCTGAATCGCCTTGACCGACTCGGCTTCGATGCGCGCCTGGGCCGGGTCGTACACACCGCACGGGAGGTCGCAGTGCGCGGTGGCCTCGAGGCGAGGGCCGAGAATGCGCGACAGAAGTCGCATCTTTCCTCCTGAACAAGGGTGCCTGATCCGTATGTTCGGACCCTACCCCCGGCATGCTGGTGCGGCAGACGGAGGTGATCGTGACGCAGCGCCGGCAGGTGAAGGTGATCGGCAGCTCGATGTTGCCCACCCTGGCCGACGGCGATCTGGTGCTGGCCCGGCTCGACGCCCCGGTGCGGCCCGACGACCTGGTGCTGGTGCGCTGGTCGCGGCGGCCCGGCCAGCTCTCGGTCAAGCGCGCGGCCTGGCCGGAGGGGGACGGCTGGTTCGTGGTGGGGGACAACACGGCGGCCTCGACCGACTCCAACCAGCTCGGCCCGGCCGAGGTGCTCGGGGTGATCCGCTGGCGGCTGTGGCCCCGCCCCCGCCGGATCCGTTAACCCAGGGTGGTCCGCAGGTGGTCGTAGTGCGCCAGGCAATCCTCGTAGCTGGGCAGCAGGCCGGCCGCCTCGGCCTGAGACAGCGTGGGGGCGGCGGCGTCCTTGTCCGACAGCACCGGCTCCAGCCCGGCCGGCCAGGGCAGCCGCAGCGCCGGGTCGAGCGGGTTGATCCCGTGCTCGCGGGCCGGGTTGTAGCCGGTCGTGCACAGGTACGACAGCACCGTGTCGTCCTCGAGCGCCATGAACCCGTGCGCCACGCCTTCGGGCAGATAGACCGCCCGCAACGAGTCGGCGTCCAGCCGGACCGTGTCCCACCGGCCGAACGTGGGGGAGCCCACCCGGATGTCCACGACCAGGTCGAGCAGCGCGCCGGCCGGGCAGTAGACGTACTTCGCCTGCCCGGGCGGGACGTCGGCGAAGTGCAGCCCGCGCAACGTGCCGCGGCGTGAACGGCTGTGGTTGGTCTGAGCCACCCACAGCGGGTAGCCGACCGTCTTGATGAACTGATCCTCCTGGTAGGGCGCGGCGAAGACACCCCGCGGGTCCGGAAACGCCTGCGGGGTGAACTCGTAGACGTCCCGTACGGCCAACTCGCGCACCCGCATGGCCACGACAGTACTGGCGGACCTGACGCAGACAATCGCCCCACGGCCTGACAGACTGTCTGTACCGCAGCGTCCGCGGCTGCCCTATTACCACTGGTGGGCGGCCCACAGCAAGGCGACGTGAGTGCGCGACGGTCTGAACCGTGACCAGCGCTCCAGCACGTCGCGAGAGTGTGTGGCTAGCGTCCGCGCAACCGACGCCAACGCCACAGCCCCCGCAGGAGGGACGCCCGTGACCACTGTTGATGATCAGGCGGTTGGTACCGAGATGACCGCACCCGTCACCGATGACGAGATCTTTCGCGCACACGAGGGCGGCAAGCTCGCCGTCGGCGTGACCTCACCCATCTCCGATCCCCGCGCGCTGGCCATCGCCTACACGCCCGGCGTGGCCAAGGTCAGCCGCGCGATCGCCGAGGACGCGGCGCTCGCCGCCCGCTACACCTGGGCGCACCGCCTGGTGGCCGTGGTGAGCGACGGCACCGCGGTGCTCGGCCTCGGCGACATCGGCGCCAGCGCGTCGCTGCCCGTGATGGAGGGCAAGGCCGCGCTGTTCAAGACCTTCGGCGGCCTCGACTCGATCCCACTGGTGCTGGACACCACCGACGTGGACGAGATCGTGGAGACGCTGGTGCGCCTGCGCCCGTCGTTCGGTGCGGTGAACCTGGAGGACGTGGCCGCGCCGCGGTGCTTCGAGCTCGAACGGCGGTTGATCGAGGCGCTGGACTGCCCGGTGATGCACGACGACCAGCACGGCACCGCCGTCGTGCTGCTGGCCGCGCTGCGCGGCGCCAACCAGGTGCTGAACCGCGAGATCGGCAGCCAGCGGGTGGTCATCGTCGGAGCCGGCGCCGCGGGCGTGGCCTGCGCGAAGATCCTGCTGGCCGCCGGCGTCGGGGACATCACCCTGCTCGACTCGCGCGGCATCGTGCACACCGGCCGGGACGGCCTCAACCCGGTGAAGGCCGAACTGGCGGCGCTCACCAACACCGCGGGGTTGCGCGGCGGCATGGCCGAGGCGCTGGCCGGCGCGGACGTGTTCGTCGGCCTGTCCGGCGCGACCGTGTCCGAGGAGTTGATCGCCACGATGGCGCCGTCCTCGATCGTGTTCGCGCTGTCCAACCCCGATCCGGAGATTCACCCCGAGGTGGCCGCCCGGCATGCCGCCATCGTGGCCACCGGCCGCAGCGACTTCCCCAACCAGATCAACAACGTGCTGGCCTTCCCGGGAATTTTCCGTGGCGCGCTTGACGTCGGTGCACGCCGGATCACCGAGCACATGAAGCTGGCCGCGGCCACGGCGATCGCCGCGGTGGCCAGCGACGACCTTGCTCCGGACAAGATCGTGCCGAGCGCGCTGGACCCACGGGTCGCCCCAGAAGTTGCTCAAGCTGTGGCTCGGGCCGCACGGGAAGACGGGGTAGCCTGAACACCCGGTAAGAACAACATCGCGGCCGGGGGGCGGAAGGAAGGCGCCGTGGCCGATCATGTCGTGCGCGCCGAACTGCCCTCGCCCGAGGCGCGGTCCGGCGATCTTGGCATGGCCGTCGACCGGGCACTGACCGGCGATGACGGGTTCGCCCCGCCCGCTCCGCCCGCGGCCCTGCCGTGGGACGACCCGGCGATCGAGCGTGCGCTGCTGTTGGACGCGCAGCATATGGCCCGGATGGGCAGTTGGAGCTTCGACACCCGCACCGGCGAGGTCTACCTGTCGGACGGGTTGCGCCGGCTGATGGGCCTGACCGACGGGTGCTCGGCCGCGGACGCGCTGAACCTGATCCACCCGGACGACCTGCCGGTCATCGACGAGTTCCGGGAGCGGCTGCGGGTGGCCGAGGCGGGCGAGACGATCGACCTGGAGATTCACGACAGCACCGGAAGCCTCACGTTCCTGGTGCGCGGGCGGCCCGAGCGCGACGCCGACGGGACCGCGCTACGGGTGCACGGCACGGTTCAGGACGTCACCCGGTACCGGGTCGCCGAGCAGCAGGCCAGTCAGGACCGCCGGCTGTTCGGTGACGCGCAGCGGGTGGCTCGGCTGGGCACCTGGGAGTGGAACTCGACCACCGGCGAGTTCATCTGGTCGACGATGCTCTACGAGCTGTTCGGCGTTGAGCCGGGCACGCCGGTGAACTACGCCGACTACCTCGACCTGCTGCATCCGGACGACCGCGGTTGGGTGCACCAGCGGTTCCAGGAACTGGCCACCGACGGGCGCCCGGTGGAGGTCGAGTACCGGGTGGTCCGGCCGGACGGGGCGCGGCGGGTGTTCCGCTGCCGGGGTGAGCCGCTCGGGCCGGACGCCAACTCGCCGATCATGATCGGGACCGCGCAGGACGTCACCGAGCAGCGCTCCACCGAGACCCGGATGATGCGCTCCAGCCAGCGGTTCACCGACCTGGTGTCGATCACCCCGGTGGGCATCGCGCTGCTGGACGACGCCGAGCGCCTGGTGGACGCGAACGAGGCGCTGTGCCAGCTGCTCGGCGTCGACCTGGAACGGCTGCGTGGGATGCCCGCGGCGCAGCTCGTGCACCCGAGCGACCGGGGTGGCCGGCTGCTGGCCGGGCGCAACGGCGGGCGGCACGGGTCCGGCCCGTTCCGGGTCGGGCAGCGGGTGCTGAGCACGGCCGGCGGCAAGCCGGTGTACTGCGAGCTGTCCGCGACCGTGTCGGTGGCCGATGACGGCCAGCGGTTCTGGCTGGTGGTGTTCTCCGACGTCACCGACCGGCGCCGGGCGGCCGAGCGGCTGCACTACCAGGCCACGCACGACGAGCTCACCGGGTTGCCCGGGCGGCCGGCGGTCAAGGAGCTGCTGGCCAAGCTGCTCGGCGGGCCGGAGGCGGAGAGCGTCGCGCTGCTGTTCTGCGACGTGGACAACTTCAAGCGGTTCAACGACTCCCTCGGTCACGACGTTGGCGACGAGCTGATCGCCGCGCTGGCCAGGCGACTGGAACGCGGGCTGCCGCCCGGGTGCACCGCGGCCCGGATGTCCGGCGACGAGTACGTGGTGATCTGCTCGGACGTCAACGAGGTCGGCGGCGTGGAGGCGTTGGCCACCAAGGTTTCGGCGCTGCTGCGCACCGCGGTTCCGGTGCGCGGTCAGCTGTTACGGGTCTCGGCGGCGATCGGCGCGGCGGTGCCGGCCGGCCCGGAGACCAGTGCCGCGGACCTGCTGCGGTTCGCCGACGCCGCGATGTTCGACGCGAAGCGGCGCGGCACCGGGCGGGTGTCGGTGGCCAACGCGGAGATGATCGCCTCGGCCACCAGCCAGATGCTGCTCGAGGGCCAACTGCGGGACGCGATCGGCAGCGACGGCCTGGTGTTGCACTATCAGCCGGTGGTCGGGCCGGACGGCACCGTGTTGTCCGCGGAGGCGTTGGTGCGCTGGCCGCATCCGCAGCGCGGGCTGCTCGCCCCCGGTGAGTTCCTGCCGGTGGCCGAGCAGGGTGACCTGCTGCGCGACCTGGATCGCTGGGTGCTCAAGACCGCGCTGCGCGAGGCCGCCAAGTGGCCGCTGATGGCCGGCGCGGTGCTCGGCGGCGCGGTCAGCGTCGCGGTGAACATGTCCGGGCTGGTGCCCGGTGACCCCGAGTTCGTCGAGGCGGTCGCCGCGGCCGTGATCGAGTCCGGGATCGAGTGGGACCGGGTGGTGCTCGAACTGGTCGAGACCAGCCTGATCGACCTGCCGCAGCGCAGCCGGGCGGCGATGGTGGAGTTGGCCGACCGCGGAATCCGGTTCGCCGTCGACGACTTCGGCACCGGCTACTCGTCGCTGGCCCGGCTCAAGGAACTGCCGGCGCAGATCATCAAGGTGGACCGGCGGTTCGTCGCCGGGGTGGCCAGCGACGCCTCGGACTTCGCCGTGGCCCGGGCGGTCGTGGACATGGCAAGGGCGATGGGTCGCAGCTGCGTGGCCGAGGGCGTGGAGAACGCCACCCAGTTCCACGTGCTGCGCAGCGTCGGTGTCGAGGCGTACCAGGGATGGCTGCTGTCCCGCCCGGTTCCTGCGGTGGAGTTCCGCGAGCTGCTGCGGATGGGACCGCTGCACATTCCCCAGGACTGAGCTGTCAAATATTGAGATGTGCTGCCGGTGTCAGTGCGGCACGTTAGGGTCGATTGATCACGCGGCCGGCGAGTGGCCGTCTCGACCTGCGGGAGCCTCGAGTGATCGAGTTCCAGGCCGTGACCAAGAGGTATCCGGACGGCACGGTCGCCGTCGACAACCTGGATCTGACGGTCGAAGACGGTGGGATCACCGTGTTCGTCGGGCCGTCCGGCTGCGGGAAGACCACGTCGCTGCGCATGATCAATCGGATGATCGACCCGACCGCGGGCCGGATTCTGCTGGACGGCAAGGATGTCCGCGAGTCGCAGCCGGCCCGGCTGCGCCGCGGCATCGGCTACGTCATCCAGCACGCCGGGCTTTTCCCGCACCGCACGGTGCTGGACAACGTGGCCACCGTGCCGGTGCTGACCGGCGCCGGCCGGCGCGCCGCCCGGTCCCGGGCCACGGAACTGCTCGACCTGGTGGGTTTGCCCGCAGGGCTGGCCAAGCGGTATCCGGCGCAGCTGTCCGGCGGTCAGCAGCAACGGGTCGGGGTGGCCCGGGCGCTGGCCGCCGATCCGCCGGTGCTGCTGATGGACGAGCCGTTCAGCGCGGTCGACCCGATCGTGCGGGACGACCTGCAGCAACAACTGCTGCGGTTACAGTCCGAGCTGGACAAGACGATCGTGTTCGTCACGCACGACATCGACGAGGCGATCAAGTTGGGCGACCGGGTCGCCGTGTTCCGGGTCGGCGGGGTGCTTGCGCAGTACGACAGCCCGGCCGCGCTGCTGGCCAAGCCGGCCGACGAGTTCGTGTCCTCCTTCATCGGTCGCGACCGCGGCTACCGGGCGCTGGGATTCCTTGCCGCCAAAGGGATCGATCTGGCCCCGGTGGCGCGGGTACCGGTCGGTACGCCGGTGTCCGAGGCGCGGGCGAAGCTGACCGACGGCTGGGCGGTGGTCGTGGACGAGAGCGGCCGGCCGCTCGGCTGGGTGTCCGAGGACGTACTGTCCGCTATGGACTCATCGGACGCGGTCGGGTCCGACGACCTGATCTCCGGCGGCACGCTCTACCGGGTGGACGCGGAGGGCGGCGGCACCGCCGGCACGCTGCGCAACGCGCTCGACGCCGCGCTCAGTTCCCCGGCCCGGCTGGGGATCGCGGTGGACGCCGCCGGGGCCGTCGTCGGCGGGATCAGCGCGGACACCGTGCTCGGGGCCCTCGCCGCGGCCCGGGACAGCGGCGAGGTCCCGATATGAGGTGGATCTGGGACCACATCGAAGAACTGCTCGCCACCTCCTGGGTGCACCTCGGCCTTGCGCTGATTCCGGTGCTGGTCGGACTGCTGATCTCGATCCCGCTCGGCTGGGTGGCGCACCACTGGCGCACCGCGCGGGCGATCCTGGTGCCGGTGTCCAGCCTGCTGTACACGATCCCGTCGCTGGCCCTGTTCGTGCTGATGCCGCTGGTGCTCGGCACCCGGATCCTCGATCCGATCAACGTGCAGGCGGCGCTGACCATCTACACCGTCGCGCTGCTGGTCCGCTCGGTCGCCGACTCGTTGGACGCCACCCCGAAGGACGTCATCGCCGCGGCGACCGCGATCGGCTACGGCCCGACCCGGCGGTTCTTCGCGGTGGAGTTCCCGCTGTCGGTACCGGTGCTGGTCGCCGGGGTGCGGGTGGCGGCGGTGTCCAACATCAGCCTGGTCAGTGTCGGCGCGATCATCGGCGTCGGCGGGCTCGGGCTCTATCTGACCGCCGGGGCCCAGCTCACTCCGCCGAACTACGCGGAGATCATCGCGGGCATCGTGCTGATCGTGTTGCTGGCGCTGATCGTCGACGGGCTGCTGGTGCTCCTCGGCCGGTTGCTCACGCCGTGGACCAGGGCCCGGGCCGGGACGGTGCGCCGGTGAACGTCTTCGAACTGGTGTGGGCCTGGCTGACCGACCCGGAGAACTGGCAGAAGAACTTCCGCGATCTCGGCATCCCGGCTCGGATCCTGGAGCATCTGACCTATACCGGACTGGCGATCGTGTTCGCGGTCATGATCGCCGTTCCGATCGGCATCTACGTCGGCCACACCGGGCGCGGCGGCTTCCTGGTCGTCGGCGTGGCGAACTGGTTCCGGGCGCTGCCGGAACTGGGCCTGGTGATCCTGCTCGTGCTGGCCATGGGTGTGGCCCTTGCCCTGCAGGCGTTGACCATCGTGCTGGTGGCGCTGGCCATCCCGCCGCTGCTGGCCGGCACGTACTCGGGGCTGCGCAACGTGGATCCGGAGGTGGTGGACGCCGCCCGCGGCATGGGCATGCGGGAGCGGGACATCGTCTGGCGGGTGGAGGTTCCGATCGCGCTGCCGCTGATGCTCGGCGGGCTGCGGACGGCCACGCTGCAGGTGATCGCCACGGCCAGCATCGCCGCGTACATGGGGCTGGGTGGCCTCGGCCGGTACGTGATCGACGGCCAGCGGTTCGGCACGCTGGAGGGCTACACGATGATGGCCGGCGGCGCCGTGTTGATCGCCGCGCTGGCCATCGTGGTGGAGCTGACCCTGGCCGGCGTGCAGCGGCTCGTGGTGTCGCCCGGGTTGCGCAACCGCAAGTTCAGCCGGCGCGAGACTCGCGTTCGGACAAAACCGGTCGAGAAGACGGAAGTTGCTATCTCGTGAGGAGAAACCCTTGAACAAACGCCTATTCGCCGGTGTGGCGACCGCGGTCGTCGCGGCGCTCACCATGACGGCTTGCGGGGGTTCCTCCGACCCCACGGCCAACGAGCCGGCCCAGCAGCCCACCGGTTCCGGTGGCCCGGTGGCGAAGCCCGACAAGATCATCGTCGGCTCGGCGAACTTCCCGGAGAACGTGGTGCTCGCCGAGATCTACGCCGCTGCGCTGGCGAAGAAGGGCATCACGATCGAGAAGAAGCTCAACATCGGCAACCGGGAGACCTACTACCCGGGCCTGCAGGACGGATCGATCGACCTGATGCCGGAGTACACCGGCGTGTTACTGCAGCACGTCAACAAGTCCGCCACCGAGACCGGTCCGGACGACGTGTATGCGGCGCTGCAGAAGGCGTTGCCGCCGAACCTGACCGTGCTGGAGAAGTCCTCGGCGGAGGACAAGGACGCGATCGTGGTCACCAAGGAGACCGCGGACAGGTGGAGCCTGAAGTCGATCGAGGATCTCAAGGCGCACGCCGGCGAGGTGATCTTCGGTGGGCCGCCGGAGATCGCGAACCGGCCGGATGGCCTGCCCGGCTTCAAGAAGAACTACGACCTGGAGTTCAAGGAGTTCCGGCCGCTGGACACCGGTGGACCGCTGACCGTCAACGCGTTGAAGACCAACGTGGTGCAGGCGGCCGACCTGTTCACCACCGATCCGGCGATCACCGTGAACAACTTCGTGGTGCTCGACGACCCCAAGAACAACTTCGCCGCGCAGAACGTGGTTCCGTTGATCAACTCGGCGAAGGCCAGTGACGAGGTCAAGCAGGTGCTCAACGCGATCTCGGCCAAGCTCACCACCGAGATCCTGATCGACCTCAACGCCAAGCTGTCCGCCCCGGACAAGCCGGACGCCTCGAAGGTCGCCGCCGACTGGCTCGCCTCAGCCGGCATCAGCTGACCCGATGTCCGCCTGCTGGCCGGCCGCCGCGCGGCCGGCCAGCAGCCGGATCCGGCGCGTCGCGGCAACCCGACTGCCCAAGTCAGCAACTCGGCTGCCGGACCCGGCAACTCACCGAACCGGACCCGGCAACTCGCCGAGGGCACGCGAAGCCTCGGCGAGTTCCGGATTCCAGCACCCGAGTTCCGGGTTGGAGCGGCGGAGTTCGGGGGTTCGGGCAGTTGAGTTGCGGGTTTAGGCGGCGGAGTTCGGGGGTTCGGGCAGTTGAGTTGCGGGTTTGGGCGGCGGAGTTCGGGGTTCGGGCAGTTGAGTTGCGGTTCTGGCAGCCGGATCCCGGTTCGAGCACCTGAGTTCCGGGTTCTGGCAGCTGAGTTGCGGGTTCGGGCAGCCGAGTTCTCGGTTCGCGCAGCTGTGTTCTGGGTTCGGGCAGTTGAGTTGCGGGGGGCGGGTGTGGTGAACGTTGGGTTCGTCGGCGGCGCCGGGGTCAGCGGAGGCGGGTGGTGAGGTCGGTGGCGGCGCGGCGGGTTTCGGTGGCGAGGGTGGGCCAGGTTTCGGTGCATTCGGGGTCGCAGCGGTGCGGGAACGTGGTGCTGATGGCGGCGATCGGGCGGCCACCGTGGTCGAAGACCGGGGCGGCGACGGAGGCGAAGCCGGGGGTGATGTAGCCGTCCTCGACGGCCCAGCCGCGGCGGCGGTCGGCGGCCAGCAGGCGGCGCAGCGCCGGCAGGTTGGCGGGGCCGCGGCCGGTGCGGTCGACGAAGCTGTCCCGGGTCGGGAACAGGGCGCGGACCTGCGCGGCGGGCAGGTGCGCGAGCATGGCGCGGCCGGACGCCGGGAGTTGGGCGGGCAGCCGGACGCCGACGTCGGTCACGGTGAGGTAGGGGTTGGGTGGCTGCTCGCGGATCAGGTAGAGGGTCTCGCGGCCGTGCAGCACGCCGAGGTGCGCGGTCTGGCCGGTGTGCTCGATCAGCCGGCGCAGGACCGGTTTGGCCAGCCGTTCGAGCGGATCGTGGCGCAGGTAGGCGGAGCCGAGCTCGAACGCGGCCAGGCCGAGGGCGTAGCGGCGGTCGTCCGGCAGGTGGGTGACGAAGCCGGCGGCGGCCAGCTCGGACAGCAGGTGGTAGGTCGTCGACCGGGGCAGGGCCAACTCGCGAGCCACCGAGCTGGCGGTGACCGGACCGGCCTTGCCGGCCAGCAGCCGGAGCACCGCGAGACCGCGGCGCAGGGCCGGAACGTCGCTACTGGCACCCACCGGAGCCTCCTGTCTGGGATACCAGACGCTGTCACCCGTTCCCGGGTCGTGCAACTCCGGATGGCGGGGTGGGATGAGGGCATGTCTGAACCCGTACTCGTCGACGGCGGGCCGCTGACCCGCGAGCAGGTGGTTGCGGTCGCCCGGGACGGGGCCGCGGTCGAGTTGACCGGGACGGCGCTGGACGCGGTGGCCAAGTCCCGTGCCCACATCGAGCGGCTGGCGCACGCGACGACCCCGACCTACGGGGTGTCCACCGGCTTCGGCGCGCTGGCCACCCGGCACATCCCGGCCGAGCGGCGGGCCGCGCTGCAACGCTCGCTGATCCGTTCGCACGCCGCGGGCGCCGGCCCGGCCGTCGAGCCCGAGGTGGTGCGCGCGCTGATGTTGTTGCGGCTGCGCACGATGGCCACCGGCCGTACCGGCGTCCGAACGTCCATTGTGGACGGATTGGGCGCGTTGCTGAACGCCGGGATCGTTCCGGTGGTGCCGGAGTACGGCTCGCTGGGCTGCTCCGGCGACCTGGCTCCACTGTCCGCCGTCGCGCTCGCGCTGATGGGTGAGGGCGAGGTGTTCGACGCGGAGGGTGCCCGCCGTCCGGCCGCGGATGCCTTGCTGGAGGCGGGAATCGACCCCGTAGCGCTGGTCGAGAAGGAGGGCCTCGCGCTGATCAACGGAACCGACGGCATGCTCGGGATGCTGGTGCTCGCCCTTGCCGACCTGCACCGGCTGCTGGACGTCGCCGACCTCACCGCCGCGATGAGCGTGGAGGCGCTGCTCGGCACCGACCGGGTGTTCGCACCCGACCTGCAGGCGCTGCGTCCGCACCCCGGCCAGGCCGTGTCGGCCGCTCGAATGACCGCGCTGCTGGCCGACTCGGCGATCGTGGCCAGTCACCGGACCCCGGACTGCAACCGGGTGCAGGACGCCTACTCGCTGCGCTGCGCCCCCCAGGTGCACGGTGCGGCGCGGGACACGCTGGCCGCCGCCGCACTGGTCGCCGACCGTGAGCTCGCCGCCGTCATCGACAACCCGGTGGTCATGCCGGACGGCCGGGTGGAGTCCAACGGCAACTTCCACGGCGCGCCGGTGGCCTACCAGCTCGACTTCCTGGCCATCCCGGTCGCGGACCTGGCCAGCATGGCCGAGCGGCGCACCGACCGGATGCTCGACGTGGCCCGCTCGCACGGACTGCCGCCGTTCCTGGCCGACGATCCCGGCGTCGACTCCGGCCACATGATCGCCCAGTACACCCAGGCCGGCATCGTCGCCGAGCTCAAACGCCTGGCCGTGCCCGCGTCGGTCGACTCGATTCCCAGCTCCGCCATGCAGGAGGATCACGTGTCCATGGGCTGGTCGGCGGCCCGCAAGCTGCGCCGGGCGATCGACGGGCTGACCACGGTGCTGGCGGTCGAGCTGCTCACCGCCGCCCGTGCGCTGGACCTGCGCGCGCCGCTGACCCCGGCGCCGGGCACTGCCGCCGCGGTCGCCGCGCTGCGCGCCCGGGTGCCCGGCCCCGGCCCGGACCGGCACCTCGCGCCCGAGATCGCCGCCGCCGAAGACCTGATCCGAACCGGAGGACTGCCATGACGAGAACCGTTCGCGCGGCCCGCGGCGGCACGCTGACCGCGCGGAGCTGGCCGACCGAGGCCGCGCTGCGGATGTTCCACAACAACCTGGACCCGGAGGTGGCCGAGCGCCCGGACGACCTGGTCGTCTACGGCGGCACCGGCAAGGCGGCCCGGGACTGGGCGAGCTTCGACGCGATCACCCGGGAGCTCACCGAACTGCGCGAGGACGAGACGCTGCTCGTGCAGTCCGGCAAGCCGGTCGGCGTGCTGCGCACCCACGAATGGGCGCCGCGGGTGCTGATCGCCAACTCCAACCTGGTCGGCGACTGGGCGACCTGGCCGGAGTTTCGCCGGCTGGAGGCGCTCGGCCTGACCATGTACGGGCAGATGACCGCCGGGTCGTGGATCTACATTGGCACGCAAGGGATCCTGCAGGGAACCTACGAGACGTTCGCGGCGGTGGCGGACAAGCGGTTCGGCGGCTCGCTGCGCGGCACGCTGACGCTGACCGCCGGGTTGGGCGGGATGGGCGGTGCGCAGCCGCTGGCGATCACCATGAACGAGGGCGTCGCACTGTGCGTCGAGGTGGACCCCGAGCGGGCCCGGCGCCGGGTGGCGACCCGGTACCTGGACGAGGTCGCCGACGACCTGGACGACGCGGTCGCGCGGGTCACCGCCGCCAAACGGGCCGGCCGGGCGCTGTCCGTGGCGGTGATCGGCAACGCCGCCGAGGTGCTGCCCGAACTGTTGCGCCGTGGGGTCGAGGTGGACGTCGTCACCGACCAGACGTCGGCGCACGATCCGTTGGCATATCTGCCAAAGGGCGTGTCACTCGAGGACTGGCACGACTACGCGGCAGCCAAGCCGGACGAGTTCACCGACCGGTCGCGGGACTCCATGGCCGAGCATGTGGACGCCATGATCGGCTTTCTCGACGCGGGCGCCGAGGTGTTCGACTACGGCAACTCGATCCGGGGCGAGGCCAGGCTCGGCGGCTGCGAGCGGGCGTTCGACTTCCCCGGCTTCGTGCCCGCCTACGTCCGTCCGCTGTTCTGCGAGGGCAAGGGTCCGTTCCGATGGGCAGCGCTGTCGGGCGACCCGGCCGATATCGCCGCCACCGACCGGGCCATCCTGGAGTTGTTCCCGGACAATGCCGCGCTGGCCCGGTGGATCCGCCTGGCTGGCGAACGCGTTGCCTACCAGGGACTTCCGGCCCGAATCTGCTGGCTCGGCTACGGCGAGCGGGAGCAGGCCGGGGTCCGGTTCAACGAGATGGTTGCCCGCGGCGAGCTGTCCGCGCCGGTGGTGATCGGCCGCGACCATCTGGACTGCGGCTCGGTCGCCTCGCCCTACCGGGAGACCGAGGCGATGGCCGACGGTTCGGACGCGATCGCCGACTGGCCGCTGCTCAACGCCCTGGTGAACACCGCGTCCGGAGCGAGCTGGGTGTCCATCCACCATGGCGGCGGCGTGGGCATCGGCCGGTCCATCCACGCCGGTCAGGTCACCGTGGCCGACGGGACGCAGCTCGCCGGTCATAAAATCGAACGCGTGCTCACCAACGACCCCGCGATGGGGGTTCTGCGGCATGTCGATGCCGGTTACGACCGGGCGGCAGAGGTCGCGGCCGGGAAGGGCCTGACCATCCCCATGGCCGGGTCATGACCACGACCGGCCTGCTGCGGACGATCTCCGGCGTCGGAACGGATCGGGGCCGGGGCGGCTACTCGCGGCACGGTTTCGCCAAGGCCGAGCTGGAACTGCGCGACTGGTTCATCGCGGAGGCCGGGTGGTGCGGGCTGGACGTCGAGGTGGACCGGAACAGCAACATCTGGGCCTGGTGGGGTGATCCGGGCCCCGATGCGGTGGTCACCGGAAGCCACCTGGACTCGGTGCCCGGCGGTGGCGCGTTCGACGGCCCGCTCGGCGTGGTGTCCGCCCTCGCCGCGGTGGAGGCCATGCGGAGCAAGGGATTCCAGCCGGCCAAACCGCTCGCCGTCGTGGTGTTCGCGGAGGAGGAGGGCGGCCGGTTCGGGGTGCCGTGCCTGGGCAGCCGGCTGCTGACCGGTTCGCTCGATCCGGCGGCGGCGCTGGGGCTGACCGACAACAGCGGGGTGACGCTGGCCGACGCGGCGGAGACCGCCGGGTTCGACCCGGCGGCCTTCGGGCGGGACACCGAGGCGCTGTCCCGGATCGGCTGCTTCATCGAGCTGCATGTGGAGCAGGGGCGCGGGCTGATCGAGCTGGACGCGCCGGTCGGTGTCGCCAGTTCGATCATGGCCCACGGCCGGTGGCGGTTCCGGTTCACCGGCGAGGGAAATCATGCCGGCGCAACCCCGATCGCCGACCGCAGGGACCCGATGCTGCCGGCCTCCCAGCTGGTCCTGGCCGCGCGCCGGGCCGCGACCGGCGGAGCCCGGGCGACGGTCGGCCGGCTGGTGCCCAACCCGGGCGGCACCAATGTCATCGCGTCCACTGTGGACGTATGGCTGGACGCACGTGCCGAGAACGACGCGAGCACAAGGGATCTGGTCGAGAAGATCACCTCGGCGGCGACCGTGGCCGCGGCCGACGAGGGCTGCGCGGTGACCGTGACCGAGGAGTCCTACGGTGACACCGTGATCTTCGACCCGGCGCTGCGCGACGACCTGTCCCGGATGCTCGGCGGCGTACCGGCCCTGCCGACCGGCGCCGGGCATGACGCCGGGGTGCTTGCCGCGCACGTTCCGGCCGCGATGCTGTTCGTGCGCAACCCGACCGGCGTGAGCCACGCGCCCGCAGAGCATGCCGAGCCGGCCGACTGCGAGGCCGGCGCGGTGGCGCTGGCGTCCGTGCTCGAGCACCTGGCGCGATCATCATGACCGACTTCTGGTGTGAGCGGCTGTGGCAGCCGACCGGCGTGCGCGACCACGTGCTGGTCGCGGTGAACGAGGACGGCACGATCGGCCGGATGTCGATCACCGACAGTCCGCCTGCGGACGCGCATCGATTGTCCGGCTTGGTGTTTCCCGGGTTCGCCAACGTGCACTCGCACGCCTTCCACCGGGCGCTGCGGGGCCGCACGCACACCGCGGGCGGCACCTTCTGGACCTGGCGGCAGGGCATGTACGCGCTGGCGAGGAAACTCGACCCGGACGGTTACCTCGAGCTGGCCAGGGCCGTCTACGCGGAACTGGCGGTGGCCGGCTTCACCTGCGTCGGGGAGTTCCACTACCTGCACCATGCGCCGGGTGGGGCCCGATACAACGACCCCAACGCGATGGCCGAGGCGCTGCGCGCGGCCGCGGCGGAGGCCGGAATCCGGCTGACCTTGCTGGACACCTGCTACCTGGCCGGCGGCATCGAGACGCCGGTTTCCGCTGAGCAGCAACGGTTCTCCGACGGCTCGGTGCTGGCCTGGGCGGAGCGGGTGTCGGCCCTGCGCGGCGACGAGACCATGGTCGTCGGGGCCGCGATCCACTCGGTGCGGGCGGTGCCGCGTACCGACCTGGCCGCGGTCGCCGCGTCGGACGTGCGCCGGCCGCTGCACGTCCACCTGTCCGAGCAGCCGGCGGAGAACGAGGCCTGCCAGGCGGCCTACGGGTGCTCGCCGACCGAGCTGCTGGCCGGGGCCGGCGTGCTGTCCGCGCGCACCACGGCCGTGCACGCCACTCATCTGTCCACACGGGACATTCAGCTGCTCGGGTCGGCGCGGGTCAACGCCTGCCTGTGCCCGACCACCGAGGCGGATCTGGCCGACGGGATCGGACCGGCACGCGAGCTGGCCGACGCCGGCTGCCCGATCGTGCTCGGCAGCGACCAGCACGCCGTGGTCGATCCGTTCCTCGAGGCGCGGGCGCTCGAGCACGGCGAGCGGCTCCGCACGGGACGGCGCGGCCGGTTCGCTCCGGTCGAGCTGACCATCGCGCTGACCTCCGCCGGGCACAACGCGCTCGGCTGGTCCGCCTCGTACGCGGATCTCGTCGCGGTACGCACGGATTCGGTGCGCACCGCGGGTTGTGCGCCGGACCAGGTGCTGCTCGCCGCGACCGGCGCGGACGTGCACACCGTGGTCTCCCGCGGTCAGGTGATCGCCCGGGACGGCCGGCACGAGAAGCTCGGCGACGTGGGCGAGCTGCTCGACGCCGCGATCGGGAGGCTGTGGGAATGACCCTGCTGCTCACCGGGATCGGTGAGCTGACCACCAACGACGACGAGCTGGGCCAGCTTTCCGGTGCGGCACTGGTGATCGAGGGCGACCGGGTGGTCTGGGTCGGGCCGGCTGCACGCGCCCCGGCCGCCGACGAGCACGTGGACCTGGCCGGCCGGGCGGTGCTGCCGGGCTGGGTGGACAGCCACACGCACCTGGTCTTCGCCGGTGACCGGACCGCCGAGTTCGCCGCCCGGATGGCCGGAAAGCCCTACACCGCAGGCGGAATCGCGACCACCGTGGCCGCCACCCGGGCCGCGTCCGCCGAGGTTCTCGCCGCGGGTCTGCGCCGCCATGTGGCCGAGGCGCGCGCCGCCGGCACGACGTATGTGGAGACCAAGACCGGCTACGGCCTGACCGTCGCCGACGAGGTGCGCTCGGCCACCCTGGCCGCCGAACAGGCCGACGAGGTCACCTTCCTCGGCGCCCACCTGGTTCCGCCCGAACTGGCCGCCGACGACTACGTGGACCTGGTGTGCGGGGAGATGCTCACCGCCGTCGCACCGCTGGTGCGCTGGGCCGACGTGTTCTGCGAGACCGGCGCGTTCGACGAGGACCAGTCCCGCGCCGTCCTGCTCGCCGCCCGCGCCCACGGTCTCGGTCTGCGCGTGCACGGCAACCAGCTCGGCCCCGGCCCCGGCGTCCGGCTCGCGGTCGAGCTGGGCGCCGCCAGCGTCGACCACTGCACGCACCTCACACCGTCCGATGTGGACGCTCTGGCCTCGTCCGACACCGTCGCCACCCTGCTGCCCGCCTGCGACCTGTCCACCCGCGCCCCGCTCCCCGACGCCCGCGCGCTCCTCGATGCCGGCGCCACCGTCGCGTTGGCCTCCAACTGCAACCCCGGCTCCTCCTACACCACCTCCATGTCCTTCTGCGTCGCCACCGCCGTCCTGCAAATGCGGATGACCGTCCCCGAAGCCATCCGCGCCGCCACCTGGGCCGGCGCCCGCGCCCTGCGCCGCGAGCAGGAGGTCGGCATCCTCCGCCCCGGCTCCCGCGCCGACCTCCACATCCTCGACGCCCCCTCCGCCACCCACCTCGCCTACCGCCCCGGCGTCCCCCTCACCCACTCCGTCTACCACCAGGGCGAACGCGTCCGGTGAAGGCAACCTTTCGGTCAGAGTGAGGCGAGGCATTCGTCGAGGAGGGCGGTGGTGTGTTGGCATTTGGAGATGATGGTGCCGATGTGGCGCCAGTCGCGGTGCAGGCAGAGCAGGCGGAGGAAGAGGTAGGCGAAGCCGGTGCCGTGGGATTCGGACCATTCGTCCCACTCGGATTTGGTCAGCAGGTAGGAGCGGGTGGCGGCGATGGTGCGCAGGCGGAGGGAGTCCACGCCGGTGAAGTGGGGCGGGAGTTCGCCGGCGAGGTCGAGTAGCTGAGCGTTGATCTCGGTGTGCAGGCGGGTGAGGTCGGCGCGGTAGGGGGACAGGCCGGAGAAGAAGGCCCGGGTGATGTTGCCGATCATGCGGGTGAGGCGGTCGTCTTCGATGTCGAAGACGGCTTCGATGATGGTGACGAGGTGGGTTTCCAGTTCGGCGACCCGGGAGTGACGGGCTTCGAGGCGGCCGAGGATGGAGCGGTCGGTGACCGGGCCGGCGGGGCGGGGGAAGGCGAGCGGGCGGCGGCCAGGGGTGCCGGACGCGGCGGTGCGGTGCATGGCGTGCACCGCGAAGATGGCGGCGAGGGCCACGACCGCGATGCAGATCAGCAGGATGACCAGCAGGGTGCCGAGGACGCCGATGATCGCGACCACGACGTTCTCGAACGGCTCGAACCGGACCAGCAGCCAGATGAACGCCGCCACGGCTCCCACGCCGAGCAGAAGCTTGACCACACAGCCACCGACCCGGCTGGCCAGGATGGCGAGGACAAGGCTCAGCGCCACGGCGAACAGGGGGTCGCGCAGCACCGCCAACACGGTGTCGCCCATGCCGCGACAGTGTTCCAAACCGGCGCCCGGAGCGGGAATGGCCTTTCGGGCACAGTTCTGGAGCAACTCCAGGGGTAGGTTGGCTCTCATGGAGTACACGAATCTCGGCCGCACCGGTCTGTCCGTATCCCGGCTTGTGCTGGGCACCATGAACTTCGGGCCGCATACGTCCGAAGAGGACAGTCATGGGATCATGGATCGGGCGCACGAGTACGGAATCAACTTCTTCGACACGTCGATAACAACAGATTAACTCCGGGGGACGCGAGTGGCGGGCGGGACACGCCGAGCGGGTGTCTTCCCAGTTGGCAACGGTCGTTCGCACCGCCGCGATGGCGTGATGACATGCTCGTGGCGTGACTGCATCACCCGCGCCTGAGCCTGAGCCGGCTCCCAGCCCTGCCGTCGCACCTGATGGGAGGGCGACTTCCGAGAAGGTGCTCATCACCGGCGCGGAGCGCTGGATCGGCGAGGCTCTCGACGCCTGGAGCGAGGGTGACCAGCCGAAAGTGGCCCTGATGGCGCCTATGGCTGTGGAGCTGCTTGGGAAGGCGACTTTATGGCGGGAGAACCCCGTGCTGCTGGTCCAGCTGAACGACCAGCACGAGACGGCGCTGTTCTTGCTCGCCACCCATCCTGACCTGGCGACCAAGGGCGTCAAGACGGTCGGCCTGCAGATTGTGCTGAACCGCCTGATCAAGCTGCTCGGCGATCTGCCGGTGGCGAAGGATCGCCAGAAGCGCATCGTTGACGTCCGGAATGGGGCGGTTCACGTAGGTTCTGGCGGGGAGTTGCGGTATGTCCTGCTCGACTGTCTCGCCATCCTCGGAGTGCTGTTGGAGCGGCTGGGGATCGAGCGAACGGACTTCTTCGGGCGGCACGTTCGTACGGTCGAAGTGCTCCTCGACGAGCGGAAAACGGAGATCTCTCGGCAGGTTGCCGCCAAGATGGCCACGGCCCGCACGCGGCTGACCCGACTGGAAGAGGCCCTTGGCGATACGGCTTTCGAGAAGGCCGCTCACGAGCTGGAGGACCAGCGATGGTCCCTCGACCCGGACGACTTCGTCACCGGGGGCGAAGGCATCGAGGCCGAGTGCCCCGAGTGTCGGTCTAAGGCGAGGCTCTTCGGGGAACTGGATGTCAGCGCGGAGGTTGACTACGACGTCGAGCCGCTGGGCGGTGGCCACTACGACACCATCGAGGTGCCGTACTCGCAGCTGAGGCTCGGCCCCCGGGCCTTCTTCTGCATGGTGTGCAAGCTGCAGCTCCACGGCACCCAGGAGTTGGCCGAGGTAGGGCTACCATCCCAGCATTTTGAGGTCAGCAGCGACGACCTGGGTCCAAGCTTCGACATTGGCGGGTACCTCCGCGCCAGCTACTGGGACGATTAACGCTGCTGTGAGCCCCGCGCAGGTCGGATGTGGCGTGGCTGAGCACTGGACAGTACCGAGCCGGCAAGTTGGTTACTGGAACGTTGGTCGCGGTACCGGTACCCGGACTGGTACTGGTACCCGCAGATTCAGTCAGCTCGCTGCGGATCTTGAGCACGCACATGGTCGATTCGCCTGTCCGAGGAGGCTGACCGATTGCCCCTCACTGGACGCGGCGAAGCCTTGGCGATGGGATCCTTGTCGCGCATCGTCACAATGTTGCGGACAGCGTGTCGGTGAGGACGAATCTGCTGTGGGTCTTGTCGGTGGCGGGGCCGGCCAACTCGCTGTCGGGGGTGTCCGCCGGGTACACGATGAGCGTGGGCGCGTGTAGGTCGCGTTCGGGGGCCCAAGTCCGGATCTCGTCGCCCAGGTACTCCGTGAGCTCGGGGCGGCCGTGGCCGATCGCGCCTAGCTCCCGGCACGCCTCGTCACCGGTCTTAAGGCGGCGGGTGGTGAGGTAGACCAGCGTGCCGCGGTCGACCAGCGCCATGCGCCACCATCCGGGTACCGGATCGCATGTCTCGGGTGGGACGTCGGCGTGGACCTTGAGCCGGCATACGCGTGGGTCGGTGACGGTCAGGCCGAGCCACAGGCCGTCGTGGGACTCGTTACCGGCGAGGGTGATTCCGGACCAGGTGGTGACGCGCGGCTGGTCGAGGACACCGCCCAGCGCGTCGGGGTTCACGGCTTGGTCGCGGTCCCAGTGGAGCGTAACCAGGCCGTCGGGGTGATCGGGCCGCTGAGTTCGCCTTCGTCCTCGCCGACCAGGTACACGAAACCGCACAGGTGCAGCGAATCGGACACCAGGCGGCCGTCGGTGTAGGTGAAGGCGACGCTACGCCCTTGGCCGCGCCACCGCAGTTCCCTATTGAATGCGTGTGTTGATCCACTTCGAGAGGGATGGTGGCGTGGCGGGCTGGCGGGTGTTCTGGGTGCCGTGGGATGCGGTGCGTGGCGGGGTACGACGACAGGTGCTGGCGGACTGGGCGGATCTGGCGGCGCGCGAAGACGAGGCGGGGATACGGGCGGGGGATCCGGTCTTCCTGTCGCCGGAGTATCGCGTGGATCCGCTGTTGAGTCAGTACGGGCAGTCGAAAAGGTTCCGCGAGTACACGACGGAGACGCGGCGGAACTACGCCACGGACATCAGCTTGTTTCTGACGTTCTTGTCCGGCCGCGGTCAGGTGTGGACGGTGGCGACGGAGAGGGATGTGGAGGATTACGAGCACTGGCGCCGATTCGCGGAGCGGAATCCGGTGCGGGTCGGTGGCTCGAAGTGGGATCGCGAGCTGGCGGCGTTCGCCAGCTTGTACCGGTGGGCGGTTGGCAACGGTCACGTGCGGCGCAGTCCGGTGGCGATGAAGCAGGTGGTCGGTCGTGAAGGCGTGGTGCTGTCGGTGCCAGTCGCCAGGGCCAAGGACGCGCGGCCAAGCAATGTCCATTGGCTGACGCCGCGGACGTGGCGGCGGTGGATCGATGTCGGGCTCCGTGGCCATACCCGTGACGGGGTTCCGGAACCGGGTTGGGTGGGCCGGTTGGAGGACCGCAACGTGGCGTTCGTGCGGCTGCTGGTTACCTCGGGGCTGCGGCGGGCGGAGGGCGGGTCGCTGTTGACGTTCGAGGTGCCGGCGCGGCAGGTGGACGTTGCCCGCTACTACCGCGGCAAGGTCGCCGCCGAGGTGACGCGGTCGAAGAAGCCGCGCACGTTCTACGTCGCCGCCGACGCGGTCGGGGAGATCGACGCGTATATGGAGTCCTCGCGTGCGTGGGTCGTGCGCCAGGCACAGCGGAAGGGGCGCTACGACCGGCTGCCGGGCAGGCGAGTGGTTACCGAGGTGACCCGGGGCCGCAAGCCGGTGGTGCGCTGGCGTGACGAGGCGGGCGTCACGGGTGAGCGGGCGCTGGATGATCTGACGGCGCGGGAGCGGATGGGATTGTTCATTGAGGGTTCGCGGGGGTTGGAGCCGTTGTGGTTGTGGCTTAACGAACAGGGCCTGCCGTTCCAGGTGCATTCGTGGGAGGGGGTGTTCGCCGCCGCGAACCAACGCTGCGAGCGGGTGCTGACCCCGCCGAACCGGATGGGCTTCGATCCTCACCAGGTGTTCGCTCCTTACGCGACGCCGCACTCGGCGCGGCACTCGTTCGCGCTGTACATGTTGGTGGTGTTGAACACCCTGATGGACCTGAAGTACGGGCTGAGTCCGGAGGAACGGCGGGATTTCCGGCAGCTGTATGGGGATCCGTGGTTCATGGTGCAGTGCTTGCTGGGCCACGCGTCGCGGGAGACCACTGTGGATCGGTATCTGGCTCCCGTGGCGGACCTGCAGCTGCGGTCGATGCTGGCCGGTGCGACCGAGCTGGCGGCAGCGCCGATGCCCGAACTGGACGCGGTGTTCGCGCGGATCGCGCGAGAGTCCGAAGGCATCCAGGACCTCGACGATCGCATGCGGCCTGCGTCCGGTGGGAGCGTGTGAGTGGCCGTGGGCGCCAGGCGTCTCTGCCGTTGGCTGACCATGCCCGCCCGAAGTATGTCGCCCCGGATGGCCTAGTCGTGCACCACTACAACAGTGCTGGCCGGGTCCGGGAGTACGACTTCACGGCGTTGCTGGTCGCCGAGCCGATGCAGCGCTCGCTGGCCGCGCTGTTCGCGGCCCGCTGTACCCCGCACCATTGGACCGTGCACGCCAGCTCCACAATGTACTGGCGGCAGCTTCAGACGTTCACGACCTTCCTGTCCCAACAGGTACGGCCACCGCGCGACGTGGACGAACTGACCGCCCACATGATCGAGCGATGGCGAGAGAACGTGCTGACCACCGCGGGTGGCTACACCACGTTCACCGCGGTCACCAGCCTGCTGCGCACAGATCCCCGGCTGCAGACGGGGCCGATCGCGGACACGCTGGCCCGGCGCGCTCAGCGGCCCCGCAGTGGGACGCAGTCCTACAGCGAGGCCGAGTTCGATCGGATCAAGCTCGCTGCTCGGCGTATGTTCCGTGCTGCGTTGCTGCGGATCGAGCACAACGCCGCCCACCTGCACCGCTGGCAGACGGGCGAGTTCACCGAGGGCAGCCGCGATTGGGCGCTCGGCGAAGCCTTGGACATCCTCGCCCGCACCGGCGACCTCATCCGCCACCCCGGCCACCGCACGAGAGGCGGGCAGGGCATCGTCTACAAGTACCGGACGGCGTTCGGGGGGATGGCCGCGGCGGTGACGTGGCAGCGGCTGTTTCTGTCCCGTATGGAGGCCACGGCGCTCGGGGTGCTGCTGCTGGCGGAGTTCGGTTGGAACCTCTCGGTGATCGACCGGGCCGCGGTCCCGCGGGCGTTGCCCGACCCCGGGGAGGATGGCCGGCCGACGTACCGCATCCCGATCGAGAAACGGCGCCGCGGCGCGGGCCGCTTCTACGAGACCCGCAACGTCACCGATGACGGTGCTGCCTCGCCGGGCCGGCTGATCACTCAGACGCTCGCGGCTACCCGGTTTGCTCGCGCCATCGTCGTCGACCATGCGCCGGACATCGACCTGCTGGTCGTCTGGCGAACGCACGTCGCCGGTCGGGAACGCGCCGATGGCGACCGACAACCACCGATTGGCCCGTTCCATTTCGGAGTTCATCGCGACGCCGGTGCACGGTGGGCACGCACGGTGGGGTTGCGCGGGTCGCCGTTCCAGCGGGGACGGCAGACGGTGAACGCGCTCGACCGCCGCGAGCCGGGCCAGAACAGCCAGGACACGCACGACAGGCACTACGTGCTGGCCGACAAGCGAGTCCAGGCCGACGCGGTCGCGATCATCGCAGCCGGTGCGGAAGAGGCGACCGAGCACGCACGTCGAGCGGTGCTGGTGGCTGAACTCCGGGACGCACCTGACCCCGGCGACGTGGAGACCGCGACCGCGGACTGCGCCGATATCGAGCACAGCCCCTACCCGGCAGCTGGTGGTCGTTGCGGGGCGTCGTTCCTGATGTGCCTGGGTTGCGTAAACGCCCGGATCCATCCTGGCCACCACGGCCGGCTCGCCCACTTGCATCACGCGGTGAACAACCTGCGCTCCGTCGTGGCCCCGGCGGGGTGGGAGGCGGACTGGTGCGAGACCCACGCCCGTCTGGACGACCTGAAGACCACGCTCGGCGACACCGTATGGACCCGAGCGAAAGCCCAGGTCACCGACAGTGACCGGGACCTGATCGACCTCATGCTGACCGGAGACCTTGATACGTGGACACCGGACATGTGACCGCCGCCCTGGACCTCAGCCGCCACGACCGTTATCTCCTGCCGCTGCCGGAACCCGGCACTCCAGTGGTCCTGCCGCAGTTCGTCGTGGCGATGCACGCCCACCTCAACGCCCGCTACGCCGATTCCGCCTGGCCGCTCGGCCCGCTGACGGCCAACCCCAGCACCGGCAAAAAGGTGATCCACTGGCGCAACTGCCCGACCGTGTTCGCCGACGAACTGCGACTGGCCACCTGGACGATGATCAACGGCCGGCTGCGGCCCACGTTCCTGCAGACTCGCGGAAACCGGCTGCGCTCCCGCCTCAGCGCCGCACAGATACACGAGACGATCTCTTGCTGGATACGACTGGCGATCTGGCTGGAGTCTCGCGGCATCCGGCGGCTCGCCGACTGCACCACCAGCGTCCTGCACTCCTACGGGCACCACCTCCTGAGCTGCCACACCAACCGCAGCCACACGCACAAGACGTTGGGCGCGGTGACCCGGCTGTGGGCGTTCGACCAGCTGTGCGCCCGGCCCACCGGGATCGGGCAGCCACCGTGGGACGAACGCGGAGCCGATGACTACCTCCCCGCTGCCACAACAACCACTGGGGAGAACGAGACCGAGCCACTGGCCGAACAAACGATGGGCCCGCTCCTAGTCTGGGCGATGCGCATGATCGACGACCTGGCCGAGGACATCCTCGCCGCCTGGGCCGAGACACAGCGGCTGACCGAGGCCGCCCACGCCACCACCGGGACACCGCACGGGAAAGCCGCGTTGGAGGCGTTCCTCGCTCCGCTGCTCGCCGAAGAAGCCCCGTTGCCCGCCAGCCGGATCCGGGGAGAGGTTTGTCTCGCCGCGACCTACCTCGGCGGCATCACCGGAGCCTCACGTTCCCAGATCGACAAGTTGAACCAACGCGAGAGCCTCGCCGCCGTCGCCGCGAAGCGGCCAGGGCCGTGCCCGCTGAACGTCCCGGTCACCGGCCGGATCGCCGGAGCGCCGTGGCGGCAGGCGCTGGACTTCACGGAGGCCCCAGTGCTGATGCGGCACCTCGGCACCGCAGCCTTCATCGTCTGCGCCTACTTGACCGGGATGCGCACCGGTGAGGTTCTGGGCATGACAACTGGCTGCTGCCCCGACCCGAAACCGACCACGGACGAGAACGCCGACGGGAACGCCGGCAGGCACTTGATCCGCACGCACGAGTACAAGAACGCCGTCGACGCGGACGGCAACCACCAATCCGCCGGTACCGAACGCGACGTGCCCTGGGTCGCGATCACACCCGTGGTCAACGCGATCCGCGTGCTGGAACGCATGGTCCCCGACGGGAGTCTGCTATTCGACCGCCGCGTTCACGATGTGCGCTACCACCGGCCCGGCACCGGGTCGCTGAAACCGGTGGCCATCCGGCACCGGATCGAGGACTTCGTGGCCTGGGTGAACACCGAAGCCGTCACGCACAACCTGCCGGGCGAGGCGATTCCGGCCGACCCGCACGGCCGGATCGGCACCGCCCGGTTCCGCAGAAGTCTGGCCTGGCACATCGCTCGCCGCCCCAACGGCCTGGTCGCCCTGGCCATCCAGTACGGCCACCTGCGCACCGCCGTCTCCGGTGCTTACGCCTCGCGCGGGCGTGGCGGCATTCATGAACTGCTGGACATGGAGACTGTCCGCGCGGTCGCCGACACCGTCGCCGACCTGCACGACGACCTGGACAGCGGCGGCGGCGTTTCTGGTCCGGCAGCGCGACGCGCCATCACGGCCGCCGCGACCGCCCCGCGCTTCGCCGGCACCGTCATCACCGCCCGCACCGCCCGGCGTCTACTGGTGAACGAGGACGCCATGATCTACGACAACCCGCAAGCCTTCCTGCTCTGCCACTACAAACGCGAGCAGGCGCTGTGCCACCGCGATGGCATCAAGGACACTCCCAGCCTGCACCACTGTGTCCCCGGTTGCGGCAACACCGTCCGCACCGACCAGCACGCCGCCCAGCTCCGCGACCGCGCTGACCTCCTCGAGACCCACGCACGCCACGCGCCCCATCCGGTCGCCGAGCGTCTGCGCACCAACGCCAATCGGCTCCGGGGCTACGCCGACACCCACGACCGGACCCGAACCATGCTGGAGGACACCACCGGATGAGCCCTGCACCCGACGAACGCGACCGTATCCGCGCTGCGATGGACCGCATCCTGGCCGGCGCAGCCGAGAACTCCAACGGCGCCCTGACGATCGTCGCTCTCGCCCACGAAGCCGGTGTCCCCCGCAACGCACTCACCCAACGACATCTCGACCTCAAGATCGAGTTCTACACGCGCGTCCGCGAACGCGACGGCCCCTCCGAGGTGGAAGACCGGCTGCGCAAGACCATCGCCCGGCTCAAGAACACGATCGCCAACAAAAACACCGAACTCGAGCAGCTCCGAGCGGATGTGCCGGCACTGGTCCGCACGATCAACGTGCTCACGCTGGAAAACCAGCAACTCCGCGAGGCTGGCGCGCAGACCCTCCCGACCGTCATCCCGCTGCGGCCCCGACAACCATCGAGCACCAACTCGTAAACAGAGCCTCCGGCCGCGATCTTCACCGCCCCACCTTCGGGGGCCCCTGCGACGAAGTGCACCGACAGGGCACGTCTTCGGTGATCTTGTGCTGCTGGCATGTCCTGCGTGCAGCCTGTCCCGGCTCAAGCGTCGAAGCTGGCGGTGCCTTCGACGGCGCCGATGGGTGGGACAAGAATTACGTGATCGCAAACCCGGCTTTGGTGGAGAATTTCATGATCGCCGACAGTCAACCGCCTGGGCATCCGGGCCCCGGTTGAGCCGCACCACCGCACTGATGGACCTGGCCGTCCAACTTCTCGCGATGGTGCTGTCCGACCTGCTCAACCTGCAACGCAACAACCGCCACTACCTGGAACGAACTCGCCGGTAACACGCGCTCCGGTTACGCCGGCGACCTGTCTCGACGCCGCGGTACCGTCGCTGTGGGTTTGTCGACCGAAGGCCTTGTCCGCCACGGCGTTGCGGCATGTGATGTAGTTCTCCACTTCGGTCGCTCGGGCTTGTCGCCAGGGTTGCCAGGGTGTGCTGGCCACTGCGGCGAGCGTGTGGGACGGCGCTGCTGACCGCTGTCGCCTGGTATCTGGTTCGCCCTGAGGCGAGGGTCATCGTCGTGATGGCCGATCTGATGACCCTCGGCTCACTGGTGGCTTTACTTCCACTCGCCACAGGGGATGCAGGACGAAATCCCACTAGTCTTCGGTCACCCGGCCGGGGCGAGGGGGATGGCTGTGGCGTTTACGGCCAGCCAGGTTGTGAAGTCCTGCAGGCCTGAGTGCCTCGCACGGCTGGATGCGAGAGGGCGCAGGGCGAGGTTGTCGGCGTTGAACTCGGCGACGAACTGGAACATGTTGCCCATGTCGTCAGCTCCCGGGAAGCCGAGCGCCCGGAACGCTGCCGCCGTCAGCGGGCGGTAACGGACTTCCTCGTCGAGAGCCAGGCCGAGGGCGTCGGCCAACTCGTGTCCGGTGAGGTGGTCTCCGGCGATGCCAATCCGTTCCTCGGTCGCCGGGGGACCGGCGCGGAAGATCTCGTAGGCGCTGGCGCCGATGTCGGCGACGGCGATGCCCGGCAGTGCGGAGTTCGCCAGCGGCAAGGTGAGTTCCTGAACGCCGTCGGCGCCGCGCTGCGGCCCCATGCCCAGGTTGATCAGGTTCTCCCAGTAGAACGACGCGATGAGGAAGGTCGTCGGCACGCCGGCCTCGATGAAAAGCCTGTCGGACTCGGCCTTGTTGTCCATGTGCGGGACTTTGTACTTGCCCTGCAAGGTCGGCATCCGCTCGTCCGGCAGCGGCATCCAGGTGCGGGTGTCCTCCAGGGTGGACCAGATCGCGTGCGACACCCCGGCGGTCGACGCGGCTGCGGCCAGGTTCGCGGCCTGTGCCTGCTCACGGTCGGCGTCGAAGTGCTCCCAGAAGTTGGTCAGGCAGAACGCACCGTGGGCGCCCTCGAACGCGGCCGCGAGGCTGTCGCGGTCGTCGAGGTCGGCGCGGACCATCTCCACTCCGAGGGCTGCGAGGCGATAGGCCGCGGCGGAATTCGCGTTCCGGAGAATGGCTCGCGGGACGAGGCCGCTTTCCGGGTGCCGCAGGATCGCCCGGATCAGGGCACCGCCCTGGGCCCCGGTCGCACCGGTCACGGCGATGACCCGGCGGACCGGGATCGGCCGGTTGCTGCGGATCACTCCGTCGGGGTCGGTCGCCGCCTTCACCGCGCTGAGCCTGGTGAGGGCGGCGCCCGTGATCGCTCGTGTCGGGTCTACGTCCGCGCCGAGGAAGTTGAACGGGGTCCGCCCAGTCAGCCAGGTGGACATGGCCCTCGTGACTGCGGCGAAGGTCTGCTGAATCCGCACAGCCACCTCCGGTGTCGCCGGAACGGCCAGGGCGGCCAGCATGTACGGCTCGGTGATGGCGCCGGCCGGACCGTCCGCTGCCGAGGCCCGTGCGAACGCGCCGCCCAGATGCCGCACCTGGACGACGTCGAGCACGAAGTCCGGGCCGTCCTGGACAGCGTCGAGCAGTGCGGTGATCGCCGCATCGTCCAGGCCGCTGAGCAGGCCGGTCTGCTCGCTGACCGGCAGCGGGTCGACAGGTTCGGCGCAGATACCACCGAGGTCGGCCAACTCGACGGTGCCGAGCGTGTCCTGCTGCGGAGCCGCGAGTGCGCGCAGCGGAGCGAGCAGGGCTTCAGCCTTCTCGGCGGAACCGAGGAAGGTCAGATCCACGGCGACGAAGCTGCCGCCGCGCAGGAGCGCGGGAATTGCGGGCAGTGGCGGGAACCGCAACAACTCGGCCCACATGGTGAGTTCGTCCGGGGCGGTATCGGTGATGTGGCTGAACGCCTGTAGTACCGGGCGCGCCATCGCGGCCGGCCACAGCAACCGGCCGCCGTAGACGTGCGGGGCCGGATGCAGCTGGATGTCCATCGACGTGACGATGCCGAAGTCGCCGCCACCGCCGCGGATCGCCCAGAACAGATCGGGATTGGTGGTGTGGGTGGCCCGACGCGGCCGACCGGTGGGGTCCACCAGGTCCACGGCGAGCACGCTGTAGGCGGCCAGCCCGTACTTGCGGCCGAACCAGCTGAGCCCACCTCCGAGCGTGTAGCCCACGACCGAGGTGTCCGGGGAACTGCCTGCCAGGCCGGTGACGCCCAGGCCGTTCAGGGCGGTCAGGAACTCGCCCCACTTCACGCCTGCCCCTACCCGGGCCGTCCCGTGCTCGAGGTCGAGCGTGATCTCCGACAGCCTCCGCGTCCGCAGCAGGACCGTGCCGTCGACCGCGGTGGTGGCACCGTGTCCGACCGGCTGGGCGGAGACGCTGAATCCGCTGGTCGCGGCCCAGTGGACAGCGGCCACCACGTCCTCGTCGTCGTTGGCGGTCACGACCGCGCTGGGCTGCTGGTCCACTGAGCGGACCCAGCCCAACCGCAGATCGTCCCAGCCTGGGTCGCCGGGCAGCGCGACCTGTCCGGGCAGCACGGCGGCGAGTTCGCACAGTGCCGTCGCGCGGTCGGCGGTGGCGTTGTGCAGCTTGTCTGCCATCTCGGGTGTTCTCGTCTCTTGGGTAGGGGTGGTGATCTGGGGCAAACCCTGACCGCCCCCGCTGACCGCCCACTTGCCCGCCGCCGCGGCTCGCTTACCGTCGGCTTGACGCAGGTCGATTCGCCTGTCGCGGTGATAGCCTCCCTTATGGTGGCGATGACGTTCCTCGCTCTCGGTCGGGTGCGTCTCTCGGCCGACGGTGTCGAGGCGCGCCTCCGCGGCCGGCGGGAACGGGCCGTGCTCGCTCTCCTGCTGGCCGCCCGAGGGCAGGTGCTCACGGCGGATCGCCTGATCGAGGACATCTGGGGCGATGACGCCGGCGACAGCACTCTCGGATCGCTGCAGGTGGCCGTCAGCAGATTGCGCGCGCTGATCGAGCCGGACCGGGTCAAGGGCGCCGAGCCCGCCGTGCTGGTCACCAGCGGAGCCGGATACGCACTCCTGGCGCCCCCGGACAGTGTCGATCTCGAACAGTTCACCGCTCTGGTCGTGGACGCCGACGCCGCGCTGGCGGCCGGGCGGCCCGACCAGGCGGTGAAGCTCTGTGACGAGGCCACCGCGCTCTGGGCAGGCCCGCCGTTCGGCCAGGAACTCGACTGCGCTCTGATCCGGTCCGAAACCGCCCGTCTGGAGGACCTGCGGTTGCGGGCGCACGAGCTACGCGCCCAGGCACTCCTGGAACTAGGCAGGCACGGGCTGCTGACCGGCGAGCTGGAGTCCCTCGTGCTCGCGCACCCGTTCCGCGAACGACTGTGGGAACTGCTCGCCCTGGCGCTCTACCGCTCCGGCCGGCAGGGCGACGCCCTGGCCACGCTCCGCCGGGCCCGCGGCGCCCTGGCCGACGAACTGGGCATCGACCCCTCGCCAGCGCTGCGGAAGCTCGAGGCCGACGTCCTCGCGCAGTCGCCGGAGTTGACCGCTCGCGCCGTTCCCGAAACCGCCCCTGCTTCGGCGGCGACTCGGCCGTTCGCCCCGGCGGCCTCGGGATTCATCGGACGCGCGAGCGTGGTCGCCGACCTGCAGGCCGGTCTGCGGCGGGTGCTCGCCGGCCACGGCGAGACGGTACTGGTCAGTGGTGACGCCGGCATCGGCAAGACCCGGCTGGTCACCGAACTGGCGGCGATGGCCGCTGCCGCGGGGGTCAGGGTGCTGCGGGGGCAGTGCCACGAAGCCGACTTCTCGCCCGCCTACTGGCCGTGGCTGCCGATCCTGCGTGAGCTCGGGCCGGTGCGACCCGGGTCGCCGGTGGACCTGCTGCTGTCCCCGGCCGACACACCTTCGGGAGGGGAGGCGGGATCGGTCGAACTGCGGACGTACGACGCGGTGTCGGCACTGCTGGCCTGCGGCGCGTCCGACGGTCCGCTGCTGGTCGTCATCGACGATCTGCAGTGGGCCGACATGTCGTCGCTGCGGCTGCTGTCCTACGCCGCCGAAGCGCTCACCGACGAACGTGTGATGATCATCGCCACCCTGCGCGACCCGGCGGAGACGAGCCCGGCCCTGCAGACCTGTCTCGGCGCGCTGGGACGCCTGCAGATCACGCGGATCGCGCTGCGCGGCCTACCCGCTGAGGACGTCCGCAGCCTGGTGGCGGCGCTGGGCGGCGGCGAGACCGACGACGAACTGGGCTCGATCATGTCCGAACGCACCGACGGAAATCCGTTCTTCGTGATCGAACTCGTTCGCCTGCTCGCCGCCGAACAGCGTCTGCACGCAGCCGGTGCCCGCGACGTTCCGGTACCACACGGCATCCAGGACGTCCTGCGGCTTCGGCTGGCCGGGCTGTCCGCGTCCACCGGTCGGTTGCTGCGGGTGGCGGCCGTGATCGGGCGGGAATTCGATCTCGACGTGGCCGGCGAGGTCTCGGGCACGCCCCCGGAGGAGGCGATCGACCTGCTGGACGAGGCGGTGCGCAGCCCCTGCGTCGAGGAGGGCGAGCGGCCGGGACGATACCGGTTCACCCACGCCCTGGTCCGGGAGACCCTTCTCGGCTCAATGTCGTCAACCCGCCGTGGCCTGCTGCACGCCGCTGTCGCCGTCGCCCTCGAGGCCCGGTTGCGCCACGCCCCTGAGCTGGTGACCGCGATCGCGCATCACTTCGCGCTCGGCGCGGCGATCCGGCCCGAACTGGCCGGGCGCGCCGTGCGGTACGCCGTGGCCGCCGCCCGGCTGGCCGAAAGCCAGGGTGCGCTGGACGAAGCCCTCAAGCACTGGGAGTCCGCCAAGGCGGCCGAGGCGCGCACGCCGGAACCACACCCGCGGCGCCGCTACGACGTGTTGCTCGGCCTCGGCCGCGCTCGGTACCGACGCGGACAGGTCGCCGGCTCCCGCGAAGCGCTGGACGCGGCCGTCGACCTCGGCCGCGAGCTCGACGACATCGTGCTGGTGGCCGAGGCCGCGTCCAGCTTCCGGGGGGCGGGCGTCTGGCGCTGGCGGGAGGCCGGCGCGGACGATCCCGGCACGGTCGCCGTTCTGCGGGAAGCCGCGGCGGCCCTGCCACCCGGGCCCCTGCTCGCTCGGGTGCTGGCGAGCCTGTCCATGGAGATGACGCATGAATGGTGCTCGCCCGAGGCCGCGGCGATCGCCGGGCAGGCGGTCGACATGGCACGGCCGATCGGCGACACCGCGCTGTTCGCCGATGTCGTGGCGATGCGCATGATGGTTCTCTGGGGCAAGCCCGGGGCGGCAGGCGAGCGACTCGCCCTGGCCGCTGAAGTCCTGCGGTTGCCACTTTCACCGGAACAGGAGCTGTACGCCCGGTTCGGTGCGGCCGCCGCACAGCTGCAGCACGGTGAGCCTCTCGCGGCCGACCGGGAGATGATCCGCTGCACCGAGCTGGCCCGGCGGCTGCGGCACACCGGCGCCGACGTCCCGATCGCCTGGTGGCGGTTCTACCGGGCGGTGGCGACCGGGGACGACGCCCTCGTGGCCCGGATGTCGGACGAGGTCATCCAACGGCATCGGCGCAGCCAGACCGTGGCCCTGCCCGAGATCGCCTCGATGGCACAGCTGGAGCGGGCCGGGGCAGACGCGCCGGTTCCGGAATCGTTGCTCACCCTCGCGACGGGAAACGCCAATCCCGCCTTCCGGTCCTTCATCGCCGAAGCACTCGCCCGGACCGGGCGCCTCCGCGAGGCCATCACCGTGCTCGGGGAGCCGGTGCCGGAGGGCCTGTGGCACTACTCCTCGATGTATGCCGAGTGTCTCCGTGTCGATGTTCTCGCCATGGCCGGACCCAGCCCACGCTTGCGTAAGGCGCTGGACCGGATCGAACCGTGGCGCGATGAGTTCGCCGTCGCCGGCTCCACCGACTACCTCGGCTCGGTCGAGTACTTCATCGGCCGCGGCCGGGAAGCACTCGGCGACCTCGACGGCGCCCGGGCCGCCTACCAGCGGGCCGTCGACCGCAACCAGGCTGCGCAGGTCGTCCCCTGGCTGCGGCGCGCACAGCAGAGCCTGGACGCTCTCCCGGCCTGACCTGAGGGTCGGCTCGACACGGCGGTAAGCCGACGATAAGCGGGGCTCGACAGGGGGCAAGTGGGAGATCAGCGGGTGCGGTCAGAGTCTGCCCCAGATCGGCCCCACTCCTACCCAAGAGACGAGAACAACCCAAGATGTCTGACAAGCCGCACAGGGGCTCGCCGCCTCGATGGCCGCCGCTGCGACACGTGCTCGCAACACTGTCGACCCTGCTGCTGACGGGGACACTGTTGACCATGGCCGGGGGAACCGCGCACGCGGCGCCGCCGGACACCCACACCGCGGCGACGTGGAACATGCAGAACGGGCGGGACCGGTGGGCCGGCGCCTACGCCCTGGCCCGGACGACCTCGGTGGTGACGCTGCAGGAGGTACCGAACGTCGAACCGTCCGCCGCGGTCCTCCTGATGATGCGAGGGCAGGTAGCGGTCTACCATTGGCGAGAGTCGACCCGTGACCCGGTCCGCTACCTGCACATTCTCCCGCAGGCCTCACAGAACCTGGCGATCATCACCACCTGGTGGCCCGACACGGTCCATGTGGTCGACGGCAACTACCGTGACGCGCTCGCGGTCGGTAACCGAACCGACAACGTCATGTTCGCCGCCATCCACGCCTCGGCCAACGGTGGAAGCGACTCCGCCTCCCTCGTGCGCCGCGTGTCGGACGCGGCCACGGCCAACACCTACGCCCACTGGGCCGTGCTCGGCGACTTCAACCGCGACCCCGGTCTGCTGCCGGTCCTCGGGCTGCCCCAGAACTCCCGCATCTACAACCCCGGCCAGGCCACCCAGCGCAGCGGCGGACAACTCGACTACATGGTCTCCAACGTCCTCACCGACAACTGGCAGGCCACGGTCGGCGCCAACGCGGGCAGCGACCACTGGCCCGTCCGCTTCGGTTCCCTGCGGGCAGCGGCCGAGCCCCCGGAGCTCACCATCCACGCCGACAACAGCGACCGCCTGCTGGACGTGTACCAAGCCGAGGACCGCAACGGCACGCACGTGATCACCTACCACGACACCGGCGGCGCCAACCAGAAATGGCGGCTGTCCCACATCGGCACCGCCGACAGCGGCCAACCCCTGTACCGGCTGATCAGCTCCGACACCGGCAAATGCCTCGACGTCAACCAGGGCCAGTCCAGCACAGCGGGCAACCACCTCAACATCTGGACCTGCCACCGCGCCGACGGCCAGCCCGACCCCGGCGGCCCCCAGCGCGACACCCAGAACTACACCCTGGAACACCCCGTCGCGCACATGCCGAACCTCACGATGCTCCGCAACAACGCCACCGGCCTCTACGCCAACGTCAACCGCAACGAAACCGACGACGGCGCCTGGCTCATCCAATGGCCCGACCAAGCCGGAGGGAACCCCGTGCCGAACGAGACCTTCTACCTCCACCCCCCCATCGCCATCCAGTAAGCCCGGAATACCCGACGGCATCCCGGAAGCCCTACCGGCCACGCTCCCCGCAACGTTGAGCGTCAACTTTCCCCACAGGCCAAGGTCTTCCGGCGGCACTCCCGACCCAAACCAAACCCGGAGCGGCGAGCGGGGCACCTTCAGCGGGTGGCGGACCAACCGCCACCCGCTACTGCCATCCGATTCGAGCTTCACCATCGTTCGAGCCAGCCAGCACCGCACTCGAAAGGCTGAGGATGTAACCCGCGTCCTTGACCTTCGTGATCATCGCGTCCGCAGGGAGTCGGGCGATGTTGCGGTGACAGACGCGTCCATAGAAACCTTTCGCTCGCTTGAAAATGGGCCCCGGGTTCACCTGACCGCATGTCCTGGCTTACCAGAACAAAAGCCAACTCGGTGTCAGACCCCGACAACACCGGAGCATCGGCTCTGCGCCAGCCCGGCGAAGAAGCTCAACACGCCGACTTGACAGGGAACCGCAGCGGGGCGACCAGCCGCGCTCCTGGAGCGAGCTGGTTCCACCACGGGAGAGGGATGTCCCAGGGTGAGACGGTGGCGATCATCCGGTCGTAGGGGGAGTGGCCGGGGTAGCCGAGCCCGCCATCACCGGTGATCACGTGTACGCCGCCATAGCTGGTAGCGATGAGCGCGCGCTTGGCTTGCGCGGTCACGTCCGGGTCGATGTCGATGGTGGTCACGAGGTCCGCGCGGCCGGCCAGGTCGGCGAGCAGACCTGCGTGTAGCCGGTGCCCGCGCCAATCTCCAGGATGCGGTTGCCAGGTTGGACGTGCAGTTGGTCAAGCATCGCCGCGACCACCCATGGCGCCGATGCGCAGGACAACGCCCGGCCGCCCTCGAATCGGTGCGTGACCACGGCCTGCCACGGGATCGTAGGCGAGCGCCAGGTCGGCGTGCGGCCGCCCGGCAGACGTAGTTGGTCGCCACCGACGCCGGCGTCCGGGTGGCGACTACGCGCGTGGTCGACGACCCCCTGTGGCGTTGACGGCGGCCGAGTCAACTTTCGGGTGGTGGTGTGAGCGTTGCCGGCGGAGGGCGAATCCGCGCGTGGAATCCCATGTCAGCCCTACCCACCCCCGACGTGGGCGGTGACGTGGGTCGTTTCGGATCGGCCCGGGCCCGCCACGGTGATCAGCCAGTTCGTTAGACCGCCACCGACGGTGCTGGCGTACTGCTCGGCGGTTGTCCGGTTGGGGAACCGGACCTCTTGCGGCAGATGTGGGCATACCACGCCCGCCAGGCGCGGACCTGATAGTGATCCAGCCCGGCAGCAACGGCAGAGTAGGTCCGCTCGATAGGAAAACGTCGATACACTCGTTCGTATCACTGCCGAACGGCTATAACGCGTAGGAGGCTCTTTCGGTTAACTGTCACGTCGAGTGCAGTATGTGTAACCATGAGTCAGCGGCGTGAGCTAATCATCCTGGCGTTTGACTGCCCTATCCTTGATGGTTGGATATATGTCTGCAGTTAGATTTACGATAAAGTCGACCTCTTCGGCAGTCGTGCTCGCCCATTGGGTGTCGTCGTTACTGAGGTAGAGAATCTCTTTTGGTGTGAGCCTATAAAGGTCGACGCGACGGTCGCGGTTGTCATCTGTGCTGAACACTGCCCATGTCGAGTCATCGAGCCCCAGCACTGCCGGCAAGGGCGTGTGAGTATTGTCGAGTGTCGCGGCGAAAGAGTTTCGCAACGGCTCCAAACAGACATACTCCTGCCTAAGGACTTCGAGCAGTGACCAGTGATCGTCTTCTGCCGGCGGTTCTGCTACTGCCCTTTCGTACGCCAGGAGGACCGCAGACCTCTCATCGAGTAGAAAGTCTCTCAGGATCCGCGCGGTGAGCCGCGGAACGGCCAGTGACGTCTCCGTCTGCATGACCAAGCCGAGGCGCTCCAGACGGTGCACAGCGGCTTGCAGCTGCATGAGACTTGGTCGACCAGCGAGATGCCTGACGATCTCGACGACGAGGTCTCGCGGGCGTTCGCCGCTGCTGTGCATCCAGACAATGGTCGCCAAGATGCCGGTCGCCAATGGGACGTTACGGACTGCTTCATAGAGTTCCTGGACGATAACCGGTAGACTCCGCGCCGCTTGCCCGAGCTCCGCGAGGTCGTTCAGAGCATGTCGAGTTCGCCTGGCGATGTCTTCCAGCAAGTCTTCAGGGCTCATGGCGTCGTCGCTCTTGAGGTAGCGAACAACGAGGTGGAGCGTTTCAGCATGCCCTCCCAGGACCGAGGTGAGTCCGTCAAGAGTCTTCTCTGTCAACGTCGAAACCTGCTCGAGCTGTTCGCGTAGATAGGTTTGGACGTCATCATCGGGCACGGTGGCGATTAGCCGACTCGGCGGTGGCGTACGGTCATCTTGGTCGCCGAAACTCAAGCGCGTGGATGCGGTGATCAAGACAGGGATGTTGGTGCCGCGCGGCAGCAACATGTGGATGTCCTCTTCGGCGCGAACGTCGTCAAGCACAAGCAGGCGGATGGCCTTAAATCGGGTGGCGAGGTCACGGAAACGAGCGATGCACTGCTCATCGGACAGCGGGCCATCGTCGATGCCTTCGCGCAGCAACACCTGCCGTATGTCACGTTCGTAGAGTCCGCGACGCCGCAGTCGTATGATCTGGCTGATTTGAGGCGGCCCAACCTGGTCAGCGAAGCGGCGAGCCAATGTGGACTTGCCAACGCCGTCTAGTCCCCAGATCACGAACAGACCGCCCTCGTCTGCCGCAAGCTCTCGGTAGGTCCGGCGCAACCAGGCAAGATCTTCGGACCGGGGAATCCACGGTGCTGCTGGGGCTCGGTCGCCCGGTTTCGGATCCTGCATCCTCAGCTGATACAGCCGGATCCACGAGGCAAACTGGTCAACATACGCACTGTTGAATCCTCGGATCGTATGCCAGCTCGGTTTTGATGTAACGGTCGATGCGGCGAACTCCTGACGCTGGCGGGCGTTGGCCTCTTTTGACTTGTCCGTCAAGCCGAAGATCAGCCGGAGCGTGGCCGGGTTGGAGATAGATCCTGCCGCAGAGTCCGGAAGAGTCATCGGAATCGTCGTTTCAGCAGCAGCCACGACGCTGATGAGCATGGCGCGAATGTCTTCCAGACGTACCTGATCTGTCGGTGTGCCGTCGGCCGTGGCTATTGCGCTAATGAGTGCTGATGGCCGGAAGGCCGGTCGGCGCCCGAGTAGCACCCCGAACGGCGTCTTGCGCCAGACGTCAAGCTCTCGCTCAAGCGAACCCGCTTCTTCGGTGTCAGCTTGTCGCTCCATGACTGCCGATCGACCCCTCACTCACATCGCAGAACTCGCTCAGTCTGCGCTCATTTTATGAGGCTCACTAGAGGAAGAGTCTGGGTCGAGGTCGCGAACCAGGTCGATCTCACCACATCAACCGCACGGCGCAGGCGCACCGGCCTCACGTGCATCGAGAAAGGGATCGCAATGAAACCCCTCAACCGGGTCGCTGGCGTCATCATGGCGACTGGTCTCGCCTTCGGCGGGGCGGGTCAGGCGGTGGCAGCCACGACCGCAGTCCCGAGCCCGCATATCGTGGAGGTCGGCGCCCAGACCTCGACCAGCCCGGGCATCCTGGCCTCCAGCGCCGCCCGCCACGCGGCGGCCGCGGACGGGACCGCCACCGCGCCGAACGGCAACGACACTGTTAACTCGCCTGTCGTCAGGCTCGTGATCGAGGCGCTCAAGCGCGCGGGCAAGCCCATCTACGATGCCGCTGTCCACTTCGTCCGTCAGGGCTGGCACGCGTTCCAAGGCTGGTGGAGTGGCCTGCCCTGGTGGATCAAGGGTCCGGTGGAGTGGGCTGCTGGCGGCGGCGCCTGGGAGGTCTTCGTCGCCATCTGCAACCACCTGGGCATCCGCTGGTGAGTCGAGGATGACCGTCGAGTAGCCGCACCGAGAGGTGTGCCTGGCGACACATCGCCGCTGGCGGTCGACAACGGCTGGAGCTGTCCGTTTCGTGAAAGCGCCTCCACCACCCGCTGGGTGGTGGAGGCGCTTCTCACGACCTCCGGGTCAGCCGACGTCGCCGTCGTAGCCCAGGAGCCGTCGCCCCAGGCCACGGTCGTTGCCCGACCGACGTCCGCCACGGATAGTGGCGGCGAAGAAGTTAGATGAAGGAGCTGTTAGGTGTACTGCGCCGGGAGGTTGTGAACGGGCGCAGACGTGAGCGGATGACCGTGGAATGAGGGAGGACCTCCGGGTTCGGTGTGGACTGCGACGTCTACACCCAGCCCACGGAGGTCCTCGTGTCCCACCGTATGCCCTGCTGAGTCCCCCTGGCAGACAGCGCATGGCACGGTGTGTCGTGGACGGCCATAGCCTCTACGAGGAGCCGCCGAGCGGTTCCAGGTCTCGGTGGCCACCGCTCAACGCTGGGCCAACCGGTATCGCACCGAGGGCGAGGCGGGCATGACCGAACGGTCCAGCCGCCCAGGTTCCAGCCCGCGCCGCACCCCCACACTTACCAAACGACGGATCATCGAGGTCCGCCTGCTGCGGCGGTGGGCCCGGCCCGGATCGCGTACTTCCTGCGGCTGGTGCCCCTCCACGGTGAGCCGGGTTATGACCCACTAACGCTTGGCCCGCCCTGGGCGAAGGCAGTGGCCATCTCGTGTTGCCAGGCCAGTGCTCGTTGATGGGCACCCAGGTTCGGCGGCGCCGCGGGTGATCCGGGCGGCGACGTGCAACAGCCTGTAGCGCAGGATCTTGGGCTCGACCAGGGCCAGCTCGCCGTCCAGCAGGATCGTCTGGGCCCAGGCCAGCAGGTCGATCGCGGTCAGCGCGAGCTCCAGCCAAGCCTGGTTGACCGCGAACAGCCTCGAGGGAACCTGCCGATCCCGGTGTGTTTGCCGGTGCGGATGCGGTCCTTCACCCCGGCATGCGCCCGGCGCAAGGCCATCGTCGCGATCTTCGGCGGGGATGACGGCAAGCCCCGGTCGGGGACTGAAGGCTCACCGCGGTCGAGCAGGCGCCAACAGGCGAAGCCTGCAAACAAGTAGCCACCTCAATTACGCGGCGTACGCCGCGAACACACCAAAGGCGGGAGCCGTCTGTGCGCAGCGACTAACAGTGGTCACCACAGACTAAGCTCCCGCCTGAGTTCAGGCTAGGACATACGCGTCAGAATTACCGCGACTAATTGCCCTTGTTCTTACGACGCTGCGTCTCCTCGTGCAGCCGCCGAAGCTCGGCCTCACGGGCTTCCTGCTCTGCCTGCTCTTTCTTCTTCGCGTCGTCATCTCGATTGGCGAAGTCCATCGGGTTACCTCTCAGCCAAAGGAATGGGAGAGGTGGCGCCACCCGATAGAGACGCTAGAAACGATAGGAAAAGCCGTCGAGAGTCGAAAGCTGAAAACAAGAAAGAAAGCCGAAGATAAGTCAATCGAAAGCGGAGCGATGCCCCGGCAGAAGCTCAACCGACATGCGAAACGCCTGCTCCGAAGAGAGCGGACGCGAAGTGGGGCCGACGATCACTAGGTGTGACGTACGAGAATCGGTCCGCCTATCGTACATAAGCAAGCTAAATCAATACTCTTCCACGGCGGCGGTAAAGAACGTACGCGTCGAAAACATTTGCCCGTGTGTTCTATGGCGCCCCATGGGTCGCCTCCGGTTTCGAGGTGGCGGCGGATCAACAACGACCAGCGCTGTGTCTCGTGGATCGCTGGTGAGGAGGTCGGTGTGGTCGATCCACGCCCACTCATAGACGCGGTGGCCTTTTCGCGCCGACCCCGGCCGAGAGCCGCTGCCAGGCCCTGCGGGGCAGGCGGGCGGCGATGGCGTGGCGCGGTCGGGCCCGTTCGCGGTCGGGACCCGTCGGTCGCAGCCGATGGCCAGCATGTACCCGACCCGTTGGGTTTCCAACTCGGCGCGCAGGTCGGGGTCGGCGCCGTAGACTTCGTCGCCGGTGACCCACCGCGCCGGTACTCCGGCCACTAGGGCTCGGGTGAGCATCCCGGTCGCGAGCGCCGGTTTGGTGGCGAACCCGACCTCGGCGGGGACTCCAGCGTCGTCGAGCCGCTACGGATCGGTGGTCCAGCAGCGGGGCAGGTAAAGCTCGCGGTCGATCAATGCGTGCCCACCGCGTCCGGCGTAAGCCAGATAGACCGCGACTTGCGCGTTCTCGATCCGCCCGGCGGTGCCGGTGTAGTGGCGTTGCACTCCGACGGTGTGGTGGCCCTTCTTGAGTCGCCGGTCTCGTCCACCACCAAGATCCCGTCGGTGTCGCCGAGCGCGCCGATGACGTAGTCGCGGAGATCATCACGAACCCCGTCGGTGTCCCACCGCGCCCGGGCCAGCAGGTGCTGCATGCCATGCGCATCACGGTCACCGACATGCTCTGCGATCGTCCAGCAGTTCTTGCGCGGCAGCGCGACCAAGTGGCCTACGGCCGGGCGAGCGAGCGTGACCGCCGAGTGCATCACCGCCAGGTAGAGGCCGGGCACGTCGGCGACCGGGCCGATGATCGGCTCGCCGTCGGCTGGCATGGGGCGTAGGCCGACCCGGGTGCTGAGCAGCTTGACGTTGGCGGCGCCGCGGAAGGTGGACCGGACGGCGGCCAGAGTCCGTTCGGGCGAGTCTGCAGCGGCATGGAGCCGGTCGGTGGCGGCCTGCCGCAGATCAAAAGTCGCGGTTGTGGACCACGGTGCGGACCAGACCGGCCGGGGCGCGGAGCCGGAAGAGCGTCGCCGGTGACGGGTCGACCGGGACGCGAATGCCCAGCGGCGCGGCCAGCGCGGCCGTGGCCACTGCGGCCGCGAGCACCACGGTCGTACCGGCGAGGGGTCCCGCGGCCGTCTCGACCCCGGCAACCCGACCCGCGGCGTCCCGGCGGACCGCCGTGATCGGGTTGTCCGGATGTACCCGGGCGCCGTGGACGCGGGCGCCCGCGACCAGTCGCTCGGTCACGCCCACCGGGTCGGCGGTGCCGTCACCGGGTGCCCAGACGGCCCAGTCTGGGGGCTGGCGCAGGGTGGGCTCGAGCGTCGCCACGGTGGCCGCGTCCACGATCTGCTGCCCGGGTCCGGCCTGTGGCGCGGTGTCCGCCGCGCCCCAGGACAGTGAGCCGGACCAGGTCACGGGGAGTACCGGCAGTTCGGCCTCGAGCCGGCGGTACTCCTGCGTCGCGGTCACCCGCAGCCCGGCGGCCGGACCGGTGCGTACGCCGGACGCTCCGATCCAGGCGAAACGAGTCCGCCGTCACGCCGGCGCCCGGCCGCCCGACGTCGACGAGGGTCACGACGGCGCCGGCCCGAGCGGCGTGATAGGCCACCGAGGCCCCGACGATGCCGGCGCCGACGACCACCAAGTCCCCGCTCACCCGTGGGCTCAACACGTTGACGACCTTATAGTCCGCAGGAGCTTCGCCCCCGCACCCCGACCTCTGCTCAGAGATGGCCGCGGAACTGCAGCAGGGTCGGGTCGCGCTGGCGACGGCGCCACCAACATCGCGCCCGAACCAGCCACTAACAACGCCCAGCGGCTGGCCTGCAACAGCGGTAACGATCTACGGCTGGAGTATTAGCAAGGCGGTGTAGTTGCAAGGACAGTCCTCACCCGCTCTGCCGTCCGTAAAGCCAGGCGGCAACAAGCTCTTCGACCGAATCGCAACAACCTAAAGACGAACGAGTGTCGCCGTAAAGTCCTAAAGCCTTCGATGGCGGTGCGGATTATCTTAGATTCAGATACGCGGACCTCGTTTCGTTCGGGGTCGACCCTATTTCAGGTACATCATTTTAGCGATAGTTGGTCAATATGCTGCAACCCCCTCCAGTAGAAGCAGACCTGCATGCGCTAGACTTTCTTGATCTGCTCATGAGGAGGTGAGCCGCGTTGCAAGGTTGGCCGAGACAGCGGCTGGAAGAGGCCGTTGACGAGATCATGGGCAACCAGCAGGGTGATGACTCACATCCTCGCGAAAGGTTCTCGTCTGCAACGGTTGTATATGAGGTCAGTACAGGTCGATCTGCAGGCGAAGATCCAGACCCCGGCCGAATAGTCGGCGAGTTTCTCGCCGACTGCCTAAATAACGCAGAAGAGCACGATGCGGACTTTCTTGACGCTATGATGACGCGCTTAAAGTCCCTTGGAATCCGTGAGACGACCAGTTTAAAACGACACCTTAAGTCGGCCCGTGAGCTATTGGGATTCGGCGAGTACGGTGACCAAGATGTTGATAGTATTGTCGCCAAGTACCGGTCATGGCTGCCGCAAGGTGCCATAAAGAAACGTCAAGAATCAAGGTTATTCCTGCGCCTCCTTGCCGTACTGCATCAGCCGAAACTGGTTTCCCGTGTAACGGCACGTGTGTGGCAAAAAGAGATTTGGAGTCCACTTACAGTTGCCGCGCTCCACTACATGCTTGAAAACCACAATGCTCGAGCAAGAGCATTAGCCCAGAAGCTTGGACTCATATCAGCGAGCGAGCAGTCAGAGACAACGACGACAACGCAAACTCCGGTGAGTGACAAAGAACCATCGGCCAATCTGCGTCGTCTTCGCTCGCTCTCTGAGACATACTCGCAAGACTTGAACGCGGCTGCCAGCCAGTTCGATCACCGGAGTCCGACCGAGAAGAGAATTCATACACTTAGTGGCGGCCTCTACATACGTCGTTCGATACAGACTCGGCTCGTCAACAAGATCAAGCGTCTGACAGAATCGCGTGACCGCAGGCCAATCATTGTCAAAGGCGAAGCCGGTCATGGAAAAAGTTGCCTAATGTGGGCGCTCGGCGAGGACCTTAGAATTCTAGACGGCATTAGTTCAATTCTGCTCAATGCAACGTGGTTGATGCCGGATTCCAACGGTCGATCGGCGATCAGTCGTCAAGAGGTCGTGGACGCCTCTGTTGAGATTGAGAGCCGTGGGAACACGCCCGTTATTCTCATCGACACCGCAGACCTTCTCTTGCATCACGAAATCAACATCGCGGATCTAATTGCGCTATGTAGAGAACTGGACCATCAGCAGGCCGTGGTTGTTCTCACTTGCCGCCCAGAGGAAGCAGGCACTCTGGACAATCTTGAACCTGACGGTTTCGAGCTCAAATTTTACGACGACAACGAGTTGGCAGACGCGATTGAGAGGTATGCAGACACGTTCTGCCCGAATGCGGAACCTCGAGATCCGAGAGAACGAATTCGTCGTATAACGGAGCCGGTTGCGCGGGGCCTGGCACTTCGTGAAGTCTGTCGTAGTCCGCTGCTGATGCGTCTACTCTTTGAGCTTAACGCCCAGTCTGAAACGTTTCCCGAACTCCGCGAGATTGATGTCTCGACAATCTTCGACAACTATTGGGATCGTCGAATTCGTTCTGATAGGCGATTGGATCGTGGTCCATCGCATCTCTCAGCTAGTCGAGACCTGTCCGACATTACTGGCAAGATGGCTCTCGTACTCCTTGCAATGGGAAGCACTGAGGTCGAGCGAGAAGAGCTCGTCGAAGAGCTAGGGCCATTGGTGCCCGACATGACTGAAAAGGAGCTCAATCAAGCTATCAACGAACTTCTTCAGCGTTCCGTGCTCACTGAAGTCAGGTCGCCAACGAAGGCTAGGATCCGGTTCTTTCATCAGACGATGTTTGAGTACGCCTCAGCAAAGGGGCTTATTGCAAAATACAGACTTAATGCACCGTATGCGCTACTCTCGAAACTGATGGAAACACCCGAAGATCTTTTCGTCGGAGCGGTGCTGGAACAGGTACTGATCTTGCTCGGGCGAAACCGACGTTACCAGGGGGCCTTCACAAAGTCAGTTGAAGTGCTCGTAAAGAGTACCAATGTTTCACTCCATAATATAGCTCTGGCAGCCGCCGCGCACCATCCGTCACTCAGCGCTCCGATCATCACTCTATTGGAGACAGCGAAGGAGGAAACCGCCAGTCGTTATGTACAGATAGCGCCTAGCGTTGCCGACGTCGATCTGCACGAACTACTCACAAAGCTGAGAGTTGTATGGAGTCGGGAGCGATGCCGAACAGCAGTTCTAGAGACACTTGAACGACTAGCGGCTCGCGACCCTCGCCCTATTTTGACGGCAATTCGTAATTGGGAATGCGTCGACGCCGTCAGCGAGATGGGCACCGGCCGGATTAGATTTCCATCTCTTCCCCGTATTCTTGGTATGTGCGCGACGGCGGATCCAGAGTTTGCGCGATCAGGACTTCTAGATCTTTTCTATCGCCCCGGAGCAAACGGGGAGGAGGTTACGTCCGAACCCAAGGGTGAACCCGGCGGGCGCCACTATCATATCTCAATTATGAAAGTTTGCTTGCGGTATTGGCCGATACTAGCCTCGACGGACTTCATCGAAGATCTGACCGATAGGTTCTCTCAACTGCAAGGGGACGTAAATCCTGCGGCACGAGATATGCAACAAGCACTCGGTAGGCTTTTGGGAGAACACTGCTTAGAAGCTTATGCGGCATGTCTCACGCTCCCACATGCGGAGGACGCCACTTCATGTGGCATGAAGGCATGCTGGAAGAAATACGTGGAAAGTGTTATTCGAGATGTAGAAACGAATGATCAGAATTCGGTCACCAATGCGGAGCTCGTCGGTATTGGATATGTTCTAACAAAGCTCCCGCCTCGGCATTGGGCGGTTGATGTAACGCTCTCGATGTTGACGTCGATGAACGGTCAGATCGGGCCATTTGCACTGCCACGGGGTTTGTTTCTGGAGATGCTTGAACGTGAAAGTGCTGCCACTAGGGAACTCGAATCACGTCTCGCCCGAATGCTAGAAGGTCTCCCTGCAAAGAAGAACAGACCGGAACTCGGAGAGAAGCTCTGGGCGGCAGTTTCTCGACAAGGGCTTCGTAATGCTGAGCTTTCCCCGTCGCGCCTTGCCGAAATCCTTGAATGGGTCGCCAAAGCACAGCAGCAGGATATCTGGCTTAAAGCCGATGGACTAGCATGGCTTCTGGTCCCCGCAGCAATGGGTAATCATCCGATAGCGAAGGCGGCGCTTGCACGGGTTATATCTAGTCCGGCAGATGCTGCACCAGAAGCTCACGGATTGATCCGGGACCCACTTCATCATCTGGTTGCGAAGTACCCGGATACTATTGGCACCGCGGTGCACCTTGCAGTTGCTCAGCAAACGACGTCACCGCTGAATGCGATCATTGGCGCACAACGAGATGCCCTTAGTGAACTGGGCAATCCTCTTCGTGTCGCCCTCGAGCCAATGTCCGAACAGATATGGAACCTTATTCAGGCACTTCTGGCTAGTAAGAAAGGATCAGATAACCGTCATGGAACGACTCTCTGGCTGTTGCTGGAAGAGTTAAGCCTTGGTCCGACCCCGGAGCTTAGTCGCGTGAGCGACCTTCTCCGGGAAGTTATCGATTACAGAGCTCGGGGTTCGATACTTGAGATCTGCGGTAGCTTGGCGGTGAGGAAGAAGTTGCCTTTTGAGGAAGTGCAGGCACTACTTCGAGAGAGATTCCTTATCGACGGCTATCCGCCGGAGGTGCGGGCAATAGTTAAGGAGCGGAACTTTCCAGGGAAAGCGCCGAAGGGACTTTCCAAGGAGGCGCGAGACTTCGCAATCCGCGCACGAGATAGTTACGTCGGTATGGTTTGCCAACTGGGTTCTATTGATGAACAGTCAATTAAACTATACGGCCGAATGGCTGCGGCGATTCCGACGTCTAGTGACGTTTTGGGATGCCTCGGTCACGTTGTTCGGCGGCTTATCGAGGAAGCGTTCCGGCCAGTCGACGCGGCGCGGTATTTTCTTGATATCGCTCAAAGAGTTGTTCCTGATCTCCTTGGGATTCAGGCCCAAGAAGGGCAACGCGTACTATCTGAGGACAACCTTGGTAATAATCTTCGCCCTGCGATGAGAAGCGTCTTCAAGAGTAGAGATCCTCAAGCTTGCAGCCTTCTTCTGAATGCTGTCCCCAATCTTCCTGAGACTCATGCTCGTATGGTCGTAGCTTCCGCTGCGAGTGAGGCTCGTGATTTGACGTATGACCAGTTGTCCCGGCTGCTTACCTTAGGAGACAGGCTGCCGCGCGGCGTCGCTATTCAGATCGACAGTGATCGACGGAAGGTTAGTCGTTCGGTTAGTCGGATCCAGCTCGATGATATCCTGAACAATGAATATCGACCGCAACCTCCCAAAATGACATAGCCCCTCAGAAGCCCACTTCTCTTCTTTGCTTTTACCCAGGCTTTTCAGTAGACGCCTGCCCCTCGTACTCGCCACTGATTGTCGAATATATCCGGGCTGTCAGCGTGGCCACGAAGTCAACGTCCGCCTGGGTCGCTTCTTCCCCACTGTGTTTCTCCGCTGGTCAGTCGGAGCATCGTGCGAGGAGTCAACTCACACAAATCTACTTGGCGATAGCTCATACCGTTGATAGCGAATACTGCCCATGTGGAGTCATCGAGGGTTTTAGTACTGCAACGGCACCTGCTTGATCCATAGTGGATCATGGGCCTGTGGTAGTTGATCTCGTGGTCGCCGAGTTGGATCGTTTGCACGAACGCATTGCGGGTCGGTTCACCCGCTCCGAACCCCGCACCCGAGTACGGGACTACGTGTCCGGCTTGGTCGCTGGTCTGGAACGGAAGAACCGGCTGGACCCTGGCCGAGCGGGCGGGCGAGGTGTCGCCTGATGGATGCAGCGGCTGCGGCGGCGTGCGGATTGGTATGTCGAAGGGGTCCGTGACGATGTCCGGGACTATGTCGTCGAGCATCTCGGTGACCCTCAAGGCGTGTTGATCGGGACGAGACCGGGTTTCTCAAGAAGGGGACACGGTCGGCCGGAGTGCAGCGGCAGTACTCCGGCACCGCCGGACGCACGGAGAACTGTCAGATCGGCACCTTTCTGGCCTACGCCTCCCGCCACGGGCATGCCTTGATCGACCGCGAGTTGTATCTGCCGGAGTCCTGGACGAATGATCGGGACCGCTGCCGTGCAGCCGACATTCTCGACGAGGTCGGGTTCGCGACCGAACCACGCCAGTTGATCGCGATGCTGACCCGCGCCGTTGATGCCGGTGTGCCATTCGCGTGGGTGACCGCGGACGAGGTCTACGGGCAAGCCGGGTACCTGCGAGACTGGCTGGAAGACCACGATGCCGCCTACGTGCTGGCCATCCGCAGCGTGGACACGGTCACCACCACCGACACCGACCGAGTGGTCGCGGCCGAGGCCATCGCGACACTACCGACACGCGCCTGGCAGCAACTGTCGGTCGGCGCTGGCGCGCACGGCCCACGCGAGTATGACTGGGCCCGGATCCCGATTCGTGCCGCCTGGCGGTCCGGCCGAGGGTACTGGCTGCTGGCCCGCCGTTCCCTCAACCCGAACAGCAAAGGCCAGCACGAGATCGCCTACTACGTCGGTTATGGGCCGCGCCGCTCCACATTGGTGGACCTCGCGTGGGTCGCGGGCTCCCACTGGCATGTGGAGGAGTGTTTCCAGCAAGCCAAGAACGAGGCCGGCTGGACCACTACCAGGTCCGGTTCCTGGCGGGCGTGGTATGCCCACATCACCCTGTCCATGCTCGCCCTGGCCTGGCTCGCGGCGACCAGAGCCCTTGCCGCAAAGGGGGAACCGCAGCCCCCGACACCGACATGATCGGATTCACGCTATCGGAGATCCGCCGCCTGTTGATCAACCTGGTACACCGCTATCTACCCGAGCCCGAGCATGTCTGGTCCTGGTCGAACTAGCGACGCCGACGCCAGTACCAGGCCAGACTCAGCCACTACCCGCCGACGCGGCTACCCACTCGCGTAAGCGCGTTGTGTCGCCACGGGTCTCGCGGCCGCGCAATGCTTGAGGTGCGGCATGATCGACGGTGGGTTCCCACCAAGCGGATGGCCGGTCTCCTTCGAGCGGGGCACCGGTTTGAAGCCGACGCCCTCGTTGGCCAGGTTGCCGGCTATCTGGCCGCGCTGGTGGTGCGGGGGTAGGCGCGGCCCCCATTTCCACCGACCGTGCTCCACTTTCCTTCATCGCCAGCATGAGCCCAGCCGCCCAGCACAGAGCCCAGTACCCGCTGGTCAACGGCACCACGGTACCGCCGCCAGTCGGCCAACGCTGCCGGCTCCGACAGCCGACCGTGACCGGCGCCGAGTCGCGCCTCGCCCTGAGCACGCAGACCCCTACACACATGCCGGCGAGCGGGCGGTTCGGTTGGGCGGCGCTGGGGTGTATCCGGTCGGGTGGTTTGGGTGGTGGGTCCGGCTGGGGGAGGAATCGGCTTGTCGTTGGGGTTGTCGGCAGGGACATCGTGGTAGCGGTTCGAAGATGGGCAGGTCCTGTGACGGAGGGGTGGAGCGGGTGGCGACGTAGCCGGCTTAGGGGCCAGCCGGGTGGCCCTATCCGCGGGTTAGCTAGCCGCGCCCGTTTACGAAAATCGCCCGTCCGTCCCAAACTTCCATGGCCCCAGGCAGTCGCTGGTTCGGACATCCGCACCAGCGCAGCCTCCCCCACACCATCACGTCACATAACAAACGACTTCTGGCCTGCCGCGCCCACACTGCAGTCATCGCTCTCACCGGCGGTCCAAAGTCTCACCCCGCCTCTACCGACCGGCTTGTCCTCGTGGATGCACAGAAGGGCTGGGCAGCCACGTTTCGTTGTAGACGAGGTCGTCACTGAATCCGAGGCCGGTGGGCCATGGCAATGGATGGCGAGATATCCGAAGGCGTCTCGCCGGCAGTCCATGATCCGATCGCGGAGGAACGCGGCGGTGAGCATCCGGTAGCCGCCGGTGCCCGGCACATACTCGACGCCGTGTTGGGCCAGGTGAGGTCGACGGTCGAGAAGCCGGACACCGCGGGCGGCTTCGACCACGCTTACACCCAGTAGCCGGCGGTGTCGCTAGTGGGCCAGGCGCCGGCGTTGCGCAGCGGCCAGCCCATGCGCAGCCGACGGATGAGTTGCCTGTTCAAGTGGCCTCTGCAGTCGGGACGGCCTTGTAGATCGTCTCGTGGCAGACACGCCAGCTCGGCCGATCCGGCAAGCCGCTGCGTAGGTGTCAAGGCCAGCTTGATGTCCTCATAAGTGACAAATTTCGGCCATATGGAGACTCAGAAGCAGGCGACCAAGTAGGCCGATGGCGCAGGGTTACCATGTCTACATCCAAGGCCCTGTCCACAATCTGTAGATTGGCCTTGGAGAAGTGTAGTCCAAGCCTGCGGAGGCCATGGTGGACGAGGCCCGTGGTGATCCTTCTGCGACCGCCGACTCCTTGCCTGATCCGAGGATGATCGCCACACCAGAGGGCTTTGCTCGTTCGTTGCGCGTGCTTCGTAACCGGACCGGACTATCGCTGCGAACGGTGAAGCAGCAACTGGACAGAGACGGCAACGGTGACTCGGTCTCGGTGTCGACCCTCTCCGACTGGTTTACCGGGCGCCACCTTCCCACTCCCAAGCTCACTCGGGTCTTGCCCAATTTGCTATCCGTGTGTGGTGAACGTGACCCTGACGTCGTACGTGAATGGATTATTGCGCTGGAACGCGTTCGTATCTCGCCGGGACCGCGTCCCTCAGGCACGCCAGCCCCATATCTTGGTCTTTCTTCATATGCGCCGGAGAACGCCGAAGTCTTCTTTGGGCGGCGGATCCTGATTGCGGAGTTGGTGGCGCTCGCACATCGGGCCGGCCAGGCCGGGCATCCCACTATTGTGATCGGCCCCTCCGGATCGGGCAAGTCTTCGTTACTCCGAGCCGGCCTCATCCCAGAAATGTGCCATGCCAGCGAGAATACGTTGGCCCGACGTAGGTATGTTCTCCTGACACCGGGTTCCGACCCCATGGACGCTCTAGCAAATGCGATCGCTCATCTCACAGAACATTCTGCCGAGTTGATTCACAAGCAGTTGATCGACGACCCGCAATCAACCGCGCAAGCCATCAAGTCGGCGTGTGAGCCTGGCGAGCTAATACTTATCGTGGTCGACCAGTTTGAAGAATTGTTCTCGTCATGCCGCGATGAGATGTTGCAGCACGCGTTCGTACGAGCGCTCTGCGCACTAGCGAAAGTTGGTGCCGGCGAGAAACAGGAGGAGAACGAAGGCCTTCATGTACCGGCACCGGTGGTGCTGGTCGCAATTGGGATGCGCGCTGATTTCTATGCGCATGTGCTGGCCGTTCGCTTGCTGGACTCAACGGTCCAGAATGCCCAGCTCGTCGTCAGATCGATGTCCGAAGTGGAGTTGCGGGAAGCGATTACTGGGCCCGCACGGGCCGCCAACCTGAGCTTGGAGCCGGGTCTAGTCGAGTTGCTTGTGAACGACCTGGCCCCGCGTGGTCAGCGGTTGGTTGACGGTGGAGCCGCTCACGAGCCAGGGGCACTACCGCTGCTGTCGCATGCGTTGTTGACCACCTGGAGCCACACAAGGGGACGCGTTCTCACTGCCGAGGCCTACCGGGCCAGTGGCGGCATTCATGGAGCTGTTGCGCAGACGGCCGAAGCCGCGTATGCCGGGCTCCGTACGGATGACGAACGTGAGATCGCCCGCAGACTCTTCCTGAGCCTGGTGCGTACAGATGATGACATCACTGCCACCAGGCGACGCATGCCGTATGCCGACCTGCGAGACTCCTACGGACAAACCGAACCTGACGAATTTCAACAAGTCCTAGACCAGTTCATCGTCGCTCGGCTGATAACCATCGACGACGACGCCGTGGAAGTCAGTCATGAGGCTCTACTTTCCGCCTGGCCTCGGCTGCGTGAATGGCTGGATGCAGACGCAGCGTGGCGTCGTATCCACCGCAGGCTCGACGGCGCCGCCAGACATTGGAATGAATCGGACCGCAACCCGGACCTCCTTTATCGAGGTGCCGCGCTCGAAACGACGCGCGAATGGCTCGAGGGTGGCGATCGACACCGCGAACTCAACTCCATACAACGGGCTTTTCTGGACGCAAGCGTTGCCCAGCGAGCGGCCGATAAAGAACGTGCGCGTCGGCGGGTCAGGCGCCGTTATCAGGTCGCAACACTCATGGCGGTCCTTGTCATTCTAGCAGCAGGAATTGGGATATATGCTCAACAACTCAAGGCCATCGGAGATCGCGAACGCGCCCAGGCGACAGTAACCCAAGCAGAGGGCCTGTCGCGCCTTGTGGCCAGCAAGGCTGATCGGCTACGCGATCGGGACGTTCCGCTGTCCATGCAGCTCGCCTTGGCCGCCTACCGGATCGCCCCAACACCCGAGGCTCGCTCCAGCCTGCTCAACTCCACATCCGTCCCAGCGGCGACACGGATGCTGAGTCCCAGAGGCGCCGCCCACGCGGTCACGACGAACGGCAACGGAACCCTCGTAGCTGCCGCTCTCGACGGGGGTCCGATTCAGTTATGGACGCCCAGCAACGGCGAGCGGCTAGTGCGCGCCGCCGTCCTCGAGGGAGCGACCGGGACCCTGTTCTCAGTCGCCTTGAGCCGTGACGGCCGCCTGCTTGCCGCTGGTGGGCGTGACAAGATGGTCCATCTTTGGGATACAACAGACCCAGCCAAGCCCATCAAGCTGGGCGCCCTCGCGCGATCTGCGGGCGAACTCCGCTCCGTTGCGGTTAGCCCAGACGGACAGTCTGTCGCCGCGGCGGGAACAGACAAGACCGTATTCCTATGGGACGTTAAGGATCCGACACATCCCGCGCTTGCGGCGGCCTTGACGGGACCAACCGACACGGTGCGCGCGGTCGCGTTCTCTCCAGATAGCCGCATTCTTGCCGCAGGCGGCCATGATTCCGTGATCCACCTGTGGAACGTCGACGCCGCAGGCAAGCCGGCACCGCGCGGTGAACTGACCGGGCCATCGAGCAAGATCTTTTCCTTGGCTTTTAGCCTGGATGGTCACATGCTAGCGGCGGGGACTGGAGCTGAGCACAACGTCTATCTTTGGAATATCAGCGATGGCGGACTATCGCTGGCGGGACCACCACTGACCGGGCCCGCAAGTTGGGTCAATGCCGTTACCTTCAGTCCAGATGGACGACGTGCAGCAGTAGCCAGCTCCGACAATCTTGTTTGGCTGTTTGATCTACAGACGCGGCAGCCGACAATTCGACTGCCACATCCCAACACTGTCGAGTCCGCCGTGTTCCGCAACGACCATTCGCTACTTACCGTGGCCGAAGACGGGGCCGTCCGCCACTGGGCACTTCCCGGTCCAGTCATCACGGGTGCCCGTGACTCTGTGTTCAATCTTAGCTTCGATGCGGCGGGTGCGCGGCTCGCCATCGCCCCCGGTGTGTCCGACAACACCGCGACAGTCTGGAACACCACTGACCGCTACCAGCCGACGCTCGAGGGCACACCGCTGATGAACGCGCCAGACCTTGCGAAGTTCGCCGGCACCGGCGCCATAACACCCGACGGCAAGACGTACATCGCGGGCTGCATCGACGGTACTTTCCAGATCTGGGACATCAGCAACCCAGAAAGACCCTTCCTGGTAGGTGCCCCGTTTCCAGCGGCCAAGGATCTTCTCGAGTCAATCACGCCCAACAAGGACGGAAACCTCCTTGCGGTCAGTGCGGACGACAACACAGTACGCCTATTTGATATCTCCGAACGCCGTCACCCCAAGGCCCTTGGGGTGATGACGGGAACCTCCTCCGCCGGGTTCTTTTACCAGGCAGCGTTCAGCCCAAACGGTCAACTGCTCGCTGCCGCGAACAGCGATCGGCAGGTTTATCTGTACGACGTCACCAATCAGACTGCACCCAGGCTGCTGGCGACACTTGGCGGATTCGCCGACGCTGCCTACTCCGTCGCGTTCAACGCGAACGGCAACATCCTTGCCGCTGGCGGAGCGGACAATACCGTTCGGTTGTGGGACGTCAGGCATCCAGGCACGCCTCAAAGCATTGGTCAACCGCTTACCGGCCCGGTCGGCATCGTGTACTCCATCGCGTTCGACCCAAACCGAGACGTCCTAGCAGCTGGGAGCACTGATGCCACCATCTGGCTGTGGGACCTCACCAGACCACAACAGCCTGACCACATCGCGACCTTGACCGGACCCACCAAGGGTGTGCTAAGCGTCGCCATCGACCCTTCCGGCCGGAGACTTGCCGCAAGCGGTCACGATCGCACCGTCCGCCTCTGGAACACCGACCCGAACGCCGCCGCCACCTGGATATGCGATGTCGTGGGCGACCCCATCACCGCGCAGGAGTGGACACAGTACATCCCAGAGGTGCCCTACACCCCACCCTGCCCGTAACGCAACCACCAACCCGTCCGAACGTGTCCGAGAATCTCCGCTATCCCGTCCGAACCTGTCCGACGATCTCCTCCGCCCGTCGGGACCTGTCCGGCAATCCCACCAGGCATAGACGCCCACACTCGTCGCGCGCAAGTGTCGAAACGCCGCCCCCACCGGCGGCAGCAACAGATCGGAGCTAGACACATGCGCGCTAAGACTCAAGAGAACCAGATCGACCGACCGCCTGTGCCGGTCAGAGCGCGGAGCAGCACGCCCGTCCGCAACCACGCCCGCCTGACGGTCGCGATCGTGGCGGCCATCGCGCTGGCCACGGTCACGGTCACGCCACCCTCGGCGGCGGCGTACCCGGCCATCCACACCACAGCCGACGTCAATATGCGGGTTGCCCCGAACCTGTCCGGCGGCATCATCACCAAGCTTGCCACGGGGTCAACTCCGCGCATCCGCTGCGCAGCTCCCGGTCAACTGATCTACGACACCAGCGTTTGGTTCTACGTCGACCTCGACGACGGGACACGCGGCTTCTACTCCGCCTACTACTCCGACGCCGACTACACCACCTGGGCGGACCTGCAGACCAGATACGGCATCGCTCGCTGCGACCGGCCCGCGTCCACGGGCGGCGGCAGCATGTACTACCAACCACGCTACAGCCCCGGTGACCCGTTCGCGCCGTACACGACGTACACCGCCACGAAGGACTGGTGGGCGGCAGGCAACTGCGCCGCGTCGTCCGCCGACTACTGGCCAGCATCGTTCGACGGAAAGATCATCACCCGGGCAGGCGCCTGGAGCCTCGGCCGTCTCGGCGTCACCTACCTGTTCGCCGCCAACCCGACCAGGGCCAACCAGCTCCAGACCATCATCCTGTTCGACCCTGGCAACCTTGCCGACTACAGAAGCACGTGCGACCAGGCATACCCCCAGGACGGGCTGATGGCCAGTTGGCTGTCGGGAAACAGCTCCCGACGACTGCTCGTGCTCGCAGGCGCAGTCACTCGCGATAAAGACCATCCCGACTCACAGGGGCGGCTGCATCAAGGCATCCAGCAATACCTGTTCCCGGCAATTCGGGCCGCCGGCCGCTCCAGCCAGGTGCTCGTCTGCAACTACGACTCGATGCAGCACCCGGACGTGTTGCGCCACTTCTCCCACCTGATCGCCAGTGGCAGCGTCACTAGCTGCCCAGGCTCACCCAACGCCGCCTGGCACCCGTAGCGGCCAAGCCACGCCTGCTATTAGGCCGCCGAGCCGAGTCACGGCAACGGTTCACAGATTGGCTGTGGAGAACGCATATAGAACGTACGGGAGTTCAGGCAGGCTCATTCTTGGCAAGCAAATTGCCCAATTGTCCCATTCGCAATATCGGTGCAGCAGTCATATTCATGAGGAGGATTATCGTGATCCGATCTTTCGCTCGTAAGACTACTATCCGCTCACTCCTGACCGCGCTCGCTGTCGTCGCCGCAGCGGGTGGAATCACTACCGTCGGACAAACTCCGGCCTTGGCCGCTGGCTGCTACCGATCCTCGTGCAATGGGCAAGACCCGCAGAGTATGGGCTGCGGTACGGACGCCTACCCTCTCGCATCATTTACCTACACCGGTTCGAACGAGTTCCTGCGAGGTTCTTTCTTGGAACTTCGCTATTCGCCGGCATGTGATGCCGCCTGGGTGCGCACAACCAATGGCGACTGCTTCGGGATGTGGCGACCGTGTGGTTCCGTTCTCGAAGTCTCCGGCGGCACGGCACAGCAGTCAGAGCCCCATCCAGGTCAAATGTGGACGAATATGTGGTCATTCCGCTACTACGTACGGGGATGCTTCACCCTTCCCGACTGGTACAGCGGTACCTACGTCACCGACGGATGCACTTCTTGGAAGTAACGCTCTGAGTTGCTAGTGAGCCACCGGCGGCGCCAATCGCGGGACAGGCACGTGCCGGCATAGGCGATGATAGTGTTGCCGAAAACAGGAGGCTCCGGATTACCGGAGTCTCCTGTTGATTTGGCTGAGGAGATCGCCCGCCATATCCACCACAGCCTCGGAGAAGCCCGTGCCCTGGAAGGCATCGGCCGCACCTGCCTCCAACACGGCGACACCATCACCGGGCTGTCCCACCTGCGGCAGGCCCTGGACATCTACCGGCACCTCGGTGTACCCGAAGCCACCCAGGTCGACGCCGACCTGACCACTCCCACCCCGAACCACAGCCCGGCTCGGGTCACGGAACTCCCGGAGTGAATCTGTAGATCTTCGACACCGCGAACGTCTACGGCCGGGAGAAGGGCAAGGGCGTCACCGAGGAGATCATCGGACGCTGGTTCGCCACCGGTGCCGGCCGGCGGGAGCGGACCGTGCTGGCCACCAAGGTGTACGGCAAGATGGGCGACTGGCCGAACGAGAACCGGCTGTCCGCGTTGAACATCCGGCGCGCCTGCGAGGAGTCGCTGCGCCGGCTGCGGACCGACCACATCGACCTCTACCAGATGCACCACGTGGACCGGGCGACCCCGTGGGAGGAGATCTGGGAGGCCATGTCGGTGCTCCGGCAGCAGGGCAAGATCCTCTACGTGGGCTCGTCCAACTTCGCCGGGTGGCACATCGCCGCGGCGCAGGAGGCGGCCCGGGACCGGCACCTGGTCGGGCTGGTCAGCGAGCAGTCGCTGTACAACCTGCTGTCCCGGTGGGTGGAGCTCGAGGTGCTGCCCGCCGCGCGGCACTACGGGCTTGGCGTCATCCCCTGGTCGCCGCTGCACGGCGGGCTGCTCGGCGGCGTGCTGCGCAAGCAACGCGACGGCGGCACCGCACGCAGCACCGCCGGCTGGGAGGCGCGCGAGCTGGACCGGCACCGAGAAACCCTTGAGCGCTACGAGAAGCTCGCCGCCGACCTCGGCGAAGACCCGGCCGTGCTCGCGCTCGCCTGGCTGCTGCACCAGGACGGCGTCACCGGCCCGATCATCGGCCCGCGCACCCCCGACCAGTTCACCGCGGCCCTGCGCGCCCTCGAGATCACCCTCGACGACACCACCCGCACCAGCCTCGACGAGCTCTTCCCGCTCCCGGGCCCCAACGGCACCAAGCCCGCCCCGGAGGCCTACGCCTGGTAGCCGGGCCGGCTACTCGTCGTCCTCGTCGTCGCGGGCCAGGTAGGTGGCGAGGCGGTCGATGGCGGTTTCGTAGGTGGGGTTGAGGTCGACGAAGGTGCGCAGGCGGGCGGTGAGCCAGGAGAAGGTGAACTCCTCCTGGCCGCGGCGGGACTCCAGCTCCTCGAGGCCTCGGTCGGTGAAGTACATGGTCAGGAGAACGCGCGGTCGATGATCTGGCGTTGCTCGATCTCGTGGACCTTGCTTGAGCCGGCGGACGGGGCGGACATGGGGCGGCGGGAGACCCGGGTGATGCGCGGCATGTCGGGGAAGAGCTCGGGGAGGATCAGACCGTAGAACGGCCAGGAACCCTGGTTGGCCGGCTCCTCCTGAACCCAGCGGTAGTGCGTGGCGCCCGCGTAGTTCTCGAAGATCGCGGCGATCCGCTTCTGCGGCACCGGGTAGAGCTGCTCGACCCGCACCACCGCGGTGTCGGTGGCGCCGATCTTCTCCTTCTCGGCGGCCAGCTCGTAGTAGAGCTTGCCGGAGACGAAGAGGACCTTCCTGATCCCGGCAGGATCGGACACGGTGGGGTCGTCGATGATCGAGTTGAACCGGCTGTCGCCGATGAACTCCTCCACCGCGCTCACCGCGGCCTTGTTGCGCAGCATGGACTTCGGGGTGAAGACCACCAGCGGACGCTGCACCCCGTCCAGGGTGTGCCGGCGCAGCAGGTGGAAGTAGTTCGCCGGGGTGGACGGCACCGCCACGGTCATCGAACCCTCGGCGCACAGCTGCAGCCAGCGCTCGATCCGGCCGGACGTGTGGTCTGGACCCTGCCCCTCGTGGCCGTGCGGGAGCAGCACCACCACATCGGAGACCTGGCCCCACTTGGCCTCGCTGGACGAGATGTACTCGTCGATCACCGACTGGGCGCCGTTGACGAAGTCGCCGAACTGCGCCTCCCACAGCACCAGCGCGTCCGGGTTGGCCACCGAGTAGCCGTACTCGAAGCCCAGCGCCGCGTACTCGGACAGCGCCGAGTCGTACACCAGGAACCGGCCCTGCTCCGGCGCCAGGTTCTGCAGCGGCGTGTACTCCTTGCCGGTGTGCCGGTCGATGATCACCGAGTGCCGCTGGGTGAACGTGCCGCGCCGGCTGTCCTGCCCGGACAACCGAATCAGCCGCCCCTCCAGGTTCAGCGAGCCGAACGCCAGCAGCTCGGCGAACGCCCAGTCGATCCCGCCCTCCCGGGCCATCTTGGCGCGCCGCTCCAGCACCGGCTTGACCCGCGGGTGCGGCGTGAAGCCCTCCGGCAGGTTGACGTGCGCGTCGGCGATCCGCTCGACCGCGTTGCGGGTGATCGCGGTCGCCACCTTGGCCGGCGCCTGCTGCTCGGACTCCACCGACGGGCTGGGCGCGACCGGGTGCTTCTCCAGCTCACGCACCTCGTTGAACACGTGCTCGAGCTGGCTGGAGAAGTCCCGCAGCGCCTTCTCGGCCTCCTCGACGGAGATGTCGGCGCGGCCGATCAGCGCCTCGGTGTAGGTCTTCCGCACGCTGCGCTTGGTGTCGATGATGTCGTACATCCCGGGCTGGGTCATCGACGGGTCGTCGCCCTCGTTGTGCCCGCGCCGCCGGTAGCAGACCATGTCGATCACGACGTCCTTGTTGAACGTCTGGCGGTAGTCCATGGCCAGCGCCGCCACCCAGTAGCACGCCTCCGGGTCGTCGCCGTTGACGTGGAAAACGGGCGCCTGGATCATCTTCGCCACGTCGGTGGCGTACTGGCTGGACCGCGAGGCCTCCGGCGCCGTGGTGAAGCCGACCTGGTTGTTGACGATCACGTGCACGGTGCCGCCGGTGCGGTACCCGCGCAGCAGCGCCAGGTTCAGCGTCTCGGCCACCACGCCCTGGCCGGCGAACGCCGCGTCGCCGTGCATCGCGACCGGCAGCACCGAGAACCCCGTGCCGCCCTTGTCCAGCAGGTCCTGCTTGGCCCGGACGATGCCCTCCAGCACCGGGTCCACGGTCTCCAGGTGCGACGGGTTGGCGGTCAGCGTGACCTTGGTCTCACCGTCGCCGAACATCCGGAAGTACTTGCCCTCGGCGCCGAGGTGGTACTTCACGTCGCCGGAGCCGTGCGCCTGGCCCGGGTCGAGGTTGCCCTCGAACTCCTGGAAGATCTGCGAGATCGGCTTGCCGACGATGTTGGCCAGCACGTTGAGCCGGCCCCGGTGCGGCATCCCGATGACCACCTCGTCCAGCTCGTACTCGGCGGCCTTGTCCAGCACGGTGTCCAGTAACGGGATCACCGACTCGCCGCCCTCGAGCGAGAACCGCTTCTGCCCCACGTACTTGGTCTGCAGGAACGTCTCGAACGCCTCGGCCGCGTTGAGCTTGGACAGGATGTACTTCTGCACGGCCTGCGGCGGCTTCTCGTGCCGGACCTCCACCCGCTCCTGGATCCAGCGGCGCTCGGCCGGGTCGAGGATGTAGGTGTACTCCACGCCGACCGTGCGGCAGTACGAGTCGCGCAGCACGCCGAGCACGTCGCGCAGCTTCATCCGGTCCTTGCCGGCGAACCCGCCGACCGGGAACTCCCGGTCCAGGTCCCACAGGGTCAGCCCGTGCGAGAGCACGTCGAGGTCCTCGTGCTTGCGCTGCCGGTAGTTCAGCGGGTCGGTGTCGGCCATCAGGTGACCGCGGGTGCGGTAGGCGTCGATCAGCCCGATCACCCGGGTGGTCTTGTCGATCGCCCCCTCGGGGATGTCCTCCACCCAGCGCACCGGCTCGTACGGGATGCGCAGCGAGGTGAAGATGTTGTCGTAGAAGCCGTCCTCGCCGAGCAGCAGCTGGTGGATGCGGCGCAGGAACTCGCCGGACTCGGCGCCCTGGATGATCCGGTGGTCGTAGGTCGAGGTCAGCGTCATGATCTTGCTGACCGCCAGCTCGACCAGGGTGCGCTCGCTGGTGCCCTGGTACTGCGCCGGGAAGTCCATCGCGCCGACGCCGACGATCGCGCCCTGGCCGGGGGTGAACCGGGGCACCGAGTGGTTGGTGCCGATCGTGCCGGGGTTGGTCAGCGAGATCGTGGTGCCGGTGAAGTCGTCCGCGGTCAGCGCGCCGTTGCGGGCCTTGCGGATGATGTCCTCGTAGGCCTGCCAGAACTGGCTGAAGCTCATCCCCTCGCAGCCCTTGATGGAGGCCACCACCAGGTTGCGGCTGCCGTCCTTGCCGGGCAGGTCGATGGCCAGGCCCAGGTTGACGTGCTCTGGGGTGACGATGGTCGGCTTGCCGTCCACCACCGCGTAGTGCCGGTTCATGTTCGGGTACGCGTCCAGCGCCCGGACCACCGCGTAGCCGATCAGGTGGGTGTAGGAGACCTTGCCGCCCCGGGTGCGCCGCAGATGGTTGTTGATCACGATGCGGTTGTCCGCGATCAGCTTCGCCGGCACCGCGCGCACGCTGGTCGCGGTCGGGATGGTCAGCGAAAGGTCCATGTTCTTGGCGATCACGGCGTTGGCACCGCGGATCGGCTTGACCTGGTCACCCTCGCTGATCTTCACGATGGGTGCGGCGGGCGCCGCAGGCTGCTGCGGCCGGGCCGGGGCGGGCGCGGCGGCGGGGGCCGCGGGCGGCGCCGGATCAGGACGGGTGGTCCTGGTCACCTGGCCATTCGTGCTGTCGTCCGCCGCGCTCCTGGCCTTCGTGGTCGCCACGCCCTGGCTCACGGCCCGCGGCGTCGGCTTGTAGTCGGCAAAGAAGTCGTGCCACGCCGGGTCCACCGATGACGGGTCGGCGAGGAACTGCTCGTACATCTCCTCGACGAGCCACTCGTTCGGACCGAACTGTGACGCGGGACTGCTGGTGGACACGGCCGGAAATCGCCTCTATCCATATCGAACTCGTACCTGAACGCTGTACCACCTAACAGGCTATCTCTCCTGGCGAGCTGGATGTGACCCAACGGTTGCCACCTCATCGGGGTCTGTTCCGTATCGCCAGAGTCGGGCATACCGCCCGTCGGCGGCCAGCAACTCCGCGTGTCCGCCGACCTCGACGATCTTGCCACCGTCCAGCACCACGATCCGGTCCGCCCTTGCCGCCGTGGCCAGCCGGTGCGCGACCACGAACGTGGTCCGCCTGCGGGCCAGGTTCTCGCTGGCGGCCAGCACCACGGCCTCGGTGGCCGGGTCGAGCGCGGCGGTTGCCTCGTCGAGCAGCAGCACGTCCGGGTCGACCAGGGCCGCCCTGGCCAGGCCGACCAGCTGACGCTGCCCGGCGGACAGGCCCTGGCCGCGCTCGCCGACCTCCTGCCGGAAGCCGTCGGGCAGGCTGGCGACCACGGGCAGCGCGCCGACCGAGCGGACCGCGGCCTCGATCTCGGCCGGCGGCGCGTCCGGCCGGCCGTAGCCCACGTTCGCGGCCACGTCCCCGCTGAACAGGTGCGCCTCCTGCGGCACGACGCCCAGCCGCTGCCGGTAGCCGGACAGGTCGTAGTCGCGCAGGTCGACGCCGTCCACCAGGACCGCGCCCGCGGTCGGGTCGTAGAACCGGGCGATCAGCTTGACCACGGTGGACTTGCCGGCACCGGTCGCGCCGACCAGGGCCACCGTCTCGCCCGGCGCCACCCGAAGCGACACGCCGCGCAGCGCGGGCGCGTCGGATCCCGGATAGCTGAACGACACGTCGCGCAGCTCGACCGCGCCGGCCACCGGCACCGGCACCGGCACCGGGTGCTCGGGCGGCGCCACCGAGGTGGGTGTGCGCAGCAGGTCGGCGATCCGCCGCAGCCCCACCCTGGCCTGCTGGTAGCCGTCGAACACGCCGGAGAGCTGCTGGATCGGGGCGAAGAACAGGCCGAGGTAGAGCAGCAGCGCCAGCAGCACGCCCGGGGTCAGCTCGCCGACCGCGACCCGGTGCGCGCCGACGGTCAGCAGCGCCGCCTGGGCCAGCCCGCTGAGCAGCGCCACGAACGGGAAGAACGTCGCCACGTAGCGCTGAGCGCGCAGCCGGCTGCGCCGATAGGCGTCGCTGCGCTCGGCGAACACCCGGGCCGACTCGTCCTCCCGGGTGAACGCCTGGGCCACCCGCAGCCCGGAGACGTTCTCCTGCATGTCCGCGTTCACCGCGCTGACCCGCTCGCGGGCCTCCGTGTAGGCCGCGGAGGACAGCCGCTGGAAGATCACGGTGGCGGCCACCAGCAGCGGCAGCACGGCCAGCGCCACCAGGGTCAGCGGGACGTCGGTGAGCAGCATCGCGATGATGATCGCCAGCACGGTGAGCAGGCTGGTGACCGCGCTGACCAGCCCGGTCTGCAGGAACGTGGACAGCGCGTCCACGTCGGTGGTCATCCTGGTCATGATCCGGCCGGCCAGTTCGCGCTCGTAGTAGTCGAGGCCGAGCCGCTGCAGGTGCGCGTAGCTGCGCACCCGCAGCAGGTAGAGCAGCCGTTCGCCGATTCTGGCCGTGACCACGGTGCTGATCCTCACGGTCAGCCAGCCGAACCCGACCAGCACGACGCCCACCACGGTGGCCACCAGCAGCGCGTCGGCGTTGCCGGTGACCACGCCCTCGTCGATGCCGTGCCGGAACAGCGCCGGCAGGCCCATGGTCATCGCGGTGTCGGCGATCAGCAGCAGCCCGACCGCGATCATCGCGACCCGCACCGGCCGCAGCAGCCGGCGCAGCCGGAACCCGGGGTCGGGCGCGGTCGGGTCCTCGCCCTTCAGGTCGGGCCGCTCGGTGGCCGGCGGCAGCGCGCGCACCTGGGCGAGCAGCTCCGGGGTCGGCGGCAGCGCCCCGAGCACGCCCTCGCTCATCGCGCCGCGGCCGACGGCGGCGGGGATCCGGGGCCGCGCCCGGGCCGGGTCCCGGTCGTCCGCTTCACCCGGCCACAGCGCGGCCGTGACGCCGTCGGGCCCGGGCACCAGGTTGTCCGCGGCGCGCCGGGTCACGTCCTCGATCGCCTCACCCGGCCCGGCCAGCAGCGCCCGGTACAGCTCGCAGCGCGCGGTCAGCTCCGCGTGCGTGCCGGTGTCCACCACCCGGCCGCCGTCCAGCACCGCGATCCGGTCGGCCAGCGCCAGCGTCGAGCGCCGGTGCGCGATCAGCAGCGTGGTCCGGTCCCTGGTGACCGCGCGCAGCGTGTCGTGGATGGCCGCCTCGGTGGCCACGTCCACCGCAGACGTGGCGTCGTCGAGCACCAGCACCTTCGGATCGGACAGCAGCGCCCTGGCCAGCGCCACCCGCTGCCGTTGCCCGCCGGACAGGGTCAAGCCGCGCTCGCCGACCACGGTGTCGTAGCCGTCCGGTAGCTCCAGCACGAACTCGTGCACCTGCGCGGCCCGCGCCGCGGCCAGCACCTCGGCGTCGGTGGCCTCCGGCCGGCCGTAGGCGATGTTCGCCCGGATCGTGTCGGAGAACAGGAACGCCTCCTCGAACACCACGCCGACGGTGCGGCGCAGCGAGCCGAGCCGCAGCTCGCGCAGGTCCACCCCGCCGATCCGGACCGCCCCGGCGTGCACGTCGTAGAACCGGGGCAGCAGCAGCGACACCGTCGACTTGCCCGATCCGGCCGTGCCCACCAGGGCGAGCGTCTCGCCCGGCGCGACCCGCAGCGACACCCCGGCGAGCACCGGCTCGCTGCGGGTGTAGCCGAACGTCACCCCGTCCAGCTCGACCGCCGCCGGTCCGGGCGGGACGTCCACCGCGTCCGGGGCGTCGGTCACGTCCGGCTGGGAGTCGATCAGCTCGTACACCCGCTCCACCCCGGCCCGGGCCAGCTGCGCGTTGACCAGCAGGCCGGCCAGCAGCCGGGTCGGACCGACCAGGTTGGCCACGTAGGACGCGAAGGCCAGGAACGTGCCCAGCGTGACCTGCCCGTTCATGGCCAGCCAGCCGCCGAGCGCGAGCACCGCGACCTGCCCGATCGCCGGCATCGCCACCATCGTCGCCGAGGTCCGCGAGGTCAGCCTCGCGGCCCGCATCCGCTCGGCGAACAGCGAGCGGGCCGCCCGCTCCAGCCGGGCGACCTCACGGGTCTCCTGGCCGAACCCCTTGACCACCCGCACCCCGGTCACCGTCTCCTCGACGTGCTGGGCCAGGTCGGCGGCGCGCTGCTGGGCCGACCAGGTCGCCGGGAACAGGGTGATGCGGCTGCGCGCCGCGACGATCGCCACCACCGGGGTCACGACCAGGGCGACCACGGTCAGCAGCGGCGAGAGCCACAGCATCGCGGCCAGCGCGGCCATGGCGAACACCACCGTCCCGATGGACAGCGGCACCATCATCAGCAGCGCCTGCACCAGTTGCAGGTCGGTGATCGACCGGGACACCACCTGCCCGGTGCGCAGCGCGTCCTGCTTGCCGCCGTCCAGCCGCTGCACCGCGCCGAACACCTGCTGGCGCAGGTCGTGCTGGACGTCCAGGGCCAGCCGGCCGCCGACGTACCGGCGCACGAAAGCGGTGCCGAAGGTCAGCAGCTCCATCGCCACCAGCCCGGCGATCAGCCAGCCCAACCCGTCGGTGTGCCCGGCGACCGCGTCGTCCACCACGAACTTGACCATGATCGGACCGGCCGCCTGGAAGCCGACACCGACCACCGAGGCGACGACCGACAGCACGACCAGCCTGCGGTGCCGCCAGCACGCGGCGGACAGGCGACGGATCCAACCTGGGGAGGGCTCTGGCACCCCGCCAGGTTATGCAAGTCAGGTGATGTCGCGCCGCTGGTTACGGAGCAGCCCGGAGACGAAGAAGATCATCGTCCAGAACACGAAGATTCCGCCGCTGACCAGCAACGAGTACGCACCCGGCGCGCCGGCGAAGGCCCGCACCGCCCGCTCGAAGTCGTCGATCGTCTCCTCGGTGATCAGATCCGCTCCGCCCGTGGCCACCACCAGGTCCTGCACCTGCTGGAACAGCAGCGCGCTCGCGGTCGAGCCGGTCAGCCCGTTCGCCGACCCGTTGGGCATCCAGCCGGCGAGATGCGAGCCGTCGGTCACCCCGGTCAGGATCAGCTCGCCGAACGGCCCCACCAGCAGCGCGTACACCAGCAGCAGCACCAGCGCGCCCACCGGCGAGCCGAGCAGTGCACCGACCCCCATGCCCAGCAGGGTCCACAGCACGCACGAGACGATCCCGGACACCAGCACCAGGAACCAGTCGCCGGCCGAGGGCAGCAGCGACTCCTTGGAGCCGATCAGCGTGCCGAGGCTGGCCGCGCCGGCCACCACGACGCCGTAGATCAGGCCCCACAGCACGTAGGTGACCGCCTTGGCGCCAAGGACCGAGGCCCGGCTCGGCGCGGTCAGGAAGCTCGTGGTGATCGTCTTGCGGCTGATCTCACTGGACAGCGCCAGCGCCCCGAACACCATCGGGAAGATCGTCGCGATGTTCATGCTTCTGGTCAGCGCCAGGATCGACCAGGACATCTGGTCCAGCGTGACGTCCGCCTGCTCGAAGATGTCCGAGTTGGAGATGTCGTCGACGATGTCGGTCACCAGCGCCGCGACGCCCCACGCCCAGCCGGTGGCGAGCAGCACCGCCGGCACCAGCAACGCCCACCACAGCTTGGTGGTGAGGATCTTGCGGAACTCCGCCTTGATCAGGTTGCCCATCAGGCCTGGCCTCCCCATCCGCCCGGACCGGGCTGCTGCTGCTGGTGACCCTGCTGCGGCTGCGGTCCGGTCGGCGGCGCCCAGCCCTCCGGCGGGGTGCCCGGTCCGCCCGGCCCGGCCGGCACGGCGTAACCCTGCGAGGGCTGCTGGTAGCCCGGCGGCGGGCCGTAGCCGGGTGGCGGCGGCCCGTACCCGGCCGGCGGCACCGGCGGCAGCTGCCCGTAGGCGGCCTGCTGCGGCGCGGCGAACTGGCCGCTGGTCAGCCGGAAGAACAGCTGCTCGAGGTCGGCCCGCTCCTCCTGCACCCCGTACAGCGCCACCCCGGCCTTGGCGGCCAGATCACCGATCTGCCGCACGGTGGCGCCGACCACGGCGATCTTGCCGTCCGGTGTCGGCTGGATGCCGTCGATCCCGGCCTCGGTCAACGCGGCCACCAGCTTGTTCGGGTCGGCCGGCTGGACGAGGACCCGGGTCTGCTGGGACTGGCGCAGGTGCTCGAGCGAGCCGTAGTACATGGTCTGGCCGCGGCTGATGATCACCACCTGGTCGATGGTCTGCTCCACCTCGGCCAGCAGGTGACTGGAGATCAGCACGGTCCGGCCGCTGTTGGCGAACGCCTTGAGAAAGGTGCGCAGCCAGGCGATGCCCTCCGGGTCGAGGCCGTTGGCCGGCTCGTCGAGCACCAGCACCTGCGGATCGCCGAGCAGCGCGGTGGCCAGCGCCAGCCGCTGCTTCATGCCCAGCGAGAACGAGCCGGCCGAGCGTTCGCCCACCGCACTCAGGCCGACCAGGCCGAGCACCTCGTCCGCCCGCTGGTCCGGCATCCCCATCGCGGCCGCGTAGACCAGCAGGTGGTTGCGGGCCGAGCGGCTCGGGTGGAAACCCTGCGCCTCCAGCACCGCGCCCACCACCCGGCCAGGGTTGCCGAGGTGGCTGAACGGCTGGCCGTTGATCGTCGCGTAACCGGCCGTCGGGTTGACCAAGCCGAGCAGCATGCGCAGGGTCGTCGTCTTGCCGGCGCCGTTCGGCCCCAGGAAGCCCGTCACCGAACCGGGTTCCACCTGAAAGCTCAGATTCTGCACCGCGGGAATCTGACCGAAATGCTTGGTCAGGTTTTGCACCACGATGCGGCCACTTCCGTCGTGCACGGAACTCCTCCTGGTAGCCGGCATCTCGTGGCGACATCTTGCCTCATGGTCAGCGCCCGATGTGCCGGTACCGGGGAGTTCGTCAGTGGCCGCGCCCGCCGAGCACCCTGGCCAACCGGCCGAGCGGCCCGGTGCGCCGCGCCCGCGGCACGCCCTCGCCGATCAGCTGCTCGTGCGCCATCCGCCAGACCTGACACGGCCACCGGCCGCGGACCCCCGCCGGGCACGCGCCGCACCGGCCGTCCTCGTCGCGCTGGTGCACGGTGAGCAGCAGCCGCCAGCCCTCGGCCATCCGGTTGATCTCCCTGCGGGCCAGCGGAAGCAGTGTGCTCGGATCGTCGTGCCCCACGGTCCGGTCCAGCCCGTCCAGCCAGCACAACACGGCGTCACGTACCGGTTCCGGCGTTTCCGTCACGTCCAGCCATCGGCGCCACCGGCCGGAAACCACACCCTTTGCCGAGTTTCTCACTCGATAGTGCGGCCTTCTGGTGGACAAGTAAATCGAGACTCGCCCACCCCAACTACAGCGCCAACCGACACAACGGCTTAAGCTGTGCGTGGCGGCCCGCTCCCAGTGACCCCCAGGCTGGTTGAGCGGGCCGCCCCAAATCCGCCCCCACCTGTCCGCGGAGAGCGCGGACCTGGGGTTTGGGGGTGTCTTCTGGGGGCCAAGCCCCCAGACCCCCGGCCGGGGGCGGGCCCCCGGACCCCCCTTGTGGTCTTTTGCACCTTGGGAATTGCGTGGGCGGGGGCGGCAGTTTGGGGTGGGGGACCGGCAGTTTGCGTGCGGGGGTTGGGTGTGCTCGTGGGGTGGTCTGCGG
>NZ_DASUCC010000112.1:0-38668 GCF_035762905.1 Actinophytocola sp.
CGAGGTGTGGGGGGCGGGCGAGGTGTGGGGGCAGGCGAGGTGTGGGGGCAGGCGAGGTGTGCGGGGTTCCTGGCGCTGGGGGTGAGCAGAGCCGGGATGTCGATTTGGGTGGGGCGGGTGGTGTGTGGGGTGGTGAGGGAGGGGGACCCGGCGTTGGTGGGCGGGTCCCCCCACCTGATGGGTGTTAGAGGGGGCGGCGGATGGTGTCGGGGGTGCGGGTGTCGAGGGAGGGGATGAGGGTGGTGGTGGATGGGGTGCGGGTGGTGGCGGCGGCGGTGGTGCTGACGCCGGCCCAGCGTTGGAGGGTGGCTGTGGCGGCGGCGGCGTCTGTTGCGGTCAGGCGGGAGATGTTGGCGCCGTGGTTGGAGCCCGGGGCGTTGTAGGTGTAGGAGTCACGGCCGCTGGGGCGGAAGGGTTCGGCGCCCCACGGGTCGTTGGCTCCGTAGACGAACAGCATCTGGCTGGACTCGCGGGTGACCCAGCGGTCGATGTCGGTCATCGGCCACGCGTCGTGCTGGGAGCGCAGTTCGGCCGGCAGGCTGGAGTTCGCCTCGTTGTACAGGCCCGGGTAGCGGAACAGGTCCCGCACGTGCCGGAACTTCAGCTGCGGCCAGCCGAGCTGGGTGGCCGCCTGGTAGAAGTACGGCGAGTAGAACAGGATGCCCTGGTCGGCGTAGAAGCCCCAGCCGGCGGTGGCGTCCACGAAGTCGAAGATCTCCTGGGTGCTTGCGGTCACCGGCGGAACGGTGCCGCAGAAGTTCTGGCCGAGGAACTGCCAGAACGCCCACCGGCTGTCCAGCACGGCGAACTCGAACGCGGCGTCGGCGGTGCCGAACACCTGGTTGAACGTCAACCCGTTGGCCGCCGCGTACGCCTCGTACATGTTGACCAGGTCGGTCCGCCGCAGGAACGCCTCACGCTGGAAGTTGGCCAGCGCGGTGCGGCAGGCCGGGTCGTTGCCGACGATGTCGAAGAACCGGTCGTAGGCGTCGTCGGAGCGGTTGACCACGTCGTTGGGCGCCACGTAGGCGGCGACGCCGTCAATGTCGCGCGGGTAGAACCGCCGGTGGTACACCGAGGTCATGCCACCCTTGCTCGCGCCGGTGGAGATCCACTTCTGGTTGTAGATCGGCTTGAGCGCCAGGATCAGCCGGTGGTGGTCCGTTGCCGCCTGCCAGATGGTCAGCGTGGTCCAGTCGGCCGGGTTCGGCCGGGACGGGCTGAAGAACCGCTGTTCGGTGGAGATCTGGTTGCCGTCGATCAGGCGCGTCGGTTCGGACCGGAACGCGAACTCCGGCATGTCGTATCCGGTGGTGTGCAGCACCATCGGCCGGTTGGTGTCCCGGTGCAGCAGGCTGAACCGCTGCTCGAAGGTGCCACCCTGCGGGTTGAGGTGGTCGGACGGCTGGCGGTAGGTCAGGAAGAAGAAGCGGAAGCCCGGCGCCGGCGGGGCCTCCTCGGACACGATCGTCAGCCCGGGCACCGCCCTGAGCCGATCGGCGATGTCGACCTGCGCGGCCGCCGTCATGGGCACCGCCGCGGTCAGCCCGATCACGCCCGCGATCAACACCAGGATCGCGCTGAGTTGTCTCCGGATGGACACGCCAATCACTCCTTGCCCCAGTGGTCGCCGGGTTCGGCGACCAACCTGGCGCGAAGTCTTTCCTATCCGGGACGCTCGTGGGTAGACGCCGAAAGTTGGCAGCGGATCCGCATAAAGGTGCTTGGGGTGACAACTTTCAGACGGCCCGCAGACCCTGCCGCTCCCACCACCGCTGGCCGGCCGGCGGCAGCGTGCCGATCGGGTCGTAGTACGGGTAACGCCTGGTCAGCGCCTCACCGTCGGAGTGCTCGATGCCGGTGCGGTAGTTCTTCGTCCAGTAGGAGACGCCGCGCTCGCGGTCGTACTCGGCCAACTGGTGCACCCAGCGCTTGCCGACGTAGGGCACGTCGCAGATGATCCGCGGCGTCGCGTATCCGGGCAGGTATCCCATGATCGCGTGCTGCAGGTCCTGCGCCTCCCACACCGCTACCCGCCAGTGCTCGGCGTTGGGGATCATGTCGCACATATAGAAGTAGTACGGCAGGATGTTCGCCTCGCCCTGCAGCGCGAAGCACAGGTCGAGCAGCGCCTCGGGCGTCGCGTTCACCCCGCGCATCAGTACGCCCTGGTTGCGCACGTCGCGCACACCGACGTCGAGCGCGGTCCGGGCCGCCTCGGCGACCAGCGGGGTGACCGACTGGGCGTGGTTGACGTGGGTGTGGATGGCCAGGTTGACCCCGCGCCGGTGCGCGGTGCGGGCCACCCGCTCCAGCCCCTCGACCACCTTGGGCTGCAGCCAGTGCTGCGGCAGCCCGGCCAGTGCCTTGGTGGCCAGCCGGATGTCCCGGACGGTCTCGATGCCGAGCAGCCGCATCAGGAACGCCTCGAGCTGGTGCCACGGGACGTTGGCCACGTCGCCGCCGGAGACCACCACGTCCCGCACCCCGGGCGTGCGCTTCAGGTAGTCGATCATCTGGTCCTGCCGGTCGACCGGACGCAGCTCGAGCTTGTGCTTGTCCACCTGCGGCGTGGAGTTGCCGACCAGGTCCATCCGGGTGCAGTGCCCGCAGTACTGCGGACAGGTGGACAGCAGCTCGGCCAGCACCTTGGTGGGGTACCGGTGGGTGAGGCCCTCGACAACCCACATCTCCGCCTCGTGCAGCGAGTCCCGGGAGGAGTGCGGGTGGCTGGGCCAGACCGGGTCGCGGTCGCCGGCCACCGGCAGCATGTACCGGCGGATCGGGTCGGCCAGGAACTGCTCGGTGAGGTCGGCGCCGCCCTGCGGCGCGATCGTGTTGAGCATCTGCGGCGGCAGCAGCAGGGACATCGTGGCCAGCCGCTCCTGGTCGGCGGCCAGGTCGTCGTAGAACCGCTCGTCGACCAGATCGCCGAGCACCGCCCGGAGCTGTTTGAGGTTCTTCACACAGTGCACGCGCTGCCACTGTGCGTCGCGCCACTGGGCCTCGGTGACGTGACTCCAGCCCGGGAACCGGCGCCAGTCCGGCTCGACCAGTTCGGTGCGCACGTACTCGTACGGTTGCCGGCCGAGCTGGTCGATGGCCTCGGATACTGTCGTTGCCGCAGTCATATGTACTCCTCGTCACGTAGCCCGCGTGAAGATATGCTGTCTGATGGGGCGTACGACGTAAATTCTACGGAACGAGGCGCATAGTGGCCAATGTTGTCCGGGGCGTGTCCTCGCCCTACGGCCTGCACCGGGTGCTCGAACCGGCCGGTGTGCTGCCGCAGCAGGCCTGGCGGCTCGACCCCGACCCGCAGCCGTGGCCGGACGAGGTGGTGGTCGACGTCGAGCGGCTCAACCTCGACGCGGCATCGTTCCGACAGCTTCGCGAGCAGCACGGCGCCGGGCCGGCGGTACGGCAGGCGGTGCTGGACATCGTCGCGGAGCGCGGCAAGATGCAGAACCCGGTCACCGGCTCGGGCGGGATGCTGCTCGGCACGGTCCGCGCGGCCGGTCCGGAGTCGCCGCTCGGCCTGACCGCCGGTGACCGGATCGCCACGCTGGTCTCGCTCACCCTGACCCCGCTGCGCCTCGAGGACGGGCTGGAGCGCTGGGACGGCGCGACGGAGCAGGTGCCGTGCCGGGGGACGGCGGTGCTGTTCGCCCGGTCGATCGCCGCGGTGCTGCCCGGCGACGTGCCCGACGCGCAGGCCCTCGCCGTGCTGGACGTGTGCGGCGCGCCGGCGCTGACCGACCGGCTGGTCCGCGAGCACGGCGGCACCCCGTCGGTGTGCGTGCTCGGCGGCGGGGGCAAGTCCGGGTCGCTGTCGCTGGCCGCGGCCCGCCGGGCCGGCGCCGGCCGGCTGGTCGGCGTGGTGCCGACCGAGGCCGAGGCGGCGCGGCTGCGCGCGGCCGGCCTGGCCGACCAGGTGGCGGTCGCCGACGCCCGGGACCCGGTCGGGCTGGCCGCGGCGGTCGGCGAGCCGGCCGACGTCACCGTGGTCTGCGTCGACGTGCCCGGATGTGAGCATGGGGCGATTCTGAGCACCGCCGATAGTGGGACGGTTGCCTTCTTCTCAATGGCCACTTCATTTTCGGCCGCGGCCCTTGGTGCGGAGGGGCTGGCCGCCGACCTGCGGCTGCTCATCGGCAACGGCTACGTGCCCGGCCACGCCGCGTTCGCGCTCGACCTGTTCCGCGCCGAGCCGGGGGTGCGGGCCCTGTTCGAGGCCCGGTCATGAGCACGACGCTGCTGCGCGGCGGGCGCATCCACACGCCGTCCACAATGGACGCGACGGCGATGCTGATCCGGGACGGCGTGATCGAGTGGATCGGTTCCGCCGAGCCACCAGCCGACGACCTGGTCGACCTGAACGGTGCCCTGGTCACGCCCGCGTTCGTCGACGCGCACGTACACAGCACCGGCGCCGGGTTGCTGCGCACCGGTCTGGACCTGACCCGGTGCGCCTCGCTGGCCGAACTGCTGGACCGGGTGCGCGACCGGGCCCGGCCCGGCGAACTGATCTGGGGCCACGGCTGGGACGAGACCACCTGGCCCGAGCGCCGCCCGCCGACCAGGGCCGAACTGGACGAGGCCAGCCGCGGCGGTGCGGTTTACCTGTCCCGGATCGACGTGCACTCCGCTGTGATCACGACCGCGCTGGTGCGACCCGAGGTCCGCACGCTCGCCGGCTGGTCCGACACCGGTCCGGTCAGCCGCGCCGCGCACCACGCGGTCCGGTCGGCGTTTCTGGCATCGATCACGCCCGAGCAACGCCGGGCGGCGCAGCGCGAGTTCCTGCGGCACGCCGCATCCATGGGGGTCGCCGCCGTGCACGAATGCGCCGGACCGGACATCTCCGGCGCCGACGACCTGGCCGATCTGCTTGCCCTGGACGGAGATCTGCCCGAGGTGGTCGCCTACTGGGGGGCTCGGGAGGCAGGATTGCCGCCCGGCGCCCGGGGCCTGGCCGGCGACCTGTTCGTGGACGGCGCGCTGGGCTCGCGCACCGCGGCGCTGTGCGCGCCGTACACCGACGCCCCGCACACCGCAGGCGCGCTGTACCTGCGGGCCGAGCAGATCGCCGGACACGTGGTGGCCTGCACCCGGGCCGGCATCCAGGCCGGCTTCCACGTGATCGGTGACGCCGCGGTGGCCGCGGTGGTCGACGGGTTCGCCCAGGCCGCCGAGGCGGTCGGCGTGGACGCGCTGCGCGCCGCCCGGCACCGGCTGGAGCACCTGGAGATGGTCGACGCCGAGCAGGCCGCCCGGCTCGGCGGCTGGGGCGTGGTCGGGTCGGTGCAGCCACTGTTCGACGCCGCCTGGGGTGGCCGGACCGGCATGTACGCCCAGCGGCTCGGCCCGGACCGGGGGAGCGCGCTCAACCCGTTCGCGCACCTCGCCGCGGCCGGCGTGGTCCTGGCGCTCGGCTCGGACTGCCCGGTGACGCCGGTCGACCCGTGGGGGGCCGTGCGGGCCGCCGTGCACCACAGAACCGAGGGATTCGGGTTGTCCGCACCGGACGCGTTCGCCGCGCACACCGTCGGCGGGTGGTATGCCGCAGGGCTGGACGGTGGCCGGCTGGAGGTGGGGGCCCCGGCAACCTACGCGGTATGGGACGCGGGCCGGTTCCCGTTGCTGGATACGTCCGACGCGCCGCTGCCGGTCTGCCTGCGCACGGTGCGCGCCGGGCGGACCATCTACGACAGGGAGTCCGAGTGAGCGAGCTTGCGGATCCGATGAGCCTGCTCGACCTTGATCCGAAGGTGGTCGGCACCGCCCGGCGACTCGCGGCCAGGGCGGCCGAGCCGGTGATCGCGCTCGCCCGGGCACACACCACGGTCGCGGTGGAGCGCGCGACCCTGCGCCTGGCCGGGATCACCGGGGCGGACACCGCGCACCGGGCCGGCGACGTGCCCTGGGTGAACCGCGTGGTGGACACCGTGCGCGCGCACTGTGGCCTTGAACACGGGGTGGTGCTGCCGGTGTTCGACGCGCTGCGCCGGCACGACCTGGCCGGGCTGACCGAGCTGGCCGAGGCCACCGCGGCGGGCCAGATCCAGTACACGGTGCCCACCGGGCGGGCCGCGACCCGAGCGCTTTCCCTTGCCCGCACGGCGATCCGGCGCGGCCTGCGCACGGTCGACCGCAACCGGGCGCAGCGCGACCGGCTGGTGGCCCGGCTCGGCGACCCGCCGCAACGGCCGTGGATCTATCTGATCGTGGCCACCGGCGACATCGACGAGGACGTGGTGCAGGCGGCCAACGCGGCCCGGGCCGGCGCCGACGTGATCGCCGTGATCCGGTCCACCGGACAGTCCCTTTTGGACTACGTGCCGGAAGGCGCCACGCACCAAGGGTTCGCCGGCACCTATGCCACCCAGGAGAACTTCCGGATCATGCGGGCCGCCATGGACGAGGTGTCCAAGGAGGTCGGCCGGTACGTCCGGGTGACCAACTACGCGAGCGGGCTGTGCATGCCGGAGATCGCGGTGCTCGCCGGCCTGCAGCGGCTGGACATGATGCTCAACGACTCCATGTACGGCATCCTGTTCCGGGACATCAACCCGATCAGAACCTTTGTGGACCAACGGTTCTCCCGGCAGGTGCACGCCAGGGCCGGGATCATCATCAACACCGGCGAGGACAACTACCTGACCACCGCGGACGCGGTCGACGCGGCGCACACGGTGACCGTGTCCCAGCTGCTCAACGAGCGGTTCGCGCACGAGGCCGGGCTGCCGGACGCGCTGCTCGGCCTCGGGCACGCCTTCGAGATCAACCCGGACGTTCCGGACTCGTTCCGGCTGGAGCTGGCGCACGCGCTGCTGGCCCGCGAGCTGTTCCCGGACGCCCCGCTGAAGTGGATGCCGCCGACCCGGCACATGACCGGCGACGTGTTTCGCGGCTACCTGCTCGACGGGTTCTTCAACCTGGCCGGAGTGCTGACCGGGCAAGGGATCCTGCTGGTCGGCATGATGACCGAGGCGGTGGTGACGCCGTGGCTGTCCGACCGGGACCTGGCCGTGGCCAACGTGAAGTACGTGCTGAACGCGGCCGGCAACCTGCGGGAGGACTTCCGGCCTGCCCCGGACGGGTTCATCGTCAAGCGGGCGCACCAGGTGCTCGGCGAGGCGGTCGACCTGCTCGAGCGGATCGTCGGCAATGGCAGTGCCGGGCTGCTTGACGCCATTGCCGACGGCACGTTCGGGCTGATGAAGCGTCCGCCGGGGGGTGGGCGCGGGGCCGACGGCGTAATGGCGAAGGCGGACGGCTACGCCAACCCGGCGATCGAGCTGCTGGAGGGCGCGTCATGACCCAGGTTCGGCCTTACGGAGACACGACCGGAGACGGGATGGTGCAGCTGTCCTTCACGTTGCCGGTGCCGGCCGGGCCGCGGGCGGACGGGGCGGCGGTGCAGCTGGCCAACAAGATGGGTATGGACCCGGCGATGGTGGTGCACTCGCACGCGATCGGCGCCGGGTTCACGTTCTTCGTGGTGTACGGGTCGGTGCGGCACCTGGTGGATCTGGACGCGGTGCGGGTGGTGGAGCGGGAGTACCCGCTGCTCGCCCCGTCCGAGGTGAACTCGGCGCTGAAGAAGTTGTTGCGGCGCAAGCTGGTTGTCGTCGGCGGGTGTATCGGCACGGACGCGCATACGGTGGGCATCGACGCGATCATGAACATCAAGGGGTTCGCGGGGGAGAAGGGCCTTGAGTACTACCGGGAGCTTCGGGTGATCAACCTGGGCGCCCAGGTCGGCGTCCCGGAGCTGGTTCGCCGGGCCCGCGCGGAGAAGGCCGACGCGGTGTTGGTGTCGCAGGTGGTGACCCAGCGGGACGCGCACATCCTCAACACCCAGGAGCTGTCCGCGGCATTCCGGGAGGCGATGGGGGATCGCCGTCCCCTGCTGGTCGCCGGCGGTCCGCGGTTCGACCCGCTGATGGCCGGCGAGCTCGGCGTGGACCGGGTGTTCGGCCGCGGCACCACCCCCGGCGAGGTGGCCAGCTATCTCGTGCACGCGATCCAGGAGAGGCGGGCCGCATGACGCTCACCCCGGGCTTTTCCGTGACCCACAAGCGTTATGTGCCCTACTCGCACGCGCATTACGGCGGCAACCTGGTCGACGGCGCCTACGGGCTGGGCATGTTCGGCGATGTCGCGACCGAGCTGTGCATCCGCACCGACGGCGACGAGGGCTTGTTCGCCGGCTACTCCTCGGTCGAGTTCCTCGCCCCGATACAGGCCGGTGACGTCGTCGAGGCGACGGCGACCCTCACCCGCGTCGGCAACCGTTCCCGCACGGTGTCCTTCGAGGCCCGGGTGGTGTGCCGGGCCGACCCCGACCGTTCCCCGTCGGCCGCCACCGTGCTCGATCCCCCGGTCCTGGTCACTCGCGCGACCGGAACCGTGGTGGTGCCGTAGTTCAGCCGCCCGGCGCGGTGCACGGCTGCCCGCCGCAGGTGTCGATCACCTGGCCGGTGGCCAGGAAGTGCGCGGTCATGGCGAGCACGGCGGGGGAGTTGCGCGGGTGGCTGTGCGGGTCCGACCCGGCGCGGTTGGGCAGGTTGGTCGGTGGCGGCGCCGGGGTGCCGCTGTCCACCATGACCAGAGCCGATCCGGCGTGCGGGTAGGCCGGGATGGCCGGGATGTCCCAGAACGGTGTCACGTCGGGGCTTCGGCCGGGGGCGAGCGCGGGCGCCCGGTGCGGGATGCCCATGGTGCGGGCCTGGACCTCGGTGCCGATGTTGGCCACCTGGTGGTCGCCGAACGCCTCGATCATGAGCACCCGGTGGCCGGGAGTGCCGGGCAGCGGGTTGCCGGCGATGTGGTGGGCGTAGCCGTTGGCCTCGCCGCGGTCCCAGAGCATCTGGAACAGCGCGAAGAGCAACTGCTGGTCCAGCCGGTCCGGGTAGGCGGGGTCGAACACGGTGCGGAACTGGTCGAAGTCGACGCTGCGGTTGAGCAGCAGGGAGTAGTTCGCCGCGGGCACGCCGAGCACGGACAGCGTGAAGTCCTGGGCGATCGCCGTGAGCGCTCCGCCCATGATGCCGCCCTGGCTGTTGCCGAGGTAGACCAGGCTGCCCGGCCCGGTCACGTGCAGCGGGCGGCCGGCGGCGTCCCGGAACGCCGAACGCGCGGCCAGCCCGGCCGGGTGGGTCAGCGCCCGGCCGAGGAACAGGAAGTTCAGGAAGCCCTGTTGGCTGCGGTCCGGAATGGACGGGAACTGGGACGCGTCGGCAAGCGACACCACCACGTTGGGGATGTCCTCCTGTGCCATGCCGATCCACGGCGTGGCACAGAACATGGTGTTGGTCGCGGCCATGTACGCCTTGAGCCCGCCCGAGTCGATCTCGCTGGGATCGCCGAGCAGGCCGTGCCCGTAGATCAGTGGTCGGGCCGGGGCCGTGCCGGCGGCCGAGCGCGGGATGTTGCAGATGAACCGGGCGAGCTGAACGTTCAGCGGTAGCCGGCCGGGCAGCCCGTCGCTGTCGTAGCGCAGCCGGGAACCGGGCAGTCCCAACGGGGTGTTCAGATAGCTGGGCACGATCACGGTGCCGGTGACCCGCCGGGCGATCGACGGATCCTGCTCGACCGGGAAGTCGGTCACCGAGTCGATGGTCAGCGCCGGGGCCCGGTTGCCCAGCTGCGCGAACGCCTCGTCGCGCATGTGCAGCATCCGTTCGGTGAGATTTCGTCCACTTGCGACGGTGAAGTCCCATGCCAGGTACAGCCCGGTCAGGTCGGTTCCGGCGGCGCGCAGGCCGGTCAGCGCGCGCTGGGCGTACTGCCAGCGCCGGTGCAGGGCGGGATCGGGCGGCGGGTCCGGCTGGGTCAACGTGGCGTAGACCGGGTTGGGCGGCACCGGGTTTCCGGCCGGGTCGCGCAGGTTGCGCAGCGCCACGGCGTACCGGGTGGTCTCGTCCAGGTTGCGGGCCGGCCGGATGATCAGGACCTGGCGGGCCGGGTCGGTCGCGTTGGCGTCCAGTTCGGCCCAGTACGGATGCCGCTGCCCGGTCCGGGTGTTGATCAGCACGATCGGTGCGTCCGGCGCGAGGGAGGCGCCGATGTCGGTCACCGCCGGCAGTCCGGAACGCACCGGGTCGAGGCCCGGCACGTGGGTGAGCAGCATGGCGCCGGGCGAGAACCCGTCGTTGCGGTTCCACTCCCGCGGATCCACCGCGCTACCGAGCACGTTGCGCGGCATGGCCTCGCGCTTGAGATCGACCCGGATTCCGGTGGCCGTACCGGAATCGGCCACGGTGAAGTAGTCGTTCGGGAACGGCAGCAGGCACGCCGCCGGGTCGACCGGATCGCAGGCTGCCGGGCTCTGCGCGACCGCTGCCGGCGCGGTCGCGGTGACCAGACCGGCGGCGAGGACCACGGCGGCAAGCAGGGATCGCGATCGCATGGTGCCTCCGGCGGACGACGTTGTGCGCAGACGGTGACAACCATGCAATGGTGTGAATGATGTTCCGTCAATAGCCCAGAAGACGGACGCCGCTAGAGTAGGCATCGCGATGACCTGAAGTGGGGGCCGGCATGATCGTGTTCGCGCATGTGTCCGATATCCACCTGGATCTGGGAAAACGGGCGTGGGAGCGGACAGCGCGGGTGATGGGGTACCTGGACGGCCTGCCGGGGAAGCTGGACGCGGTGGTGGTGACCGGGGACCTGGCCGATCACGGACTGGCGGGCGAGTACGAGCAGGTCGCCAAGGTGCTGGTGGGACGGGTGCCGGTGCTGATCTGCCCGGGGAACCACGATGTGCGCTCGGCGTACCGCGAGGTGCTGTTGGGCGAGGCCGCCGGCGATGCGCCGGTCAACCGGGTACACCGGGTGGCCGGAGCCACCTTCCTCATGTGTGACTCGACGATTCCGGGGCAGGCCGACGGGCTGCTGAGCGACGAGACGCTGGCGTGGATCGACGCGACCCTTGGCGAGGACGACGGGCCGGCGTTCGTCGCGTTCCACCATCCGCCGCAGCCGCTGCACATTCCGTGGATCGACGAGTACCGGCAGCACGGCGCGCACCGGCTGGCGGCGGTGCTCGACCGGCATCCGCGGGTGCGGGCGCTGCTGTGCGGGCACGTGCACACCCCGGCGGTGACGACGTTCGCCGGGCGGCCGCTGCTGGTGGCGCCGGGCGTGGTGAGCACGATCAAGCTGCCGTGGGAGGACGGGGACGTCGACCACGACCTGCCGCCGGCGATCGCGTTCCACGTGCTGGACGACGAGCTGCGGATGACCACGCACTACCGTGTGGTCTTGTGATCGTTCAGCGGTTGGGCCCGGACGACTGGCGGACCTGGCGAGAGGTGCGGCTGGCCGCGCTTGCGGACGCGCCGTATGCCTACGGGTCGACATACGCGCGGGAGGCGCGGTTCGACGAGTCGGAGTGGCGCGCCCGGTTGGCACCGGACAACGGGATGACCGCGGTCGCTCTGGACGCGACGGTCGGGATCGGGGCCATCGGGATCTACCTGCTGCCGGAGACCGGGGCGGCGTTGCTGATCGCGGCCTGGGTGGCACCCGCGGCGCGCGGGCGGGGGATCGGCGACGCGCTGGTGGCCGAGGCGCTCCGCTGGGCGCGGGAGCACGGGCATCAGCAGGTGAGCCTGCGGGTGGCGGACGGCAACCAGCCGGCGCGGCGGCTGTTCCTGCGCACCGGGTTCGTGCCGACCGGGCAACGGATCCCACTGGAGAGTGATCCCGCGGTCGGCACCGAGGTCTTGGTCCGGAAACTGTCCGACCCTGCCGATACGGTCGAGCCATGCCAAAACCCATCGGTCTGACCATGGATTGCGCCGACGCGATCAAGCTGGCGGAGTTCTGGAAGTTCGCGCTCGGCTACGAGGACGAGCCGCCACCGCCGCCGTTCACCACCCGCGCGGAATGGGTCGCGAGCTTCGACCTTGCGGACGACGACGACGGCGAGGGCGCCTGGCTGCACGACCCGACCGGCGTCGGGCCGCGGCTGTCCCTGCTCGAGGTACCGGAACCCAAGGTGGCCAAGAACCGGTTACACATGGACATCCGGGTCTCCGACGGCGCCCCCGAGGAGCGCCGCTGGTCGGTGGTCATCGAGACCGCCGACCGGCTCACCGCCGCCGGTGCCACCGTCGTGCGGGTGGACGGCGAGCACCACATCGTGATGGCCGACCCGGAAGGGAACGAGTTCTGCATCAAATAGGAAACCGTCGCGGCGAGTAACGCGATGGCAACGGAGAATAATGTTCCGCGTGGCGGAACGACTGGTTGTGCGTGCCGGGTGGTCAGAGGAGAGTCACGAGAATCCCACCTGCGCCGGCACCGCGACCATCAGCTACTCGCCCGGATTGACCTACACCAGCCAAACTGTCACCTATTCCACCAACGTCATCTACAGCCCCTGCACGTCCAGCGATCCCACACTCACGGCGGGGGCCGATCACTGTCCCAATCGGTGACCGGAGACCGTCTGGGGCCACCGTTCGCCTTCTCCGGAACCTCCGTCATCAGCTGGAACAACGGCAACACCAGCACGTTCTCCTTCAACGACACGGTGACCAACATCGGCGGGAACATCGTCGCCACGCGCACCGGCACGATCACCGCCGGCCAGTTCCAGGGCGACACCGCCGTCCGGGTGATGACCTTCCCCGCCATCAACCCGCTCGACTGCCTCACCACCGGGCTCACCTCGCAGTTCGGCGTCGTCGTCCTCACGCTCACCTCGCCCTGAGCCGCTCGGTGTCGGTGGATCACCACAACGCGAGGGCGCGCGCGTCGACCTGAGCGCTGATCCGGGCGAGCAGTTCCTCCGCCGGCCGGGCATCGAGCCGGCGGCCGTCGCGCAGCCGCAGGGAGATCAGATCCCCGGCGGCCTCGTGCGCGCCGACCACCGCCTGGTACGGCACCAGGCGTGCGTCGCGGATCCGGGCGCCGAGACTGCCCCGGTCCGGCCCGGCGACCTCGGCCCGCAGGTCACGGTCCAGGCAGCGCCGGGCCAGCGCTCCCGCGGCGGACAGCTCGGCGGCGGAGACCGGCAGGATCACCACCTGGGTCGGCGCGAGCCAGGCCGGGAAGGCGCCGCCGTGCAGCTCGACGAGGTGCGCGACGACCCGCTCCAGGCTGCCGATGATGCTGCGGTGCACCATCACCGGCCGGTGCTTCGCGCCGTCCGGGCCGATGTAGTGCAGGTCGAACCGCTCGGGCTGGTAGAAGTCGACCTGAACGGTGGACAGGGTGGACTCGCGACCGGCGTCGTCCATGATCTGGACGTCGATCTTGGGCCCGTAGAACGCCGCCTCGCCCTCGACCGCGTCATAGGGCAGCCCGGACAACACCTCGGTCAGCACGGCGGCCGCGCGCTGCCACAGGTCGGGGTCGGCGACGTACTTTCCGCCGGCCCCGGGCAGGGACAGCCGGTACCGGACCGGACCGATCCCCATCGCCGCGTGCGCGGTGCGGATCAGCTCGAGGGCGGCCCGGGCCTCGCCGGCGGCCTGGTCGGTGGTGCAGAAGATGTGTCCGTCGTTGAGCTGCATCGCGCGCACCCGGCTCAGCCCGCCGAGCACCCCGGACAGCTCCGAGCGGTACTGGCCGCCCAACTCGGCGATCCGCAGCGGCAGCTCGCGATGGCTGTGCGGGCGGGAGCGGTAGATCACCGCGTGGTGCGGGCACAGGCTCGGCCGCAGCACGAACTGCTCGTCGCCGAGCCGCATCGGCGGGTACATGTCGGCGCCGTAGTGCGCCCAGTGCCCGGAGCGCTCGTAGAGCTCCCGTTTGCCCAGCACCGGCGAGTACACGTGCCGGTACCCGGCCCGCCGCTCGAGATCGCGAACGTACTCCTCAAGGGCGTGCCGCACGGTCGCGCCGTCCGGCAGCCAGTACGGCAGCCCGGCGCCGATCAGCGGGTCGGTGTCGAACAGGTCCAGTTCGCGGCCGAGCCGGCGATGGTCGGACATGTGGCGGTCTCCCTTCGGGAAGGGGCAGGCGACCGCACGACGAAGCCCGGGGCACCCGCCCCGGGCTTCGTGACAAGGATCAGCGCGCCGGGACGTTCTCCGGCGTCGTCATCACGGCATTGCGCTGCATGATCCGACGGTACTACGGCAGGTGCGGGCGAAGCACCGACATTGCCGCGTCGAGCAGGATCGCGCGCAGTTCGTCGTCGCCCACCTCGGCCAGCAGCGGACTCCAGCCCAGCGCCGAGCCGAGCACCTCGGTCGTGGCCACCGCCCGTACCCGGTCGGCGGTGGACGGCTCCGGGCCGGCCAGCCAGGTGTGCAGCCGCTTGGTCAGCTCCATCAGGTCCCCGTAGAACGGGCCGAGCGCCTCGAGGATCGCCGGCACGTCGCGGGAGAACATCCCGGCGATGGCCCGGTGCGACAACAGCACGTCCAGGCAGTCGCCGAGCACCCGCTCGATGTTCGGCGTCGAGTGGGCGAGCGTGGTCGCCTTGTCGGCCACCGTCTTCCACTCCGCGATCAGCGGTTCGACCAGTGCCAGCAGCAGGGCCTGCTTGGACGGGTAGTGGTAGTACAGCGCGGCCTTCGTCATCCCCAGCCGCTCGGAGATCTCGCGCAGGCTGGTCTTCTCGTAGCCCTGCCGACCGAACAGCTCAAGGGCGACGTCGCGGATGGCGTCCCGGGTGTCCGTTGCCAATCCGTGCACCTCCTCGTGCTGAACATCCTCTCAGGTACCCCACGCTAGTTTCGCGCCGCCGGTGCGGTACAGTCCCAGCGTACTTACCGTGCGGCAAGTAAGTACGGTGAGCAGGCGGGGTGGGAACTAGGGGAGGAAGCACCATGTTCGAGCGGTTGGCCAGAGCCGTCGTCTACAACCCATGGAAAGTGATCGCGGTCTGGGTGCTCGCGACGATCGCGATCATCGCCTTCGCGCCCACTCTCGAGGACGTCACCGCGAGGGACCAGAGCAACTTCCTGCCCGACAGCTACGAGTCGGTGCAGGCGCTCCAGCTGGCCGAGCGGGCCTTCACACAGGCCAACGACTCCAGCGCGACCATCGTGGTCAAGCGCACCGACAGCCAGTCGCTCTCCGAGGCCGACCAGGCCAAGGTCGGCGAGATCGCCCAGAAGGTGCAGGCCGCCGGCATCGAGCGGGTCAGCGGTGCGCTGACCGGGCCGCAGGCGGTCTCGCCGAACGGGCAGGTCCAACTGGTCAGCGTCGGCCTCGAGGGCGTCGGCGACGATCCCAAGCTACTGGCGGCGGTGGAGAAGATCCGGGAGGCCGCCCGGCCGGTGGTCGAGGGCACCGGGCTGAAGATGTCGGTCACCGGCGACGTCGCGATGTTCGCCGACAACCAGGACGCCTTCGAGAACGCCTTCGTCATCGTCGGTACCGCCACCATCGTGCTGATCATCCTGCTGCTGGCGCTGATGTACCGCAGCCCGGTCGCGGCCCTGCTACCGGTGTTCACCGTCGGCCTGGTCACCGCCATCGCGCCGGGCCTGATCGCCTGGATCGCCAAGGGCTTCGACTTCCAGGTGGACCAGTCGCTGCAGATCCTGCTGACCATCGTGCTCTACGGCGTCGGCACCGACTACATTGTGTTCCTGCTGTTCCGCTACCGGGAACGGCTGCGCGCCGGCGACGATCCCAAGCAGGCCCTTGTCGCCGCGCTGACCCGGATCGGCGAGGTGATCGTCTCCGCGGCGGCCGCGATCATCATCGCGTTCAGCGCGCTGCTGCTCGCGGTGTTCGGCGGGTTCCGCAGCTTCGGACCGGGCCTGGCGATCGCCGTGGCCCTGATGGCCCTCGCGGTGGTCACGCTGATCCCGGCCGTGGTGTCGCTGTTGGGCACCAAGGTGTTCTGGCCCTCGAAGTCCTGGCAGCGGGTTCCGAAGGGCACCATGTTCCAGCGCCTCGGCAAGCTCACCGGCCGCCGGCCCGGCCTGGTTGCGCTTGCCTCCGGCGGGCTGATGATCGTGCTCGCGCTCGGCATGCTCGGCTTCAAGACCGACTACGACCAGTCCAGCCAGTTGCCAAGCGGCACCGAGTCGGCGGAGGGCCTTGCCGACCTGCAGTCCGGTTTCCCGGCCGGCGCGCTCAACCCGACCTCGGTGTTCCTCCGCAGCGACACCGGCCAGGCGCTGGACACCGGTGCCGTGCAAGGGTTCGCCGGCAAGCTCACCGCGGTCGCGGGGATCGGCGGGGTGATGCCCGGTCCGGACGGCAGCCCGGCCCGGCTCAACGGGGACCGCACGGTGGCCCGGATCGACCTGCTGCTGGCCGACCGCCCGTACAGCAGCGAGTCGATGGATCTGGTCGGGGACCGGCTGCGCACCATCGCCCACGACAGCGCACCGGACGGCACCAGCGCGCTGGTCGGCGGAACGACGTCGATCTTCGCGGACGTCCGGGCGGCCAACAACCGCGACCTCGCGGTGATCTTCCCGGTGGCCGGCCTGCTGATCGCGCTGATCCTCGGCCTGCTGCTGCGCAGCGTGGTCGCGCCGATCTACCTGATGCTGGCCGTGGTGCTCGGATTCTTCAGCACCCTCGGCGCCACCGTGATCGCGTTCGTCCTGGTCGGCGGCCAGGCCGGAGTGTCGTTCTCGCTGCCGATCATCCTGTATCTGTTCGTGGTGGCGATCGGCACCGACTACAACATCCTGATGATCGCCCGGCTGCGCGAGGAAGCCAAGCTCGGCAACGATCCGCGCACCGCGGCCGATCTCGCGGTCGAGCACGGCGGTCCCTCGGTCGGCGCCGCGGGCCTGATCCTGGCCGGCACTTTCGCCTCGATGCTGCTGGCCGGCATCTCGTTCCTGATGGAGATGGGCTTCGCGGTCTCCATCGGCATCCTGATCTCGGCGTTCGTGATGGCGATGTTCCTGGTGCCGAGCATCACCGCGCTGCTCGGCCACAAGGCCTGGTGGCCCGGCCACGGCGACGAGCCGGACGCCCCGCCGCCCCCGCCCGCGCCGCGCGAGAAGGAGGCCGAGTCGGTGCCCACCGGGTGACTGCGGGCAAAGCACCTGGTGCGGCCCTGCGGAAAAGTAGGGCTTGCTCCGAACGGCGCAGTTTTGCGAATGTGATCGTGTGTCGACGGAGCTGGTCGAGGTCGTAACGGTGATCGCCCACACGCCGGCCGAGGTGTGGCAGGTGGTGGGCGATCCCGGTCTGTACCCCCGGTTCGTCCGCGAGGTGACCTGGGCCGAACGGACCGGCCAGGGACCGATGGCCAGCGGCGCACGCTACCGGATGCGGTTCAGCCTGAACGGGGCGAACACCGGCCACGACGAGATCGAGGTGCTGGTCTACCGGCCGGCCGAGCACCTGGTCCTGGTCAGCCCGCGCTGGCAGGGCGGTCACTTCTCGATCCGGCTCGGCAATGTCCATCATGGCCGGACCGAGGTCCAGGTCACGCTGTCCGTCCCGGACCGGGTGACCGGCGCCCTCGGGCTGAGCGCTTCCTGGCTGCGCAAGCAGATCCGCGAGGCGCTCGCGATGATCGACCACCACCTGGCCGGCCGCGCGCTCACCGTGACCCGCACCGGGCTGGACCAGACCGCCACCGAGCATTCCTCGCTGACCGTGGCCAGGACGCTGATCCGGGCCGGGGTGGTCCGGCCGGGCCGGCCGGACCGGGTGATCCGCCAGATCAACGCGCTGGCCAGGTGGGGCGCCACGGTCGCAGGCGGCTACCTGGCCAACGCCCGGCGGCACCCGGACCAGCTCGCGGTGATCGACGAGCGGCGGTCGCTGACCTTCGCCGAGCTGGACCGGCGCGCCACCAGGCTGGCCAACGGGTTGGCCGAGCTCGGCGTCCGGGCCGGACGCCGGGTGGCGCTGATGTGCCGCAACCACGCGGGTTTCATCGAATCGGTGGTGGCCTGCGGCAAGCTGGGCGCCGACGTGGTGCTGCTGAACACCGGACTGTCGTCCGACCAGGTGGCCAGCGTCATCACCGCGCACCGGCCGGTCGCGCTGCTCGGTGACGAGGAGTTTCTGCCGCTGTTCCACGGTTTGCCCACCTCGCTGCCGTGGGTCACGACGTGGAGCGACCGGCCCGGGGAGGGCGGCATCGACACGCTGATCGAGCGGTCCTCGTCCCGGCCGCTGCGGCCGCCGCCGCTGGCCAGCAAGATCATCGTGTTGACCTCGGGCACCACCGGAGCACCCAAGGGTGCCAAGCGCCGCAACCCGCGCGGGATCGGCACCGCGGCGGCCATGCTGGACCGGATCCCGTTGCGCGCGGGGGAGCGGACCCTGGTCGCCGCGCCGTTGTTCCACACCTGGGGCCTGGCCGCGTTGCAGCTCGGCATGGTGCTGCACGCGACCCTGGTGCTGCAGCGCCGGTTCGAGCCGGTGACCGCGTTGCGGGCGATCGACCGCAAGCGGTGCACCTCGATGTTCGCGGTGCCGATCATGTTGCAGCGCATCCTGGACCTGCCCGAGGACGTTCGGCGCCGGTTCCGCATCTCGACGCTGCGGGTGGTGGCCAGCAGCGGCTCGGCGCTGCCCGGCCCGTTCGTGACCGAGTTCCTCAACACCTTCGGCGACGTGCTGTACAACCTGTACGGGTCCACCGAGGTGTCCTGGGCCAGCATCGCCGGCCCGGCCGACCTGCGCGCCGCGCCGACCACGGCCGGCCGCTGCCCGCTGGGCACCCGGGTGGGGATCCTGGACGCCACCGGCCGGCCGGTGCCGCCGGGCGTGGTCGGCCGGATCTGTGTCGGCAACGACATGCTCTTCGAGGGCTACACCAACGGCACCACCGGCGAGGTGCACGATCAGATGATGGTCACCGGTGACATCGGTTACCTCGACGCCGACGGCCGGCTGTTCGTCTCCGGCCGGGACGACGACATGATCGTCTCCGGTGGCGAGAACGTCTTCCCGCGCCCGCTGGAGGAGCTGCTGCTGACCCTGCCCGGGGTGCTGGACGTGGCCGTGGTCGGCGTGCCGGACCGGGAGTTCGGCGAGCGCTTCGCCGCCTACATCGCGCTGCGGCCGGGCAGCCGGCTGGACGCGGCCACGGTGCGCGGCTACGTCCACGACCACATGCCCCGGTTCGCCGTGCCCCGCGACGTGATCTTCCTTGACGACCTGCCGCGCAACGCCACCGGGAAGGTGGTCAAGCGGATGCTGAGCGGCGAGCTCTGAGCCGGGTCCGCCCCGGCCTGGCCGGCGCCGATCCACGTACGCTGTGCTGGTGGTAGCCCCGACGGTGTCGTCCGATCCGGACGTGCCCTCCGACACTGCCGAGCCGCGCCGGCCCCGTCCCGTGCTTCCGTTGCTCGGCCGCTGCCTGGCCGCCGGTGCCGCCGGGGTGCTGCTGTTTCTGGCCGTCCCGCCCCGCCCGACCTGGTGGCTCGCCCCGCTCGGGATCGCCGTGCTCGGCCTGCTGCTGCGCGCGACCGGACGGGCCCGGGCCGGCTTCGGCTACGGGATGCTCGCCGGGCTGGGCTACTTCGTGCCGCTGCTGGCCTGGACCGGGGAGTTCGTCGGCCCGGTCGCCTGGCTGCCGCTGGCGGCCGCCGAGGCGGTGTTCGTCGGCCTGGTCGGCGCGGCGTGCGTGGCGACGTCCGGGCTGCCCGGCTGGCCGCTGGTCGCGGCGCTGCTCTGGGTCTGCGGCGAGGCGCTGCGCTCGGTGGTGCCGTTCGGCGGCTTCCCATGGGGCAAGCTCGCGTTCGGTCAGCCGGACGGGCTCTACCTGCCGCTGGCCGCGGTGGGCGGCGCCCCGCTGATCGGGTTCGCGGTGGCGTTGACCGGGTTCGGCGCCGCGCAGCTGCTGCACCGGGTGCTGGTCGAGCGGGAGCGGCGGCCCCGCCGGCTGGCCGGCCCGGCAGTCGCGCTGGTGCTCCCGGTCGCGGCCGGCCTGGCGGCGATCCCGCTGGTGGGCACCGCCGCCGACGCCGGCGAGATCACCGTGGCCGCCATCCAGGGCAACGTGCCCCGGGCCGGCCTGGACTTCAACGCCCAGCGCCGGGCCGTGCTGGACAACCACGTCCGGCGCACCGAGCAACTGGCCGACGACGTGCGGGCCGGCCGGATGCCTCGGCCCGACCTGGTGATCTGGCCGGAGAACTCGTCGGACATCGACCCGATCCGCAACTCCGACGCCCGGTCGGTGATCGACCGGGCGGCCCGCGCGGTCGGCGTGCCGATCGTGGTCGGCGGCGTGATGCAGGGCCCGGACGGGCCGACCAACACCATGATCCTGTGGGACCCGGACCGGGGCCCGGTCGAGTTCTACACCAAGCGCCAGCTCCAGCCGTTCGGCGAGACCATGCCGTACCGCGCGTTCTTCCGGCTGTTCAGCAAGGACGTCGACCGGGCCGGCCGGTTCGTGCCGGGCACCGATCCGACCGTGTTCGGCGTCGGCCCCGCCCGGGTGGCCATGGCCACCTGCTACGAGGTGGCCTTCGACGGCGTGGTGCGCGAGTCGGTGCTGAACGGCTCGAACCTGCTCGTGGTGCCGACTAACAACGCCACGTTCGGGTACACCGAGATGACCTACCAGCAGCTGGCCATGGACCGGGTCCGGGCCGTCGAGCATGGCCGGGCGGTGGTGGTCGCGGCGACCAGCGGGGTGAGTGCGATCGTGCCTCCGGACGGCTCGATCAGCCAGCGGACCGGCCTGTTCACCCCGGCGGCCCTGGTCGAACGGGTTCCGCTACGGTCGGCGACTACGATTTCTGATCGACTCGGCGCACTGCCCGAGTGGGTGATGGTGTTCGCCGGGCTGGCCGCGCTGACCACCGCACTCGCCGTGCGGCGCCGCCGTCGCACATCAACGGTCGGGGACCGGCGCGCCCGCGCCGACGAGGAGGAACACGGATGACGGACACGCTCGAGCCGGTGCTGGTGGTGATTCCCACCTACAACGAGCGGGAGAACCTGCCGAAGGCGGTCACCCGGCTGCACGCGGCGCTGCCCAAGGCGCACGTGCTCGTGGTCGACGACGGCAGCCCGGACGGCACCGGCGACGTGGCCGACAAGCTCGCCGCCGACGACGAGCGGGTGCACGTGCTGCACCGCACCGGCAAGAACGGGCTCGGCACCGCATATGTGGCCGGCTTCACCTGGGGCATCGAGCGCGACTACGCGGTGCTGGTGGAGATGGACGCGGACGGCTCGCACGCCCCGGAGGACCTGCCCCGGATGCTGGACGCGCTGACCGACGCCGACCTGGTGATCGGATCCCGGTACGTGCCTGGCGGGACGGTGGTCAACTGGCCCAAGCGCCGGGAGATCCTCTCCCGGGGCGCCAACCTGTACTCCCGGATCGCCCTCGGCGCGAAGATCAAGGACATCACCGCCGGGTACCGCGCCTACCGGCGGGAGGTGCTGGAGAAGCTCAAGCTCGGCACCGTGGCCTCGCAGGGCTACTGCTTCCAGATCGACCTGGCGTTACGGACCGTCGAGGCCGGCTTCACGGTCGTCGAGGTGCCGATCACGTTCACCGAGCGGGAGATCGGCGAGTCCAAGATGAGCGGCGACATCGTCCGCGAGGCGCTGCTCCGGGTCACCAAGTGGGGCCTGCGCCGGCGTGCGCACCAACTGCGCGACCTGGTCCGGTGAAGGGCCAAGGTCTTGAATCTTGTGTGAAGTCCGCACCCGATCAACAGCTACCTCAGGGGAACGTGGCGGTACTCAGCCACAATCAACCCGTGATCCGCACTTTCGCTGGGACGTGACAACCGCACAAAGATCCCGGAGAGGCGGACTGCCTAGCCCAGGTCGGCGACCGCGTCGATCTCGATCAGGAAGCGCGGGTCGACCAGGCCGCTGACCTCGACCAGGGTGGATGCCGGGCGTGGTTCGGGGAGCCGGTCGAGCAGCACCTCGCGGACCGTGTCGAGGTCGGCGAGGTCGCGCAGGTAGTAGGTGAGCTTGGCCACCTCCGGCCAGCCCACGCCGTGTTCGGCGAGCAGGACCTGGATCTTGTCCAGCACCACCCGGGTCTGCGCCAGCGCGCCCGGGGGCACCTCACCGTCCGGCGTGGCCGGCGTCTGCCCCGCGACGAACAGCACTGGACCCCGCGCGACGCGGGTCATGGAGTACACGGCCGTCATGGCGATCATTCTTGCGGGTGGCGGGCACGCGTAGAAGACGGCCGCCCGGCGGGACCCGGACGGCCGTCGGCTGGTGGCCGTTCGTCAGGCGGAACGGCTGCGCCGGCCCTTGAGTTCCTGCAGGCGCTCGGCGAGCAGGTCTTCCAACTCGGGGATGCTCCTGCGCTCCAGCAGCATGTCCCAGTGCGTGCGCGGCGGCTTGGTCTTCTTCGGCTCCGGCTCGGACCCGTCGATCATCTTCGACTCGGTTCCGTGCAGCCGGCACTCCCACACCGAGGGAATCTCGGCATCGTCGGAGAAGGGGACCTCGAAATCGTGGTCCTTCGGGCAGGCGTAACGTACGGTACGACGCGGAGCTAGGTCGTGATTACGGTCAGTCTCGTAGCTGACCGCGCCAAGCCGGCTTCCCCGGAGAACTCTGTCGGCCATGGCGGTTCCTTTCGTTAGGCTCGTCGCCGAGCCAAGGGCGGTGCTCACCTAGAGCAACGGCACAACCGGCCCGATCGTTCCCACCTGCCGAGGTGCCGTAGCTCAGGGTGACATGTTTCACCCCTCAACAACAGCTTCCTCCTTCGAGAGTCTGTTCGCTCGTCATCGTGACGCGCGTTCCCGCAATCAGCAGGCGAGGATCGGCCGCATGGGGGATACCCATCCGGAGGACCGTTGTCACACGTGTCCAGTATCCAGAACTGCCGTCGGCGTTACCCAGTCAGGTGTGTCCAAAGCCCCGATTTCGATCACCCGGAGTAGTCGGCGGCGTGAGATGACGGAAGGTCGCTTTTCACAATACGCTCGGCTCCGGGTTGCCGACCGCCCGGATCGCCTTGCGCACCGGCACGAAGTACAGCAGCACCAGCCCGACCACGAAGAAGATCACCAGTGAGATGATCGCCGGCCGGTAGGAGCCGGTGAGCTGGGCCATCAGCGCGAACAGCAGCGGACCCATCCAGGACGTGGCCCGCTCGCCGACCTCGTAGACCGAGAAGTACTGGGCCTCCTTGCCCTTGGGCACCAGCTGGCTGAACAGGGACCGGGACAGCGCGTTGGTCCCGCCGAGCACCAGCCCGATGCCCGCGGCAAGCGCGTAGAACTGCAGGGGCTCGCCGGGCGGCACGAAGTACGCCGCGCCGATCACCACCACCCACACGCACAGGCTGAGCATGATCGTCTTCTTGGCGCCGAGCCGCCGGGCCACCAGGCCGTGCAGCACGCCGCCGAAGAACGCCACGAACTGCACGATCAGGATCGTGGTGATCAGCACGTCGTTGGCGAAGCCCAGTTCCTCGCTGCCGTACTGGGCCGAGACGTTGGCGACCGTGGCGATGCCGTCGGTGTAGATCAGGTAGGTGCCCAGGAAGGCCAGGGTGAGCGGGTAGGCGCGGGCCGCCCGCAGGGTGTCCCGCAGCTCGCGGAAGCCGCCGGTGACCACCGAGCCGCCATGCTCGGTGCCGTGCGGCGCCTGGTGCCGGCGCAGCCTGCTCAGCGGGATCAGGGTGAACGCCGCCCACCACACCCCGGAGATCAGGAACGCCAGCCGGGCCGAATCACCCTCGGAGATGCCCAGCGAGTCCCGGAACTGGTAGATCACCAGCTGCAGCAGCAGAGCCAGGCCGCTGCCGAGATAGCCGAACGCCCAGCCGCGCGCGCTCAACCCGTCCCGCTCGTCGGCCGTGGCGATGTCCGGGATGAACGAGTAGTAGATGGCCACCGAGGTGCCGTAGCCGATGTTGCCCAGCACGAACAGCAGCACCCCAAGGCCCCAGTTGTCCCCGGCCACCAGCGCCATCAGCGCGACCGTCGCCGCGCCACCGAACGCGAAGGCCCCGAGCATCCGCTTCTTGTTCTGGGTGCGGTCGGCGATGGCGCCCATCAGCGGCACGATCAGCACCTGGATGACGGTGGCGAAGGCCAGCAGGTAACCCCATAAGGATCCGGCCGGGAACTCCAGACCGAAGACGCTGATGTCGCAGTCGCGCAGCTTGTCCCGGTTGCCCTCGGCATCCAGCGGGCAGGCGTTGGGACCGTTGCGGGCGACGTCCACGCGCGCCGCCTCGGTCGCCACCGCGGTCAGGTACAGCGCGCCGAACACGGTGATCACCGACGTCGGGAACACCGAGTTGGCCCAGTCGTACCAGACCCAGCCGGTCTGCTCCCGCCGGCGCTCGGCGGCGTCGCCCGCCGCCTCCCGGCCCTCCACCACACTCATCGGGACCTCCACGCACCCACCGGCACAGACGCCGGGTGGGCGCACTGTACTTGTTCGGAGCGCTCAGGTGGAGGAGGCCCAGACCCCGCGTTCCCGCAGCACCTCCTTGAGCACGTCCGGGTGGTCGGTCATGATCCCGTCCACGCCGAGATCGAGCAGTTGGTGCATCTGCGGGGCGTCGTCGATGGTCCAGACGTGCACCTCGATGCCGCGCCTGCGGGTCATCGCGATCATGCGCCGGTCGACCAGGGTGAGCCGGCCCTGGCGCACCGGCACCTGGGCGATCCGCTGGCGGCGCGCGGCCCGGAACACGCCGGCCGGCAGTCGGCGGGCGGCCCACAACCGGGCGATCGCGCCGGTGCCCATCGAGGTCAGCACGGCCTGACCGGCCAGCCGGCGCACCCGGGCCAACCGCGACTCGGAGAACGACGCCACGCACACCCGGTGCACGGCGTTGGTCCGGCGCAGCGCCGCGACCAGCGGCTCGACCGCGGCCTCGGCCTTGACGTCGATGTTGAACAGCGCGTCCGGTAACTCCTCGAGCAGCTCCTCCAGCCGGACCACGGGTTCCCGGCCGCCGATCCGGGCCTGCCGCACGGTGCGCCAGGGCAGCGCGGCGATCGGGCCGGTGCCGTCCGTGGTGCGGTCCAGCAGCGGGTCGTGGTGCACCACCACCACGCCGTCGCTGGTGGCGTGCACGTCGGTCTCCAGATAGCGGTAGCCCTCCTGCACCGCCCGGCGGAATGCGCAGAGCGAGTTCTCCATGCCGGCGAGGTCGCCGGCATGCCAGCCGCGGTGGACGAAGGCGCGCGGGTGCGGGCCGGCGAGGAAGGCATGCATGGCGTTGAGTCTGCCTCAGCATCGTTGCCGGTAGATGGCTGCGCCATGACCGGACGGCGTGGCGCGGCCGTCCCGGGTCCCTCGGCGTTGTACGGTCGCGCGTCATGGCGGCCGTGATCGACTTCCCGACCCGGCACTGTGGCTGGTGCGGTCGGCGGCTGCCCGGCGGGGGCACCGGCGACGCCCGGGTCGGCCGGCCTCGGCGGTACTGCACCCAGTCCTGCCGCCAGCGCGCCTACGAACGGCGGGCCGCCGTGCAGCGCGGCGGGCTGCCCGAGGACGCCGTGGTGCTCTCCGGCGCGGAGCTGGCTGACCTGCAGGATCGGCTGTTCCAGCTGCGCTGCGCCGCGGAGGACATGGTCACCGCGGCGGGCGAGGGCGCCGCGCCGGCCGAGCTGTGCCGGCTCGCCGAACACGTGGTGAAGGTTGCCGGCGATCTCGAGCGGCTGCGCTGACCAGCTGTTGTCCACTACTCTCCTTCCAACGTGTCGTCAACGGCCAAAGGTGACCGCATGAGCGCTGACAGCCCGTCGCTGGCTGAGGTGCTCGACGCGACCGACGCCGGGTTCGCGGTCACCGACCAGCGCGGTCGAATCCGCTGGCTGAACCGGAGGATGGCCGAGCTGGTCGGGCTCACCGCAGAGCAGGGCATTGGGCGGTCCCTGCCGGCGTTGCTGCCCGGCGCGCCGGAGATCCCGCAGGACGGCGTCGTCGTGTCGCTCCGGCTGGACGACGCCCCGCGTTGGCTGGACATCCGGTGCACCGCGATGCCGGACGGGCGGCTGCTCTACCGCGTGGTGGACGTGACCTGCTGGCGGGAGAACGGATCCGGCGAGATCGGCGCCATGCAGTCCGACCTGCAGCGGATGGCCGAGGAGGACCCGCTCACCGGGCTGCCCAACCGCCGCACCCTGACCAGGTCGCTCGAGCATCACCTCGCGGTCGGCGGGCCCGGCGCGCTGCTGTTGCTCGACCTGGACAACTTCAAGGACATCAACGACCTGCGCGGGCATCCGGCCGGTGACCGGGTGATGTGCATGCTGGCCAACGTGCTGCGCGAGCGGCTGCGCGACGGGCAGGTGCTCGGCCGGCTCGGCGGCGACGAGTTCGCGGTGGTGCTGCCCGGCGCGAACGAGCGCGAGGCGGTCGAGGTGGCCGACCGGCTGCGCACGGCGATCGCCACGGTGCCGTTGGTCGGTGGCGCCAACGCGACCAGCACCACGGTGAGCGCGGGCGTCGCCCAGTTCGAGTCGGGGGAGAGCTGGCAGGCGGTGCTGGCCAACGCCGACCTGGCGCTGTACGCGTCGAAGGCGGCCGGGCGCAACCGGGTCACGGTCTACGAGCAGGGCCACTACATGGACACCGCGCTGCGGGTGACCGTGCTGGACCGGGTCCGCGCGGCGTTACAGAACGGGCATCTCGCCCTGCACGCGATGCCGATGGTGAAGCTGGCCAGCGGGCGGATCGTGGGGCACGAACTGCTGCTGCGGTTGGAGGACGGCCGGCAGCCGGCGCTGGGGCCGGGGGAGTTCCTGCCCGCGGCCGAGCGCAGCGATCTCGTGCTGGACATCGACCGGTGGGTGGCCGGCACCGCCATCGACGCGCTGGTCGACCACCCGTACCCGGGACTGCGGTTCAACATCAACGTCTCCGGCCGCACGCTCGAGGACGAGGACTTCGGCGGCTTCGTGCTCGACCGGCTGGCCGCGGCCGGGGTGGCGCCCGGCCGGCTGGGCTTCGAGATCACCGAGACCGCCGCGGTGACCAACCTGGACGCCGCGCGGGTGCTGTCGCAACGGTTACGCGCCAACGGATGCCGGATCTCGCTGGACGACTTCGGCGCCGGGTTCGGCTCGTTCGTCCACTTGAAACAGTTGCCGATCACCGGGGTCAAGATCGACGGTGAGTTCGTCCGGGGGATCGACTACGGCAGCCGGGACACCGTGCTGGTTCAGGGCATCGTGGACATCGCCAGGGGTCTCGGCCTGTCCGTGGTGGCCGAATGGGTGGAGCGCGCATCCCAGGTGGACGCGCTGAGCCGGCTGGGTGTCCGGGTCGCCCAGGGTTTCCACCTCGGCCGGCCCGAGCCGCTGACCGAGTTGCTGGCCCGGCCGCAGGGCGCCTGGATGCGCCGCCCGCAGCTCATGTCCGAGCCGGACAGCACCCCGGCTAATTCGTCACAGTGACGTAATTGCGTTGGACTGGTGGGACTCCGGCGGCAGTGGTGGGCGGGCCGGTGATCGGCCGTGGCGCAGCAGATCCGGGGGTGGCGACCGGTCGGCCGTCGGTGTCCCGGTCGTGCTCGGTTCCGAGCGGCCGGGTCCGCGGGCAACGCGCCAGGTTGCCCATGTCCTTGATCGAGGTCTCGCCAGGTTCTGCATAAGTTCGATAATCGACATTATGTCAAGTAAGTCGGAAGGGCGGGTGGCGGTGCCCGCCTCCGCCCACGGACTCGTGTGTCCGACCATGAGGCGAGTGATCGGCGCTGGTCACCGCGGGGGTGCAGCCGGATTTGATCGCGGGCGTGAGAGCCTGGTGTCAATGGACGTCTACCAGGCGCTGCCGAACGCGGGGCCACGCTGCTCGTCGCTGTCCCGGATTCTCGGCGAACCGATGGCCGGTACCGCGGCGGCCGCGGCCACCTGGCTGTGCATCGAGCAGCCGGGACCATGGGGCCGCGAGGCGCTCACCGAGAGCCACATCGACACCGTGGTCGGCCACGAGCTGGCCCAGCGGGTCAAGGGCACCGGAGTGCGGATCGCGCTGATCCGCCGGGCCGGCAGCCACCCCGACCGGCACCAGCCGATCCCCCACCAGGTCTATCTCGCGCACACCGCGCCCGGCCGCGGCTGGCTGGAACGCGGCTGGGTCGCCGACCCGAAGGAGCTGCTGGACCTGGACTTCGCCGCGCTCGGCAACGGAATCCCCAGCGGGCTGGGTACCGCCATCGAGGACGAGCCGCTGCTACTGGTGTGCACCAACGGCCGGCGCGACGTCTGCTGCGCGCTGCTCGGCCGGCCGATCGCCGCGGCGCTGGCCGCCCGGCACGGCGACGCGGTCTGGGAGTGCACCCACCTCGGCGGGCACCGGTTCGCCCCCACCGCACTGGTGCTGCCGGCCGGATACGCCTACGGCCGGCTGGACCGGGACACCGCGGAACCCCTGCTCGCGCCGGGCTCGCCGGTTCGGGTCGAGCACTGCCGGGGCCGGTCCATCTGGTCGCCGCCCGGACAGGTTGCCGACCTGGCGGTGCGGTCGGCCACCGGTGACCTCGACCCGGACGCGGTGCGGGTGGTCGACGAGGCGCCGGCCGGTGCGGGACGATGGCTGGTCGAGTTGGCGCACCGGAACGGTCGGCGCTGGCAAGTGACCGTGACCGAGCGCACCGCCCCGGAGCTGCGCTCGGCGAGCTGCGGAGCCGGACCGAAGGCGGCAACCGCCCTTTATGCCACAAGCATTCGCGATCTGATCACCGGTTAGGCCAGTCGAATGGCGGACAATTCACGGATTGGATCAAGGAATGCCCTTTCGGTCGCCCCCGCGGCTGGTGTGCGCGTTGTGAAAGCCCAGTAGGTTTCCGCCCTAACTGCGGGCGGAAGGAATTGCTATGCCTCGGAATTGGCTGTCCAGAGCGTTCGGAGCCCTGGGAGTCGGCGCACTCGTGGTCGGTGCCGGACTGGTGGCGGCCGCTCCGGCAAGCGCGGCTCCGGTCGCCGACGCCAACGCCTTACGCCAGGCGATCACCGACGTGAACGGAACCGGCCCGGCCACCGAGATCGAACTCGTGCCGGGCGCGACCTACAGCCTGCCGGGCGACGCCGGCTGCGGTGGCTTCGACGAGAACAACAACGAGTCCGGAGACTTGGACATTCTTCGCACTCAGCCGTTGACGATCTTCACGCCGGCCGGTCAGCCGCCGGCGGTTCTGGACATGACCTGCGACCCGGCCACCACCCCGCAGCGGGTGATCCAGGTGCTGCCGCCGGGCAAGGAGAACACCACCGGCAAGCTCACCCTGAACAACGTCGTCGTCCGCAACGGGCACGCCGCCGGCAGCGGCAAGCCCGGCGGCGGCGTGTTCTCGCTCGGCGAGGTCACGGTGCAGAACTCCGTGTTCGAGAACAACTCCGCCAGCGACGGGGCCCCAGGCGCCGCGGCGGCGCGAGACGGCGACGGCGGCGAGGGCGGTTCGGGCGGCGCGGTGACCGCACTGGGCACGGTGGTCATCGAGAACAGCACGTTCAGTGGCAACCGCGCCGGGCGCGGCGGCGACGGCTTGAGCTTGGCCGATGGCAAGTGCGACGGCCGCACTGGCGGAGCGGGCGGCCACGGCGGGCAGGCCGGCGCCATCGCGACGATCGGCGGGCTGATCGTCACCAACTCGACGTTCACCGGCAACTCCGCCGGCTCCGGCGGCAGGGGCGGCGACGGGGCCTGCGGGCTCGTGGACGCCGGACCGGGCGGCTCCGGCGGCAACGGCGGTATCGGCGGATCGGGCGGCGCGATCCAGTGCGGCGGCGTGACCAGTGGCCGCAACCCCCAGACCGGGCTGCCCATGTTCGTGGAGACGGGTTGCTCCGGACCGATGACGGTGCGGGGCAGCACGTTGGACGGCAACACCTCCGGCAGCGGCGGCGACGGCGGAGCCGGTGGAAAGGCCGGACCCACCGCCACCGGTGGCGCGGGCGGTATCGGCGGCGGCGGCGAGTCCAACGGACTGGGGTTCAGCGGCCGCGGTGGCGCGATCGTGTTCTACGGCCGGGCCACCGGCGACGGCGCGAGTGCGCTGCTCGTGGAGAACTCCACCTTGGACGGCAACTCCACCGGGAACGGTGGGGCCGGCGGGAACGGCGGCGCCGGCGGTGATCAGCCGCCGGGCGCGGTCCCGGGCAACGGCGGCAACGGTGGCGGCGGCGGCACGGGCGGCCTCGCGGGGGCCATCTTCGCCAACTTCGCCGACACCAGCGACAACGAGGTGGCCAACCTGGTGCACGCCACGATCACCGAGAACGGCGGGGGCGGGGCCGGCGGTTTGGGCGGGCAGCCCGGTCCGGCGGGCGCACCCGGCTCCGGCGACACGGTGGCCGCGGCGGCGGCGGCCGGCCAGCCGGGCGTGGCGGGCGCCAACGGTGGCGGCAGCCTCACCATTCAGGAGGCCTGGGCCGCGCTGTCCACGGTCGTGGGCACCAGCGTCGGCGTGGACGACGGCCCGGACTGCTCGGAACCGGCGACCAGTGCGCAGTTCAGCCGGGCCAGCGTCGACGGCTGCGGTTTCGGGGCCGGCAGCGTGCAGGCGTTCACCAGCTTCGCCCTCGGCACCCTTGCCGACAACGGCGGGCCCACCATGACCCGGTTACCCACTGCGGCAAGCGGTCTGGTGGACAAGGTCTCCGGGGTTTCCGGTCAGCTCACCGCCGACCAGCGCGGCGTGGTGCGGCCACAGGCGGCCGGTGCCGACATCGGCGCGGTGGAACTGCAGTTGATCGACATGACCGTGACCAAGGCCGCCTCGGCAACCACGGTCCCGGCCGGCACCGAGGTCACCTTCGACATCACGGTGAAGAACAGCGGCACCAGCAGCCCGCAACCCGGCGTGACCATCGACGATCCCAACTGCACCGGTCTCTCGCAGGCCACCGGAGACGACAACACCAACAACACCCTCGACCCCGGTGAGACGTTCGCCTACACCTGCAAGGCCACTCCCACCGAGGTCGGCACCTTCACCAACACGGTCACCGCCACCATCACCGACGGCGCCGGTGTGCAGATCACCCGCACCGCCAGCGTCGAGGTGCAGGTCACCGCGGGTGCCGCCACTCCCCCGCTGGCCAAGACCGGAGCCAACAACCCGACCGGCGAACTGATGATCGGCGCCTGGCTCCTGACCGCCGGCACCATCCTCCTCCTGGCGGCACGGCCCCGCCGCCTCCGCATCGAGAAGCACACCACCTGACCACTCCCCCACGGGTGGGTGCGGCAGCACGGAGCCCGCACCCACCCACCCCCGACCCGACTTCGACAACCCGCCGGCCCGGACCTCACAATTCACCCGGCCCAGCAACAAAACGCGCCGAACGCCTACACACCGCTCCGCTGAGCTCGCACCCCCACACCCGAGTCCCGCCTCCGGCAACTCGACTCCCGGCGCCAGTCGTTGAGTTCCCGACCGGCACCCGAGTCGCTGAGTTCCCGACCGGGCACCCGAGTCGCCGTTTCCAGCAGCCGAGTCGCCATCTCGGGGTTCACGAGATGGCAACTCGCCGTGCCTGACTCGGGAGTTCGCCGGACTGGTAATGGCGACTCGCGGACGAACGCGATCGGCTCCATTCAGCCGATTCGGCCCCCGGCAACTCGCCGAACTCTGCAACTGCACTGCTGGCGAGTCCGGGCCTGGTTACTGGTTGGGGTAGTCGGGGCGAGTGGACTGGGGTGGAAGGGTGGGGCGGGAGCCACCGATGGCGCCGGGAGTTGGGCGGCCGGCGGCCGAGATGGGGCTGGGGACCTCCTGACGCGCGACCGCTTCGGCCTCGCGGACGGCTTGGGCGACCTTGGGGTCGGTCGAGGTGTCGAACCAGCCGGCGATGGACTCGTCGTCCTCCTCGGGGCGGGCCGGGGGTTCGTAGGCGGGCGGTTCGTACCGGAACACGCCGTCCTCGCCGGGGGCGCCGAGCATCCGGGCGAATCCCTCAAGGGCCTTGCCGTAGTCGGAGGGGATCATCCAGACCTTGTTCGCATCGCCCTGGGCCATCTGCGGGAGGGTCTGCAGGTACTGGTAGGCGAGCACCTCGGGGGTGGGGCGGGCCGACTTGATGGCGTTGAACACCTTCTCGATCGCCTTGGCCTGGCCCTGGGCCTGCAGGTACCGGGCGGCGCGCTCGCCCTGGGCGCGCAGGATGCGCGACTGGCGCTCACCCTCGGAGGCCAGGATGGCGGCCTGCTTGGCCCCCTCGGCCGAGAGGATCTGGCTCTGCTTCTGGCCTTCCGCGGTCTTGATGGCGGCTTCCCGGGAACCCTCGGCGGTCAGGATCATGGCGCGCTTCTCCCGGTCCGCGCGCATCTGCTTCTCCATCGAGTCCTGAATGGACGGTGGTGGGTCGATCGCCTTCAGCTCGACCCGGGCGACCCGGATCCCCCACCGGCCGGTGGCCTCGTCCAGCACGCCGCGCAGCTGCTGGTTGATCGCGTCACGCGAGGTCAGGGTCTCCTCGAGGCTCATGCCACCGACGACGTTACGCAGTGTCGTGGTGGTGAGCTGCTCGACGCCGACGATGTAGTTGGAGATCTCGTACACCGCCGCGCGCGAGTCGGTCACCTGGAAGTACACGACGGTGTCGATCGACACGGTCAGGTTGTCCTGGGTGATCACCGGCTGCGGCGGGAAGGACACCACCTGCTCGCGCAGGTCGATGCGGGCCCGCACCTTGTCCAGGAACGGCATCAGGAAGTTCAGGCCGGGCTCGGCGACCGTGCGGAACCGACCGAGGCGCTCGATCACCGCCGACTGGGCCTGCGGGATCACCAAGATCGACTTGACCACGATGATCGCCACCAGCAGCACGCCGATGGCAACGATGATGATGAGCACGGCCAATCTTTCCTCCACTCAGCGCCGGGTTGCAGAGTCTACGGTCGGGCCATGATCATCGCGCAGGCGCGGTGGCGATGCGGGTGCGGGCACGGTCAAGCCGGCTCAGCCCATACGATCGCCGTGGCCCCCGCGATCTCCATGACGGTCACCGACGTCCCCGGCTCGATCACCTGCTTGTCGTCGAACGACCGGGCCGACCACACCTCACCGTTCAGCTTCACCTGTCCGCCCGTTTCGTCCACTGTGGACAGAACGGTGGCCTTTCCGCCGATCAGCGCCTGTACGTTGTCCGGAACGATGGCGCCGTGGAACCTCGCCTTGAGCCAGGGCCGGGCGAAGGTGACCAGTCCGATGGACGACACGGCGAAGACGGCCAGGCTGATGAACGTGTTCCCGAAGGCCAACTCGGCCAGCGCCGCCGCGAGCGCGCCGATGCCGAGCATGAGCAGGAAGAAGTCACCGGAGAGGATCTCGGCTGCGACCAGGACGATTCCGCCGATCAGCCAGATGAGCGCGGCCATGCCCCATATGTTCTCAGAAAGTCACGCCGGATATGGAGATGGTTTCGGAAAGTGAACGCGAAGATGTCCATATTCCCGCCGGCCGCTACTGACCGTGGCCAGAATCGGTGACGAAGTCGATCAACCGCTCGACCGCTCCGAGGAGCGGCGTCTCCAGATCGCGGAAGTCGCGCACGCCGGCCAGGACCCGACGCCACCCGTCCGCCGGCTCGCCCCAGCCCAGCGCCGCGCAGATCCCCTCCTTCCACGGCGTGCCGCGCGGCACCCGGGGCCACGCCGCGATGCCGACCGCCGCCGGGCGTACCGCCTGCCAGATGTCCACATAGGGATGGCCGGTGACGAGGACATGGGGATTGTTGAACGATCCTACGATCCTCTCTTCCTTGCTTCCTTCAATCAGATGGTCGACCAGAACTCCCAGGCGGCGAGCCGGTCCGGGGCCGAACCCGGCGACCCGCTCGGCGAGCTCGTCGATGCCGTGCAACGGTTCCACCACCACACCTTCGACCCGCAGGTCGTGGCCCCACACCCGCTCGACCAACTCGGCGTCGTGGATCCCCTCGACCCACAGCCGGCTGTCCCGGGCCGTCCGCGCCCGCACCCCGGCCACCCGCACCGAGCCCGAAGCGGACCGGTTGCCGCTCCGCGCCGGCGGCGGCGCCGCGGCCGGCCGGATCAGGGTTACCGGCCGGCCGTCGAGGAGGAACCCGGCCGGCGTGAGCGGGAACAGCCGGTGCCGCCCGTGCCGGTCCTCGAGCACCACGTTGCCCTGTTCGAACCGCACCACCGCACCGCAGAAGCCGCTCACCGGATCCTCCACCACCATCCCCGGTTCGGCGGTGACGGTGGGAACCTCGGGCCGGCGGGGGCGGCCGGCGAGCACATCGCGGCCGTAGTCCTGGGAGCGCACGGCGCCCCACGGTAGGCGAGCACCCGGCTCACGGTGTCCGCGACGCGCCGCCGCCGGCCGTTTTCGGCGCGCCTGTCCGGGAGCGAATGCTGACATGATCGGATCCGCTTGACGCCCGAGCGGCTTGCTCAACCCCGTTGGGAGGGACCATGACCGAGCCGAGCACCGAGAGCCAGGAGATCGAGCCGGGCCCGCCGCCCTGGCCGCCGACCCTCAGCCCGTACATCGTGGTGTCCGACGCCCGCCGGGCCGTCGACTGGTACGTCGAGGTGTTCGGGGCGACCCGCCGCGGGGACCTGTTCGAGCTGCCGGACGGCTCGATCGGGCACGCCGAGCTGGACGTCGGCGACGCGGTGCTGATGCTTGCCGATGAGTCGGCCGAGGTTCCGGTCCGGGCACCGGAACCAGGCACCCGCACCCACAGTCACTCGCTGCACGTGCAGGTCGACGACGTGGACGCGGTGACCCGCCGGGCCGAGGCCGCCGGAGCCGCCGTCGAGCGGGCGCCGGCCGACGCGCCGTACGGGCGGGGCTCGACGATCATCGACCCGTTCGGTCACCGCTGGTTGCTGCTCACCCCGCCCGGCCGGGCGACCCGGCACACGCATGGCGAGGTCTCCTACGTGACCATGGTCGTCGCCGACGAGGATCGGGCGAAGGAGTTCTACGGGGCGGTGTTCGGCTGGCGGTGGCGGGCCGGCGGCGTGCCGGGGGCATGGGGGCCGATCGGCAGGGCCGGGGCGGAGTTCGGCATCTGGGCCGATTCCACCCAGCGGCCGGAGGTCCAGCTCTGCTACCGGATCCACGACATCGCCGCGGCGGTTCTCCGGGTGCGGGCGGCCGGCGGCGTGGCCGGTGAGGTCGAACGCAAACCGTACGGGCTGATGGTCGAGTGCACCGACAACCAGAGCGCCCGGTTCCAGCTCTGGGAGCCGGTGGACTAGCTAGTCCGCCTCGCTAGTCCGCCTCTCCGGGATTGACTGCTGTTGTTGCGTTCCAGCCGGTGGTGCGGTTGGCGGGTTGATTGTGGCTGGGTGGCGTCACGGTGCCCCTGAGGTCGCGTTGGTCGGGCCGAGACTTTGTCCTGATGATCCACTCGCCCTGAGCCCGGGGCGGCCGACGGTGTTCGCCTCGGCTCAGGACGGAACCCGGCTGGTGACGCGGTTTCCGGCTCGGCGAGTTGGTTATTGCTTGGTGCGGTATTGGCGCATGGTGAGCGGGCCGAAGATGGCGACGAGGATGACGCTGGCGAGGAGGACCCAGGCCACGGAGGTCCAGTTGGGGACGCCGTGCATGAGGCCGCGGACGGCGCTGACCAGGTGGCTGACCGGGTTGACCTCGACGAAGGCGCGCAGCCAGGCGGGCATGGTGGACGGGTCGACGTAGATGTTGCTGCCGAAGGTGAGCGGCATCAGGACCATCATGCTGACGCCCATGACGGACTTCTCGGTCTTGAGGACGAAGCCGAGGGTGGTCCAGATCCAGGACAGGGAGAACGAGAAGACCAGCAACAGGGCCACGGCGAGGAGGACCCCGCCGACGCCGCCGCCGGGGCGGAAGCCGAGGATCAGGCCGAGGACCACGGTGACGGCCGAGGCCACGGTGTAGCGCACGGCGTCGCCGAACAGGGCGCCGACGACCACCGCCGGACGCCAGATCGGCAGTGAGCGGAACCGGTCGAAGATGCCCTTGGCGATGTCGACGTTGATCCCCACTCCGGTGTACATCGTGATCATCACGACGGTTTGCACCAGGATGCCGGGCAGGAAGAACTGCAGGTAGTTCGTGGTGGATCCGGCCAGCGCACCACCGAACAGGTACGTGAAGATCAACGTCATCATGATCGGGAAGAGGGTGACGTCGAACATCTGCTCGGGCACGTGCTTGATCTTGAGCAACGCCCGCCAGCCGAAGGTGAACGAGGCGGCGATCGCGTTCGGGCGGGGCGGCCGGGTGCGGTTGGTCAGCGCCTTGCGCAGGTCCACGTCGGCCTTCGGGGCGGCCATGGTGCTGGTCATGCGGACACCTCCTCGGTCTCCTCGGCCTTGTGGCCGGTCAGGGCCAGGAACACCTCGTCGAGACTGGGCTGCCCGAGCGAGAAGCTGGCCACCTCGATGCCGGTGCGGGCCAGCTCGACCAGGGCCAGCGCCACCCGCTCCGGGTCGGCGACCCGGGCGGTGAGCGCCGCCGGGTCGGACTCGAGCGTGATCGGCGTGTCCAGCAGCCGGCTGAGCAGATGGTCGGCCTCGGGACGCTGACCGGATTTGACCAGCCGGACGTGCAGGCTGCCGGCGCCGACCGAGGACTTCAGCTCGCCATTGGTGCCCTCGGCGATGATCCGGCCGTGGTCGATCACCGCGATCCGGTCCGCCAGTTGGTCGGCCTCCTCCAGGTACTGCGTGGTGAGCAGCACCGTGGTCCCCTCCGTCACCAGCGCGCGGACGATGTCCCAGACCTGGTTGCGGCTGCGTGGGTCCAGGCCCGTGGTCGGCTCGTCCAGGAAGATCAGGTCCGGGGTCACCACGATGCTGGCCGCGATGTCCAGCCGCCGCCGCATGCCGCCGGAGTAGGTCTTCACCAGCCGGCCGTCCGCCTCGGTCAGGCCGAACGCGTCCAACAGCTCGTCGGCCCGGGCTCTGGCCTGGCCGCGCGAGTAGCCGAGCAGCCGGGCCAGCATGACCAGGTTCTCGGTGCCGGTGAGGTCCTCGTCGACGGAGGCGAACTGGCCGGTCAGGCTGACCCGGCTGCGCACCCCGTCGGCGTCGGCGATGATGTCGTGGCCGAGCACGGTGGCCGTGCCGGCGTCCGGAACGAGCAGGGTGGCCAGCATCCGGATGGTGGTGGTCTTGCCGGCGCCGTTCGGACCGAGGAAGCCGTAGACCGCCCCGGCCGGCACCGCCAGGTCGACGCCGTCCACCGCCCGGGTGTCGCCGAACACCTTGACCAGGCCGGTTGACTCGATGGCGAGATTCACACGGCCATGATGGACGCACCCACCGACAAAACTCGAGTCAATTCGCAAATCGGGCAAAAAGCCCCTGCTAGAAGGCCGGCCACGGGATGGCCCGCCAGTCCTCCGATGGCGCCGGGAACACCGGGTCGCGGAGCAGCGCGTCCAGCCGCCGTCCGACGGCCCGGACCTCGGCCCTGGTCAGGTGCTCGGCCAACTGCCCGGACAGCCCGCCGGCCAGGCAGGAGCGCAGCGTCCGGAACGCCTCCATCGCCTCGTCGGGCATCGCCTCGCCGACGAAGCCCCACAGTACGGTGCGCAGCTTGGGCTCGGTGTGCAGGCAGATGCCGTGGTCCACGCCGTACACCCGGTCGTCGGTGCCGTGCAGCACGTGCCCGCCCTTGCGGTCGGCGTTGTTGATCACTATGTCCAGCGCGGCCAGCAGGCACACGCTGGGATGATCGGAGTGGGTCAGGATGGCCGGGTCGCCGAACCGGTCCATCGCCCGCAGCACCCGCCGCCAGCCGTCCGGCACCTCGCGCGGCGCGACCACGTCGACCAGATCGTCGCCCTCCTTGGTGTCCACCCACAACTGCACCATGCCGGGACCGAACGGGCCGTCCCGGTACACGGTGGGCGGCACCAGGTGCAGTCCGGCCGCCTCGGACAGCAGATACGTGGCCACCTCACGGCCGGCGAGCGTGCCATCCGGGAAATCCCACAGCGCCCGCTCCCCGCTGACCGGCTTGTACACGCACTTGGCCTCGACGCCGGCCGCGCTGATTCCGCAGAACAGGGTGGCGTTGGACGCGTCGACCAGCCGCCCCTCCACGTCGATCCGGCCGCCGGTGATCAGCTCGACGGCCCCGGGATCCGTTGGCTGCACCTCAGTTGGACTCTTCGCCTCGGCGGTAACCGTTCTGCCGGGGGCATACGTGCCCGTCCGGGTCGAGCGGCTCGGCGCACAGCGGGCACGGCTTGCGCCCGGCGCGAACCACCCGGTCGGCCCGCTCGGCGAACGCGCGGGCCTTGGTCGGTGTGAGGAACACCCGCACCGCGTCCGGGCCCTCCTCGGTGTCGTCCAGCACGACCGACTCGTCGACCTCGCCCTCGGTCACCGCCAGCAACTCGATCACCACCGCCCGGGACTCCGAATCCCAGCCCAGCCCCATCGTGCCGACCCGGAACTCCTCCTCGACCGGCACGCGGAGCGGGTCCGCGTCGACCATCTCCTCGGGCGTCTCGTTGGGCAGGTCCGCGCCGAAGCGCTTGTGGACCTCCTCGAGCAGCGACCCGATGCGCTCGGCGAGCACGGCGACCTGCTGCTTCTCCAGCGTCACGCTGATCGTGCGCGCACTCTCCGATGCCTGCAGGTAGAACGTCCGGTCGCCGGGCTGCCCGACCGTACCTGCGACGAACCGATCGGGCTGGCGGAACACATGTATGACGCGAGCCATGGCACCTCCGACACTACGGCATACGACGCGGTCGAGCAGGCCTGTTCCCGCACCACGACGGATCATCGGCAACGTTATCGAAGGCCGTTCGAAGCGGCCGACCGGTTAGGGTGTCGCGCGTGGTGAAGATCGCAGAGTACGGATCCTGGGACTCTC
>NZ_DASUCC010000113.1:0-18506 GCF_035762905.1 Actinophytocola sp.
CCTATACCTCTCGACCGGCGACGACTCCAATCCATTCGACTCGGCCGGCTACTCGCCGCTGGACGAGCGCACGAACCGCAATCCCGCCTACGACGCGCAGCGCACGGCCGCCAACACCAACGACCTGCGCGGCAAGATCCTGCGAATCAAGGTCAACGCGAACGGCACCTACAGCATCCCGTCGGGGAACATGTTCGCGCAGGGCACGGCGAACACCAAGCCCGAGATCTACGCGATGGGCTTCCGCAACCCGTTCCGGATGAGCGTGGACAAGGCGACCGGCATCGTCTACCTCGGCGACTACGGTCCGGACGCGGGCGCGGCCAGCGCCACCCGCGGGCCCGGCGGCCAGGTTGAGTTCAACCGGATCACCTCCCCCGGCAACTACGGCTGGCCCTACTGCACCGGCAACAACACCACCGCGGAGACCTACTTCGAGTTCACCTTCCCGTCCGGGCCGTCCGGCGCCCGGTACAACTGTGCCGGTGGGGCGACCAACAACTCCTTCCGCAACACCGGGCTCGGCACGCTGCCGGCCGCGCGCGCGGCGTGGATCCCCTACGACGGTGGATCGGTGCCGGGGTTCGGCAACGGGTCGGAGTCCCCTATGGGCGGCCAGGTCTACCGCTACGACCCGAACCTCAACTCCGCCGTCAAGTTCCCGCAGGCACTGGACGGGCACTACCTGGCGGCCGAGTTCGGCCGGCGCTGGCTGCGGCTGGTCGACGTCAACGCCGACGGCACGGCCGGGCAGATCAACCCGTTCCCGTGGCGCGGAACCCAGATCATCGACACCGCGTTCGGCCCGGACGGCGCGTTCTACGTGCTCGACTACGGCACCGGGAACTTCGGCGGCGACGCCAACTCCGCCCTCTACCGGATCGAGTACAACCCCACCGGCGGGCAGCCACCGGTGGCCAGGGTCAGCGCCAACCGGACCTCCGGACCGGCCCCGCTGAGCATCAACTTCTCCTCCGCCGGCTCGTCCGACCCGGAGGGCGGGGCGCTGACCTATCTGTGGAACTTCGGCGACGGCACGACGTCCACGGCGGCCAACCCGGCGAAGACCTACACCACCAACGGGCAGCGCACGGTCACGCTCACGGTGACCGACCTGACCGGCCGCACCGGCAACGCCACCCTGGTGGTCACGGTCGGAAACACGGCGCCGACGGTCACGCTGAGCACACCGCCGGACGGTGCGTTGTTCGGCTTCGGCGACAGCGTTCCGTTCCAGATCACCGTGACCGATCCGGAGGACGGCACGATCAACTGTGCCCGGGTCCGGCTGACCTACGCGCTCGGCCACGACAGCCACGGCCACCCGATCACCTCGACCACCGGCTGCTCCGGCACGATCGCCATCCCGGTGGACGGCGAGCACGACGCGGCGGCCAACCTCTTCGGGGTGTTCGACGCCGAGTACACCGACCTCGGCGCCAACGGGCAGCCGGCGCTGACCACGCACACCCAGCACCGGTTGCAGCCCCGGCACCGGCAGGCCGAGCACTTCACCGCGCAGAACGGCGTCACCGTGGTCAGCCACGCGGCGGCGGAGGGCGCGGCAACCATCGGCAACATCAACAACGGGGACTGGATCTCGTTCCAGCCCTACGCGATCGGCTCGGCGAACCGGTTCACCGCCCGGGTCTCCTCGGCCGGTACCGGCGGCACCCTGACCGTGCGCAGCGGCTCGACCACCGGCCCGGTGCACGGCTCGGTGCCGGTGCCGGTGACCGGCGGCTGGGAGACGTTCGTCAACGTGTCCACCGCGCTCACCGGGGTGCCGGCCGGAACCACCACGCTGTTCCTCATGTTCGCCGGTTCCGGCACCGGGGCACTCTATGACGTGGACTCGTTCACGCTGGACTCCGGAACCGGCGGTGGCGGTACCGGTCCGATCACCGGGATCGGCGGCAAGTGCGTGGACATCTCCGGTGCCGCGACCGCGGACGGCACCAAGATCCAGCTGTGGACCTGCAACGGAACCGGCGCGCAGACCTGGACTGTGACCCCCAGCATGTCCGGCGCTACATTGCGCGCCCTCGGCAAGTGCATCGACATCTCCGGCGGCGGCACCGCGGACAACACCCGGGTGCAGCTGTGGACCTGCAACGGAACCGGCGCCCAGAACTGGACCGCAGGCACCGGCGGCACGCTGGTCAACCCGCAGTCCAACAAGTGCCTCACCCCACAGGCCGGCGGCACCGCCGACGGCACCCAACTGGTCATCCTCACCTGCTCCGGCGCGACGAACCAGCGCTGGACCCTGCCCTGAGAGGAAGAACCGATGCGACTGCTCCGTCTCCTCCCCGCGGCCCTGATGGTGCTCGCGTGCACCGTCAGCCCGCCGGCGGCCACCGCCGCGGACACGCCGTACGACGTGCTGGTGTTCTCCCGCACCGCCGGGTTCCGGCACGACTCGATCGCGGTCGGCACCCAGACCATCCGGGATCTGGGCGCCGCCAACAGCTTCACGGTGACCGCGACCGAGGACCCGAACGCCTTCACCACCGGCAACCTCGCCCAGTTCGAGGCGGTGGTGTTCCTCAACACCACCGGGGACGTGCTGAACGCGGCCCAGCAGACCGCGTTCGAGACCTACATCCGCGGCGGCGGCGGGTACGTCGGCGTGCACTCGGCGGCCGACACCGAGTACGACTGGCCGTTCTACGGCGAGTTGGTCGGCGCGTACTTCGCCTCGCACCCGGCCATCCAGCAGGCCACGGTGCGGGTGGAGAACCGGGCGCACGCCGCGACGGCCGGGCTCAACCCGACCTGGGTGCGCACCGACGAGTGGTACAACTACCGCACCAACGTCCGCTCCTCGGCGCGCGTACTGGCCACTTTGGACGAATCGACCTATTCCGGTGGCGGGATGGGCGCCGACCACCCGCACACCTGGTGCAAGACGATCGGCGGCGGCCGCTCGTTCTACACCGGCAACGGCCACACCCAGGCCAGCTACGCCGAGGCGTCATTCCGCGGGCTGCTGCTCGGCGGGCTCCGGTACGCGGCGAACCGGACCAAGGCCGACTGCCGGCCGGAGACCGGATACACCGCGCTGTACAACGGATCCACCACCGGCTGGTCGCAGGCCGGGCCCGGTGGGTTCAGCAACAGCAACGGCACGCTCAGCTCGTTCGACGGCATGGGCCTGTTCTGGTACAGCGCAAGGGAGTTCCGGTCCTACTCGCTGAAGCTGGACTGGCGGCTGCTCGGCGACGACAACTCCGGCGTGTTCATCGGTTTCCCGCCGAGCGGTGACCCGAACTCGGCGGTGAACAACGGATACGAGGTACAGATCGACGCCACCGACAGCCCGGACCGCACCACCGGCGCGGTCTACGGGTTCCGCTCGGCGGACCTTCCGGCCCGGGACGCGGCGCTCAACCCGCCGGGCGAGTGGAACACCTTCGAGCTGCTGGTCGAGGGCGAGCGGCTGCAGGTGTTCCTCAACGGCGTACGGATCAACGACTTCACCAACACCGACCCGGTGCGGTCGCTGGTGTCCGGCCATATCGGCATCCAGAACCACGGCACCGGCGACGACGCCTCGTTCCGCAACATCAGGATTCGGGAGCTGGGCGGCGGACCCGGTCCCGGGCCGCGCACCGGGCAGATCACCGGCGTGAACGGCAAGTGCGTGGACATCTCCGGCGCCGCGACCGCGGACGGCACCAAGATCCAGCTGTGGACCTGCAACGGATCCGGCGCGCAGCGGTGGACCATGTCCGGCAGTACCATTTCCGCGCTTGGCAAGTGCATGGACATCTCCGGCGGCGGCACCGCGGACAACACCCGGGTGCAGCTGTGGACCTGCAACGGAACCGGCGCCCAGAACTGGACCGCCGGCACCGACGGCACGCTGCGCAACCCGCAGTCCAACAAGTGCCTCACCCCCCAGGCCGGCGGCACCGCCGACGGCACCCAACTGGTGATCCTCACCTGCAGCGGCGCCGCGAACCAGCGGTGGACCATGCCGTAGCTGCAGCAACGCAACGTTACGTTCCGCTCCGAATTCCGAGCGGAACGTGACGTTGCGCTCTGAAATGCCGGCCGGGCACCATAGGTGTGGTGACCGTGCTGGACACGCTGCGTGTTCCGATCGTGCAGGCTCCGATGGCCGGCGGGGTGTCCACCCCGGCGCTGGCGGCGGCGGTGTGTGAAGCCGGCGGACTCGGCTTCCTGGCCGCCGGATACCTCAGCCCCGGCGCGCTGCGCGAGCAGATCCAGGCGATGCGCCGGCTGACCCGCCGGCCGTTCGGGGTGAACATCTTCGTTCCCGACGACCCGGTCACCGATGTCGAGGCGCTGGCCCGGTACCGGGACCGGCTGGAGGCCGAGGCCGCGCTCTACGGCGTGCGGCTCGGCGAACCGCTCGGCGGCGACGACGGCTGGACCGAGAAGCTCGCGGTGGTGCGGGACTGCCGGGTCGCGGTGGTGAGCTTCGCCTTCGGCTGCCCGAGCCGGGCAACGGTGTCCCAGCTCAGGACGAACGGATCCGAGGTGGTCGTCACGGTGACCTCGGCCGACGAGGCCCGGCTGGCCGCCGGCGCCGGCGCTGACGTGCTGTGCGTCCAGGGCCCGGAGGCCGGCGCGCACCGAGGGACCTTCCGCAACACCGGCGCCGCGCCCGACATCGGTCTGATCCCGTTGCTGCGCCGGGTGTCCGCCGCGGTCGAGCTGCCGCTGATCGCCACCGGCGGCCTTGCGCACGGCGCCGACGTGGCGGCCGTGCTGGCCGCCGGCGCCCGTGCCGCGCAGCTCGGCACGGTGTTCATCCCCTGCCCGGAGAGCGGCGCGAACCCGACCTACAAGGCGGCGATCACCGACCCGCCGTTCCCCGGCACCGCGGTGACCCGCGCGTTCACCGGCCGCCCGGCTCGTGGCCTGGTCAACCGGTTCCTCCTGGACCATTCCGCGGCCGCCCCCGCCGCCTACCCGCACGTGCACCAACTGACCAGGAACCTGCGCGCCGCGGCGGCCAAGTCCGGCGACCCGGAGGTGATGAGCCTGTGGGCCGGGCAGGGCTACCCGTTCGCCCGCGAGTTGCCCGCCGGCGAGCTGGTCGCCACCCTGGCCGAGCAGGCCAGGACCGCCATCGCCGACGCCGCGCGCCGGATCGGTGGCTGAGCAAGAAAAGTTGCGTTCCGGGCCGGCTCGCGTAGCGTGAGAAGAACCATGACGACGAACCTGGTAGTGATCGGCTTCGATGGCACCCCCGCCGCGGAGCGGGCAATTCGTGAGGCGGCCCAACTGTTCCCGGGTCGCAACGCGCTGGTGGTCACGGTCTGGGAGGCGGGCCGGGCGTTCGATCTCGCGATGATCCCGACCCGCGGATTCGAGCTGCCGCTCTCCGACATCGACATCCGGACCGCGGCCGAGATCGACAAGGCGCTCTACAACGAGGCGCAGCAGCTCGCCCGGTGGGGCGCGCAGCTGGCCAACGACAACGGGATGACGGCCCAGGGCCTGGCCGTGGCCGACGAGGTCGGCGTTGCCGACACGCTGGTCCGGCTGGCCAAGGAGAACGAGGCCGCGGTCCTGGTCGCCGGGGCGCACCGGCACGCGCGGCTGGCCGAGCTGCTGCTGGGTTCGACCACCAAGGCGCTGCTGCAGCACGCGCCGTGCCCGGTGCTCGTCGTGCGTGGTGAATGAACGCTTCACATTCCCCGGCGTACAAATGAGGCGTGGCATCAGTCGTGCGACACGACCGGGTGCGGCGGTGGTCGCTGGTGGCGGCCGTGGCCGCCGTGCTGATCGCGCTGCCGGCCGTGGTGGCCGCGTTCCCGTCGCCGGCCGCGCCGGTCGAACCGGCCCGGCTGCGCCAGCTGATCATGGCGTCGGCCGGCCAGCCGCATCAGGGCTACGCCGAGAGCACCGGCCGGCTCGGCATCCCTGATCTGCCGAACCTGGAGCAGGTCGGCTCGCTGCTCGGCGGCACGACCCGGATCCGGTCCTGGTACGACTCCCCCGACCGCTGGCGCTTCGCGGTGCTGTCCACGCTGGGCAACGAGCGCGACGTCTACCGCGCTCCGGACGGGGAGTACGCCTGGGAGTACGGCACCAACCAGTTCACCCAGATCCTCGGCGAGGCGCCCGTGCGGCTGCCGCGGGCCGGCGACCTGCTGCCGCCCGACCTCGCCCGGCGGGTGCTCACCGCCGCGCCCGGTGACCCCGGCTCGGCGCTGCCGTCCCGGCGGGTGGCCGGGATCGCCGCGGCCGGGCTGCGGATCCGGCCGGCCGACCCGGACACCACGATCGGACAGGTGGACATCTGGGCCGACCCGGACACCGGGTTGCCGGTCCGGGTCGAGGTGACCGCGCGCGGCGCCGGCCAGCCGGTCATGGTCACCGAGTTCCTCGAGCTGTCCCTGACCCGTCCGGCACCCGAGCTGATCCGGCCGCGAGCGCCTGCGGGCAGCGGGTTCACCGTGCTGTCCGTACCCGACATCGCGGCGGCGTTCAACTCCGAGCCGACGTTCTTCCCCGGCCGGCTGGCCGGCCGGGAGCTGCGCACCCCGGAGCTGGCCGGGATACCCGGCGCGGCCCTGTACGGGTCCGACCTGGCCGCGTTCGTCGTGCTGCCGCTGCCGCGGGGTGCCGGCGGGCGCGCCACCGACGCCGCGCGCCGGGCCGCCGGCTCCGAGCTGGCCCTGCCCGGCGGCACCGGGGTGCTGCTCAGCGTCCCGCCGGTCACCGCGATCGTCGCCCGCTCGACGGTGTCCCGCCGCTCGTTCCTGATCGCCGGTCTGGTCACCCCCGCGGTGCTGGAACGCGCGGCCGCGGAACTGTCCACGGCGCGGAGGAACCGTCCATGATCGTCACCCGGGAACTGACCAAGCGGTTCGGTCGCGTGCTCGCGGTCGACCAGGTGTCCCTGCACGTGCATGCGGGCGACCGGTACGGCTTCCTCGGCCCGAACGGCTCCGGCAAGACCACCCTGGTCCGGATGCTCCTCGGTCTCGTCTACGCCACCAGCGGTGAGATCGAGCTGCTCGGCCGCCCGGTCCCCCGACGCCTCGCCGAGGTGCTCCCCTCCGTCGGCTCCCTCGTCGAGGGCCCGGCCGCCTATCCCCACCTGAACGGCCGCACCAACCTCGCCCTGTTCGACGCCGCCGGCCCCGGCGCCCCGCGCCGCACTCGCCGGCACCGCATCGAGGAGGCACTCGACCGCGTCGGTCTGTCCGGCGTCGACCGCCGCCCGGTGCGCGCCTACTCGCTCGGTATGCGCCAGCGCCTCGGCCTCGCCGCCGCGCTCCTGCGTCGCCCCCGCCTGCTCGTCCTCGACGAACCCACCAACGCCCTTGACCCCCAAGGCATCCGCGAGGTCCGCGAGCTCCTCATCGAGCTCAACCGCGAGGGCACCACGGTGTTCCTGTCCAGCCATCTGCTCGCCGAGGTCGAACAGCTGTGCACCCGGGTCGGCGTCGTCGACCGCGGCCGCCTCGTCCTCGAGCAGTCCCTGTCGGAGCTCCGCACCCCCACCGGTCGCATCCTGGTCGATACCCCCGACCCGGCCGCCGCGGTCGCCCTCCTCGACGGCCAACTCGACCAGCGCGACGGCAACCGCCTGTTCGTCCGCCACCCCGACCCCGCGGCCCTCAACGCCCTCCTCGTCGCCGAGGGCGTCCGCGTCGCCGAGATCTCCACGGAACGCCACACGCTCGAACAGATCGTCCTCGACGTCACCAGCTCCGGCTCCGACCGGGTCGACCGCGACCCCGATGCTCGCCGCGGGCGCACACCGTGATCGCGGTCGAGCTGCGGAAGTTGATGTTGCGGCCGCGGATGTGGTTGTCGGTGCTGTTGTTGTGTCTGCTGCCGGCGTTGGTGGCGGTGTTCGTGGCGACCGCGGATTTTCCGCCGCCGCCGGGGCAGGGTGGGGCGTTCCTGTCCGCGGTGCGGCGTAACGGGTCGTTGTATCCGGCGGCGGCGTTGGCGTTGGTGTTGCCCGTCTTTCTGCCGTTGGCGGTGGCCGTTCTGGCGGGCGACGCGGTGGCCGGGGAGTCGGCTTCCGGGACGCTGCGGTACTTGTTGGTTCGGCCGGTGGGGCGGACTTATGTGTTGCTGGCCAAGCTGATCGCGTTGGGGACGTTCATCGTGCTTGCGATCGTGCTTGTGGTGGTGACGTCGCTCGGGGTGGGGGTGTTGCTGTTCGGGACGGGGGCCGAGGCGGTGGGGCAGGCGGGGACGGTGACGTCCTTGTCCGGAGTGACCTTGAGCCCGGCGGAGTTGGCGCTGCGGCTGCTCGGGTCGATCGGGTACATCGTGGCGTCGATGTTGGGGTTCGGGGTGATCGCGCTGTTCCTGTCGACCCTCACCGACTCGGGGTTGGGGGCGACGTTGGGGGCGCTGGCGGTGCTGATCACCAGTTCGGTGCTGCAGGCGCTGGATGCGGCGGAACCGGTGAAGGACTACCTGCCGACGAACTACTGGCTGGCGTGGATCGACTTCTTCCGGGATCCGGTGTTCTGGCACAGCATCAACCAGGGGCTGCTGTTGCAGGCGGGATACGTGGTCGTGTTCTTCGGGGCCGCGTGGGCGAACTTCGCCACCAGGGACGTGACCTGACATCCAGGAATCCACCGAAAAGGTGATGCTGTCACCATTTCCGGTGAATCAGGCGCGGCCGTGTGCGGACAACCGCGCCGAGCGCACTACGTTTCCGCGCGTGCCGCACCTCACCCTGGTCCTGCTCGGTCTCATGCTGCTCGCCGTGGGCACCGCGCTGTCACTTGCCGCCGGCTCCCGAACCGAGCCCGGCGACGGCGCGGAGCTCGAGGCGTGGACCGCGTGGGCCTCGGCACCCCGGCGCTCAGCAGCCGGTGTCCGGAACCCGCGCGGTCAACGGAGCGGTGCCGACGGCGCGCAGGACCAGCGCGGTGACCAGCCGGTCGGTGGGCAGCTCCGAGTGTCCCGTTCGGACCTCCGGGCAGAGCTGCTGGAGCGCCACGTTGGTGGCGCCGTCGAGCCGGGCGGAGTCGGGCGGGGTGACGGTCTGGTCGTTCTCGGTCCAGATGGACAACCAGGGCAGCGGGACCGGAGCGCCGGCCACCGAGTTGAGCAGGGCGCTGCCGGGAGCGAGCTGCTGGCAGGCGGTAGGGCAGGCGTCCGGGACGACGACCCCGCCGGTCGCGGCGAGCCGGGTGCCGTGCAGCGGGGCGCCGAGGGTGACCACCCGGCGGGCGCGGTGTTCGCCGGCGTTGCGGGCCACCCACAGCCGGGCCACCACGCCGCCGGCCGAGTAACCGATCACGTCGACCGAGGGGGCACCGGCGGCCAGCGCGGCGTCGACCTCGCGGTCCAACACCGCGACCTGGGCCAGCAGATCGCCGGTGCCGTTGCCGGGCAGGGTCAGTACCAGGGCTTCCCGGCCGGTGGCCCGGACGCGGCCGGCGAGCGCACCCAGCGAGTCGCGGTTTCCCCCGTAGCCGGGAACGAGCAGCACCGGACCGGGTCGGTCCTGGGCCGGGGTGCCGGACCGGTCCGGGCCGGCGAGTGCCCGGACGCCGAGCACCACGGCGAGCGCCACGACCAGCGCCGCCACCACCCCGTAGAGCAGCCGGCGGCGGCTACTGAGCCCGGTCCAGGCGCGCACACCCCATCATCACTCACGTTCCGCCCGATCCGGGGCCGGACCGCGGGATCGCTCGTGCAGCGGCCGGGCGAACCACACGCCGACGAAGCTGACCAGCGTGACGGCGGCAAGCACCATCGGCAGCACCCCACCCACCACCATCTCGAAGATCAGCAGCACGGTCAGGGACATGGCGACGGCCAGGCAGACCAGGCCGGCGATGGCCAACTTGTCCGCGACGCCGATGATCCGCTCCCGCCGGCCCTGCCGGAACAGGATCCGGTGCCACGCCGCCGGTCCGGTGAGCAGCAGGACGGCCGCGGTCGCGAACAGCACGGTGACCAGGTGGATGGTCTTCACGAGGCCGCTGGCCGTCGCGTACCGGTCCATGAACGTGATCGACAGCAGGAAACCGAACAGGATCTGCACGCCGGCCTGGGCCACCCTGATCTCCTGCAGCAACTCGTTCAGGTTGCGGGCCAGCTGTTGCGATTCGGACTCCTCCGCAGCGCTCATGGCCTGCGTATACCCCTCGATCGGGTGACCCAATCGGTTGATCTCCCCGGGCCGGGGTACCCGAGCGTCATGACCGATCCGGGAGAACGCGACCACAGTTCCGCCGAGGATCTGGACGAGGACCGGCTGAGCCTCGACCCGCTGGAGGCTGGCATGGACCCGCCGGAGCACTGGTCGGAAGCCGACCGGTTCGGCACCACGGCCGCCGAGCAACGCCAGGGCCAGGATCTCGAACACCGGTTGCGCGAGGAGGAGCCCGACACCCCGCCGGACGGGCCGGGAGCGGCCGTCGATCCGGACGACATCCCGGACGACGAGTTGGACGACTCGATCGACGGGATCACCATCGAGCCGCTTCCCGACGAGTACTCGCACATCTCGACGGCGGTGCAGCGCGGCCAGTCCGCGGACGAGGCCGGCGGATCCATGGCCGAGGAGATCCGCACCCCGCACGAGCGTCCCGAGTAGCCGGTCAGACTCCGCGCGCACCCGGGCCCCGCGCAAGCCGGCGACCGCGTTACGCCAGCGCCTTGGCCAGCACCTCGAGGTCGGCGACGAACTCCGCGTACGCGGCCGTGCGGTCCGGCGCCCGCAGCACCGCGGAGGGGTGCGTGGTGACCAGAATCCGGCCCGCTGACAGGGATTCGTCGTCCGGCGGGTCGAGCAGCCGGCCGCGGTTTCCGGTCAGCCGGAACGACGGGCCGAGAAGTGCTTTGGCGGCAACGGATCCCAGCAGCACCACGAACTCCGGGGACACCTCGCGCAGCTCGGCGAGCAGCCACGGACGGCAGGCCACCACCTCGGTGCGGCCGGGTGTCTTGTGGATGCGGCGCTTGCCCCGCTCCGCCCGGACGAACTTGAAGTGCTTGACCGCGTTGGTCAGGTACACCGAGGAGCGGTCGACACCCAGCTCGTCCAGCGCGCGGTCCAGCACGCCGCCGGCCGGGCCGACGAACGGCCGGCCGGCCCGGTCCTCCCGATCGCCCGGCTGCTCCCCGACCAGCACGGCGCGGGCGGTCGGCGGCCCCTCGCCGAACACCGTCTGCGTGGCGTCCCGGTACAGGGCGCACCCGGTGCAGGTGGCGGCCGCCGCCCGCAGCTCGTCGAGGTCGGCCGCGTCGGGCACGGTCGCGGTGGTGGTGGCCATGTCCCGGGGCTACCCCGCCGTGCACCAGGCCAACCGGCCGGACGACCGGGCGCGGACCGTCATCCGCTACGCGCCCTCCCGCTCGACGCGCTGTGGCGGCGGCGTCCGTGAGCCGCCGGGCAACAGCCCGAGTCCGATCATGAGCGCGCCGATGCCCAGGTGCAGCCAGTCGTCCGCGGTGTTGACCGGAACGAAGTTGGCCGCGCCGTTCTGGTCGACGAGCGCGCCGTAGAGCGCCAGCAACAAATAGATCGCGCCGCCGGCAAACAGGTATCCACGGGCAGAACGTGGCGTGCGGGACAACGCCAGGCCGGCGACGGCGAACAGCACGTGCACCAGGTTGTGCAGCACCGAAACCGAGAAAACCCCGAGCAGCATGGCCCCCGAACCGGGCCCGGCGACGGCGAGCGCGCCGATGTTGCTGGTGAAACCGGGGAGAAAACCCAGCAGCCCCAACAAACCGAAGGCCACACCGACGGTGGCGGCGGCGTGCTGGACCGGTGCGGTGGTGCGGGCAACCGGCGAGCTGCCGGGCTGTTCCGGCTGGCTGCGACGGTGCGGCCGGCGCACCCCGAGCCGCCCCAACCGAAGCCGGCGGCCCGAGGGGACGCTGCTCGTCCGCTCGCTGGCCATGCGGGGGTACTACCCAGGTTGGCCAGTGTCAACCCTCCGGTCCACTCTGGACCTTCCAACCGCCCGTTGCTCCAGATGCAGTAACTTCGGCCGCCGCCCGTTTCACCCCCGCATGGCCGGCAATCCCGCGAACTGAGCATTCTCCTTGACGGAAGGACTTCCGATGTCAACCGGCGCAACCATCGTGGTCATCGTGGTCGCCGTCGTCGTGCTGGCTCTGGGCGCATGGTTCATACGCCAGCAGGTTCGGCGCCGACAACTCCGGGAGCGGTTCGGTCCCGAGTACGACAGAGCACTCGAGGACGGCGCCGACCGGCGGGAGGTCGAGCGTGACCTGGCCGAGCGCGAGCGGCGGCACGCGGACCTCGACATCCGGCCGTTGGACGAGGCGGCCCGGGAACGCTATGGCGAGGACTGGACCCGGATCCAGGCGGAGTTCGTGGACGACCCGGGCGGCGCGGTCGCCGAGGCCGACCGGCTGGTGACGGTCGTGATGGCCGAGCGCGGCTACCCCACCGAGGGCTACGAGCAGCAGCTGACTGCCCTGTCCGTGCAGCACGCCGCGACGCTGGGGCACTACCGCAGCGCGCACGACGTGATGCAGCAGCACACCGAACAGCAGGCGTCCACTGAGGACCTGCGCGAGGCGATGGTCCACTACCGGTCGCTGTTCGAGGATCTACTCGAGGCTCCGGTGGACAACCAGGACCGGGGAGGCGTGACCAAATGATCCGAGACGAAGAGCGAACCAACGAGCGACTCCGTACCGAGGACCTGGCCGGTGCCGGTGAGCATGGCCGGCCCGACGGCGAGGAGGAGTTCCGGCCAACGAACGACGACTTCCGGTCCTCCGACGACGAGTTCACCCAGCGACCGGTCGACGCGGACGAGTTCCCGCACCGGCCGGCGGACGAGGACGACCCGTACCGGGGTTCGACCGGCACCGTCGATCGCGACACGCTGGAGACCGAACCGGTGCGGGATCCGGCCGACGAGCCGGAGCCGGTCGACGCGGACGCCCGTACCGAGCCGGAGACCGAGGTGGTCGAGGCGGAGCCGACGGACACCGTGGACACTCCGGACACCATGGACGCTCCGGAGACCATGACCGAGGAGCCGCCGGCGGCCGCCATGCCCTCGGCCGGCGGTGACGAGCTGCCCCAGATGTTCCAGGCCGACCAGGTGGAGCGGTTCCGGACCGAGTGGCAGCAGGTCCAGATCAACTTCGTCGACGATCCGCGCGAGGCGGTGCAGAGCGCCGACCATCTGGTCGCCGAGGTCATGCAGACCCTGGCCAGCACGTTCAGCGCGCACAAGGGCGAGCTCGAGGGGCAGTGGCAGCAGGGCGCGGAGGTGCAGACCGAGGAACTGCGCGTCGCTCTGCGCCGCTACCGCACGTTCTTCAACCGGCTGCTCGACATCTGACCATCCCCCAGAAGAAAAACGGATGCCCACACCGGCGGCCCCAGTGTGGGCATCCGTGCTGCCACGGGTCAGACCGCGTGCAGGTTTCCGTCCGAGCCGACCAGGCAGGTCGCCGAGCTCGCGCCGGACTGGACGAACTCGGTCACGCACCGGCCGAGCTGGTTGTGGCCACGCGCGTTCGGGTGGAACGACTGCTGTGCCATGTGGATGCCGATCGCGTCCAGCCCGCCGTACACCCACGCGAACGGGTCGACCGTGATCCGGTTCTGCCACTCGCTCGCCGAGCTGCCGCCGCCGCTGCACGCCTCGCGGCCCTCGGTCGCCCTTGAGAAGTCCAGGAACCGCACGCCGGCTTGCTGGGCCGCGCCGCGCAGCGCCTCGGACAGCTGCGGCACCGCCTGGGTCCGGCCGAACCGCGCGTCGGACAACCGGAACGGGCAGCCCTGCGGGCCGTGCAGGATCTCGTCCATCCGCTCGGTGACCGGCGAGGCGTAGGAGGCGAGCACCAGGGAGTAGTCGCCGTTGGCGTAACCCGCCTGGCTCATCGCGGACCGCACGTCGGCCAGCGCGGCCCGCACCCGCGGTGCCATCGCTGCCACCCGCTGCGGCCACTCGGTGCGCAGCCGGGACGCGCAGCTGGATCCGAACGGGTTCAGCCACGCCTCGATGCAGTCCAGGATCGTGTCGGCGAACTCCGGCTCGTCGTTGGCACCGACCTGGACGACCACCGCGGTCACCCGGTAGGTGCGGGCCACGTCGATCAGCCGGCGGGCCTGCGATCCCTCGGTGTAGTGCACGGTGTCGGCCAGCGACACGTTCGCCGAGTCCGCGCCCGAGCAGGCCAGGTTGATGGTGCGCTGGGCGAGCGCGGTGCGGTGGATCAGGGCGTTGGCCGAGCGGTGACACCAGTTCCCGTTCTCGCCCCGGGTTCCCGCATCGTAGTTTCCGGCGCCCTCACCGGAGATCGCGCTGTCGCCGAGGGAGACGACGGCGGTCTGTCTGGTGTCGTCGGCGGCGGCGGCCGGCGGCCCGGCCACCGCGAGCGCGCCCAACATCAGAAACCCGAGACCGCCGGATGAGAGTCGCGTGCGGACAGACGACATGAGCATCCCCGATCGTCCGCGGCAACGGTGCCGCGTTGAACATGTCGAAAATCACCTTAGTGAGCGGCGACCTTGTCGGACCATAACCCGAATGGGTCTCATGTTTATCCGTTCGGCTCAACCCGAACGTGTGTAAAGCACACCCAGGAACTCGATCAGCAGGCGTTCCCGCAGCGACGGCGGCGCCGCGGCCAGCAACGCGTTCACCCCGGCCATCCGCTCCGGCAGGCCGGTGCCGGTGAGCCCGGCGGCGGCCAGCAGCCCGGCGAACTGCTCGGCGGTCAGCGTCGCGGGATCCAGCGCGGCGATCGCCGCGGCCAGTTCGGGCGGCACGTCCACCGGGTCGGCGCTACGAGCGGATCGCACGGCGTCGGCGAGGTCGGCAAGCAGCTCCGGCTCCGAACCGTGGTTGGCCGCGGTCACGGTGAGGTGCAGGTTGGCCGGCGACGAACCGTGGGCGAACTGCGGCTGCAGGTACCAGCGCCGGGCGGTCATCTCGTCGGCGATGGTGAACACGTCCACCGCCGAGGTGACCGCCAGCAGCGACGACTCCGGATCGCCGAGCACCCGCAGCCCGTCGATCGCCTCGATCCCCTTGCGCAGCGCGCGCACCGCGGCCAGCGTGCGGGCGGCCAGCTCCTCGTAACCGTCGTCGCCGACGTGCCGCAGCACCGCCCAGGCCGCGGCCAGCGGCCCGCCCGAGCGGGTGGACTGCACGGTCGAGTTCAGCATCGTGTAGCCCGGCCACGCCGCGCTGGCGAAGAACTGCGCGCGGCGCAGCTCCGGGTCGGCGTGCAGCAGGACCGACGTCCCCTTGGGACAGTAGGCGTACTTGTGCAGGTCGACGGAGATGCTGGTGACCCCGGGCACGGACAGGTCGAAGTCCGGCACCTCGGCGCCGAGCCGCCGGAAGTAGGGCAGCAGCCAGCCGCCGATGCAGGCATCGACGTGGCAGCGGACCCCGCGCTCGGCGGCCGCCGCCGCGATCGGCGCCACCGGGTCGACCACGCCGTGCGCGTAGGACGGCGCGCTGACCACGACCAGGACCGTGCGCTCGTCGATGGCCGCGGTCATCGCCTCCGGGTCGGCCCGGAACGACACCGGATCCACCGGCACCACAACGGCCTCGACCCCGAAGTAGCGGGCGGCCTTGTGGAACGCGGCGTGCGCGGTGGCCGGCAGCACCATCCGCGGTGCGGTGACCTCCGGCCGGGCCGAGCGCGCCGCGTACACCGCGAGCAGGCAGCTCTCGGTGCCGCCGGAGGTCACGCTGCCGGCCGTCCTCGGCCCGCCGCCGAGCAGCGTCGCCGCGGCGCCGACCACGTCGTTCTCCATCCGCAGCAGGCTGGGGAACGCGGTCGGGTCAAGGCCGTTGGTGGAGCTGGCGAGCGCGTGTGCGGCGGCGCCCAGCTCGTCGATCGCGGCCCGACCGCTGTCGTAGACGTAGGCCAGCGTACGGCCGCCGTGCGTGGGCAGGTCGGCGGCGCGCAACGCACGCAGCTCGGCGAGCACCTGCTCGGCCGGGATGCCGGTCATCGGGCCTCCCACCTGCGACGGCGCAGCAGCGGCAGCGCGGCGAGCGTGAACAGTGCCGGGAGCAGGCCGGCACCGGCCACCACGGCGAACTCCGCGCTCTCCGGCTGGGTCACCTGCTCGCCCTCCGACGACGACACGTAACCGCCGAGCGCCAGCACCAGGCCGTACAGCCCGGGGCCGAGCGCCAGCCCGAGGGTCTCGACGGCCGTCCACACCCCGGCGAACAGCCCGGCCCGGACCTGGCCGGTGCGCCGCTCCTCCGCGCTGATCACGTCCGGCAGCATGGCCAGCGGAAACACCTGCATCCCCGCGTATCCCACGCCGGCCAATGCCGCCGACGCCAACACCACCGGCACCGGCACCCACTTGGCCGCGAACACGCCGACCATGGCGACGATGAACACCAGCGAAGCCTGCACGAAACCCACCCGCTTGCCGTACCGCGCCGCTACCCACTGCCACAGCGGCATCACCAGCAGGCAGGGTCCCACGAACCCGGCGAACAGCAGCGGCTGCAGGTTGGTGTCGCCCAATACCACCCGGGCGAGGTAGTCGACCCCGGCAAGCAGGGTGGCGATGCCCGCGGCCTGGATCACGTACGCCGCGGTCAGGATCCGGAACGGCCGGCAGGCCCGGACCGCCGCGAAGACCTCCCGCCAGCTGGACACCGAGGGCAGCACCCGCGCCACCGGCGCCTTCCGCGTCCCGAAGAACACCCCGACGGTGCCGAACAGGATCAGCGCGCCGACCGCGATGCCCATCACCCGGTAGCCCTCGCTGCCGCCGACCGCGTCCCGGAGCGCCGGCGCCCCGGCCCCGCTGACCAGGATCGCCACCGCGAGCACCGCGATGCGCATCGTGGTCAGCCGGGTGCGCTCGTGCTCGCCCTGGGTGATCTCGGCCGGCATCGCGTTGTACGGCACCTGGAACAGGGCGAACGCCGTCGCACAGAGCAGGAACATCGCGGTGACGTAGGCCGCGTCACCGGCCACCGACCCGGTGTCCGGTCCGACGAACAGCAGCGCGAAGAAGACCGCAAGGGCCGACCCGCCGGTGATCAGAAAGGGCCGGCGCGCCCCGATCCTGGTGTGCGTGCGGTCGCTCCACCGGCCGGCGATCGGGTTGAACGCCACGTCCCAGATCTTCGGCAGCAGGACCAGCAGCCCCGCCGCCGAGGCCGGCACGGCCAGGCTGTCGGTCAGGTACGGCAGCAGCAACAGGCCCGGGACCGTGCCGAAGGCTCCGGTCACGAGCGAACCCACGGCGTACCCGGACCGGATGCCCAACGGCAACCGGTCGGACGCGGCGGGAGCTGGGGTTTCGGGCAGCGGCGTCATGGTGCGCAGGACCCTAACCCGCTCGCGGCGGCACTGGAACACGCGGTGTCCAGTCGTTACCCGACCCCCACTGCCGGTGCCCCGCCGGGCGCAGCCCGAGCAGGAAACACCGTGGTCACCAGCGGCGGCGGCGCACCTGCACCGGCAATCGACCGTGCACGGGCAGGCCTAGACCGGATGGCGTGGCGGCAAGATCGCGCGGCGCCTCCGGATGACCGGGCGGGGCGAGCGTCAGCAGCGCTCGTAGTGTCCATACCGGACTGGATGCGTACGACCAGTAGACCTGGGCCGGGGCGAACACATCCACTGCCGGTCCGGTGGGACACCGCCAGGCGACCGCGCGGGTCTGGTCGAACAGGGTTACCACGTCGGCGCACTCGACATACTGGCGCGTCGCGGCGAGCAGGTCCGGGCCCTGCCGATCCACCTGGAAGGCATGGAACAGATAGCCGGCCCGGCCGAGCTGCTCCATGAGCAGATCCAGTTCGGACAGGTTCTCGGGTGGGCCTTCGGTCGGCCCTGCGCGTTCGTTCACCGGCCCAACTCGGGCTGCGCCGGTCGCCAACGGGGTGCTCTCACCTGCCGAGCATCGGCACGCCGGTCACCAAGCCCCATCCCAACCGGGGTATCTCACCGTGAGATGTACGCTTCGCGGGTGATCGAGGCGACCGGTGCCGCCGTGGAATTGCCGCAGTGGGCCTGGCAGCGACCCGACATGCGCTCGGCGCTCCGCCAACGCGATGTGGGGGCGTTACTGCGGGGCGTTCAGCAGTACACCGGTGCCAGTCAGGGCCGGATCGCCGTCGCCGTCGGGATGTTGCAGGGCCGGGTGTCGGAGATCGTGCGTGGCATGCGCACGGTGACGGCGCTGGAGTCGTTCGAGCGGATCGCCGCAGGGCTCGACATGCCCGACGACGCGCGGATGCTGCTCGGGTTGGCGCCGGTGCACCCGGCCGGGCTCGATCATCTCGGGCCACCGGGCGTGCCGAGATTCTCGCCGTCTATCCGTCCCAGTCGGCGGCCCGTGCGGAGATCGAACGCTGCGCCAAGGACGCAGCCGAGGTGAACGTCCTCGCGGTGCGAGGAGCTTCAGTACCGGAATCCGGCTCTCCCTGGAACGGCTGGCCGAGTTGGCCACGCAGGGCGCCAAGGTGGAAGTCCATGTCTACGACATGCTGCCGACCTGGCGGGTGATCGGGCTGGACACCACGTTGTTCGTGTCCGCG
>NZ_DASUCC010000114.1:0-8420 GCF_035762905.1 Actinophytocola sp.
ATCGCTCATCACCTCGCGGAGCCCGGGCAGGTCGAACACGTCGCGGAGACACTCGCGGGTCGCCTCGAGCAAGATGGGAAAGGTCGGATGCCTCGCCGCGACCTGCAGCAGGTCGGCGCCACGCTGCCGCTGCTGCCACAGCGGCGTTCGCCGGCCGGGCATCCGGCGGGGAAGAAGCAGTGCACGCGCGGCGGCCTCGCGGAACACGCTTCCGAACAGGCCGGTGCCGGGCAGCTGACGAACGACGAGCGCCTCGATCTCCTCCGGATCGAAGACGAGGTCGTCGAGGGGGACTCCGCCGTCTTGATCGGAGTCCGGAAGACGCAAGACGATGCCGTCGTCGCTCCACAGCACGTCGACGTCGACACCCGCTCGCTCCGACAGTCGTTCCCGCACGGCCATGCCCCACGGGGCGTGGATCTTGGCGCCGAACGGCGTGAGGATGCACACGCGCCAGTCGCCGAGCTCGTCGCGGAACCGCTCGATCAGCATGGTCCGGTCGTCCGGCACGTGCCGGGTGGCCGTGCGCTGCTCGGTCAGGTAGGCGAGCAGGTTGTCCACCGCCCAGTCGTCCAGGCCGGCCTCGGCCACCCGGGCGCGGGCCGCCGCGTCGTCCATCGAGGACACGTCGCGGACGAATTTTCCGTACGCCCGGCCCAGCTCGAGCGGCCGGCCCGGCGCGTCGCCCTTCCAGAACGGCATCCGGGCCGGCTCGCCCGGCGCCGGCACCACGATCACCCGGTCGTGCGTGATGTCCTCGACCCGCCAGGCGGACGTGCCGAGCAGGAACGTGTCGCCCACCCGCGACTCGTAGACCATCTCCTCGTCCAGCTCGCCTACCCGGGACCCCGGCGCGCCCTCCGACCCCGGCGTCATCACGGTGAACAGCCCGCGGTCCGGGATCGTGCCGCCGGAGGTGACCGCCAGCCGCTGCGCCCCCGGCCGGCCGTGCAGCTCGCCGCCGATCCGGTCCCAGGTGATCCGCGGCCGCAGCTCGCCGAACTCCTCGCTGGGATAGCGCCCGGCGAGCATGTCCAGCACCGCGTGCAGCGCCGAGTCGGGCAGCGCGGCGAACGGCGCCGCCCGGCGCACCAGCCCGGCGACCCCGTCCACGGTCCACGGCTCGAGCGCCACCATCGCCACGATGTGCTGGGCCAGCACGTCCAGCGGGTTGCGCGGGTAGCGCACCGCCTCGATCGCCCCGTCCGCCATCCGCTCCGCCACCACCGCGCAGGACACCAGATCGCCGCGGAACTTGGGGAACATCACCCCGCGGGACACCGCGCCCACCTGGTGCCCGGCCCGGCCGATGCGCTGCATGCCGGACGAGACCGTCGGCGGGGCCTCCACCTGGATCACCAGATCCACCGCGCCCATGTCGATGCCCAGCTCCAGCGACGAGGTGGCCACCACGCACGGCAACCGACCGGACTTGAGCTCCTCCTCGACGACGGTGCGCTTCTCCCGGGCCATCGAACCGTGATGCGCCCGGGCGATCACCGGGTTCGCCACGCCGGCCGCCCAACCGGACTCGGCGATCGCCTCGGCCGGGAACCGGCCGACATCCTTGGGGTAGACCGGATCCTCGGCGGCCAGCTCGTTCAGCTTGGCGGTCAGCCGCTCGGCAAGCCGCCGCGAGTTGGCGAACACGATCGTGGACCGGTGCTGCCGAACCAGGTCGAGGATGCGCCGTTCGACCGAGGGCCAGATCGACGGGCGCGGCGCCTGCCCGGACTCCGGCTCCTGCTCGGTCACCTCGGTCATGTCCTCGACCGGAACCTCGACCCGCATCTCGATCGTCTTGGCGGTCGCCGGCTGGACCACCCGCACCGGGCGGCCGCCGGCCAGGAACGCGCTCACCTCGTCCACCGGCCGGACCGTGGCGGACAGGCCGATCCGCTGCGCCGGCCTTGGCAGCAGCGCGTCCAGCCGCTCGAGGGACAGCGCGAGGTGCGAGCCGCGCTTGACGCCGGCCACCGCGTGCACCTCGTCCACGATCACGGTCTCCACCCCGCGCAGCGACTCCCGGGCGGCCGAGGTGAGCAGTAGGAACAGCGACTCCGGCGTGGTCACAAGCACGTCGGGCGGGGTGCGGGTGAACGCCCGGCGCTCCTCGGCCGGGGTGTCGCCGGTGCGCATGCCGACCGTGATCGACGGCTCCGGCAGGCCCAGCCGGTGCGCGGCCTGGCGGATCCCGGCCAGCGGCGCCCGCAGGTTGCGCTGCACGTCGACGGCCAGCGCCTTGAGCGGTGACACGTAGAGCACCCGGCAGCGCCGGGACTTCTCGGCCGGCGGACCCGACTCGGCCAGCTTGTCCAGCGCCCACAGGAAGGCGGCCAGGGTCTTTCCGGACCCGGTCGGGGCCACGACCAGCGCGTGCTCGCCCGCCGATGCCGCCCGCCACGCACCCTGCTGGGCCTCGGTGGGCGCGTCGAACGCACCGGCGAACCACTGGCGGGTGGCCGGCGTAAACAGCTCGAGCACGTCAGGCACGGGTCCATCCTGACAGCCGGCACCGACAAAACCGGTCAGCCGCGATCTGGGAGACCGCGCCCACGGCGGTGGACACTCATGGCAGCATCTTCGGCAGCAGCGACGAGGGGAGCAATGTGAACGTCCTGTCCGTGGATCTCGGCACGTCCAACACCGTTGCCGTGCTGTCCGCGCACGGTCGGCCACCCCGGGTGGTCGACGTCGACGGGGCGTCCATGATGCCGTCCGCTGTGTTCGCCGCCGAGGACGGCAGCCTCATGGTCGGTCGGGAGGCCGAGCGCCGCGCCCGGCTGGACCCGTCCCGGTTCGAGCCCAACCCCAAGCGCCGCATCGACGAGGGCACGCTGCTGCTCGGTGACACCATCGTGCCGGTGACCGACGCCCTGGCCGGGGTGCTGCGCCGGGTCGCCGACGAGACCTCCCGCCAGCTCGGCGGCAAACGTCCGGACGAGGTCCGGCTGACCCACCCCGCACAGTGGGGACCGGTGCGGCGCAACACGCTGTTATCCGCCGCCCGTCAGGCCGGGTGGGGCTCCAACCTGGTGCTGGTGCCCGAGCCGGTGGCCGCGGCCGCGCACTTCGCCTCGTTCCCCGGCCAGACCCTGGCCCCCGGACAGGCGCTTGCCGTGTACGACCTGGGCGCCGGCACGTTCGACGTGGCCATCGTCGGCGCCACGCAGAAGGGTTTCGTGGTCCTGGCCGAGGCCGGTCTGCCCGATCTCGGCGGCATCGACGTGGACCAGGCGCTGCTCGAGCACGTCGGCCGGCAGGTCTCCCAGCGAGACCCGGCGGGCTGGCAGAACCTGCTGCGCCCGCAGTCCACCGGCGACCGCCGGGCCCAGCGGGCGCTGCGCGAGGACGTGCGGGCGGCCAAGGAGTCGCTGTCCCGGCACCCGCAGACCGACCTGCCGCTGCCCGAGCCGTTCGACGACGTGCTGGTGACCAGGTTGGAGCTGGAGGCGCTGATCCGGCCGGGCATGCTGCGCAGCGTCGAGCTGCTGGCCGCCACCATTCGGTCCACCGGCATGGCCGCGGACCGGCTCGCCGGCATCTACCTGGTCGGCGGCTCCAGCCGGATCCCGGTGATCGCCACGCTGATCGCCGAGCAGCTCCGGGTGGTGCCGACCAGCCTGGACCAGCCGGAGACCGCGGTCGCCCTCGGCGCGCACCACGTGCCGCAGGAGGGGATCACGATGCGCACCAGCGACATCAGCGGCACGATCGAGATCGTCCAGCGCACCAAGGCGATGACGCCCTCGGCCACGCCTTACGTGCCACCGACACCGAGCGGGCCAACGGTGCCGAGCGCCTTTCCGAACAGCGGTCCGCAGCGGGTGCTGCCGCAGGGCCCGCCGCCGGGCCCGCCGAGCGGTCCGGTTCCGGTGCCCGGGCCGGCCGGCCCGCCGCCGGTCGGCCCCCAGTTCGTCGGCCACCAGGTTCCGGCGCCGCCACCGGCCCGGTCCAACCGCAAGCCGCTGATCATCCTCGGGGCGATCGTCGCGGTCGCCGTGATCGCCGTGGGGATCACGTTCTTCGCCACCTCCGGCGGCGGTGGGGGCGGTGGGGTGGCCGCCAGCGAATGCACCGACAAGACCCCGGACGGCGATGGCTTCAGCAAGTGCATGCGCACGCTGGCCGGCAAGGTGGTGGACAACAACGATTGCGCGTCCGGCGTGCGGATGCCGACCGGTGGGAGCTCGATCCCGGCGCCCGGTGCCACCGCGGCGACCTGCCAGCTCGGCGACGACTACACGATCTTCTACTACCACTTCGACTCACCGGAGATCGCCGACAAGAACGTCGACGCATTCCTCAACGCGTTCTCCAAGTCGAAGCAGACCGCGGACGGCGGTGACTGGTCCGGCGGCGGGCTGTCCGGCAAGTACTACTCGTTCGAGGTGCTCGGCGTCGGTGCGATGCTGTTCACGGTCGAGGACAGCCCGGTGATGGGCACGCTGATGAAGCTGTCCACCGACTCGTCCGGCGAGTCCATCACGGACTACTTCAACGAGCACGTCAAGCCGGGTTCGAACGGCTGAGCCGGATGCAGGTCCTGTCCGTCGATCTCGGCACCTCCAACACCGTCGCCGTGCTGTCCGCGCACGGCCGGCCGCCGCGGGTGGTCGAGGTGGACGGCGCGGCCACGATGCCCTCCGCGGTGTTCGCCGCCGAGGACGGCGGGCTGGTCGTCGGCCGGGACGCCGAGCGTCGCGCCCGGCTGGACCCGTCCCGGTTCGAGCCCAATCCCAAGCGCCGCATCGACGAGGGCACGCTGCTGCTCGGTGATCGGGTCATCCCGGTCACCGACGCGCTGGCCGCTGTGCTGCACCGGGTGGGCGAGGAGACCTCGCGGCAGCTCGGCGGGGCGCGCCCGGACGAGGTCCGGCTGACCCACCCGGCGCAGTGGGGACCGGTGCGGCGCAACGTGTTGCTGGCCGCGGCCCGGCTGGCCGGGTTGGGCTCCAACCTGGTGCTGGTGCCCGAGCCGGTGGCCGCGGCCGCGCACTTCGCCTCGTTCCCCGGCCAGACCCTGGGTCCCGGGCAGGCGCTGGCCGTGTACGACCTGGGTGCCGGCACGTTCGACGTGGCGATCGTGGGCGCGACCCAGCACGGGTTCGCCGTGCTGGCCGAGGACGGACTGCCCGATCTCGGTGGGCTGGACGTGGATCAGGCGCTGCTCGAGCACGTCGGCCGGCAGGTGTCGCCGCGGGATCCGGCGCGCTGGCTGAGCCTGCTGCGGCCGGCGTCGAGCGGGGACCGGCGGGCCCGGCGGGCGCTGCAGGAGGATGTGCGGGCGGGCAAGGAGTCGCTGTCCCGGCACCCGCAGACCGAGGTGCCGCTGCCGGAGCCGTTCCATGACGTGCTGGTGACCAGGGTGGAGCTGGAGGCGCTGATCCGGCCGAACCTGCTGCGCACGGTCGAGCTGCTGGCCGCCACGATCCGCGCGACCGGCCTCCGCCCGGACCGGCTGGCCGGCATCTACCTGGTCGGCGGGTCCAGCCGGATCCCACTGGTCGCCACGCTGATCGGCGAGCAGCTGCGGGTGGTGCCGACCAGCCTGGACCAGCCGGAGACCGCGGTCGCCCTCGGCGCGCACCACGTGAACCGGGAGGGCGTCAGCCAGCGGACCCGGGATCTCGGTCCGCCGCAGCAGCGCGGCGGGCCCGCCGGACCGCCGGGCGTCTTCGGCCCGCCCGCGCCGGCGTTCGGGCAACCTGTCCCGCCGCCGGTGCCGCCGGGGCCGCCGGGTCGCCGGTCGGCCGGGCGCCGGCTGCTGGCCGCCGGCGCCGCGCTGGTGGTGGTCGCGGTGGCCGTTGTCGTCGGGATCTTTCTGGTCAACCCGGGCGGCGACCTGCCCACCGCGGAAGGCTGCCAGCAGAAGGGAACCAAGGACGGCACCGGGTTCACCTCGTGCCTGCGGCAGCTGGCCGGGGCGGTGCCGGACCACAGCCAGTGCCAGGCCGGGGACGGCCGGTCGGTCGCCGACGTGACCTGCACGCTGCCCGAGGACTACCAGGTCAACTACGCGCACGTGGCCTCGCAGGACGATGTGCGGCGGGTGCTGGCCTCCGAACTGGGCACGATGACCCAGGGCGATCATGTCGAGGCGGACTGGAGGGGCAACGGGTTGGCCGGCCGGTTCCGGGCCGGGGTGAGCGGCGGCAGCGGCGTGCTGGTGTTCACGGTCGGGGACCGGCCGCTGGTCGGCTGGCTGACCAAGACCCAGCTGCGCGACGACTTCACGCCGGACACGCTGGCCGACTACTTCGCCCAGCGGGTTCAGCCGGGGACCTAACGCCTGCGGTTGCGCAACGCGATCAGGCCGACCACGATCGCGGCGACCAGGGTCGCGATCGAGCCGAAGGTCAGCAGCGCCGACTCCAGGCCGGACATCTCCATGCTGCCAATCCTATGGCGGCGGGCCGACGTAGGGTGGGGCCGATGCGTATCACGGCGTTCCGCAGGTTGATGGCCGAGGAGTTCGGTGAGGTGCGGGCGGACATGCTCGCCCGCGACCACGTGTTCAGCGCGCTCGGCAGCCGGACGGTCGATCAGGCCCTCGATGAGGGCCTGCCGACCAAGGAGATCTGGCGCGCGGTGTGCGATGCGTTCGACGTACCGCCGGAGCGGCGCTGAGCGGCGTGTCGGGTCGTCTTCGAACATCCGTTCGTCTAGGCTGTTGTCCACAGCCGGGTCAGCTGTCCACAGATCGGCGCGGCGGATCGGAAAACGTCGGCCCCCGCCCGTAGCGTCGGCAGCGTGAGTTCTCAGTCTCGAACCAACCGAGGTGTATCCAAGATGGCAACAGCCCCCGACCGGGAGAAGGCGCTCGAACTCGCCCTCGCCCAGATCGACAAGAACTTCGGGAAGGGATCGGTGATGCGCCTCGGTGACGAGGGACGCGCGCCGATCGAGGTCATTCCCACCGGCTCCATCGCCCTGGACGTGGCCCTGGGTATCGGCGGTCTGCCGCGCGGCCGGATCGTGGAGATCTACGGTCCGGAGTCCTCCGGCAAGACCTCCCTCGCCCTGCACGCCGTGGCCAATGCGCAGCGGGCCGGCGGGATCGCGGCGTTCATCGACGCCGAGCACGCGCTCGATCCCGAGTACGCCAAGGCGCTCGGGGTGGACACCGACGCGCTGCTGGTGTCCCAACCGGACACCGGCGAGCAGGCGCTGGAGATCGCGGACATGCTGATCCGCTCCGGCGCACTGGACATCCTGGTGATCGACTCCGTCGCCGCACTGGTGCCCCGCGCCGAGATCGAGGGCGAGATGGGCGACAACCACGTCGGACTCCAGGCCCGCCTGATGAGCCAGGCCCTCCGCAAGATCGCCGGCGCCCTCAACAACTCCGGCACCACCGCGGTCTTCATCAACCAGCTCCGCGAGAAGATCGGTGTGATGTTCGGGTCGCCGGAGACGACGACCGGTGGAAAGGCGCTGAAGTTCTATGCGTCGGTGCGGCTGGACGTGCGCCGGATCGAGACGCTCAAGGACGGCGGCGAGCCGGTCGGCAACCGGACCCGGGTCAAGGTGGTCAAGAACAAGGTGGCGCCGCCGTTCAAGCAGGCGGAGTTCGACATCCTCTACGGCCACGGCGTCAGCCGCGAGGGCTCGCTGATCGACATGGGTGTCGATCAGGGCATCCTGCGAAAGTCCGGGGCCTGGTACACCTACGAGGGCGACCAGTTGGGGCAGGGCAAGGAGAACGCCCGGAAGTTCCTGCGGGACAACCCCGACGTGGCCGACGAGGTGGAGAAGCGGATCAAGGAGAAGCTCGGCATCGGCGCCAAGCTCGACGCCGACGCCGCGCCGGCCCCGGTCGACTTCTGATCACAACGATGGGAGCTCGCCAGGTTGGCGGTCCAGCGCCGGCCGAGGATCCCGTGCAGCGCGCCAAGGACACCTGCCTGCGCCTGCTGCGGTTCCGCCCACGCACCCGGGCGGAACTGCAGCAGGCCCTGGCGCGCAAGGGATTCGACGACGACATCATCGACCAGGCCCTCACCCGCCTCGACGACGTCGGCCTGATCGACGACAAATCCTTCGCCGAGGTCTGGATCCGCTCCCGCCACACCTACGAAGGCCTCGGCCGCCACGCCCTCGTCGCCGAACTCCGCCGCAAAGGCGTCGACGACGACATCGCAGCCGACGCCATCACCACTCTCGACCCCGCCACCGAAGAAGCCCGCGCCCGCCAACTAGTCCGCAAAAAACTCCGCACCCTCCTCCCACTCCGCACCCCCACCCCCAGCACAACCCCCACCCAGACTCCACACCCCACCCTCGCACCCACCCCCCACTCAACCCCGACCCCCCACCCCACCAACAACAACCCCAATTCGCCCCCCATCCCCACCAACGACAACCCCAACTCGCCCCCCATCCCCGACCCCACCAACGACAACCCCAATTCGCCCCCC
>NZ_DASUCC010000115.1:0-3823 GCF_035762905.1 Actinophytocola sp.
GCTCGGCATGATGATCATCGTCGGGGTGCTGCGCCGCACCGGGGTGTTCGAGTACACCGCGATCTGGGCGGCCAAACGCGCCAAGGGCTCGCCGCTGCGGGTGATGATCCTGCTGGTGCTGATCACCGCGGTCGCCTCGGCCATGTTGGACAACGTCACCACCGTGCTGCTCGTCGCGCCGGTGACGCTGCTGGTGTGCGACCGGTTGGGGATCAACCCGGTGCCGTTTCTGATCGCCGAGGTGCTGGCGTCCAACATCGGGGGCGCGGCGACGCTGATCGGCGATCCGCCCAACATCATCATCGGCAGCCGGGCGGGGTTGTCGTTCAACGACTTCCTGGTGCACATGGCGCCGATCGTGGTGGTCGAGCTGATCGTGTTCACCCTGGTGCTGCCGTGGTTGTTCCGCGGGTCGTTTTCGGTGCACCCGGACCGGGTGGCCGACGTGATGGCGCTCAACGAGCGGGAAGCCATCCAGGACGTGGGGCTGCTGATCAAGTGCGGGGTCGTGCTGGCGGCGGTGTTCGCCGCGTTCATCGGCCACGCCGCGTTGCACATCGCGCCGTCGGTGGTGGCGTTGCTCGGCGCGGGGGTGCTGGTGCTGATCACCGGCAGCGCGCCGCGGCACTACCTGGCCAGCGTGGAGTGGGAGACCCTGCTGTTCTTCGCCGGGCTGTTCATCATGGTCGGCGCGCTGGTGCACACCGGGGTCATCGGGGAACTGGCGCAGTGGGCCGCCCAGGCCACCGGCGGCAACGCGCTGCTGGCGGTGATGCTGATCCTGGTCGTGTCCGCGCTGCTGTCCGGGATCATCGACAACATCCCCTACGTGGCCACGATGAGCCCGCTGGTGGCCGAACTGTCGGCCGGGGTCGCCGACCCGGTGCACGCCCAGGCGCTGTGGTGGTCGCTGGCCCTGGGCGCTGACTTCGGCGGGAACCTGACCGCGGTCGGCGCCTCCGCGAACGTGGTGGTGCTCGGCATCGCGATGCGGGCCGGCAGCCCGATCTCGTTCTGGGAGTTCACCAAGAAAGGCGCGATCGTCACGGTGATCACCATCGCGATCGCCGCGCCGTACCTGTGGCTGCGCTACTTCCTCCTGGCCTGACACCGAAGTGGGGGTGCGCCGCGATGTGGCCACACCGGACCGGACGCGACACCACCGACGCCAGGCCGGCGCGGGCGCACTATGCGGCGTTGCGGCGCGCGTCGCGGTGGCGGCGCTGGACGCTGGCCGGCGCGGCCGGCACCGTCCTGGGGGCGTTTGTCGGGGCGCGGTGGGGCTGGTGGCTGGGGCTATTGGCCGCCGCGGTAGTCGTGGCCGGACTGCTGATCTGGGATCACCGCTCCGGGGTGCTCGCCGCGTGGCCCGGGGAACAGGGCTCGCACCGGCTCGCCGCCGGGGTGGCCCGCCTGGAACGCCGTGGCTGGGTGGTGCTGTGCGACCCGGCCATCCCCGGCCAGGATCCCCGCACCGGCTACCTGCTCATCGGCCCGGGCGGGGTGTTCGTGGTCGAACACCAGGTCTGGCCGGCCGGGGGGCGGGTGGCCACCAGTCCCGCCACCGGGTTGCTGGAGGTGGACGGCCGGTCCGTCGCGCGACGCAGCACCGCGGTCCGGGCAGCGGCCGCGGCCGCCGGCGAGGCCCTGTCCGACGCCCTGGCCCGTCCGATTCCCGTCCAGCCGGTGCTCGCGGTGCACGGCCTGGCCGTCGATCGACCACGGGTCAGCGTCGGGGTGACCATCGTGCCCATCGCCGACCTGGTTCTGGTGGTCCGGGAGAGCCGGGTGCTGTCCGCGGCCGACCTCGACGCGGTGCCGGCGGCGGCCCACCGCCTGTTCACCCCGGGTGCGACGCCATGACCACGGTGCTGGTAGTCGACCAGGATCGACAAATCCTGCACACCATGGCCAACGCGCTCACCGCGCGCGGCTACCACGTGCTGACCGCGGCCGACGGGACCAGCGGGCTGCGGGTCGCGGCCCGCGCCCGGCCGGAGGCGGTGGTGCTCGAACTGGACCTGCCCGACCTCGACGCCACCGCGGTGATCGGCGAACTGCGCGGCCGGACCAGGGTGCCGATCATCGCGCTCGCCTTCCGAGCCCACGCCGACGACACGGTCAGCGCGTTGGATGCCGGCGCTGACGACGTCGTCGCCACGCCGCTGTGGATGCCCGAGTTCCTCGCCCGGCTGCGGGCGGTGCTGCGCCGGGCGCTCGCCGCGCCACCCGACACGCCGGCCAACCGGATCATCGATACCGGGACGTTCACCGTGATCTGGCGGCCGGACGGGTGTGGCGCGACGGCACCGAGGTGCGGCTCACCCCGATCGAATGGGCTGTGCTGGACATTCTCATCCGGCATCGGGACGATCTGGTCACCTCCAGCAGTTGCTGACCGAGGTCTGGGGACCCACCCACCGCAACGACATCCACCACCTACGCGGCTACGTCGTCAAACTGCGCCGCAAGCTGGAACCGCAGCCCCACCCGACCATGCCACCTGATCACCGAGCCGGGCCGGGCTTCCGGTTCTGTGTCGAGTCCGCCGCCCCCACCCCGCACCGAAAGCCAGATCGCCACGCCCGGCAGCCGTGACCGGTTGAACGCAGAGGCGGTCCGCGTGGGTTCAGGTCACGGTGGCGGGCACGGTCTCGGGCTCAAGATCCTCGGTCGGGTGAGCGTCCACAATCGGCAATCACCATCGGGGAGGCCTTTCGGGCAACCCTGCGCCGACGCCGGCATACCCGTCTGCTGACCGGCCGGTTGCCAGCAGCGGATCTTTACGGCATGTTGACGCTCGGCGTGCCGGGAAGTCTGGTCGGCAGCCCACCCCACCCCCGGGGTGGGTTTCCTGTCAACGGCGGGAGATCTCGGTGGCGCTGGTCCTGGCATTCAGGGTGGTGTTGCTCGGCGCGATCCTGTCCCCCACTGACCCAGTGGTCGCCTCGGCGATCGTCGGCGGCCAGGACGTGCCGCTGCGGCTACGTCGGTTACCCACATTCGAGCAGGGCATGGCCGACCGGATCGTCGTAGTCTGCACTCGTGCACGCCGAACAGATGGCCGAGGATTTTCCCGTCGTCAGCCACGATTCCGATGCCTGGGAGGCGGCCCGGCTGCTGGCCGAGCACCGGCTGCCCGGGCTGGTGGTGACCGACCGCGACGGCCATCCGCAGGCGATCCTGCCGGCCTCGCAGGTGGTGCGGTTCCTGGTGCCCAGCTATGTGCAGGACGACCCGTCGCTGGCCGGGGTGCTCAACGAGTCGATGGCCGATCATGTGGCCGACAAGCTGGGTGGGCGCAAGGTCGGCGAGCTGATCGCGCGGGAGTCGCCCGAGCTGGCGGTGGTCAAGGCCGACGACACGATCGTCGAGGTGGCCGCGATCATGGCCCGGCTGCGCTGCCCGCTGGCCGCGGTGATGGACGGCGGAAACCTGATCGGCGTGATCACCGCGTCGCGGCTGCTCGAACTGGCCCTGATCCGGCGCTAGCCCGGGAGCGGTGGCCGTGACCACGGCGATCGCGGTCGCCGCGTTCGTGGTGGCCTACGTCCTGATCGCCACCGAACGGGTGCACAAGACGGTCGTGGCACTGGCCGGTGCCGGGGTGCTGCTCGGGCTGGGGGTGGTCGGCTCCGAGGAGGCGTTCTACTCCGCCGAGACCGGCATCGACTGGAACGTGATCTTCCTGCTGCTCGGCATGATGATCATCGTCGGGGTGCTGCGCCGCACCGGGGTGTTCGAGTACACCGCGATCTGGGCGGCCAAACGCGCCAAGGGCTCGCCGCTGCGGGTGATGATCCTGCTGGTGCTGATCACCGCG
>NZ_DASUCC010000116.1:0-10549 GCF_035762905.1 Actinophytocola sp.
GATATCCACCAACACCAACCGGTCCGGATGCTCCGACTGCGCCGAACGCACCAAACCCCACACCCCAGCCCGGCACGGATCAGCGATCACATCACCCGAAGCGGCAGCCACCGCATTACGGGACACAACGACAAGCTTGTCTGCGTGCTCCTCGGCAAGCCAGGACTGCAACTGCCCCAACACGTCGTCGGAATCGGCGTGCAACACCGGGATATCGGTGTTGGGGGTGGGGTTTGGGGTGTCGGGAAGGGACAGTGAGGTCCATTCGATGGTGAACAGGGAATCCGTTGCGGGGGTGGGGGTGGTGAGGCGATTGGTGGGAACGGGGCGAAGTACGAGTGACTGCACTGACACCACGGGGGCGCCGGAGGCGTCGTAGGCGGTGAGGGATATCGCGTCCGGGCCGGCGGGGGTGAGACGGACTCGGAGGGTGGAGGCGCCGGTGGCGTGTAGTGCGACGCCGGTCCAGGCGAACGGGAGGTGGGCGGTGTCGGTATCGGTGAGGAGGCGGCCGGGGGCGATGGCGTGCAGGGCCGCGTCGAGCAGGGCGGGGTGCAGGGTGAATTGGTCGGGTTCGCCGTCGGGGAGAGTTACGTGGGCGAAGACTTCGGTGTTGGTGCGCCAGACTGATTGCAGGCCACGGAACTGTTCGCCGTAGGTGAGGCCGGCGGCGGCGAGGCCTTCGTAGAGGTTGTTGATGGTGACCGGTTCGGCGTGTCGGGGGGGCCAGGTGTGGAGTGTTTCGGGGGTGGGGGGTGGGGTGTTGGTGAGTAGGCCGGTGGCGTGGCGGGTCCAGGACTCCGATGTGGCGGTGCGGGCGTGGATGGTGATGGGGCGGGTGCCGTCGTCGTGAGGTGCGGACACGCGAACCTGGATCTGGACTGCGTGGCGCTCCGGGATCGCCAGGGGGATTTCCAGTGTCAGGTCAGCGAGTTGGGGGCAGCCGAGATGGGTGCCGGCGTGCAGGGCCAGGTCGACCAGGGCGGTGCCGGGCAGGACCACGGTGTCGTGCACGACGTGGGCGGACAGCCAGGGGTGGGTGTTCAGGGAGAGGCGGCCGGTGAGGACGGCGCCGTCGTCGTCGGCGAGCCAGACTGGGGTTCCGAGTATCGGGTGGTCACTGTGTTCGCCGGAGAGCAGGCGGGCGTTGGGCCAGAACCGCTGGCGTTGGAAGGCATAGGTCGGTAAGTCGACACGACGGCCCTGGGGCAGCGCTGCCGGCCAATCCACCGGGATGCCGTTGACCCAGGCGGTTGCCACGGCGGCGAGGAGGGTGTCGGGTTCGGGTCGGCCGGAACGTGAGACCGCAACGGCGACGGGGGCGGCGACGCATTGTTGGGTCAGCGCGGTGAGTACGGCGTCCGGGCCCAGCTCGATGAACTTGGTGACGCCGTTGGTGGTGAGGGTGGTCAGACCGTCGGCGAACCGGACCGCTTGGCGGACATGGGTGACCCAGTAGTCGGGGGTTTGGATCTCGTGCGGGTCGGCAAGTTGGCCGGTCACGTTGGACACGATCGGGAGTTGGGGTGGGTGGAAGGTGAGGGTTTCCGCGACGGCGCGGAACTCGGCCAGCATCGGGTCCATGTGCGGGGAGTGGAAGGCGTGCGAGACGGTGAGGCGCTTGGTCTTTGCCCAGGACGGGGCCAGTTCGTCGATCACCGCTTCGTCACCGGAGATCACGACCGAGGTGGGGGCGTTGATCGCGGCGATGCTCACCCGGTCTTCCCGGCCGGCGATGGCTTCGGCGATCTCTGCTTCGGTGGCCTGGACGGCGAGCATGGCGCCGCCGGTGGGTAGCGCCTGCATCAGCCTTCCTCTGACGGCGACCAGGGTGCAGGCGTCGTCCAGCGAGAGCACCCCGGCCACATGGGCGGCGGCAAGTTCGCCGATGGAGTGGCCGAGCAGGATGTCCGGCGTGACGCCCCACGACTCCAGCAACCGGAACAACGCCACTTCCAGCGCGAACAAGCCGGCCTGGGTGAACACCGTCTGGTTCAACAAGTCGGAGTCGGTGAAGAGGACCTGCTGCAGCGGGCGGTCAAGCTCGGTGTCCAGCCGCGCGCACACCGCGTCCAACGCGTCGGCGAAGACGGGATAGGTGTCATAGAGCTGCTGGCCCATGCCGGGACGCTGGGAACCCTGACCGGAGAACAGGAAGGCGGTTCGGCCCTCGGACACCACGCCACGCACCGCACCCGGTGCGGACAGGTCGGGCAGGGTGGTGGGGTCGAGGACGACGGCGCGGTGGTCCAGGGTGGCCCGGGCGGTGGCCAGCGACCAGGCCACGTCCACGGGGGAGCTGTCGGGCAGGTCGGTCAGGCGGACGGCTTGTGCGGCAAGGGCCGGCGCCGAATGGGCGGACAGCAGCCAGGGCACCGGCACATCGGTGGGGTCGGTTGCGGCCGACTCGGGTTCGGGTTGGGCCGGCGGCTGTTCGATGATCACGTGGGCGTTGGTGCCGCTGACACCGAACGCGGAGATGCCGGCGCGGCGGGGACGGTCGCCGTGCCACGGGCGGGTTTCGGTCAGCAGTGACACCGCGCCGGAGGTCCAGTCGACGTGCGGGGATGGTTCGGCGGCGTGCAGGGTGGTGGGGAGGGATCGGTGGCGCATGGCCATGACCATCTTGATCACGCCGGCCACGCCGGCGGCGGCCTGGGTGTGGCCGATGTTGGACTTGACGGAGCCCAGCCACAGGGGGGTTTCGCGGTCCTGGCCGTAGGTGGCCAGCAGGGCCTGGGCTTCGATCGGGTCGCCGAGGGTGGTGCCGGTGCCATGGGCCTCCACAGCGTCCACATCGGACGGAACGAGGCCCGCGTTGGTGAGCGCGGCACGGATCACCCGCTGCTGAGACGGGCCGTTGGGGGCGGTCAGGCCGTTGGAGGCACCATCGGAGTTGACCGCGGAACCGCGGACCACGGCCAGAATCTGGTGGCCGTTGCGCTGCGCGTCGGACAGGCGCTCTACCAGAAGCACACCCACGCCTTCGGACCAGCCGGTGCCATCAGCGGCGGCGGAGAAGGCCTTGCACCGGCCGTCGGCGGCCAGGCCGCCCTGCCGGGAGAACTCGTCGAACACCACGGGGGTGGGGATGACGGTGACCCCGCCGGCCAGGGCCATCGTGCATTCGTTGTTGCGCAGGGCCTGGACGGCGAGGTGCAGGGCAACCAGGGACGAGGAGCAGGCGGTGTCGACGGTGACGGCGGGCCCCTCAAGGCCGAACGAGTAGGCCACCCGACCGGAGATCACACTGTTGGCGCCGCCGGTCAGGGCATGGCCGGCGGCCTCGTCGGGGATGCGCATTCCGGCGCCGTAGCCGGAGATGCAGGCGCCGACGAAGACACCGGTCGGGGTGCCGCGCAAGGAGTCGGGGGCCAGACCGGCCCGTTCCAGAACCTCCCAGCAGGCCTCGAGGATGAGCCGCTGCTGGGGGTCCATGGCCAGCGCCTCGCGCGGGGAGATGCCGAACAGGCTCGCGTCGAAGTCGGGGGCGTCGGGCACGAAACCGCCGAGCCGGGCATAGGAAACCTCGGTCTCGGTATCCCAACCGCGGTCGGTGGGGAACGCGGTGATGCCGTCCACGCCGCCGGCGACCAGATCCCACAGCTGCTCCGGGGAGGCGACGCCGCCGGGGTAGCGGCAGCTCATCGCGACGATCGCGATCGGCTCGTCGGCGGCGCCCGATCCGGCGACCGGAGCGGAATCCGCGCCGGCCGCGCCGGTCAGCGTCGCCAGCAGGAACCGGGCGACCGCACGCGGTGTGGGGTAATCGAACAGCAGCGTCACCGGCAGCCGTACGCCGGCCGCGCCGGCCACCCGGTTGCGCACCTCGACCGCGGTCAGCGAATCCAGTCCCAGGTCCTTGAACGGCCGGTCGGCCTCGACCGCCGCCACGTCGGCATAGCCGAGCACCGTGGCGGTCTGCCGGCGCACCAACTCCAGTACGACGTGCGCACGCTCGGCGGGCGCCGTCTCGGCCAGTTCGGCCGCCAGCCCGCCGGTGCGCTCCGCATCGGTCTCGGCCAAGGCGGCGCGCACCTCGGGCAGCTCGCCGATGAGCGCACTGGGCCGGGTGGCGGTGAACGCGACCGCGAACCGGGACCAGTCCACATCGGCCACCGTCACACAGGTCTCGTCGCAGTCCAGCGCGGAACCCAGCGCCGCCACCGCGAGCTCAGGGCGCATCGGCAGCAGACCGCGCCGGCGCAGGTACTCCTCCGCCTCGGCCGAGTCGACCAGCATGCCCGCGTCCGCCCACGGACCCCAGGACACCGACGTGGCCACCCGGCCACGGGCCCGGCGATGCTCGGCCAGCGCGTCCAGGAAGGCGTTGCCGGCGGCGTAGGACGCCTGGTTGCCACTCCCCCACACCCCGGAGATCGAGGAGAACAGCACGAACGCGTCCAACCCGTCGCCCAGCAGCTCGTTCAGGTGCGTCGCGCCCAACACCTTGGCGCGCATGGCATCGGCGAACTCGGCCGGATCGAGTCCGACGAGCGGGGCGGAATGCTCGACGCCGGCGGTGTGCACGACCGCGGTCACCGGGTGCTCGGCCAGCAGCGCCGCCAGCGCGCCCCGGTCGGCCACGTCACACGCGACCACGGTCGCGGTCACGCCCAGCTCGGCCAGTTCGGCGACCAACTCGGCCGCGCCGGGGGCGGTCGGCCCGCGCCGGCTGGTGAGCACCAGGTGCCGCGCACCGCGGCCGGCCAGCCAGCGGGCCACGTGCGCGCCGAGCGCGCCGGTGCCACCGGTGATCAGCACCGGGCCGCTGGGTGCCCATCCGGCGCCGTCCTGCGGTGCCGCGGCGGCGTGGGTCAGCCGCCGGGCGAACACCCCGGACGCGCGGATCGCGACCTGGTCCTCGGCACCGGCCAGCACGGCGGCCAACCGGGCGGTCGCCCGGTCGTCGAGCGTCTCGGGCAGGTCCACCAGACCGCCCCAGCGGTTCGGGTGCTCAAGGGCGACGACCCGGCCAAGGCCCCACACCAGACCCTGTTCGGGTCGGGTCAGCGGGTCGGAGCGCCCGACCGAGACCGCACCGCGGGTCAGGCACCACAACGGCGCGTCGATCCCGGCGTCACCCAACGCCTGCACCAGAACCAGGGTCGCGGCCGCGTCCAGACCGGAGAGCACACCGGTGACCCCTCCGGCCGGGCGCAGCCGTTCGGCCAGCTCGGCCCGGTCGTCGCCGGCGGTCAGCGGGACCACCGTGGCGCCCGATGCCCGCAGCGCGGCCGCGATCTCGTCGTCGGTGCCAAGGACCAACCAGGTGCCCGGCTCCGGCGCCGGTACGGGGCGCACCGGTGCCCAGCCGACCCGATACCGCCATCCGTCCACCGTGGACGAGGTCCGGCGGTCCCGGCGCCATGCGGACAGCGCCGGCAGCATCGCGTCCAGCCAGTCCGGTGCGTCCAGTCCGAGGGTGCTCGCGACCGCGTCCGGGTCGCCGGACTCCACCGCGGCCCAGAAACCGGCCTCGGCCTCATCCCGTGGCGCTCCGGCGGCCGGCACGGCGTCCGGCCAGAACCGCTCGCGCTGGAAGGCATACGTGGGCAGCTCCACCGGGTTACCGCCCCACGGGGCGAACACCGCAGGCCAGTCGACGGCGGATCCGTGCACGGACACCTCGGCGACCGCCGCGAGCAGCGTCTCGTGCTCGTCCCGGCCGGCCCGGCACACCGCCGCCGCGACTCCGTCGCCGACCAGCGCGGCCAGCACCCCGTCCGGCCCGAGCTCCAGGAACGTGGTGACCCCGTTGTCCCGCAACGTGGTGAGGCCATCGGCGAACCGGACCGCATCGCGGACGTGGCGCACCCAGTACTCAGGGTCGGTCACCGCACCGGTGGAGATCACCGGGATGCGGGGTGGGTGGTAGGTCAGGGTCTCCGCAACGGCCCGGAATTCGGCCAGCATCGGGTCCATGTGCGGCGAGTGGAAGGCGTGCGAGACGGTGAGCCGCTTGGTCTTCTCCCACCGGGGAGCCAGCTCGTCGATCACCTCGGCGTCACCGGAGATCACCACCGAGGTCGGGCCGTTGACGGCCGCGATGCTCACCCGGTCCTCGAGACCGGCGATGGCTTGGGCGACTTCAGCCTCGGTGGCCCGCACGGCGAGCATGGCTCCGCCGGTGGGCAACGCCTGCATCAGCTTTCCGCGCGCGGCCACCAGGGTGCAGGCGTCCGCCAGGGACAGCACGCCCGCCACATGTGCGGCGGCCAACTCACCGATCGAGTGGCCAAGCAGGAAGTCCGGCGAGATCCCCCACGACTCAAGCAACCGGAACAGCGCCACCTCAAAGGCGAACAGACCGGCCTGAGCGAACACCGTCTGGTTCACCGACTCCGGCTCGCCGAAGATCACCTCGCGCAGCGGCCGGTCCAGGTCGAACCGCGCACACACCGCGTCGAATGCCTGGGTGAAAACTGGATGCGTGGCGTAGAGCTGCTTGCCCATGCCGGCGCGCTGGGAACCCTGCCCGGTGAACAGGAACGCCAGGGCACCGTCCGCGGCGAACCCGCGCCGCACGGCCGCGGCGTCCTCGCCGCGGGCCAGCGCGGCCAGCCCGGCCGTGAAGCCGGCCCGGTCCGCGCCGAGCACAACCGCCCGGTGCGGCAGCAACGCCCGGGACGACACCAGCGACCGGCCAACGTCGACCGGCGCCAGACCGGGATCGGCCGTCACCTGGGCCAGCAACGCCGCGGCCTGGCCGCGCAGGGCGGCTGCGGTCCGGCCGGACACCACCCAGGGCAGCACGGCCGGCACCGGACCGGTCACCGGCGCCTCGGCCGCCAGCTCGACCGGCGGGGCCTCCTCGATGATCGCGTGTGCGTTGGTACCGCTGACACCGAACGACGACACGCCGGCCCGGCGCGGCCGGTCGTGATCCGGCCAAGCCCTGGCCTCGGTGAGCAGGCGCACCGCGCCCCGTCCCCACGCCACATGTGGGGTGGGCTCGTCGATGTGCAGGCTCATCGGCAACACGCCGTGCCGCAACGCCAGCACCATCTTGATCACACCGGCCAGCCCGGAGGCCGCCTGGGTGTGGCCGATGTTGGACTTCAGCGAACCGAGCCACAGCGGCTGATCCGCCGGCCGGTCCCGGCCGTAGGTGGCCAGCAGTGCGGTGGCCTCGATCGGGTCGCCGAGCCGAGTCCCGGTCCCGTGCCCGTCCACGACGTCCACATCGGACGGCAGCAGCCGGGCGCTGGTCAGCGCGTCCCGGATGACCCGCTGCTGCGCCGGCCCGTTCGGCGCGGTCAGCCCGTTGGACGCGCCGTCCTGGTTGACCGCAGAACCGCGCAGCACGGCCAGCACCCGGTGCGCGTTGCGGCGCGCGTCGGACAACCGCTCCACCAGCAACACCGCGACGCCCTCGGACCACCCGGTGCCGTCCGCCGCGCCGGCGAACGACTTGCACCGGCCGTCCGCGGCCAGCCCGCCCTGCCGGTGGAACTCGGCGAACGTGGCCGGGGTCGGCATCACCGTCACGCCGCCGACGAGCGCAAGCGCGCACTCGCCGGAGCGCAGCGCCTGCGCGGCCAGGTGCAGCGCGACCAGCGACGACGAGCAGGCCGTGTCGACGGTGACCGCCGGCCCCTCCAGCCCGAACGTGTACGCCACCCGGCCGGAGATCACGCTGTTCGCGGTGCCGGTCAGGGCATGCCCGGCCACCTCCTCGGGCAAGTCCAGTCCCGCACCGTAGTTGGCGTTCGACGCGCCGACGAACACCCCTGTCCGGCTGCCGCGCAACGAGTCCGGCGCCACCCCGGCCCGCTCCAGAACCTCCCAGCAGGCCTCGAGCACCAGCCGCTGCTGGGGATCCATGGCCAGCGCCTCGCGCGGGGAGATGCCGAACAGGCTCGCGTCGAACTCGGTGGCGTCGTCGAGGAATCCGCCCTCGCGCGGGTAGGACACCGGCTCGGCCAGATCCCAGCCGCGATCGGTCGGGAACCCGGACAACCCGTCGGTGCCGGACACGACCAGCTCCCAGAGATCCTCCGGTGAGCGGACGCCACCGGGCAGGCGGCAGCTCATCCCGACGATGGCGACGGGTTCTCGGGACGCCGCCAGCAGTTGCCGGTTCTGCTCCCGCAGCCGCTCGGTCTCCTTGAGCGACGCACGCAGCGCCTTGACGACCTGTTCCTCGCGACTAGTCATGCTGGTCAGCTCCCAATGCGGAATCCGGGTTGTCCAAAGCGGTCTGGATGAGCGCATCGACGTCCATCTCGTCGATGGCATCCGGATCCGCGGACACGGGATGGTCTTCGGGCCGGTCGTCGTCGATTCCGGCCAGCCTGAGCAGAACGTCGAGCACGCCCGCCTCGCGGAACCGGGCGATCGGCAGCGCGGCCAGCGCGGCGCGGATACGGGCCTCGCCGGCCTCGGCGTCGGCTCCGGCGGTGATCTCGGTGCCCAGGTACTCGGCGAGCGCGGCCGGCGTCGGGTAGTCGAAGATCAGCGTGGGGGGCAGTGCCAGGCCGAGCGCCTCGGCCAGACGGTTGCGGATGTCCACCGCGGTCAGCGAGTCGAAGCCGAGCTCGGCAAACTGGCTGCGCGCGGAAACCGGTGCGGTGCTGTCGTGTCCGAGGACCCCGGCCGCCTCGGTGCGCACCAGCTCAAGCAGCGCCCGGTCACGTTCGGTCGGCGTGGCCGCGGCCAGCCGCTCGCCGAACTGGGTCAGCCCCTGCTGGTCCGGCCCACCGGACGGGTCGAGCGCCCGCGCGGCCGCCGCCCGCTCGTTCGCCTCGAGCACCCGCCGCGCCTCGGGTAGCTCGGCGAGCAACGGGCTGGGGCGGGTGGAGGTGAACGCCGGTGCGAACCGCTCCCAGTCCACGTCGGCGACGGTCAACCGGGTCTCCCCCGCGTCCAGCGCCTGGGCCAGCGCGCGGATCGCCAGTTCCGGTGCCAGCACACCGAGTCCGCGACGGCGCAGGTACTCGGTGGCCTCCTCGGCGATCGCCATGCCGGCGTCGGCCCAGGGTCCCCAGGCGATGGCGGTGGCGGGTTGTCCTTGGTTGGTGCGGTGTTGGGCGAGGGCGTCGAGGTGGGCGTTGGCGGCGGCGTAGGCGGCTTGGCCGCCGCTGCCCCAGATGCCGGCGATGGAGGAGAACAGGATGAATGCGTGCAGGGGGGTGTCGGCGAGCAGTTCGTGCAGGTGTTGGGCGCCGTCGACCTTGGCCCGCAGGGTGTTGGCCAGTTCGGCGGGGGTGAGGTCGGTGAGTCCGGTCGAGCCGGTGGTGCCGGCGGCGTGCACGACGGAGGTGACCGGGTGGGCTTGCAGGAGTGCGGAAACCTCGTCGCGGTCGGCGATGTCGGCGGCGATGACGGTGGCGTCGGCGCCGAGGTCGGCCAGTTCGGCGACCAGTTCGGCCGCGCCGGGGGCGGCCGGGCCGGAGCGGGAGACCAGGATCAGTTCGGTGGCGCCGTGTACGGCCAGCCAGCGGGCGAGGTGCCCGCCAAGCGCTCCGGTGCCGCCGGTGATCAACACCCGGCCGGTCGGCCGCCAGCCGTTGCCCGGCAACGCATCCACGGCGTTCGCCCGCACCAGGCGGCGGGCGAACACGCCATCCGGCCGCACCGCCAGCTGATCCTCCCCGCACTTTCCGGTCAGGATTCCGGCGAACCGGTCGGCGGCGCGCTCGTCCAGGTCGGCCGGCAGATCGACAAGGCCACCCCAGCGACGGGGCCGTTCCAGGGCCACGACCCGGCCGAAGCCCCAGACCTGGGCGCCGGTCAGGTCGGTCAGCCGGTCGGATGCACCGGCCGAGACCGAGCCGCTGGTGACGCACCAGAGGGGGGCGTCGATCTCGGCGTCGCCGAGTGCCTGGACCAGAACCAGCGTCCGGTCCAGACCGGTGCCGCCGAGCAGGGACAGCACTCCGGCGATGCCGCCGGAGCCGGCCACCGCGTCGCGCAGCCGGGCGGTCAGCGCGGCTCGGTCCGGGGCGGCGCCGATTTCGATCTCCACCAGCTCCGCGCCGCGCTCGCGCAGGGCGTCGGCCGGTGCGCGGTCCCCGGTGCCGTCCGGCACGGCGATCAGCCAGGTGCCGTCCACCACGGCCGTCGGGTCGGGGATCCGGGTCCAGCTCTCCCGGTACCGCCATTCGTCCACAATGGACTGCGTGTTGCGTTCCCGGCGCCAGGCGGACAATGCCGGGAGCACGGTGGCCAGCCCGTTGTCGGCGTGCAGGTTGAGGGTCTCGGCAATGGTGGCGAAGTCCTGATTTTCCACCGCGGTCCAGAAGTTGGCCTCGGCCGGGTCGGTGCGGACCGACGCCTCGGCCGGAGCGGGGGTGGCGGTGAGCCAGTAGCGCTGGCGTTGGAAGGGGTAGGTGGGTAGGTCGATGGTCTGGCTGGCGTAGGGGGTGAGTATGGCGGGCCAGTCGATGGGGGTGCCGTGGGTGTGCAGGGTGGCCAGGGCGGTGAGCAGGGTGTGCGGGTCGTCGCGGCCAGGGCGCAGGGCTGGTGTGGTCACGATCGGTTCGGTTACGCAGTGCGGGGTCAGTGCGGTGAGGATGGCGTCGGGGCCGAGTTCGAGGAAGCGGGT
>NZ_DASUCC010000117.1:0-6066 GCF_035762905.1 Actinophytocola sp.
GATATCCACCAACACCAACCGGTCCGGATGCTCCGACTGCGCCGAACGCACCAAACCCCACACCCCAGCCCGGCACGGATCAGCGATCACATCACCCGAAGCGGCAGCCACCGCATTACGGGACACAACGACAAGCTTGTCCGAGTGCTCCTCGGCCAACCAGGACTGCAGCTCCCCCAACCCCGCATGGGAATCGGCGTACAGCAGAGAGAAGTTGGTGGCGGGGAGCTGGGTGTCGGGAATGGAGATGGGGTTCCACTCGACGGTGAACAGGGAATCGTTGGTGGGGGTGGATAGGGGCTCGGCGGGGCGGAGGGCGAGGGAGTGCACGGTGGCTACGGGAGCGCCGGTGGGGTCGGCAAGGGCGAGGGTGTAGCCGTCGGAGGGGGTGGGGGTGAGGCGGGCGCGCAGGACGGTGGCCGCGGCGGCGTGCAGGGACACACCGGTCCAGGCGAACGGTAGCCGGGGTTGGTTGGACAGCAGGGCGATCGGGTGCAGGACGGCGTCCAGCAGGGCCGGGTGCAGGCCGAACAGGCCGGCGTCACGTTCGGCGTTCTCCGGCAGGGCCACCTCGATGAACAACTCTTCGCCGGTGCGCCACACCGACCGCACGCCACGGAACACCGGGCCGTAGCCGAAACCGTTGTCCGCCAGCCGGTCGTAGAAGCCGGCCAGGTCGACCGGCTCGGCGCCGGGCGGCGGCCACGCGGACAGGTCCATGGAAACAACGGGCGCGTGCTCGGTGAGCAGGCCCTCGGCGTGCCGGGTCCAGTTGCCGTCCTCGCCGTCCGGGCGGGAGTGGATCTCCACCGGCCGGGCGCCGTCGGCCTGCGGCGGGCCGACGCTCACCTGGATCCGCACCGCCCCCGGCTCGGGCAGCACCAGTGGCGCCTCCAGGGTCAGCTCGGCCAGCCGGCGGCAGCCGGCCAGCTCGCCGGCGCGCAGCGCCAGCTCGACGAACGCGGTGCCGGGCAACAGGACTCCGCCCATGATCCGGTGGTCGGCCAGCCAGCCGTGCGTGCCGGTGGACAGCCGCCCGGTCAGCAGCACGCCGTCGTTGGAGGCCAGCGTGATCGCGGCACCGAGCAGCGGATGGTCGGCCGCGCCGAGCCCGGCGGAGGCCACATCGCCCACCGTGGTTCGGGTTTGCGGCCAGTAGGTGCGCGAGTCGAAGGCATAGGTGGGCAGATCGATCCGGCGCCCGCCGGGCTGCACCGCGGCCCAGTCCACCGTGCCGCCGTGCGCCCATGCGGTGGCCACCGCGGTCAGCGCGGTCTCGACCTCGTCCCGGCCGGCCCGGCACACCGCAACGGCAACGCCCTCGTCGACCAGCGCGGAGAGCACGCCGTCCGGGCCCAGCTCGACGAACCGGGTCACTCCCCTGCCGTGCAGCGTGGCCACGCCGTCGGCGAACCGCACCGCATCGCGCACATGCCGCACCCAGTACTCCGGGTCGGCAAGATCACCGGTGGAGATCACCGGAATCTGGGGTGGGTGATAGGTCAGGGTTTCGGCGACGGCACGGAACTCGGCCAGCATCGGCTCCATGTGCGGCGAGTGGAACGCGTGCGACACCACCAGGCGCTTGGTCTTCTGCCAGCGGGGCGCCAGCTCGTCGATCACCTCGGCGTCACCGGAGATCACCACCGAGGTGGGTCCGTTGACCGCCGCGATGCTCACCCGGTCCTCGAGCCCAGCGATGGCTGCCAGCACCTCGGCTTCGGTGGCCCGCACGGCGAGCATGGCGCCGCCGGTGGGCAGCGCCTGCATCAGCTTTCCGCGCGCGGCCACCAGCGTGCAGGCGTCCTCCAGCGAGAGAACGCCGGCCACGTGCGCGGCGGCCAGTTCGCCGATCGAGTGGCCGAGCAGGAAGTCCGGGACCATTCCCCACGACTCCAGCAACCGGAACAGAGCCACCTCGAGCGCGAACAGGCCGGCCTGGGTGAACACCGTCTGGTTCAGCAGCTCTGGGTGGGTGAACAGAACCTGCTGGAGGGGGTGGTCGAGTTCGGTGTCGAGCCGCGCACACACCGCGTCGAGGGCTTGCGCGAAAGCGGGATAGGTGTCGTAGAGCTGCCTGCCCATGCCGGGACGCTGGGAACCCTGGCCGGTGAACAGGAACGCGGTCTTCCCCGGGACAACCGAGCCGGTCACCACACCGGGGCCGGACAGCTCGGGCAGCCGAGCCGGATCCAGCACCACGGCCCGGTGCTGCAGCGCGGCCCGGCCGGTGGCCAGCGAGTATCCGACATCGACCGGACGCGGCTCGGTGCCAAGGAAGGCGTGCAGCCGCTCCGCCTGGCCGCGCAGGCTCTCCGCCGACCGCGCCGAAAGCGGCAGCGCCACCAGCGCAACCGGTGCCGCAGCCGGCTCCTCGGCCGTGTTCTGGGGCGCCTGCTCGAGAATGGTGTGCGCGTTGGTACCGCTGACCCCGAACGAGGACACGGCAGCCCGGCGCGGCGCACCGGTCTGCGGCCACAACCGGGCCTCGGACAGCACCGACACCGCACCCGCCGACCAGTCCACGTGCGGCGAGGGCTGCTCCGCGTGCAGCGTCGCGGGCAGCACGCCGTGCCGCATCGCCATGATCATCTTGAGCACACCGGCGATTCCGGCGGCGGCCTGGGTGTGCCCGATGTTGGACTTGATCGAGCCCAGCCACAGCGGGTTTTCCCGGTCCTGGCCGTAGGTTGCCAACAGAGCGGTGGCCTCGATCGGGTCGCCGAGCGTGGTGCCCGTGCCGTGCGCCTCCACCGCGTCCACTTCGGACGGTGCCAGGCCGGCGTCGGCCAGCGCGGCGCGGATCACCCGCTGCTGGGCCGGTCCGTTCGGCGCGGTGAGCCCGTTGGAGGCGCCGTCGGAGTTGATCGCCGAACCGCGGACAAGCGCCAGCACCTCGTGCCCGTTGCGGACCGCGTCGGAGAGCCGTTCGACCAGCAGCACGCCGACGCCCTCGCCCCACCCGGTGCCGTCCGCCGAGGCGGAGAACGCCTTGCACCGGCCGTCCCGGGACAGCCCGCCCTGCCGGCTGAACTCGATGAACGCGCCCGGCGTGGCCATCACGGTCACCCCGCCCGCCAGTGCCAGCGAGCACTCCCCGCGGCGCAGCGCCTGCGCCGCAAGGTGCAGCGCGACCAGCGAGGAGGAACACGCCGTGTCCACGGTGACCGCCGGGCCCTCCAGCCCGAAGGCATAGGCGACCCGGCCGGACAGCACGCTGGCGGCGGTGCCGGTGGCCAGGTAGCCGTCCAGCCCGTCCGGGTTGCTGATCAGCAGGCTCAGGTAGTCCTGGCCGTTGGTGCCGGCGAACACGCCCGTCCGGGTGCCGCGCAAGGAGACCGGGTCGATCCCGGCCCGCTCGAACGCCTCCCAGCAGGCGTGCAGCAGCAGGCGCTGCTGCGGGTCCATGGCCAGCGCCTCGCGCGGCGAGATGTCGAACAGCGCGGCGTCGAACTCCGCCGCGTCGGCCAGGAAACCGCCGGCCCGGGCGTGGCAGGTACCGCTGCGGTCCGGATCGTCGTCGGCGAACAGCGTCGCGAGATCCCAGCCTCGGTCGGTGGGAAAGTCGGAGATCGCGTCCACACCGGACGACACCAGCCGCCACAGCTCCTCCGGACTCCGCACCCCGCCGGGAAAGCGGCAGCTCATCCCGACGATCGCGATCGGCTCGGCGTCCTGCTCCTCGATGTCGCGCAGCCGTTGGTGCGCCTGCCGGAGCTCACCGGTGACCCACCTGAGGTGATCCAGGAGCTTCTCTTCACTCGCCATCGAACTTCTCCCAGCAGAACCGGTTCGTGGTCAGGACTTTCCGAACTCTTCGTGAATGATCTTGAATAGGTCGTCCGCGGTCGCCTCGTCGAGCCCGTCGCCGTCGTCGGCGCCGCCGGTCAGCCGCGGCAGCAGGCGCTGCAACCGGGCGGCGATCGCGGTGGCCTCGGCGTCACCGGGCGAGACCTTGGCCAGCGCCGCCTCCAGCCGGTCAAGCTCGGCACCGGCCGAGCCGCCGGAACCGTTGGCGGACACCAGCTCCGCGCGGATCAGCTCGGCGACCGCGGCCGGCGTCGGGTGGTCGAACACCAGGCTGGCCGGCAACGGGATGCCGGTGCTCGCGGACAGCAGGTTGCGCAGCTCGACCGCGGCCAGTGAGCTGAGCCCGAGATCGCGGAAAGGCTTGCCGGCGTCCACCTGGGCCGCGGACTCGTGCCCGAGCACCACCGCCGCCTGCGCGCCGACCAGATCGAGCACGATCTGCTCGCGCTCCGCGGCGGACGCCGCCGCCAGCCGCTCGCGCAGTGCCCGGGCGCGATCCGGTGCCACGGCACCGGTTTCGCCCGCTCCGTCCGGCCGGGCCTCGGGCAGCCCGTCGAACAGCCGGCTCGGCCGCACGACCGCAAGACCCGGGGCCAGCATCGCCCAGTCCACGTCGGCGACGCTGACGCAGGTCTCGCCGCGGTCCACCGCCCGGGCCAGCGCCGCGATCGCCAGGTCCGCCGGCATCGGGCGGATCCCGGTGCGGCGCAACCGGTTGGTGACGTCCTCGGTGCCGGCCATGCCGGCGTCGGCCCACGGCCCCCAGGCCACCGAGGTGCCCGGCAGCCCGCGCGCCCTACGGTGCTCGGCCAGCGCGTCCAGGTAGGCGTTGGCCGCGGCGTAGTTGGCCTGACCGCTGTTGCCGACCACCCCGGTGAGCGAGGAGAACAGCACGAAGGCGGACAGGTCCAGCCCGGCGGTCAGCTCGTCGAGGTTGGCCGCGGCGACCGCCTTGGCGCGCAGCACCCGCGCGAACCGCTCCGGGGTCAACGCGTCCAGCACGCCGTCATCGAGCACACCGGCGACGTGGAACACAGCGGACAGCGGGTGCTCCGCGGGGATCGCGGCCAGCGTCGCGGCCAGCGCGTCCCGATCGGACCCGTCGCAGGACACCACGTCGGCCGCAACGCCAAGCCCGGCCAACTCGGCGACCAACTCCGCCGCGCCCGGCGCGGCCGGGCCCCGGCGGGAGGTGAGCACGAGTCGCCGGGCGCCCCGGGTGGCGAGCCAACGGGCCACCCGGGCGCCGAGCGCGCCGGTGCCGCCGGTGACCAGCACGGTGCCGGACGGCCGCCATTCGGCGGCGGGCGCCGGGTCGGCCGGAATCCGGCCGAACCGGCGGGCGAGCACCCCGGACGCGCGGATCGCCACCTGATCCTCACCGGTTCCGCCGGCGAGCACCGCGGCCAGCCGTTCGCCGGCCCGCTCGTCCAGCGTCGCGGGCAGGTCGACCAGACCGCCCCAGCGGTCCGGCTGCTCCATCGCGACCACCCGGCCGAGGCCCCAGACCTGGGACTGCACCGGGCTTTCCGGCCCGCCGGCCGCACCGGCCGACACCGCGCCGCGGGTGGCGCACCACAGCGGTGCGGACACCGCGGCCTCGCCAAGCGCGCGGACCAGGGCCACCGTGTCGGTCAGGCCCGCCGGAACGCCCTGCAGCCCGTCGACCGGCCGCTCGTCCAGCGCCAGCAGGGAGAGCACGCCGGTGACCGCCTCCGGAACGGTGAACCCGGGGCCGTACTCGACGCGCACCGGCTCGGCACCGGCCCGGCGCAGTGCCGCCGCGATCTCGTCGTGGCCGCAGTCGATTCCGGCCGGGGTGACGATCAGCCAGGTCCCGGACAGGATCGCGATCTCGTCGCGCACCGGGCTCCAGGAGACCCGGTACCGCCAGGCGTCCACTGTGGACTCTTCGCGGCGGTCCCGGCGCCAGGAGGACAGGGCCGGCAGCACCGCGCTCAGCGAGGTGTCGTCGGCCAGTCCGAGCGTGCCGGCCAGCGTGGCCAGGTCGCCGGACTCGACCGCCTGCCAGAACCCGGCCTCGGCCGGGTCGGTCACGCTGCCGGGCGCGGCCGGTGGGGGCGCGTCGACCCAGTACCGCTCGTGCTCGAACGCATAGGTGGGCAGGTCGACCGGACTCCCGCCGGGTTGCACGGCGGTCCAGTCCACGGTGCTGCCGTTGACCCAGGCGGTGGCCACGGCGGTGAGCAGGGTGGTCACCTGGTCGCGGTCGGCGCGTTGCACCGGGATCGCGAC
>NZ_DASUCC010000118.1:0-2831 GCF_035762905.1 Actinophytocola sp.
GTCCATGAAGGGCATGAATTTGTCGGGGAAGCCGGGCATGGTGCAGGCGATGCAGATGCCGCCGACGTTGGGGCAGCCGCCCACGCCGTTGATCCAGCCGCGTTTGGGTACGTTGCACTTGACGACCGGGCCCCAGCAGCCGAGTTTGACCAGGCATTTGGGCGAGCCGTACTCCTTGGCGAACTCGCCCTGCTCGTAGTAGCCGGCCCGGTCGCAGCCCTCGTGCACGGTGGCACCGAACAGCCAGGTCGGCCGCAACGCCTCGTCCAGCGGGATCATCGGCGCCTTGCCCGCCGCCTGGTAGAGCAGATACAGGATCGTCTCGGCCAGATTGTCCGGATGTATCGGGCAGCCCGGCACACACACGATCGGGATCCCCGCCTTGGACTTCCACCCCCACCCCAGATAATCCGGCACCCCCATCGCCCCGGTCGGGTTACCCGCCATCGCATGAATCCCGCCATACGTCGCGCAGGTCCCCACCGCCAACACCACCAGCGCCTTGGGCGCCAACCGGTCCAACCATTCACTGGTCGTCATCGGCTGACCGGTGGCCGGATTGTTCCCGAACCCACACCAATACCCCTCGGCCTTGATCGCCTCGTTCGGGATCGACCCCTCCACCACCAGCACAAACGGCTCCAACTCCCCCCGATCCGCCTTGTGCCACCACTCAATGAACGTATCCGCCCCCTGCTCCGGACCACACTCGAAATCGATCAACGGCCAGTGCACCGCCACCCTCGGCAACCCCGGCAACGCCCCCAACACAATCTCCTCAATGCTCGGCTGCGTCGCCGCGGTCAACGCCACCGAGTCCCCATCACAACCCAAACCCCCATTCATCCACAGGATGTGGACCGGCGCTTCCTCTGCGGTAGTCATCAGCGATCATCTCCCAAGCGCGGCGAGCGTGAGCTCCCACAGTGCGTGGTAGAGGGTGGTCTGAGCTTCCTGAATCCGGTGCACCGAGGTGGACGGCACGACGAACAGGTAGTCGATGCTGTCCAGCTCGGCCATCTTGCCGCCGTCGTAGCCGGCGATGCCGACGGCGAACAGGCCGCGGCGGCCGGCCTCGTCGAACGCCCGGACCAGGTTGGCCGAGTTGCCGCTCGTCGACAGCCCGACCGCGATGTCGTCGGCCCGTCCGAACGCGGCGATCTGCCTGGAGAACACCACGTCGAAGCCGACGTCGTTGCACAGCGCGGTGATCACCGCGATGTCGTTGGTCAACCCGATGGCCGGCAGCGGCCGGTACCCGCCGGCCGGACCGTCCGCCGGGCTGAGGAACAGGCTGGCCAGGTCCTGCGCGTCGGTCGAGCTGCCGCCGTTGCCGAAGGCGAGCAGCCGGCCACCCGCGGCGAACCGCGCGGCCATCCGCCCGGCGCACTCGAGCAGCCGGTCCCCGTCGCGCGCCAGCACCCGCTCGCGCAGCTCGACGATCTCCCGCGCCTTGGCCACGGTGGATCGCCGGACCTGCTCCAGCACACCGTCCACATCGGAGTCACCGGCGTACAGGAACGGGTAGAGCGACCGCACATCGGCGGCCGGCCCCGGGGAACCGTGCGCACCGCTCATGAATGATCGCCGCCAAGCACCGCGATCGCCTCGCCGGCGTGCACCAGCACGGTGTCGCCGACCGCGGCCTCGACCAGGGCGACGCTCACCTCCTCCGGTCCGTTCGCGGTGTCCACCACCGCCAGCTCGTCGTCGAGCAGGCGCAGCACGGTCACCGGGACGGCGGTGTCCGAGCAGGTGATGCAGACATCGTCGTGGCATTCCGGAACGTTCATGGCCGGCACACCACCCCGGGATCCAGGACGCCGGGCTGCTCGAAGAACACGTGCACCAGCTCCCACAGCACGTGGTACATGGTCACGTGCACCTCCTTGACCACCCGCGGGTCGTCCGATCGGGCGATCAGCAGGTGGTCGGCGACCCCGCTGGCCGCGATCGGGCCACCGTCGCCGCCGACCAGCGCGACGCACAGCATGCCGAGCTCGCGCGCCTGCCGGAGTCCACTCAGGACGTTCGCGCACCGGCCGTCGGTGGAAAGTCCGAGGGCGATATCCGCCGGCTCGGCGAGAAAGCGGATCTGGTGGGCGAACGTCGCGTCGAGCCCGACCCGGTTGGCGATACCGGTCAGCGTGGCCACGTCGGAGGTCAGCGAGATGGCCGGAAGAGCGCGTTTGCCGACGATTACCGGATGCACGAACTCGACCGCAACATGCTGGGCATCCGTGCTCGGGCCGCCATTTCCGAAAACCACGAGTTTCGCGCCCCGGTGGAATCGCATCGCCATCGCATGACATGCTTGCGCCACGTCCATCGCGTGCTCGGCGAGATCGTTCAGTGGTGCGGTCCGGCGGGCCAACAACTCGTCGACCGCAACCGGTCCGGACGGTGGCAGTTGCGACATCTGGACACCTCTGTCCGAGTGACGACACAAGTGTTCGCCGTTTCGGTGATCGAGTCAATCCATGAGCAAACCGTATGACCCTCGCGGGACCCCGGCAACCCGAGCGGACCTGCGAAGTCTCCGATTATCGGATTTCCGGACGACAGATCTGTCTTGCTGGTCCAGCGGTACGGGGCTAACGTTTTTCTGTGGCCCACCGGTGACGCCCACCCATTTTCCCCACCCCCGTTCGAGGTCAGCGATGACAAGTGTCGGGAAGTCCGACAGCGACACCCCCGTGCACATCCTGTGGATGAATGGGGGTTTGGGTTGTGATGGGGACTCGGTGGCGTTGACCGCGGCGACGCAGCCGAGCATTGAGGAGATTGTGTTGGGGGCGTTGCCGGGGTTGCCGAGGGTGGCGGTGCACTGG
>NZ_DASUCC010000119.1:0-23145 GCF_035762905.1 Actinophytocola sp.
GGCGAACTGACCGGTCACCCCGATCACCGACCGCACCGCCTTGGCCTCGGCCACCACATCATGCCCGGCCACCCTCACCGTGCCACTGTCGGCGCCGGTCAACGTGGTCACAATGTTCACCGTGGTGGTCTTACCCGCCCCATTGGGACCCAACAGCGAGAAAATGCTGCCCACCGGGACATCCAGATCAATGCCATCCAGCACGACCTTGTCCCCGAACCTCTTCCGCAAACCGGAAACCGAAATCGCTGAACTCGTCATGGCACCACCATCCCGACCCCAGCCGCCACACCCCTGACACACCCCTGACACCACCACTGACACCGCGTTGCCGCAGGTCAAAGCCCATGCGCCGACCCGACGGTGGAAAATGCTGTTGACCTCGAGCGCGGTCCAGCTTCGAGACTGGGGGTATGCGAAGGACGACGCTGGGACCGTTCGAGGTGAGTCGGTTGTGTCTGGGCGCGATGCTCATGGGCGGGGCGACTCCGGCCGACCAGGCGCGCGCCATGGTGGATCGGTTCGTGGATTCGGGTGGCAACTTCGTCGATACCGCGGACGTCTACGGGGACGGCGCCTCGGAACGCACGCTTGCGCCGTGGCTGGCGCGGCACCGGGACCGGGTGGTGCTCGCGACCAAGGTGCGGTTCGGCGTGTCCGACCCGGGTGGCGAGGGGCTCTCGCCCGAGCGGATCCGGGCGGCCTGCGAGGCGAGTCTGCGCCGGCTCGGGGTGGACACGATCGACCTCTACCAGGTGCACGCACCGGACCCGGCGGTACCGCTGGAGGACACCCTCGCCGCGCTCGACGGCCTGGTGCGGGCCGGCAAGGTCCGGGCGCTGGGTGCGTCCAACTTCCCGGCCTGGCTGCTGGCCTGGGCGGTGGCGACCCAGGACCGGGAGGGCTGGGCGCCGTTCGTCAGCCTGCAGCCGCAATACTCGCTGGTCGAGCGCACCGCAGAGCTGGAGCTGCTGCCGTTGTGCCGGGCCGCCGGGCTGGGCGTGCTGCCCTGGGGCCCGCTCGGCGCGGGCTTCCTCACCGGCCGCTACCGCCGGGACCGGATGCCGGCCGACGGCCGGGTCAGCACCGCGCCCGGCGACCTGGAGGAGGCCGCGGATCGGCGGGCCACCGAGCGCAACTTCCGGGTGGTCGACGCCGCCACCGAGATCGCCGAGCGTCATGGCCGCCCCGTCGCCCAGGTCGCCCTGGCCTGGCTGCTCGGCGTCCCGGGCGTCACCGCGCCGATCATCGGTCCCCGCACCCCCGCCCAACTCGAGGACTTGCTCGGCGCCACCGACCTCGACCTCGAGGATGCCGAGCGCGCTCGGCTGAGCGAACCCGCGCCGCCGCCCGACGTCTCACCCCACCGGATGCTGCGTGACCAGATCGGCCTGCCCGACGTTCCGACACTGCGGCGCCACCGGCCGACCACGCCGACCTGACCGGACCTTGCCTGCCGGCCGATCGGACCACGTTCCGAAGTGGACATACGGCCAGCTCCCGATCACCACGATCGGCCTCTTTCTTCGGCGCGCTGCCCCGAAGATTCCTTCGGTTGATCAGACGAAGATCGAAAGGCGCCGAGCACGCGGGGAAAGCCCAATCTTTTGGGCGATTGCGGATACCGGGGCAGACTCTGGAATTGACAAAAAGGTGCCAGCCACGCCGCGAGATAACCCTTGCGGCCGCTCGATAGGGGCCCTTTGGCCCCTGGCGATCTGTTGGGTGCGTGCGAGATGATTCCCAGGACGCCTGGATTGGCAACTACACCGTTGCTGTGACGGTTGGATCAATGAAGCATCCTCCGGGGAGGAGTTAGTAGCCATGGCTACTCGGGAGGTGCTGCTGCTCTTGAGCGGCGGGATAGCGGCACAGGAGTTTTCGGATCGAGCGTCCGAGGGCTTCCGGATCATCAGCGTATTTCCGCCCAGCATGGTCGTGGCCGAGGTTGACGATCTCGAGGAACTGCAGCGGGATCCGGGCGTCCGGTTCATTGTGGAGGATTCCGTACCGGAAGAAGTCCTCGATGAGCTGACTGAAAGTGAGCAGCTTTTCTTGCAGGGCTGGTTGCTCAAGCGGACCGCGCCGGAGAAGAAGCGCGCGGGTGATCGCCTGCCATGGGACGCGCCCGGTTTTGTCCCACCTGATCCGCCAGCCGACTCAACGTAATCTTTATCCACAGATAAGGCAGACAAATGGCGGGAGACCTTCCGTTAGCCGAGAGCGTCGTGGTGCACCCACGGGCCGATTCCGGAATCGCCGATTCGCTCACCGAGCGCATTAACGACACGGGCGGACGAGTATTACATCGCTTTGGACCGCAAGTACTGATTGGACAACTTACCGAGGGTACTCGTCTTCAGGTATCCGACCTCCACGGCGCGGTAGCGGCCGCCGCACGCAATGCGCCGGATCCGGACGACTTGGCTGACCTGGACGACACCGGCCGACTGGGACTGCAAGCCTTGCGGCTGCGGGAAACGCCTGGGTTCCTACGCGCGAAGGCCCACCGCCCGTTGGCCGGCAAAGGCTGGGGCACGGCCGATGCGATGCCACCCGACGCGCCGTCCGGGACAGCGGGTGCGGCGCCGCCGGATGCGCTGTCGGGCACCGCGACCGCCCTTCCCACCCAAGGCACGACGACGGGGACCCAGAGTCTGGCTCCGGCCGCGGCGCTACCCACCAGTGCCCGAATGACCGGGGTCACCGCCGTCGGCCTCATCATCGTCCAGGGACCGACGGCCGACCTCCAGTTCACCGACGCCGAACGCACCAAGGTGGTGGCCGAGGTGCAGAACGGCCTCGGCTGGCTCGCGACGATGGAACCCGGGGGCAGCGTGAGCTGGTCCTACGAGATCCGGGTGGTGTCGATCACGACGACCAAGGGACCGGACAGCCTTACCTTCGCCGAGAAGGAAGACCGCTGGCGCAACCCCGTGATGGCCGCGCTGGGCTTCAGCGCCGACTTCGCGGGCGTCACCGCCTACGTTCAGGGCCTGCGCAACCGGCTGGGCACCGAGTGGGCCTACTGTGCCTTCTTCACCAAGTACCCCATCGGGCATTTCGCGTACGCCAGTATCGGTGGCCCCCGGCTCGTGATGGACAACGGCGTCGACGGCTGGACCATCGAGAACATGGACCGCGTCTTCGCGCACGAGACCGGCCACATCTTCGGAGCACCCGACGAATACGCATCCAGTGGCTGCAACTGCGCCGGTTCGTGGGGTTTCTACGGCAAGCCGAACACCAACTGCGAAAGCTGCGCACCGGGCGGCGGCACCTCCTGCCTGATGCGGGCGAACGACTGGGCGATGTGTTCCTGGACCCCCGCGCACCTCGGGTTCGGGCCGGTCCCCCTGATGGCCAAGTTCAGCGGCAAGGTGGCCGACTTCTCCGGCGGCTCGACCGCGGCCGGTGCCCAGGCCGTCCAGTCGACCTGGAACGGCGGAGTCAACCAGCAGTTCCGGGCCGATCCGGTCGGCGGCGGCTACTACCGCCTCGTCTCGCTCAGCAGCGGGAATGTCCTCACCGTCGCGGACGCCTCGACCGCCGACGGCGCCAAGATCGTCCAGCAGCCCTGGAACGGTGGCGACAGCCAGTTGTTCCGGCCCGAGGCACTGGGCGACGGCTACTACCGAATCCTGGCCAAGCACAGCGGCAAGGCACTTGACGTGACCGCGGCCTCGACCGCCGACGGCGCCAACCTCCAACAGTGGACCTGGGGTGCCCCGGAGAACCAGCGCTGGCGATGGATCTGGGGACCGATCCGGGCAAAGCACAGCGGGAAGGTCCTCGACGTACCGGCGGCCTCGACCGCCAGCGACATCTCGGTCGCTCAAGATGACTACAACGGCGGGAACAACCAGCAGTTCCGGCTCGACCCGATCGGCGACGGCTGGTACCGGATCGTCGCCCAACACAGCACCAAGGTCCTGGAAATATCCGGCGCCTCGACCAGCAACGGCGCCAAACTCGTCCAGGGCAACTGGACCGGCGGCAACCACCAACTGTTCCGCCCCGAACCGGTCGAGAACGGCTACTACCGCATCGTGGCCAAACACAGCGGCCAGGCGCTCGATGTGCCCAATAGTTCGACCGCCAGCCGGGTCGATGTCGGCCAGTGGCCCTGGAACGGCGGGGACAACCAGCGCTGGAGACTATAGAAATCTTGGCCGGAGCCGGCTTCGCCGGGCGCCGCAGGCGAAGCCGGCTTTCGCTTCCGTCAACTAGGTGGTGCGCTTGCGGCGGGCCAGGTTGGCCCGGCGGGCCTGGGTGCGGTCCTGGTGATCGGCGGCTGGGGCAGGTTGACTGTCGGTGGGGGCGAGCAGGCGGGCCAGGGCGCCGACGGTGGGGGCTTCGTAGAGGACGTGCGGGGCCAGTTCGTCGATGCCGAGGCGGCGCCGGATCCGAACCATGATCTCCACGCCGACCAGCGAGTTGCCGCCCAGTTCGAAGAAGTTGTCTTCGGTGCCGACCCGGTCGAGGCCGAGCAGTTCCGCCCACACCTCGGCGATCGCGGTTTCGACGTCGCCGGCCGGCGGGACGAACGCGACGCTCAGGTCTGGCCGGGCGTGCCGGGCACCTGGCGACGCGGTGCCGGTCGGAGCCGTTGCCACGTCCTGGATCGTGACGTGCGCACCAGCCCGGACCAAACCGGAGAAGTCCTGGGTGGTCACGGCTAGCTGGGGTTGGCCGGTGGCCAGCGCCCGGCGCAGCGACCGCCAGCCCGCCTCGAAGCCGATGCCGAACCTGGCCCGGTAGTCGCGGAAGAACTGAGCCACTTCCGGGCTGTAGCCGGAAAGGCCCGCCTCCCAGCCGTTCCACTCCCACTCACCCCAGTTGACCGCGACGGTCCGCTGGCCGTCCGGACGCTGGGCGCTGGCATGGGCGAACGCGTCGAGGAACGCGTTGGCCGCGCAGTAGTCCACCTGGCCGGGGCCGCCGCCGGTCGCCGAGGTGATCGACGAGAACAGCACCAGGAAGTCCAGCCGGTGGCCGCGCAGGGCCTCGTCGAGGGCGAGGGTGCCGGCGATCTTCGGCGCGAGCGTCTTGTCCACCTCGGCCCTGGTCTTGAACTGCATCAGGCCGACGCCGGGCACGCCGGCGGCGTGCAGCACACCGTGCAGTGCCCCGAACCGCTCGGTCGCGGCGTGGACGGCGGCCGCGGTATCGGCCGTCGCGCTCACGTCGCCGGTGACGACCAGGACCTCGGAGCCCAACTCCTCCAGCAACCGCACGCCGGTCAGGCGCCGCCGAACCTCGGGACCGGTCCGCTCGTCGTCCAGCACGGCATCCCAGGTCTCCCGCGGTGGCAGGCCGGTGCGGCCGAACAGCACCAGGCGGGCCTGACAGGCGCGGGCGAGTTGCTCGGCCAAGGCCAGGCCGATGCCGCCAAGGCCACCGGTGATCAGGTAGACACCCTTGTCCTGCAACGGTTCTGGGTCATCCGCGGCCGGCACCGACTCGTAGTCGAGTAGCCAGCGCCGGCCACCCCGCAGTGCCACCAGGGTGTCCCGATCGCCGTCGGCCAGTTCGGCCGCCAGCGGGGCGGCCAGCCGCTCCGGGTCGGCCAGCTCGGCCGGGTCGAGATCGGTCAGCCGGCAGTGCACTCCCGGATACTCCACCGGAATCAGCCGGGCCGGTCCGAGGACCGGGGCGGTGGCGGGCCGGATCCGTTCGGCTCCGGTCACCCGTTGCGAACCGGCGGTGACGATGTCCAGCGTCCAGCCCTCCGCCCCGACATCGCTGGCCGCCTGGGCGAAGGCGATCAGGCTGTGCGGCCCGGCGGTGATGGCATCGGACACCGAGCCGGCGTCCCCCAGCGTCCACAGGTGCACCACCCGCTCGGGCAGTCCGGCACCGTCGCGGAGCGCACGCAGCAGCGCGCGCAGGTCCGCGCTCTCCCCGGGCCGCACCACGAACCCGGCACCGGTGGCGGCGAAGCCGTCGCCCGGGCGGACCCGGACCACCGAGCCACCAACGGCGACCAGCCGGTCGGAAAGGCGTTCGCACAGCGCGTCGGCCGGCCCGTCGTCGGTGAACACCAGCCAGCGCGCGGCCGGCGCGGCGCCGGTGCGCGGCGCGGTCTGTCGCCAGACCGGCGCGTGCACCCAGCTTTCCTCCGGCAGCAGCGGGAGTTCGGTCAGGGCCGAAGCGGCGGAGGCGGGGGCGGCCGGCCCGGCCGGGCCGGCCGGTGCCGAGGCGGGAGCCAACCAGAACTCCTGCCGCTGGAACGGATACGCGGGCAGCGGCACCCGGCCGGCCTGCCGGCCGCCCTGGTAGGCCGACCAGTCGATGTCCACCCCGGCCAGCCACAGTTGGGCGAGCGCATCGGTCAGCACCCGGTCGTCCGGTCGCGGATCGGCCGCGGCCGGCAGCGTCGCCGACACCAGCGGCCAGCGCTCCCGCGCACAGTCCGGGTGCACCCTGGTCATCGCCCCGAGCGACTGGCCGGGACCGATCTCCAGCAGTGCCGGGTCGGGATCGGCGAGCAGCCGGGCCAACCCGTCGGCGAACCGCACCGGCGAGCACATGTGCCGGGCCCAGTACCGCGGGTCGGTCACCAGTGCCTCATCGGCCAGCTCACCGGTCACGTTGGAGATATAGGGCAACTTCGGTGCTTCCGGTCGCACGTTGGCGGTGACCCAGGCGGTCAGCTCGTCGGCGACCGGATCGAGCATCCTGGTGTGGAACGCATGCGTGGTCAGCAGCGTGGTGCTCGGCACGTCGTCGGTCCGCAGCCGGGCGGCGAAGTCCGCCACCCGCTCCGGCTCGCCACCGATCACGGTGATCTCCGGACCGTTCACGGCCGCGACGTCGATGCCCAGTTCGCCGAGATCGCCGAACCGCTCGGACAGCCACGCCGGCGACCGCGGCACGGCCAGCATCGAACCGGCCGGCTGCTTGGCGATCAGTCCGGCCCGGAAGGCGACCAGGCGCAGCGCGTCGGTGAGCGGGAGAACGCCGGCCAGGCACGCGGCCACGTACTCGCCGAGGCTGTAGCCGAGCATCATCGCCGGGCGCACTCCCCAGCTCATCAGCAACCGCGCAACGGCGTACTCGGCGACGAACACCGCCGGCTGAGCGATCTCGGTGCGGCGCAACGTCTCCCGGTTCGGATCGGTGGCCGCGGGGGTCCGGCCGAGCATGGCGAGCAGCGCGGCGTCCTCGCTGACCGCCGAGCTGCGGTCCGCGGTGAGCAGCGGCAGCAGGTCGACCGCGAGCGTGTCCCGCATGACCTCGACGCATTCGTCCACAATGGAGCGAAGTTCGGGCTCCCGCCGGTACAGCTCGACCACCATGCCCGGATAGTGCTCGCCGACCCCGGCGAACAGGAAGTTCACCGGCCGGTCCCGGTACGGTTCGGCGCGGGCCAGCACACCGGGCGGCAGCGCACGGCCGGCGGCGCCGGCATGGGTGACGATCTCCGCCATCGAGTCGGTGACCCAGGTCCTGCGGTGCTCGAAGGTCTCCCGGCCCAGCTGCAGCGTGTTGGCCACGTCCCGCAACGGGACGTCGGTCCGCCGGGCCAGGTGGTCGACCAGCCGGTTGACCGCCTGGTCGGCCGCGGCGGAGTTGCGTCCGGACACCGCGATCAGCTCGTAGCGTCGGTCCGATCCGTTCGGCGGCGCCGCGGGCTTCGCGGCCGGCGGTGCCTCCTCAAGGACCACGTGCACGTTGGTGCCGCCCATGCCCAGCGAGTTGAGCCCGGCGATCCGCGGCCGGCCGGCCGGGGTTTCCCAGGTGGACAGCTCGGTGTTGACGTAGAACGGGCTGTCCTCGAAGTCGATCTCCGGGCTGGGCCGGCGGAAGTTCAGGCTCGGCGGGATCTGCTTGTGCCGCAGCGCAAGCGTCGTCTTGATCAGGCCGCTGATCCCGGCGGCGGCACCGAGGTGTCCGATGTTGGTCTTCACCGAGCCGATCGGGCAGTACTGCTTGTGCTCGGTCTCGCCGAACGCCCTGGTGAGCGCGGCCACCTCGATCGGGTCACCGAGCGGGGTCGCCGTGCCGTGCGCCTCGACGTAACCGATGTCCTCGGCGGTGACCCCGGCGTTGGCCATCGCGTCGGCCACCACGGCGGCCTGGCCGATCACGCTCGGCGCGGTGTAGCCGACCTTCAGCGAGCCGTCGTTGTTGATCGCCGAACCGCGGATCACCGCGTGCACGGTGTCCCCGTCGGCCACCGCGTCGGCCAGCCGCTTGAGCAGCACGACACCCGCGCCGTCGCCGAACATGGTTCCGCCGGCGTCGGCGTCGAAGGTTCGCACGTGCCCGTCCGCGGACTCCATCCCTCCCGGCACGTAAAGGTGTCCCACCCGGTCCGGGGTGTGGATGGAGACCCCGCCGGCCAGCGCCAGCTCGCACTCGGCGTGGCGCAGGCTCTGGCAGGCCAGGTGCACGGCGACCAGCGCCGTGGAGCAGAAGGTTTGGATGGTCAGGCTGGGGCCGGACAGGCCGAGCTTGTAGGACACGGTGGTGGCCAGCGAGTCCTTGTCGTTGCCGATGACGAACTGGTAGGCGTCCACCTCACCGACGTCCATGGTGCTCGACGCCATCAGGATGCGCAGCAGATAGGTGCTGATGTTGGTGCCGCCGAACACGCCCACCCGGCCCCGGCCGTCACCCGATCCGTAGCCACCGTCCTCCAGCGCCTCCCAGCAGCATTCCAGGAAGGCCCGGTGCTGCGGGTCGGTGATCTCCGCCTCCCTCGGGCTGTACCCGAAGAACGCCGCGTCGAACCCGCGCACGTCGTCCAGCACGGGACGCTTGGGCACGTAGTTCGGGGCGTGCACGGCCTCCGCGGGGACACCGGCGGCCAGCAGCTCCTCAGCGGAGAACGTGGTCACCGACTCCACGCCGGTGCGGAGGTTGTGCCAGAACTGTCCGAGGTCGCGGGCGCCGGGGAACCGGCCGGCCATCCCGATTATCGCGATCTTGTCCGCGTGCTCGGACGCCGGTGCGGGCCGCTCGGCCACCACCGCCGGTGCCTTCGTCTTTTCCCGCTTCTCCGGCGCCGGTTCGGCCGCGGCCATGCCGCCCTTGCGTTCGATGAGCGCGGCCATCGCGTGCACGGTCGGCGCCTCGAACAGGTTCACCGCGGTCACCGCGACGCCGGTGGCCTTCTGCATCCGCTTGACCAGTTGCAGGCCCATCAGCGAGGTGCCACCGAGGTCGAAGAAGTTGTCCCGCGCGCCGACCCGGTCGATGCCGAGCATCTCCTCCCACACGCCGGCCAGGGTGCGCTGCAGCGCGCCGGACGGCGGCACGTACTCCTGCGCGAGGTCGGGCCGGGGCAGCCGGACGCCCGGCGCGCCGCCCGGCACCGCGCTGAGGTCCTTGACCAGCCACTGCCGGGACCGCTCGGGCAGGTCGCCGGCGCTGACCACGGTGCGCGGCAACGGATGCGCGAGCACGTGGTCGAACGCCTCGAGGGCAGCCCGCTCGGACATCGAGTACTCGACCATGGTGGCGCCGAGGTCGCCGATGCCGCCCTCGTCGATCATGGCCGCGGTGGCCGCCCAGGTGTCCCAGTTGATCGCCACCCAGCGCGTCGCGTCGTCGGAGTGCCGGTAGGGCACGGTGTCCAGGAAGGTGTTCGCGGCGACGTAGGGGGCGAACCCGATCCCGCCGAGCACCGCCGACATCGAGGAGAACAGCACCACGAACTCGACCGGCTTGTCGCGCAGCACGTTCTCCAGCGCCACGGTTCCGTCGACCTTGCCGCCGGCCAGATGTGCGTCGACGGCGTCGGCGCCGATCTCGGAGATCGGCCCGAAGGTCTCCGGGGCCGTGTTGGCGGCCAGGTGCACCACGCCGTCCAACCGGCCGTACCGGTCGAGCAGGTCGTCCACCATGCGCCGCAGGGACGCCTCGTCGGTCACGTCCGCGGCCGCCACCTCGACCCGGATCCCGTTGGCCCGCAACAGTTGCACGGCGCGGATGCGCTCGGCGTCCGGATCGTCCGCCGCGAGCCGCCGGTCCCACTCGGCCTCCGGCGGCAAGCCGCTGCGTCCGGCGAGGACCACGGTGTTGTCGCCTGCGGCGCCGATGTGCCCGGCCATCAGCCGGCCGACCGGACCGAGCCCGCCGGTGATCAGGTACACCCCGTCCGGTCGGATGGCGACCGACTCGATGTCCGGTGTGGCCTGGGGTTGGTAGTCGAGCACGTAGCGGACACCGTCGCGCAGGGCCACCGCGCCGGCCTGGTCGGCCACCCGGATGTCGGCGTGCAGGTCGGCCGCTACCGTCTCCGTGGCGGAGCCGGATACGTCGATCGAGCGGACCAGCAGCCCGGCGAACTCCTGGTTGGCCACGATGCACGCGCCGTACACGGTGGCCCGGTGCGGGTCCGGCACGTCGGTGTCGAGCACGGCGCGCGCCGACTCGGTCACCACGGTGATCCGGATCGGGTCGGCCACCTCGGTGCCCAGCACGGCGGTGAGCCTGCACACGCTGTCGAAGCCGAGTTGCCGCGGGTCCCCGTCGTTCAGCCCGAACAGGTGCACGACCTCAGCGGGTGCGCCGGCCTCGGTGAGCAGCCGCTCGTAGTCGTCGGCCTGGTCCGGCCGGATCAGCACGCACTCCCGGCCGTCGGCGGCGAGCCGGGTGGCCAGGGCGGTCCCGACACCGCGCTCGTCGGCGAGGATCCACACCGGGCCGGCCGGTGCCGTGCCGGCCGGCGGGCCGAGCGGGGTCGGTGTCCACACCGGACCGAAGAACCGCTCGGCGGTGGCCGGCGTCTCGACCGGTTCCGCTGCCCGGGCGACCGCACTCGGCACGGGCACCTGGTGCCCGGGCGGGTCGATCCAGTAACGCTGGTGCTCGAACGGGTACGCCGGGACCGACACCTTCTGCGGCGCCCGGCCCTCGTGGTAGGCGGGCCAGTCGATGTCCACACCGGACAGCCACAGCTTGCCCAGCGCCTCGGCGAGCACCTCGGTGTCCGCCCGTGGATCCGCTTCGGCCGGCAGCGTCGGGACCAGCAGCGGCCACCGGTTGGGCGGGCAGTCCGGGTGGTTGCGGGCCAGCGCGCCGAGCGACTGGCCGGGACCGATCTCCACCAGCGCCGGCTCGCCCTCGGCCAGCAGGGTGGCGAGCATGTCGGCGAACCGCACCGTTTTGCACATGTGCTCGGCCCAGTAGCCGGGGTCCCGCAGCTGCCGCTCGGTGATCGGCGCACCGGTCACGTTGGACAGGTAGGGAATGCTTGGTGTGGTGGGGTTCAGGTTCGCCCGGGCCCACGCGGTCAGCTCCTCGGCCACCGGGCGGAGCATGCGGGAGTGGAAGGCGTGCGAGGTGCGCAGCAGCCGGCACGGAACGTCGTGCCCGGCAAGGCGGTCGGACAGCTCGGCCACCGCGGCGGCCGGGCCGGACAGCACGATCATCTGCGCGCCGTTCACCGCGGCCACGTCCAACCCGTGATCCGACCCGACCAGCCGGCCAAGATCCATTGTGGACAGTGGTACGGCGGCCATCGCCCCGGCCGGCAGCCGGGAGATCAGCCGGGCCCGAACCGCCACCAGCCGGGCCGCCTCGTCCAGGGTCAGGGCCTCGGCGAGCGCGGCGGCGGCGAACTCGCCGACGCTGTAGCCGGCCAGCACGCTCGGCCGCACTCCCCAGGCCATCAGCAGCTTGCCCAGCGCGTAGTCGACCGCGAACACCGCAGGCTGAACCACCTCGGTCGCGGACGACGTGTCGTCCTCCGGTGCGCCGGCGCGGCCGAGCAGCCGGGCCAGGTCGCCACCCGCACCGGTCTTCTCATCGGCGGTCAGCTCGGCCAGCGGGTCGCTGCCCAGCTCGGCCCGGAAGATCGCCGCGCACTCGTCGATGGCCGCGCGGAAGACCGGCTCGGTGCGGTACAGCCCGCCGATCATTCCCTTGTAGTGCTCGCCGACCCCGGCCAGCAGGAACCCGACGCCGCGCCCGGTGCTCGCGTCGGCTCGGGCCAGCACCCGGTGCGCGGCCTCGGATCCCAGTGCGTTCGCCGCGTCGGCGCCGTCGGCCACGACGGCGGCCCGGCGCTCGTGGAACACCTTGCGGCCGACCTGCAACGTGTAGGCGACATCGGCGAGATCGACCTCCGGCTCGTCGGAGGACATCGCGGCGGCGAGCCGTTCGGTGGCCGCGGTGGCCGCCGCCGCGGTGCGCGCCGACCACACCAGAACCTGGTGCGGTCGCGCGGGCGGCCGGGACTCGCGGTCGACCGGCTCCGGCTCCTCGAGCACCACGTGCGCGTTGGTTCCGCCCATGCCGAACGCGCTCACGCCGGCCCGGCGGATCCGCTCACTCCTCGGCCATGGGCGCAGCGCGGTCACCACCTCAAGGCGGCCGGCGCTGCGGGCGAGCTGCGGGTTCGGCGTCGCGAAGTTGATCGTCGGCGGGATCTCCTGGTGGTGCAGGGCAAGTGCCGCCTTGATCAGGCCGGTCACGCCGGCCGCCCGGTCGAGGTGACCGAGGTTCGTCTTGGCCGAACCCACCCGGCAGCGGGTCACCTCGGCCACGTCGAACACCTGCTGGAGCGCGGCGATCTCGGCGGCGTCGCCGAGCGGGGTGCCGGTGCCGTGCGCCTCCACGTAGTCGATGTCGGCCGGGGACAGCCCGGCCGCGGCCAGCGCCTCGGCCACCACGCCGGCCTGACCACGCACGCCGGGTGCGGTGAAGCCGACCTTGTTCGACCCGTCGTTGTTCACCGCCCAACCGCGGATGACCGCGTACACCCGGTCGCCGTCGGCCAGCGCGTCCGAAAGCCGGCGCAGCACCACGACGCCGACGCCGTTGCCGAGCGGGGTGCCCTTGCCTTCCGCGTCGAACGCCCGGCACCGGCCGTCCGGCGAGGCCATGCCGGCCTCGGCGTAGTGGTAACCCACCCGCTGCGGCACGGTGATCGCCGCGCCGCCGGCCAGAGCCAGGTCGGACTCACCGGTCACCAGGCTGGTGCACGCGGCGGCCACGGCGACCAGCGAGGTCGAGCAGTAGCTCTGCACGCCGTAGGCCGGACCGGTCAGGTCGAAGGCGTGCGCCACCCTGGTCGCCAGCGAGTCCTTGTCGTTGCCCAGCCCCACGAACACCATCCCGGCGGTTTCAACCAGGTCGGGGTGCGGCGCGATGTTGTTCACCAGGTAGGTGCTGAGCTGGCAGCCGGCGAACACCCCGATCGCCCCGCCGGTCCGGTCCGGATCCACCCCGGCGTCCTCGAGCGCGTGCCACGAGCACTCGAGGAACAGCCGCTGCTGGGGATCCATCACCTGAGCTTCCCGTGCGGCGTAACCGAAGAAGCCGGCGTCGAACAGGTCGACGTCGTCCAGCACGGAACCGACCCGCACGTACGTGGGATCGGCAAGGTGCTCGGCCGGCACCCCGGAGGCGCGCAGCTCCTCGTCGGTGAACCGGGTCATGCAGTCCTTGCCGGTACGCAGGTTGTGCCACAGCTCGCGCACGTCCCGGCTGGCCGGGAACCGGCCGGCCATCCCGACGATCGCGATGTCCGCGGCCAGGTCACCGGAACCGTCGTCCTCGGCCGGGTCGTACGGTTGGAGTTCGCTGGTCATCAGTCCCTCACCTTCGGGTCTTCCTGGCTCGCATCGCGGCCGCGCCGGCCCGCGCCCCCCGGCGCCGCTCCCCTCGCGCCGCACTACCGTCCACCTGGGCCGCCGGGGCGCTGTCCGGCCCGGCGAACAACTCGGCGAGCTGGCCGACCGTCGGCCGTTCGAACAACGTGGCCGCGGCCAGCTCGACGCCGAAATCCTTGGTCAGGCGGTTGACCACGGTGATCCCCACCAGGGACGTGCCGCCCAGCTCGAAGAACGGGTCGTGCACGCCGACCTGTTCGATGCCGAGGCAGTCCTGCCACACCTCGGCGACCCGCTGCTCGACCTTGGTGCGCGGCGCGAGGTACGGGGTGCGCAGCTCCGGCCGGGGGAACCGGCGCCCGTCGGCGGTCCGGGGTGCGAGCTCACCGTCCGGTGTGGACAGTGCGGCCAGGTCCGCGACCACGTCGGGCAACGGCTTGGTCAGCACCAGCACCTGCGGTGCGCCGGCCGCTACGATCCTGGTGAGCGTGTCGGGGCCCTCGTCGTCGGTGATGCCGAACTCGGCGCGGTACTGGCGAACCAGCTCCAGCGCCGGGTTTCCGGCCAGGGTCACCGACTGCCAGGCGTCGAACTGCCAGGCACCCCAGGCCACCGACACCACGCGCTCGGCGACCCGGCCGGTGGCCGAGGCGGCGAACGCGTCGAGGAAGGCGTTGGCCGCGCAGTAGTCGCTCTCGCCGAATCCGCCGATGGTGGCCGCCGACGAGGAGTACAGGGCCAAAAGCTCCGGCGGATCGTCGCGCAGCGCCTCGGCGATCGCCAGCGTGCCGGCGACCTTGGGCGCGAGCACGGCCGCCGCGTCCGCCCTGGTCTTGCTCGCCAGCAGCCCCGCACCGGGTACGCCGGCGGCGTGCACCACGCCGTGCACGACGCCGAACTCCTCGCGCACCGTGTGCAGCACCCGCTTGACCTGATCCGGATCGCTGACGTCCGCGGCCAGCGGGAGCACCTCGGCGCCGGCCGCCCGAAGCTGCCTGATCGCCAGCAGGATGGCGCTGACCTTGTCGTCGGGGTCGTGGCCGGCGAGCCACTCGTCCCACCGGGGTTCTGCGGGCAGTTCGGTGCGGCCGACCAGGGCCAGCCGGGTGCCCAGCGGGGCGAGCCGGCGGGCCATGATCAACCCGAGACCACCCATGCCGCCGGTGATCACGTAACTGCCACCGGTCCGCCAGACCGTGTCATCTCCTGCCGTGTCCGAGAGCATGGGCAACTCGGCCTCCTCGAACCCGCGCACCCAGCGCCGGCCCCGCCGCCACGCGGCGACGTCGGCCGGATCGCCGGCGAGCAGTTCGACCTCGCGCAGCAGGGCCCCGGCGCTTTGTCCGGCCGGTGCCGTGGACTCCAGATCGACGCAGCGGACCCGGATCCGCGGATACTCGGCCGCGATCGACCGGCAGATGCCGGCGATGGTGGCCGGCACCGGGTTGCGCGCGTCCCCGCCGAGCACGTCGAAGGTGTCCGCCACCGCGGCGACCAACTCGACGTCGGTGTTGCCGAGTTTGCGGCCGAGTGCCTGGGCCAGCCACAGCAGGCTGTAGAAGCCTTCGTCCAGCGCCTCTTCGAGGTCCGGTCGGTTCGCCGTGCCGAAGGCATGCACCACCCGAACCGGTTCGTCCGGCGCCACGGTCAGCTCGTCGAGCAACCGCGGGTAGTGCTCCGGCTCGGCCGGATCGAATGCGGGTCCCGGCTCGACCAGCCGAACCCGGTGGCCGGCGGCGGTGGCCTGCTCGGCCAGCCGCGCTCCGAGTTGACCGGCCGGGGCGAACACCAGCAGCTGCGCCGGCCGCGACGGGGACGCGGGCGGCAGCGCATCGTGTCGGCGCCAGGTCGGGGTGTGGCACCGGATCCCGCGCTTGGCGGAGGACACGGCGCCGGTGGCCGGCGTCGCCTCGATGGCCGGCCCTGGCCAGAACCTGGTGCGCTGGAAGGGATAGGTCGGCAGGGTCACCGGCAGGCGCTGGTCGGAATGCCCGGCCGCCCAGGCCACCGTGGTGCCCAGCTCCCACAACCTGCCCATGGCGGCCAGCCACGCCGGGCGGGCGGCATCGCCCGCAAGCACCGGCACCACGGGACGATCCGGGACGTGCCGCGCGGCGAGGTCGGTCAGTGCGCGGCCCGGCCCCGCCTCCACCAGCACGCCGGCCTGCCGGGCGAGCTGGTGCAGGGCTTCCGCGGTGACCGCCCCGAGCCGGCCGTGCCGCTCCGCCCAGTAGTACGGGCTCGCGGCTTGCCCGTCGGTGAGCACCGGGCCGTCGGCCAGGATCACCGGAATGCGTGGCGTGCCACGGGACATCCCGGCGATCTCCTCGGCAAGTCGCTCCACCCCGAGGTCCGGATCCAGGCCGGCAAGGCGCAGCGCGTCGGGCAGGCTGAACACCCCGGCGACGCAGGCGGCCACGACGCCGCCGATCCCCTCGCCGAGCACCGCCGCGGGGGTCACCCCCCAGGAACCCAGCAACGCCACCAACGCGTACTCCACGGCGAACGCCGGGTCCGGCTCGATGCCCAACTGTTCAGCCGCCGCAGCGCACTGCGCCATCGCATCGGCGTACGCCGGCTCGGTGCGGCGCAGCTCCTCGACCGCGTCCGGTCCGACCTCGCCCACGGCCGGGAACAGGAACCCGGTGTGCTGCCTGGTTTCCGGTGCGGGGGTGGCGGTGTCCGGGTCGACTGCCCGGAGCCGGCGCACCGCGTCGGCGGTGTCCCGGCAGACCAGGGTGGTGCGCAGCGGCAACGCGGCGCGACCGGTCTGCATGGTGTACGCGACGTCGGCAAGCTCGAGCTCCGGATGTGCCTCGAGGTGCCCGGCCAGCCGCAGCGCGGACTCGCGCAGACCGGTGGCACCCGCCGCGGACAGCGGGATCGCCTGCCCCGGCCGGGATTCGGCCGGCGGTGCCGCCGGTTCGGCCCGTTCGACGATCACGTGCGCGTTGGTGCCGGACCAGCCGAACGAGCTGACCCCGGCCCGGTTCGGTCCACCGTCGACCGGGGCCGGGAACGGCTGGCGAACCGTGGCCGGCCGCACCGGCCCGTCCAGCGTCACCACCGAGTTCGGCTCGCTCAGGTGGAGGTTGGTCGGCACCTCGCCGTGCTTGACCGCGAGCACCGCCTTGATCAGTCCGGCCATCCCGGCCGCGGCGAGCAGGTGGCCGACGTTGCTCTTCACCGCGCCGACGACGAGCGGTCGCTGCGCCGGCCGTGCCCCGAAGATCTCCCGCAGGGCGCTGAACTCGATGGTGTCGCCGAGCTCGGTGCCGGATCCGTGCGCCTCGACGTAGCCGATGTCGTCCGGGCGCAGCCCGCTGTCGGTGAGCGCGGCCCGGATGACCGCGAGCTGCGCGGCCCGGTTGGGCGCGGTCAGGCCGTTGCTCTGACCGTCCTGGGTGATCGCCGAACCGCGGATCACCGCATGCGCGCGCCGCCCGCCCGCACCGGTGTCAGTGCCGACGTCCGAGGCGCGCCGCAGCACGACCACGCCACAGCCCTCGCCCATCACGAACCCGTCCGCGGCCGCGTCGAAGGACTTGGTCCGCCCGTCGCCGGCGAGCATGCCCATCTTGCAGGCGCCCACGAACACGTCGGGGTGGATGAGCGCGGAGCTGGCGGCGACCAGTGCGAGGTCGCACTCACCGCGCCGCAGGCTCTGCACGGCGAGGTGGGTGGCCACCAGCGACGAGGAACACGCCGTCTCCACGGTGAGGCAGGGCCCGCGCAGATCGAGGTGGTAGGCGATGCGCCCGGCCGCGGCGCTCGGCGAGCCACCGAGCCCGAAGTAGGGGTCGTCGATCGGGGCCGCGCCCTCGGCCTCGGTCTGCCGCTTCAGGTACTGACTGGAGTCGACCATCCCGACGAACACGCCGGTCCGGCTGCCGCGCAGCCGGTCGGCCGCGATTCCGGCGTCCTCCAACGCCTCCCACATCAGCTCCATCAGCAACCGGTGCTGCGGATCGAGCCGCAACGCCTCCTGCGGGGACATCCCGAAGAACGCCGCGTCCCAGCCGGCGATGTCGGCGAGGAACCCGCCGTGCTGCGTGTAGGCCTTGCCCTTGGCCGAGCGGTCCTCGTCGTAGTAGGCCGCGGCGTCCCACCGGTCCGGCGGCACCTCGCGCACCCCGTTCACGCCGTCGAGCAGCGCCCGCCAGTAGCGGTCCGGGTCGTCCGAGCCGCCGGGGAACCGGCATCCCATGCCCACCACGGCGATCGGCTCGTCGGTCACCGCGACGGCACCGGGAGTGGCGACGGCGAGTTCCCGGGGTGCGGCCATCAGCTCGGCCCACAGGTACTCGGCCAGGATCAGCGGGGTGGGGTGGTCGAAGATCAGGGTCGGGGCCAGGTCGAGGCCGGTGGCGGTGGCGAGCCGGTTGCGCAGCTCCACCGCGGTGAGCGAGAAGAAACCGAGGTCCTTGAACGCCCGGCCCGGCTCGATCCCCTCCGTCGAGTCGTGTCCGAGCACCGCCGCGGTCCGGTCCCGCACCAGGTCGAGCAGCAGTTGCTCCTGCTCGGCGGCGGACAGCTCGGCCAGCCGCGCGGCGAGCACCGTTGCGGCGCCGGCATTCCCGTCGTCCGAAGTGGCCGGTGCGAGCACGCGAACCTCGGGCAGCGCGCTGAGCAGCGGGCTCGGCCGGAAGGCGGTGAACCGCGGGGTGAACCGGTCCCAGGCGACGTCGGCCACCGTCACGCAGGTGTCGTCGCGGTCGAGCGCGCGCCGCAGGGCAGCGACTCCCGCGGGCGGCGCCATGGGCAGCAGGCCGAGGTCGCGCAGCGCCGCGCTGGTCTCATCCGTTGCGGCCATGCCGATCTCGCCCCACAGGCCCCAGGCGACCGACGTGGCCGGCAGGCCGCGCGCCCTGCGCTGGTGCGCAAGGCCGTCCAGGTAGGCGTTGGCGGCGGCATAACCGGCCTGGGTACCGCTGCCCCAGGTGGCCGAGATCGAGGAGAACAGCACGAACGCGTCCAGCTCCTCGGCCTCGAACAGCTCGCTGAGGTGTGCGGCTCCGCCCGCCTTCGCCGCCAGCACCGCGGCCAGTTCGGCCATGCTCAGCTCGGCCAACGGCCCGACCTGCAGCGCGCCCGCCGCGTGCAGGACCGCCCGGATCTGCTCGCCGCCCGCGCGGAGTTGCCCGACGAGTGCGGTCACCGCGTCCCGATCGGCGGCGTCGCAGGCGAACACGCTCACCCGCACGCCGGACTCGGCCAGCTGCGCGGTCAACTCGGCCACGCCGGCCGCGCCGGGCCCGCTGCGGGAGGTCAGCACCAGGTGCTCGGCGCCCGCGCCGGCCAGCCACCGGGCGACCTGGGCACCGATCCCACCGGTACCGCCGGTGATCAGCACCGTGCCGCGGGGCGCCCACCGCGCGGTGTGCGGGTCGTCACAGGCGTGCACCAGCCGCCTGCCGAACACGCCGGCCGCGCGGATGGCGACCTGATCCTCCGCCATCCCACCGAGCACATCGGACAGTCCGGCGTCGCCATCGGCCGGGACCGCATCGGGAAGGTCAACCAGGCCACCCCACCGCTGCGGATGCTCGAGGCCGACCACCCGGCCGAAGCCCCACACGGCGGTCTGGGCCGGCGAGCCGACCCCGTCACCGGGACCGACCGACACCGCGCCCCGGGTGGCGCACCACAGCGGCGCCGGCACCCCCGCGTCGCCGAGCGCCTGCACCAGAGCCGTGGTCGCGGCCAGGCCGAAGGGCAGCTCGGGATGCTCCGGGTGCGCGGCCTCGTCGAGAGCCAGCAGGGAGAGCACCCCGCCCGGCCCGGGACCACCGGCCAGGATGGCGCCGATCGCCCGGGCCAGCACCGCGCGATCCGCGTCAGCCACCACGAGTTGGCGTACCTCGACGCCCCGGCCGGTCAGGGACCGGACGGCGCCGCTCACCCAGGGATGATCGGCCTGCCGCTCCGGGATCGCCAGCAGCCAGGCGCCGGTCACCGGTGCCCGCGACGGCGTGGTTACCGGGACCCAGGTCTCCCGGTACCGCCATCCGTCCACATCGGACTCATTGGTGCGCTCCGCGGGCGGCAGGCCCACCGCGCAGGACGGCGCGAACCCGCCGCTGCCGGCGAGCCAGTACGGCTTGTGCTGGAAGGCATAGGTCGGCAGCTCGACCCGGACCGCGCCGCTGCCCTGGAAGTAGGTCCCCCAGGACACCGGCACGCCGCGCACCCAGAGCCCGGCGAGCGCCTCGGCCGGCTGCGCACCGGCCAGGTCGGCGGGGGTGACGGTGACGATGCCCTCGGCGGTGAGCCAGTCCAGACCGGTCGAGCGGTCCGTCCCGGTCAGCCGGTCCAGCCAGTACTCAGGGGTGCGCGCCTGCTCGGTGCCGACCAGCCGGCCGGTCGCATCCGCCACGATCGAGAGCACCGGGTCCCGGTAGGACACCGTGCGCAGCGCCGCGCCGGGGTCGTCGGCGGCGAGCACCGCGCAGGCGTCGGCCAGCGACCACACGCCCGCGACGTGTGCGGCGACGATCTCGCCGAACCCGTCCCCGGTCACGAAGTCCGGGTTCACCCCGAAGGCTTCCAGCAGGCGGAACACCGCGACCCCGGTGGCGAACCGCTCGGCCGGGCCCGGCCAGCACCCCAGCTCGTCGAACTGTGCCCGGACGGCGGCATGGGCCTGTGCGAAGGCCGGAATCCGGTGCAGCCGCTCGGATTCCGGGATCTCCCCGCCGGGGAAGACGACCGCCACGCTCGGCGGACCGAACCCGACCCCCGTGATCAGGTTCGGCGCGGGTTGCCCGGCGGCCACCGCGTCCAGCGCCGCAAGGCAACCCGCCCGGTCGACTGCCGTGATCATCGCCCGGTACTCGTGCGCCGCCCGCGTGGTGGCCAGCGAGAACCCGACGTCCGCCGGCCGCAGCTCGGGCCGGGCGGCCACCTGCTCGCGCAGCCGCGCCGCCTGCGCCCGCAGCGCCCGCTCGCTCCGGCCGGAGATCACCCACGGCACGGAGGCCGGCAGGCCCGCGCCGTCCTCGGCGCCGGGAGCCTCCACCGGCGGGGCCTGTTCGAGGATCACGTGGGCGTTGGTGCCGCTGATGCCGAACGAGGACACCCCGGCCCGGCGCGGCCGGTCGGCCTCCGGCCAGTCCCGTTGGTCGGTGAGCAGCTCCACCGCGCCCGCGGCCCAGTCCACCCGGGAGGTCGGCCGGTCCACGTGCAGGGTCCTCGGCAGCACGCCGTGCCGGAGGGCCTGCACCATCTTGATCACGCCGGCCACCCCGGCCGCGGCCTGTGCGTGGCCGATGTTGGATTTGACCGAACCCAGCCACAGTGGCCGGTCGGCCGGGCGGTTTCGCCCGTAGGTGGCCAGGATCGCCTGCGCCTCGATCGGGTCGCCGAGCGTCGTTCCGGTGCCGTGCGCCTCCACGGCATCGATGTCCTGTGTGGCCAGACCGGCGCTGGCCAGCGCGGCGCGGATCACCCGCTGCTGCGACGGGCCGTTCGGCGCGGTCAGGCCGTTCGACGCGCCGTCCTGGTTCATCGCCGAGCCCCGCACCACGGCCAGCACCCGGTGGCCGAGCCGGTGCGCGTCGGACAGCCGCTCCACCACCAGCATGCCGGCGCCCTCGGACCAGCCGAACCCGTCGGCGGAGTCGGCGAACGCCTTGCACCGCCCGTCCGGTGCCAGACCCCGCTGCCGGGAGAACTCCACGAACACCGCGGGCGTGGCGATCACCGTGGCGCCCCCGGCAAGGGCCAGGTCGCACTCGCCGGCCCGCAGCGCCTGACACGCCCAGTGCAGCGCCACCAGCGACGAGGAGCACGCCGTGTCGATGGTGGCCGCGGGGCCTTCCAGGCCGAGCACATAGGAGATTCGGCCGGACGCCACGCTGCCGGCCGTTCCGGTGCCGATGAGCCCCTCGACCTCCCCGGCGCCCTCGGTCAGCCCGGTGCCGTAGCCCTGCCCGAGCACACCGACGTAGACCCCGGTCTGGCTGCCGCGCAACGAGGTCGGGTCGATGCCGGCCCGCTCGACGGCCTCCCAGGCGACCTCGAGCAGCAGCCGTTGCTGCGGATCCATCGCCAGCGCCTCGCGCGGCGAGATGCCGAAGAACTCGGCGTCGAACTGGGCGGCCTCGGGCATGAACGCGCCGTGCCGCACGTAGGACTTGCCGAGCGCGGCCGGATCCGGGTCGAACAGGTTGTCGACGTCCCAACCACGGTCGACCGGCAGCCCGGAGAGCACGTTCTCGCCTGCGGACACCAGCCGCCACAGGTCCTCCGGCGAGCCGATGCCGCCGGGATACCGGCAGGCCGCGGCCACGATCGCGATCGGCTCGGACCCCCGGGCCTCGACATCGCGAAGCCGAAGGCGGGTCCGGTGCAGCTCACCGGTCACCCGGGTCAGGTAGTCGCGCAGCTTGTCGACATCGGCCACTGGAATCCACTCATTTCGTTTCACAGCCCGAGGTTCTTGTCGATGAAGTCGAAAAGCTCGTCGTTGGTCGACGACTCGAGGCGGGCCACCACGTCGCCGTCATCGGCCGGCGCGGCCACGGCGTCGTCGAGCAGGGCCCGCAACCGGGCCGCGATCCGGCCGCGGACCTCGTCGTCCGCGGCCAGTTCCAGGACCGCGGTCGCCACCCGGTCGAGCTCGGCGAGCAGTGCGTCGGCGCCGTCGGCGCCGTCCTGGACCAGCTCCGATCCCAGGTGCTTGGCGAGGATGCCGGGCGTGGGGTAGTCGAAGACGAGGGTGGGCGGCAGCCGCAGTCCGGTCGCGGCGTTGACCCGGTTGCGCAACTCGACCGCGGTGAGCGAGTCGAAGCCGAGGTCGGTGAAGGCCCGGTTGCGGGTGATCGCCTCGGTGCCGGTGTGGCCGAGCACGGCGGCGACGTTGGTGTTGACCAGATCCAGCAGGGTGCGGTCCCGCTCGGTCGCCGGCAAACCGGCAAGTCGTTGGCGCAGCTCGGAAACCTGCGCCACGGTGGCCGCGGTGCGCCGGACGCGCACCAGGTCCCGCAGGATCGGCGGCACGGCGGTGCCGCCGGCCTGGGCCTGCAGCGCCGCGACGTCCAGCTTCATCGGCACCACCAGCGCCCGGTCCAGCGGGGTGGCGGTGTCGAACAGGGTCATGCCCTCCTCGGCGGACAGCGGTGCGGTTCCGGCCCGCCGCAGCCGAGCCAGGTTCGCCTCGTCGAGGTGTCCGGTCATGCCGCTGGCCTGCGCCCACAGGCCCCAGGCCAGCGCGGTGGCCGGTAGGCCGTTGGCCCGGCGGTGCTGGGCAAGGGCGTCCAGGGCGGCGTTGGCCGCGGCGTAGTTGGCCTGCCCGGGGGATCCCATGATTCCGGCGGCGGAGGAGAACAACACGAACATGGCCAGCTCCATGTCCTTGGTCAGCTCGTGCAGGTTGATCGCCGCATCCACCTTGGGCGCCCACACGGTGTCCAGCTGCCGCGTGGTCAGCGACTCGACCGTGGCGTCGTCGAGCACACCGGCGGCGTGCACGACTCCGGTCAACCCCACCGGCAACCCGGCCAGCAGTTGCCCAAGCGCGGAACGGTCCGCGGCGTCACACGCGGCGATCGTGACCCGCGCCCCGAGAGCGGTCAGC
>NZ_DASUCC010000120.1:0-66610 GCF_035762905.1 Actinophytocola sp.
ATGGAGACCGGCGACCGCGGCCTCTACCCCGACGACGTCGCCGCCCTCCTCGGCCTCTACCGCGTGCCAACCAAACGCCGCGAGGAACTCCTCGACCTCGTCCGCAATGGCGCCGAACCCAATTGGTGGCAACTCAAGCCCGCCGACCTTCCCACCGAATGGCGGGATCTCATGGCCTTGGAGGCCGACGCCACCGCCATCGTCAACTTCGAGCCGCAGTTGGTGCCCGGCCTCCTACAGACCGCCGAATATGCCACGGCAGCGATGCGCGGCATAGATCCCGCACTGCCGGAATCCGCGGTCAACGCGCTGGTGGCTGCACGCATGGCCCGGCAGGCCCTCCTGACCAGACGTGGCGCACCAAAACTGCACGCCATTCTCGACGAGATGGTGTTGCGCCGTTCCGTCGGCGAACCCGGCGTGATGCAGCGTCAGCTGCAACACCTGGTGGCCTGCTCCCAGCGGCCCAACATCACCGTCCAGGTACTCCCGTTCAGCGCAGGCGCCACTCCCGGCCTGCACGGCCCCCTCATCGTCCTGGACCTCAGCGACGGACGGAGCGTGGTTCATCTGGAATCACGGGAGGTCGCCGCTTTCCTCAGCGAGGAGCCCCATGTCCGGTCCACTAAACTTGCCGTGCGCCAACTGGTTGCCGTGGCCCTGGCACCGGACGAGTCCCGTCGGCTCATTGCCAGCGTGGAGAGCGAATCGAGGAGCACCGAATGAACACCCCACCCATCTGGCGCAAGAGCAGTCGCAGCGGCACCACGAGCAACTGCGTCGAGGTCGCTGTCACCGCCCCGACGGTGGCGGTGCGCGATTCCAAGAACGCCCCGGGCTCGACCCTTACCTTCCCGCCCACCTCCTGGACCGCATTCCTCACCGTGCTTCACTAACCCGGTGCACGAGGCCCTGCGCCGCATCGAACAACTCGGCGACAGCACTTCCCTGGACCTCAGGGACCTCTGCCTCACCGCGCTGCCGCCCGAACTCGCCGATCTGACCCACCTCACCGAACTCAACCTGGCCGGCAACTACCTTGTCGAATTACCAGATTGGCTGTGCAACCTCACCGAACTCGAGAAGCTCTCCTTGTTCAGCAACGAGCTGACCCGGTTGCCGCCACAGATGGGCGATCTGACCCAGCTGGTGAAGCTCGGTATCGATGACAACAAGCTCAGCCGGCTCCCGGACAGTCTGGCCAGGCTCACCAACCTCACCGGTCTTTGGATCGGCAACAACCGATTGACGTCGGTGCCAGACTGGGTCGGCAATCTGACCGAACTCACCAGTCTCAATCTCAATGAATGCGGAGTCACCGAACTGCCGGACTGGCTGGCGCGCCTGACCCGTCTCCGGACTCTCCGGCTCGAAACCAACCAACTCACCGAGCTGCCTGACTGGCTGCCTGACCTGGTGAACCTCGACACGCTGTGGCTCTCCGCAAACCAGTTCACGGAGGTATCCGGCGCGATCCGCCAAATGACCGGGTTGGTCGACCTGCACCTCGGCGATAACCAACTTGATGGTCTCCCCGGCTGGCTCGCCGAACTGCGTGGCCTGAGGTCGTTGGACATCAACGCCTGCCAACTTGACGCGCTGCCCGACTGGATCGGCGACCTGACCGATCTGACCAGGCTGTACGCCAGCAGTAACAATCTCACCGAACTGCCGGAATGGCTCGGCAGGCTCACCCACCTCGACATCCTATTTCTGTCCAACAACCAGCTCACCGGGTTGCCGGACTGGCTCGGCAACCTCACCAAGATCACCGCTCTCGGCCTCGTCGACTGCGGACTGGCCGAGCTTCCGGACTGGTTACGCAACCTGACCCGGCTGGCATCGCTGCGCCTGGACGACAATGCCCTGACCGAACTACCAACCTGGCTTGGCGACCTCACCGACCTCATCGTGCTTTCGTTGCACGACAATCCGCTCCGAGCCCTCGACGACCAACTCGCGAAACTCACCAGGCTCGCGTTCCTCAACCTCTCCGACTGCCAGCTTGGAAGCCTGCCGGACTGGATCGGCCAACTCACCGGCCTCCAGACACTCTTCCTGAGTGGCAACGAGCTGACCGAGCTTCCGGGCTGGATCGGCAACCTCACCAGACTCCGCTGGCTCGACCTGGGCGAGAACCGGCTGACCAGCCTTCCGAACGAGATCGGCCGGTTGACCGGTCTGAATCGACTGTTCTTGCACCACAACCAGCTGACCGAACTTCCGGCCAGCATCGGCGCACTGACCAACCTCAGGGCGTTGCATGTCTTCGGCAATCGGCTGCGGGCGCTCCCGGACGAGATCATCGGGATGACCCAACTGGCCAGCCTGCGCGCCGGCCAGAACCAGCTGACGAAATTCCCGAACGGGTTCGGCCAGCTCAGCGGCCTTGTCGAGTTGAGTCTCGACAACAACCAACTGCGCGCGCTGCCCGACAGCCTCGCCCAACTCACCAATCTCACCACGTTGCTGCTGGCCAGCAACAACCTCGTCGAACTGCCGAACTGGCTGGTCGAGATGCCCGGGCTGACCGATCTGTCCGTGGCCGGAAACCCGTTCGTCTCCCCGCCGCCGGAGATCACCGCCGCGGGAACCGAAGCCGTGCTGGCATTCCTGCGGGCCAGGAAGGCGGGCAGCATCAGGCTGTGGGTGTCGAAGCTGCTGGTCGTTGGCGAGGGCGGGGTAGGAAAGACCTCGCTGGTGAAGGCGCTGGCTCGCCGCCGGCACAATCCGCACGAGCCGTCCACGCACGGCCTGATGATCAGCGATTTGGTTCTCGATCATCCCTATGAACGCCACGTAGGGATGTCGTTGCACGCCTGGGACTTCGGCGGGCAGCAGATCTACCACGCCACCCACCAGTTCTTCCTCACCGACCGGTCGCTGTTCGTGCTGCTGTGGAACTCCCGCCTTGGCTGGGAGCAGGGCAAACTCCACTACTGGCTGGACATCATCAAGGCCCGGGCGCCCGATTCGCCGGTCGTCCTGGTGGCCACCCACATCCACGGCCGACCGGTGGATCTTCCGATCGCCGACCTGCGCCAGCAGTACCCGATGATCGTCGCCAGCGTCGAGGTGGACAGCGCGACCGGGGACGGCATTGACGGGCTGCGCACCTTGCTGACCGACCACGCGGCGCGGCTGCCGCTGATGGGCTCCGAATGGCCGCGAAGCTGGCAACGAGCCGCGATCGCGCTGCGACTTACCAAGGCAGACCACATCAGCCCGGACCGAATGTGGCAGGTCATGTCCCGGAACCGGGTGCCGGATTCCCGGCAGCAGCGCTACATCGCGAAAGCGATGCACGAGTTGGGCGACCTCCTCTACTACCCCGACGATCCCGAGTTGGATCACATCGTGGTGCTTCGGCCGGCCTGGGTGAACGACTACATCAGCAAGGTGTTGGACAGCCCCGAGGTGGCGGAGCGGCATGGGGTGCTGACCCGGGACCACCTGAACGAACTGTGGGCGGACCTCGACCACGGGGTCCGGCAGCACTTCCTCGGGATGATGGAGAAGTACGACCTGTCCTACCGGGTGGAAGGAACACGCTCGGGAGACGTCAGCCTGGTGGTCGAGCGGTTGCAGTGGAACCCGCCGAACTACCAGGCCGAATGGGAAGCGCTGCGGCGGCGGGAGGACACCCGGGAGATCAGGGTCATCTACCGGCTCAACACCATGCCGCCCGGCATCCCGACCTGGTTCATCGCCCGGTCGCACCGGTTCAGCCGCAACGTCCACTGGCGCACCGGGGCGCTGCTCGCCCATCCGGACGGCCGGCACCTGGCGCTGGTGAGCGCCGACCGGCATCGCAACGCGGTCGAGCTGACCGTCCGGGGGCCGACGCCGGCCGGGTTCTTCAGCGTTCTCGACGACGGCCTCAACGTGACCCTGCAACGGTTTCCCGGTCTGGACATCACCCGCCAGGTGCCCTGCCCGTGCGAGGACTCGTGTCCGGAGCTGTACGACTACGAGAACCTGCAGGCACGGTTGGCCCGGGCGGTGCCGCGCTACGACATCGAATGTCACCGTTCCGGGGAGTTGGTCCAGATCCCGCAGTTGCTCCTCGGGCTCGCTCCGTCCGAGCGGAGTACCCAGGCCGCGATCGACCAGCTCACCGACACCGTGAACCGGCTCGGCGAGTCGATGGGCCAGCAGAGCGACTACATACAGCGGATGTTCCTGCGGCTGCAACGGCTGGCGCAGAGCCAGGTCGAGGCGCGGTGTCCCAGCGTGTTCGCCGTGGTTCCGGCGGATCGGCGGCGGATAGCCGGGTCGGCGTACGAGATCCATCTGTACTGCGAGGAGCCGGGAGCGTGGCATCGGCTGCCCGAGCCGGCCGGGGTCTACCCGGTGACGCAGCCGGCGGAGTGGTTTCGCAAGCTCGGCCCGTACCTGCGGAACCTGATCATCGTGCTCAAGCACGCCGCGCCGTTGGCCGGGCCGGTGCTCGGGGTTGCCGTAGGCACGCTCGACCAGCAGCTCAAGGCGGACTGCGACCTGATGAAGGAACTGGCCAGCCAACTGCAGGCCGACCTGCGGTACCAACAGGAGGTGCGCGGCGGCGCCGTCCCGCTGCCGGAGGCGCACGCCGACACCGATGCCGACTTCCGGGCGCTGCGGGCGATGTTGACCAAGCTGGATCCGGAGGAGACGTGGGGCGGGCTGTCCCGGACGCTGACACCGGAGGGGTTGACGTTGTATTTGTGCCGGGACCACCTCGCGCAGTATCGACAGTCGGGGTGACTCACCTGATCAGGTGACGCGCGCTACCCTCGCCGGTGTGAGTGACCTGCCTGCTGTTCCCGAACCGCACGAGATGCGTGCCTCGAACGCGGACCGGGAGCGGATCGCGAAGATCCTGCACGACGCGATGGCCGAGGGGCGGCTGACGGTCGACGAGTTGGAGGAACGGCTCGACAAGGTCTACGCCGCCAAGACCATGGGGGATCTGGTGCCGATCACCCGGGATCTGCCGGTGCCGGCCGCCGCCACCCGAACCGGCTCGCTGCCCATGCACCGCAACCGGGTGGGCGGCCGGGGCACGTCGTCCGCCGCAGTCGCGATCATGTCGGGCTCCATTCGCGGGGGGCCCTGGACCGTGCCGCCGACGTTCACCGCGTTCGCCATGATGGGCGGCGTCCAGATCGACCTCACCGACGCCAAGTTCGAGGACGCCGAGACCACCATCCAGGCCTTCGCGATCATGGGCGGGGTCGAGATCGTCGTTCCGGAGGACATCACGGTCATCGTGACCGGCGTGGGCTTCATGGGCGGGTTCGAGGACCGCGCGCACGTGACCGGCCCGCCCGGGTGCCCGGTCGTGAAGGTCACCGGGTTCGGCTTCTGGGGCGGCGTGGACGTGCACCGGGCCAAGCCGAAGAAGGCCAAGAAGAAGCTCCACCAGCAGGACGACCGCCCCCAACTCGAGTCCTGACGCCCGACCACCACTCGGCGAGTCCCCAGCTCCGGTACCCCGAGTTGCCGACTCGGGCACACAAACCCGCAGGTCAGCGCCTTGGTCGCGATCCGGTCACGGACCGGTCGGCACGGCACACCCCCCGCGGCGGCCTAGACTCTGCGCCATGGCAGTTCCCTCCATCACCCGGTCGGACCAGGGGTTACCAGCCGCCCTGGCCGACGCCACCCGGGACGAGACCGCGCTGCGCCGGTTCCTGCACGGCCTGCCCGGGGTCGACCAGGTCGGCGCCGAGCAGCGCGCGGCCGGCCTGGCCACCCGCAGCATCAAGAAAGCCAGCAAGCTGTGGGCGATCGACACGGCGATCACCATGATCGATCTGACCACGCTGGAGGGCGCGGACACCGTCGGCAAGGTCCGCTCGCTGTGCGCCAAGGCCCGCCGCCCGGACCCGGAGCGGCCCGATGTGCCCCAGGTCGCCGCCATCTGCGTGTACCCCGACCTGGTGCCGACCGCGGTCGACGCGCTGCGGGGCACCCAGATCAACATCGCCAGCGTGGCGACCGCGTTCCCGTCCGGGCGGGCCAGCCTTGCGGTCAAGGTCGCCGACACCGAGTCGGCGGTCGAGGCCGGCGCCACCGAGATCGACATGGTGATCGACCGGGGCGCCTTCCTCTCCGGCCGGTACGGGCAGGTGTTCGACGAGATCAGGGCGATCAAGGCGGCCTGCGGCGAGACCCACCTCAAGGTGATCCTGGAGACCGGCGAACTGGTCACCTACGACAACGTGCGCCGCGCGTCCTGGCTGGCACTGCTGGCCGGCGGCGACTTCATCAAGACCTCGACCGGGAAGGTGTCCCCGGCCGCCACGCTCCCGGTCACCCATGTGATGCTGCAGGCCGTGCGCGACTGGCACACCGCCACCGGCGAGTTGCGCGGGGTCAAGCCGGCCGGCGGGATCCGCAACACCAAGGACGCCATCCGCTACCTGGTCGCCGTGCACGAGGTGGCCGGGCCGCAGTGGCTGTCCCCCAACCTGTTCCGCATCGGGGCGTCCAGCCTGCTCAACGACCTGCTGATGCAGCGGCGCACCCAACTCGAGGGCCACTACAGCGGCCCGGACTATGTGACGGTGGACTGATCATGAGCACCCCAACCTGGGAGTACGCCCCCGCTCCGGAGTCCCGGGACATCGCCAACCTCAAGCCCAACTACCGGATGTTCGTCGACGGCCAGTTCGTCGACGGCGCGGGCGAGCCGCTCAAGACCATCAACCCGGCCACCGAGGAGGTGCTCGCCGAGGTCTCCACCGCCGCACCGTCCGATGTGGACAAGGCGGTCCAGGCGGCTCGCCGGGCCTACGACCGGGTCTGGGGCAAGATGCCCGGCGCCGAGCGGGCTAAGTACATCTACCGGATCGCCCGCATGCTCCAGGAGCGGGGCCGCGAGCTGGCCGTGCTGGAAAGCCTGGACAACGGCAAGCCGATCAGGGAGTCGCGGGACGTGGACGTCCCGCTCGCCGCCGCGCACTTCTTCTACCACGCCGGCTGGGCGGACAAGCTGGAGTACGCCGGCCTTTCGACAAGCACAGACCGGACTCCGAAGCCTCTTGGCGTCGCCGGCCAGGTGATCCCGTGGAACTTCCCGCTGCTGATGGCGGCCTGGAAGATCGCCCCGGCGCTGGCCTGCGGCAACACCGTGGTGCTCAAGCCGGCCGAGACCACCCCCCTGACCGCGCTGGTGCTGGCCGAGATCATCCAGCAGGCCGAGCTGCCGCCGGGAGTGGTCAACATCCTGCCCGGGGCCGGCGACGTGGGCGCCGAGCTGGTCAACCACTCCGGCGTCAACAAGGTCGCGTTCACCGGCTCAACCGAGGTCGGCAAGCTGATCCAGCGATCCCTTGCCGGCAGCGGCAAGAAGCTCACCCTCGAGCTGGGTGGCAAGGCGGCCAACGTGGTGTTCGAGGACGCCCCGCTGGACCAGGCGGTCGAGGGCATCGTGAACGGGATCTTCTTCAACCAGGGGCACGTGTGCTGCGCCGGATCCCGGCTGCTGGTCCAGGAGTCGGTGGCCGACGAGTTGCTGGACAAGCTGCACGCCCGGGTGTCCACGCTGCGGCTCGGCGACCCGCTGGACAAGAACACCGACGTCGGCGCCATCAACTCGAAGGAGCAGCTGGCCAAGATCCGCGAGCTGGTGTCGTCCGGCGAGGAGGAGGGCGCCAGCCGGTGGACCAGCCCGTGTCCGTTGCCGGACAAGGGTTTCTTCTTCGCTCCGACGGTATTCGCCGGGGTCAGCCAGGCCATGCGGATCGCCCGGGAGGAGATCTTCGGCCCGGTCCTGTCGGTGCTCACCTTCCGCACCCCGGACGAGGCGGTGGCCAAGGCGAACAACACCCCCTACGGCCTGTCCGCCGGAATCTGGACCGACAAGGGCTCCCGGATCCTGTGGATGGCCCAGCGGCTGCGCGCCGGCGTGGTCTGGGCCAACACGTTCAACCGCTTCGACCCCACCGCCCCGTTCGGCGGCTATCAGGAATCGGGCTTCGGTCGTGAGGGCGGCCGCACCGGGCTGGAGGCATACCTCGATGTCTGATCGGTTGTCGGTCGCCAAGACCTACAAGCTCTACATCGGCGGCGCGTTCCCCCGCTCCGAGTCCGGCCGGTCCTATCCGGTGCGGGACAACAAGAACGGCTTCCTGGCCAACGCCTCGCTGGCGTCCAGAAAGGACGTTCGGGACGCGGTCGCCGCCGCCCGCAAGGCGTTCCCCGGCTGGTCCGGCGCCACCGCGTACAACCGGGGTCAGGTGCTCTACCGGGTGGCCGAGCTGCTGGAGGGCCGCCGCGAGCAGTTCATCGCCGAGGTGGCGGCCAGCGAGGGCGGCGCCAAGCGCGCTCAGTCCATTGTGGACGCGGCGGTGGACCGCTGGGTCTGGTACGCCGGCTGGGCGGACAAGGTCGCCACCGTGCTCGGCGCGGCGAACCCGGTGGCCGGACCGTACTTCTCCTTCTCCGTCCCGGAGCCCACCGGCGTGGTCGGCGTTCTCGCCCCACAGTCCTCCGCGCTACTCGGGCTGGTCAGCGTGCTGGCTCCGGTGATCGCCACCGGCAACACGGCGGTCGTGGTGACCAGCCAGGACCGCCCGCTGCCGGCGATCACCCTGTCCGAGGTGCTGGCCACCTCGGACGTACCCGGCGGGGTGGTGAACATCCTGACCGGCCGCACCGCGGAACTGGCCCCGTGGCTGGCCTCGCACGCCGACGTCAACGCGCTCGACCTGGCCGGCGCACCGGAGGCGCTGCGCACCGACCTGGAACGCGCCGCCGCCGGCACGGTCAAGCGGGTGCTGCGCGCGCCGAGCGGCGAGCCGGACTGGACCCGGCAGCCCGACGTGTCCCGGCTGCGGGCATTCCTCGAGAACAAGACCGTTTGGCATCCGATGGGCGTCTGATCGGGGGAACTTCCCCCGCGGCGCGCCCGTCATAGGGCAATCTGACACCAGCGCTGGGCACGGCATGGGGAGAGGGCGATGGCGGGCGAGGGAAATCGCGTCGAAGTCGACGAGCAGGCGCTGCTGGGTTACAGCACCGGGGCCGACCGGCTGGCGGGCGACGTGCGCTCGGTCGGCAGCACGACGCTGAACGGCGTCAACGCGTTGCCCGAGGACGTGTTCGGCAAGCTCGGTGCCGAGGTCGGCCTTTCCGGCGCGTTCCGGACCGCCGCCCAGGCCCAACTCGACGGGGTCACCGCGGTGGCCAACGGCATCGCCGCGCTCTCCCACTCGGTGAGCAAGGGGCTCACCGGGTACCAGCAGGAGGACGTCGAGGCCGCTGCCCAGATCAACCAGGCGGGCCAGTCATGAGCCGCGCCGACGCACTTTCTCCCGCGGAGGCGCCGTGAGTATCGAGACCTTCACTCGCCCGATGCGCGACCACCGGGCCAAGCTGGACGGGGACACCGGCAGCGGCAGCACCGCGGCCGACTCGTTGCGCCGGGCCAGCACCGCGCTCACCGGGTTCGACGGCGACCACGACGCCTTGGTCCGCACCGCGCTCGGCGGCTGGTACGGCCAGCAGGCCGGGCTGTTCCAGGAGCAGGTCGCCAAGGTCAAGAACGCGATGACCGCACTGGCCGGCAACAGCACCGCCGCCGGCACGGTGGCCAGCACCGCCACCGAGGCGGTCACCAGCGGGCGGACCACGATCGACAACCTGATCACCGAGTTCGTCGGCCGGGCCACCCCGGTACTCGAGGCCGCGGCGGCCGCGGCGGCCAACGGCGACAGCGGCCGGGCCATGCAGGCCTACGCCAGCGTGCGCACGATGGCCGACGAGTACAGCACCCGAACCGGCGAGGCGCTACAACGGGTCCGCGACCAGCTCACCCCGCTGGTCGGCCAACTGGCCAACCTGACCACCGTCGACGTCGGCACGCTCGGCGGGCTCGGCGGGCAACTCGGGCCGTCCGTCGACGGCATCACCACCCCTTCGTTCGCCGACCCCTCCGGCAACGGCGGGGTCGCCACCCAGCCGCCCCCGGGGGCCGCGACCGGTGGCGGCGGCTCCGGTGCCGGCGGCGGTGGCGGTTTTGCCGCCGGCGGCGGCGGTGGCGGCTTCGGCGGCGGAGGTGGCGGCGGCACCGCGGTCGGCCCGCGGCTGCCGCAGGCGATCCCGATCCAGCCCGGCACCGGCGTCGGCGTGAACCTGCCGGACGGCAGCTCCGCCGAGGCGCCCAACGAGATCGCGGCGCAGGCGGTGCGCAACGCGATGTCCGCGCTGGGCACCCCGTACGTGTGGGGCGCGTCCAATCCGCCGTCCGGCACCGACTGCAGCGGGCTGACCTCGTGGGCCTACGGCAACGCCGGGCTGGAGATCCCGCGGCACTCCTCGGCTCAGGCCGTGGGCGCCTCGGTGGACCCCGGCCAACTCGCGCCCGGCGACCTGGTGGTCTGGAACGGGCACGTGGCCATGGTGGTCGGCAACGGACAGATGATCGAGGCCGGCGATCCGGTCCAGGTCAACCCGATCCGCACCTCCAACATCGGGATGCCGTTCCTGGGCTTCTACCGGCCGACCGGCTGATTTCCGGGTAACTTCATGAATCGATGAGCGGGTATCAGGACCACCTCGACGCCGAGATCCGGCGCGCCGACCAGAAGATCAGGGAGACCGGCGCGCGGGTGACCGCGCACATCGCCCGGCGTGGCCCGGTCACCGGGCGGGCGTCCTCGCGCAGCGGCGCCGTGACGGCGACCGTGCAGCCCGGTGGGCGGCTGGTGGAGCTGGACATCCAGGGCTCGGCGTTCACCATGAAGCCGGAGGAGCTGGCCGCCGAGATCGTCGCGGTGGCCCGGCAGGCGACCCGCAACGCCAGCGGCCGGCTGCACCAGGCCCTGAGCACGGTGGTCTCCCCCGAGGTGACGGCGAGCCTGGCCGCGCTGGGCCTGACCCCGGGCACCGCCGCCGACGAGTACGTCGACTGGGCGGACGTGATCCGGAGAACCCGGTGAGCACACCCGAGCCACCGGTCGACGAGCTGCTCGCGCAGGCCGAGCAGCGCCGGGCGGCGGCCGCCCGGCTGCCCCGGATCATCGCCGGCACCACCGGGATCGGCATGGACCAGCGCCGGCTGGTGCAGGCCACCACCAACGCCAGCGGCGAGCTGTACGGGCTGGTGCTGCACCCGGCCGCGATGTCGATGGGCGGGCAGGAACTGGGCCGGATGGTGATCGAGGCGGTGTACCAGGCGACCGAGTTCGCCCGGCAGCGCTGCTTCAACGAGGTGGCCCTGGTGTTGGGCGACAACGCCACGGCCGAGTTGGAGGAGCTGATCGGGTGGTCACCGGCCCGCGCGGCCGGCTGGGACAGCGCGCCGCGAGCGGCAACTCCGGCAACGGATCCGGCGCCGCCGGACCCGTTGCCCGAGGATGACGACCCCGATGACCCGCTGTCATTCGACCCGTCGACCCTTCGCTCCGACCGGTGATCCCATTGCTCATCAGCACCCCGTAGGCTTCCGACGTTTGGTGCGCTCACCAGGAGGACCTCCAATGGCTCAGGACATAGTTCCGATCGAGCTCGGGCTGCCCCAGGGCGATCTCGTCACACTGTGGGCCCCGCGCTGGCGAGAGGACGGCGAGGAGTGGGAGGCGTTCCTCGGTCACGAGGACGATCTCTACGCCTTCCCGGATGCGGCCCACCTGGCCGCCTTCGTGCGCACGGTCGAGGAGCACGACCTGGTCGATCACCCGGCCTGGTCGGTGGTGCCCGGTCTGTCCGTCGCCGAGCTGCTGCCGGACGAGGCGCACCAGTACGACCTGGTCGGCGTGCCCGAGCTGGTCGCCGAGGAGCCGGACACGTGGACCGTCGGCGAACTGGCCGACATCGTGGCCATCGTGCGGTCCCTGGCCGAGGTCTGCGAGCTGGAGGTCGTGCACGAGATCCTGGACTCCTCGGACGGTTTCCAGATGCTCGCCCAGGGCACGTATCCGTTCACCGGCCGGGAGGGCGAGCGGCTCTGGACCGATCTCGCCGAGAAGATCTCCGAGCGCTGGGACGAGGTTCTCGACGCCCTCGACGTGGTCGTCGCCGTCCCCGAGGTGGACGCCGCCACCCTCGACCAGACCACCGATGAGCTGGCCGCGTTCAAGGCCGAGTCCGAGGAGTCGGAAATCGTCCTCGGCGCCGAGGACATCGACGAGTCCGAAGAGGACGCCACCGAGTCCGAAGAGGACGAGGAGGAGGACGAGGACGCCGACGAGGAAGAAGAGGAGGACGAGGAGGAAGACGAAGAGGAGGAGGCGCCGCTCAGCTTCTGGGCCGAGGTCGGCATCGACCCGATCCGCATCGTCACCGAAAGCTCGGACTACTACACCCTTCGGTGCTACCTCGACGACGAGCCGATCTTCCTCGGCTCCGAGGGCCAGATCGACGTGTTCCCATCACCGCGCGCCCTGGCCAAGTACCTGGCCACCCCCACGGAGGACAACGACCTCGCCGAGGTGTCCACATGGGACGAGGTGTCCACCCGCGCAACCGACGGCAGCCTCGACGTCACCGTCGAGCAGGACAACACCTACGTTCTGCAGGGCCTGGCCGACGACCTGGCCGGCGGCCCGGACACGGTCGATCCGGTGCAGCTGGACCTGGCCATCGAACTGCTCACCGACGCCGCCGAGTGGGCCGAGGACGAGTCCGTCGCCGCCGCCCTGTCCCAGTCGGAAACCCTGGGCTGGCTGGTGTCCTTCATCCTCCGCCCCGACCCCACTCGCCTGGCCCCCAGCCCGCCCTTCGATGCCGAGATCAAGGCCTGGCAGTCCCTCCTCCGCGCCTTCGAAGACCGCCTCCGCTCCCACTAGCCACCCGACCTCACGCTGGAAACGGCAACTCGGACACTCACGTGTCTGGAAACGACAACTCGCCGCACCGCAACCGGGAACTCGCCAGACCGGAGCCGGGGACTCACCGCACCGCAGACTCGCCGGGCTGGGGTCGGGGACTCGCGCGTGTTGGGGAGCCGGAGCGGGTGGGTGGGGGTGGGCGGGATCAGGGAATGGGTTCGTTCATCAGGGTTGCGTAGCCGGGCTTGATCACGGTGTTGATGATGTTCAGGCGTTCGTCGAAGCCGATGAAGGCGGACTTCATCGCGTTGATGGTGAACCAGCGGAGGTCGGCCCAGGTGTAGCCGAACGCGTCGACCAGACGGGACATTTCGCTGGACACCGTGCAGCCGCTCATCAGGCGGTTGTCCGTGTTCACGGTGACCCGGAAGCGGAGCTTGGTGAGCAGGCCGATCGGGTGGTTCTCGATCGAGGTCGCGGCGCCGGTCTGCAGGTTGGACGTGGGGCACATCTCCAGCGGAATGCGGCGGTCGCGGACGTAGCTGGCCAGGCGGCCCAACTGGATGCCGCCGTCCTCGTCGGCCTTGATGTCGTCGACGATGCGGACGCCGTGGCCGAGGCGTTCGGCGCCGCAGTGCTGCAGGGCCTCCCAGATGGAGGGAAGACCGAAGGCCTCGCCGGCGTGGATGGTGAAGTGGGCGTTCTGCTGCCGGAGGTACTCGAACGCGTCGAGGTTGCGGGTGGGCGGGAAGCCCGCCTCCGGCCCGGCGATGTCGAAGCCGACGACGCCGGAGTCGCGGTAGCGCACCGCCAGCTCGGCGATCTCCAGCGAGCGGGCGTTCTGCCGCATCGCGCACAGCAGCGTGCCGATCCGGATGATCCGCCCGGTCTCGGCCGCGCGGGCCATGCCGAGCCGGAAGCCCTCCTGCACGGCCTCGACGATCCCGTCCAGCCGCAGGCCCTGCTCGCTGCACAGCTCCGGGGCGTAGCGCACCTCGGCGTAGACCACACCGTCGGCGGCCAGGTCCTCCGCGCACTCGGCCGCGACCCGGACCAGCGCGTCGGTGGTCTGCATGACGCCGACGGTGTGCGCGAACGTCTCGAGGTAGCGGACCAGGGAACCGGAGTCGGCGGACTCGCGGAACCACGCGCCGAGCGCGGAGACGTCGGTGGTGGGAAGGTCGCGATAGCCGCTCGCCTCAGCCAATTCGATCACTGTCTGTGGGCGCAGACCCCCGTCCAAGTGATCGTGCAGTAACACCTTAGGCGCAGATCGGACGGCTTCCGGGGTCACCGGGGCGGGCTTCGTCGGCAGCATGGGCCAACGGTACTCGGCAGCCGGTATGGCCTGATCGGGTAATCAACCGGTCACGTATGGTGGCGCGCGGCCCAGCGGCGAACTAACGGGTGGCGTATGGATGCGTTCTGGCAGTGGCTAGGCTCCCCTGCGTCGATTCTCCTCCTCCCCAGGACGAAGGCCAGCTCCGTGAACGAGAACAACAACAACACGGTGTCGTTCGACCGGATGCGCAACATGCTCGTGCGCGCGGCCGAGATCCGTGAGAGTGAACAACAGCAGATCTTCGACGCCCTCGACGAGATCCACGCCCGGCTCTCGCCGCTCGAGTCCATCGGCTCGGTCCGCAAGCGGCTCTCCGAGATGCCCGATCGCGCCGAGTCCAACGCACTCGGCGAGCGGCTGGACGCCGCGCTCGCCAAGCTCGACGCCCAGGACGGCGCGATCGCCGCGCTCAGCCGCGCGGTCGAGGCCATCGTGGACAAGCTCGCCTCGCCGTTCGCCCAGCTCGACGGCCGGCTGGACGGGGTGGCCGGCCGGTTCGAGGGCGTCGCCGGCCGGATGGACGGCCTCGAGGACAAGCTGTCCAACATCCACCGGCGGCTCGACGAGCTGGACGGTCACCTGGACAAGCAGGACGGCAAGCTGGACCTGCTGCCCAGCTCGGTGCACGGCCCCGTGCGCGAGCGGATCGAGCAAGCCGAGACCGGCCTGCGCACCCGGATCGACGAGGCCGCCAAGACCGTGCAGGCGAAGGTGGACGACACCCGCACGGCGCTGGAGGGCTCGCTGGACGACACCAAGAACACCGTCGACGGGACCGAGCGGCTGGAGGCGCTGGCCAAGCGGCTCGAGCAGGTCACCGGCCGGCTGGACGAGCTGACCACCCGGCTGGACAAGGTCGAGGACGGCTTCACGGCCGCCCTCACCGAGGTGGGCGGCAACATCGACCAGGCGCTGACCAAGGTCGAGGGCACGCTGGCGAACCGCCCGGACCGCGACGCGCTGGCCTCGCTGGTGCAGAAGAGCAACGAGGACTCGGTGCGCCGGATCGGCGGACACCTGGACGAGGCGATGGCGACCTTCGCCGAGCTGATGATGGGTGGCGGCACCCCGCAACTGCGCCCGCCGACCACGCTGCCGAGGCAGAGCCGGCGCCGCAACACCAAGGCCAAGACCAACAACCGGGCGCCGGAGGACGGCGTCGAGGATGTGGACCCGGCGAACGAGGCCTGAGCGGGCAACAGCACCACGCGGGCTACGTGACCAGGCGGAAAGGCTACGTCGTCAGCTGGTGCGGCCGGATCCCGAGCCGCCGGGCGTGACCAGACCGGACTCGTAGGCGAGGACCACGAGTTGGGCCCGGTCGCGGGCGTGCAGCTTGGTCATGGCCCGGTTGATGTGGGTCTTCGCGGTCAGCGGGCTGATCACCATCCGGTCGGCGATCTGGTCGTTGGACAGGCCCTGCGCGACCAGGGCGACGGCCTCGCGCTCGCGGTTGGTCAGCTCCTCGAGACCGGTGCCGGCACCGGTCTCGAGGGGCTGGGTGACGTACCGGTCGATCAGCTTGCGGGTGATCGACGGGGCGAGCAGTGCGTCGCCGCGCGCCGCCACGCGCACGGCGTGCAGGAAGTCCTCCGGCTCGATGTCCTTGACCAGGAACCCGGCCGCCCCGGCGCGCAGCGCGTTGAACACGTACTCGTCAAGGCCGTAGTTGGTCAGGATGACCACGTGCACCCGCGCCAGCGCCGGGTCCGCGACGATCCGCCGGGTCGCCTCGATGCCGTCGACGAACGGCATCTGGATGTCGATCAGCGCGATGTCCGGCACGTACTGCCGGGCCAGCGCCAGGCCCTCGCTGCCGTTGGCGGCCTCGGCCACCACCTCGATGTCGTCCTCGTTGTCCAGCAGCGCACGAAACCCGCTGCGAATCAGCGGCTGGTCGTCGACCAGCAGGACCCGGATCATGACGGTTGGTCCACGGGCAGCTCGGCCTGGACGGAGAACCCGCCCTCGCTGCGCGGCGCCGCCCGCAGCCGACCGCCGAGCGCGGTGACCCGCTCGCGCATCCCGAGCAGCCCGACGCCGGGCACCGGGGCGGCGTCGGTCGTGGCCGTGCCGTCGTCATCGACCCGGATGACCAGGGTGTCGGGCCGGTAGTCGATCCGGACCGACGCGGTGCTGGCCGCGGCGTGCCGGGCGACGTTGGTCAGCGACTCCTGCACGATCCGATACGCGGTCCGGTCCACCTCGGCCGGCAGGTCGTCGCGGTGTCCCTCGATCGTCAGCCGGGCGTCCAGTCCGGCCGTGCGGGCCCGCTGCACCAGGTCCGGAACGTGGTCGAGCCCGTGTGGCGGGTTCCGGTCGTCGTCCCGCAGCGCCTCCAGGGTCGCGCGCAGCTCGCGGGCCGCCTCCCGGCCGGCCTCCCGGATCGCCAGCAGGGCCTCCGGCACCTCCTCGCCCCGCCTGCGGGCCAGGTGGACGGCGACCTCGGCCTGCACCTTGATCACCGAGATCTGGTGGGTGAGCGAATCGTGCAGCTCCCGCGCGATGTGCAGGCGCTCCTCGTCGGCGCGGCGCCGCGCGGTCTCCTCCCGGGTGCGCTCGGCCTCGTCCGCCCGCCGCTCGGCCTGGCGCAGTGCCTCACCGGCCGCACCGGCGGCGATCAGCCAGGCCAGCTCCAGGGCACTGCGGGCGTGCGCGAACGCCTCGCCCACCGGCAGGTCGGCCGGGGCGGCCATGATCGCCAGCGGCAGCGCGACCAGCATGATCACCGAAACCGCCACCGTGACGATGCGGTGCCCGGCCCGGACCGCGGCGTACACCGCGAACAGGTAGGCGACCGCGGGCACGTCGAAGCCGACGGCCTGGTAGCCGAGCGCGCACACCCCGGTCCCGGCCAGGACGGCGACCGGCGCCCGGCGGCGCGCGACCAGCGCCAGACCGCCGATGATCAACAGGGCGTAACCGATCGGGTCGAGACCCGTGCCGGGCGGTTGGCCGGACAGCCCGGCGACCAGCAGGGTCGCCGCCACGCCGACGGCGATCAACCAGTCGATGGCACCGATCCGGCCCCGGCTCATCCCCGCACCCTAACCGGATCCGCGCGCCGGCGACTCCTGCGGCAGGACGATCAGCCGGCTACCGCACCCGCGGTACTCCGGGCCCCGCTACGGCGGCCGCGGCAGTGCGAAGTGCCTGCGTGCGCACAACGACCGGCGGCGGGTCCACCGGACATGCTCACGGGTGTCACGTCACGGGAGACAAGGAGCACCTCATGTTCGTCCTGCACCTGCCGACCGCGGCGGCCAGCTACGCCCCGGCCGTCGCCGATTCCTACGGGTTGACCGCCGGGCGGTTCTGGTCCCTGGTGGCCGCCGTGCTCGGGCTGGCCGGCGTGGTCGCCGGCGGCCTGGCGCTGACCCGGTTCACCGGCCGGACCGGGCGAAGGGCGGCCATGGGGGCCATGGTCGCGGGCCTGGTCGGGACGGTCGTCGGCGGCCTGGTCGTGGCCGCCGCCGACGGCGGTCCGGGCACCGGTTACGGCATCGTCGGCGGCTACATCGCCGTGGTGATCGGGGTGGTCGCCGTCGGGCTCGGCGGGCTGGCCATGGCGCGCGCCCGCCGCACCGCCCGAGTCAGGTGACGGACCGCAGCACCTCGCGAACCAGCGGCACCGGGTCGGGGGCGGCGTCGGCGACGGTGACCGCCCCCGCCAGCGCGGCCAGCGCGGCCGGCACCGCGTCTGGCGTGTCGGTGTGCAGCTCGAGCAGCGGATCGCCGGCTCGCACCCGGTCGCCCGGCTTGGCGTGGCAGATGATGCCGGCGGCCGCCTGCACCGGGTCCTCCTTGCGGGCCCGGCCGGCGCCAAGACGCCAGGCCGCCACCCCGACCGCGTAGGCGTCCAGCGTGGCCAGCACGCCGTCGGCGGGTGCCGGGACCAGGTGCACGTGGGCCGGCGTCGGCAGTGCCGCCTCCGGGTCACCACCCTGCGCGCTGATCATCCGGCACCAGGTCTCGTACGCCTCTCCGGAGGCCAGCACCGGCGCCGGATCGACGGACAGCCCGGCCAGCGACAGCATCTCCCTGGCCAGCTCCAGGGTCAGCTCGACCACGTCGGCCGGGCCGCCGCCGCGCAGCACCTCGACCGATTCGGCCACCTCGACGGCGTTGCCCACCGCGCGGCCGAGCGGCACCGACATCTCGGTGATCAGCGCCGAGACCTTCAGGCCGCGCTGCTGCCCGATCTCGACCAGCGCCGCGGCCAGCGCGCGGGACGCCTCGACGGTGCGCATGAACGCGCCGGTGCCGGTCTTGACGTCCAGCACAAGGGCGTCCGCCCCCTCGGCGATCTTCTTGCTCATGATCGAGCTGGCGATCAGCGGGATCGACTCCACGGTGGCGGTCACGTCGCGCAGCGCGTACAGCTTGCGGTCGGCCGGGGCCAGGCCGTCGGTCGGCGCGCACACCACGGCGCCGACGGTGTCCAACTGCCGGACGATCTCCTCGGTGGACAGCCGGGCCCGCCAGCCCGGAATCGACTCCAGCTTGTCCAGCGTGCCGCCGGTGTGCCCGAGCCCGCGGCCGGACAGCTGCGGCACCGCCGCTCCGCACGCGGCGACCAGCGGCGCGAGCGGCAGCGTGATCTTGTCGCCGACCCCGCCGGTGGAGTGCTTGTCCACGGTCGGCCGGGACGACGTCAGCGCCAGCGTCTCGCCCGAGTCGACCATGGCCGCGGTCCACCGCGCGGTCTCCTCGGCGTCCATCCCGTTCAGGTAGATCGCCATGGCCAGCGCGGACATCTGCTCGTCGGCCACCACGCCACGGGTGTAGGCGTCGACCACCCAGTCGATCTGCTCGTCGGAGAGCCGCCCACCGTCCCGTTTGGACCGGATGACGTCGACGGCGGACATCGGCTCACGGGTCATTGCGGCAAATCCTCCGGTCCGAACGCGTGCGGCAGCACGGCGAGCATCGGCAGCGGCCCCGCCGGGGTGTCCACAAGGCACTCCGGACCGCCCAGTTCGTAGATGACCTGCCGGCAGCGGCCGCACGGCATCAGCAGCTCACCGGTGCCGCTGCGACAGGCGATGGCGACCAGCCGGCCGCCCCCGGTCAGCCGCAGCTGTCCGGCCAGGGTGCACTCCGCGCACAGGCCCAGCCCGTAGGAGGCGTTCTCCACGTTGCAGCCGACCACGATCCGGCCGTCGTCGACCAGCGCGGCGGCACCGACGCTCAGCCCGGAGTACGGGCAGTACGCCAGCCCCGCCGCCTCCTCCGCTCTCGCCCGCAGGTCCGTCCAGTCCACAGTGGACCGCGTCAACCGCCCTCACCCTTGCGGTAGACCTGCCCGTCCGCTTTGGGCATGCGCAGTCGCTGGGAGGCAAGGGCGAGCACCAAAAGGGTGACCACGTAGGGCGCGGCACCGACCAGCTCCGAGGGGAGCGCGTCGGTGGCGAAGAACCACCAGCCGAACAGCACACCCAGCACGGTAGCCACGATCGCCAGAGTCCGCTGCCCGGCCCGCAGCTGGAACACCGCGACCACCAGCAGCGCGATGCACAGCAGCAGGAGCAGCGCGTGCACCGCGTCCGCCCCGCGCAGCTGCATGGCATCGGTGTAGCCGAACAGCCCGGCGCCGGCGGCCAGGCCACCCGGCCGCCAGTTGCCGAAGATCATCGCGGCCAGACCGATGTAGCCGCGGCCGGCGGTCTGCCCGTCCCGGAACTGGCTGGAGAAGATCGCCAGGATGGCCCCGCCGAGCCCGGCGAACGCACCGGAGGCGATCACCGCGGCGTACTTGTACTTGTAGACGTTCACGCCGAGCGACTCGGCCGCGACCGGCGCCTCGCCGCAGGAGCGCAGCCGCAGCCCGAACGGCGTGCGCCACAGCACGAACACGCTGCCGAACAGCAGCAGCACGGCCAGGATCGTCAGCAGCGACACGTTGGTGACCAACCCGCCGAGCAGCCCGGCCACGTCGGAGACCAGCCACCAGTGCTTGTCCTCGATGGTGTTCAGCAGGTCGGACAGGCCGGGAATGGTCACGTGGTAGACGTCCTGCAGCCGCGGCGACTGCTTCTCGCCGCCACCGAGCGCCGGGTCCGAGAAGGCCAGCTTGTTCAGGAACAGCGCGAGGCCCGGGGCCAGCAGGTTGATCGCCACACCGGAGACGATGTGGTCCACGCCGAAGGTCACCGTGGCCACCGCGTGCAGCAGGCCGCCGAGCGCGCCGAGCACCACACCGAAGGCGATGCCGGCCCACGGACCGAGGTGGAAACCGGCGTAGCCGGCGCCCCAGGTGCCGAGCACCATCATGCCCTCGAGGCCGATGTTGACCACGCCGGCCCGTTCCGCCCACAGCCCGCCGAGGCCGGCGAGGGCGATCGGCACCGCGGCGGTGAGCGCGGCCTCCATGGTGCCGCTCGAGGTCAGGTCGGTGGCGCCGGTGAACACCCGCACCAGCGACACGATCGCGAGCGCGCCGAGCGAGGCGAGCAGGTACGCGCTCGGCCGGATCCGGCGCTGCCGGCGCTGCGGCGCCGGCTCGACTCCCACGGTCAGTCCCGTCGTCATGACCCCACCGCCTCGGGAACCTTGGTGCTGCCCAGTGCCCTGCCGACTTCACGCTGTTCGAGCCGGACCCGGTAGCGGCGCACCAGCTCGTAGGCGATCACCACGGAGAGCACGACGACGCCCTGCATGATCGCCAGGATCTCCTTGGGCACGTCGTTGCCCTCCAGCCCGTTGGCGCTCGCGTCCAGCAACCCCCACAGCAGGGCCGCGAACGCCATGCCGATCGGGTGGTTGCGGCCGAGCAGCGCGACCGCGATGCCGATGAACCCGACCCCGGCCGGGAAGTTCAGCGAGTACGAGTGCGCCCCGCCGAGCAGCTCCGGCATGCCGACCAGGCCGGCGACCGCGCCGGAGAGCAGCATCGACAGGAACACCATCCGCTTCACGTCGACGCCGCTGGCCACCGCGGCCGACTCGGAGAGCCCGGTGGCCTTGAGGTCGAAGCCGAACCGGGTGCGGGAAAGCCCGAACCAGTACAGGAACCCGACCAGGATCGCGACCACGATCAGTCCGTGCACGGTGGCCGACGGCGGGGCGTCCGGGAACGGGATGCCGGAGACCTGCCCACCCTCGGTGATCTCCGGAGTATGGATGTCGTTGCCGGTCAACACGGCCATCCGGTCCGGGTTGAGCAGGAACGCGACCAGCGCGGTGGCGATCGCGTTCAGCATGATCGTCGAGATCACCTCGCTGACCCCGCGGGTCACCTTGAGGAACCCGGCGATGCCCGCCCAGGTCGCGCCGACCACCATCGCGGTCAGGATGGTCAGCGTGACCCGCAGGAACGACGGCAGACTCTCCATGAAGGACGCGCCGGCCAGCGCGGCGGCGAGCATCGCGGCCAGCCGGTACTGCCCGTCCACGCCGATGTTGAACAGGTTCATCCGGAACCCGATCGCCACGGCGACCGCGGCCAGGTAGTAGTTCGTCGCGTTGTTAATCGCGATGACCGTGGTGCGCGGCCGCTGCGCCGCCTCCACGATCGCCTCGACCGCGCTGCCCGGTGAGGTGCCGGTGAGCGCCAGGATCAGCGAGCAGATCAGACCGGCGAACACCAGCGCGCTGACCGGTGCCGCGAGTCCAAGCAGGACGGATCGGGCCGATAACCGTCCCATCACGCCACCTCCTCGCAAGCTCGGTGGTGGCAAGGCCCGCCGCCTCGCGGGCTCGGCGGCGGTGCGGTGCTCAACGATTCGCTCGCAAGCTCGCTCATCATCACGCCACCTCCTCCGCGGCTCCGGTCATCGCCGAGCCCAACTCCTCCGGGGTGACCGACTTGGGGTCGTGCGAGGAAACCAGCCGGCCGCGCAGGATCACGGTGAGCCGGTCGGACATGCCGATCAGCTCGTCGAGGTCGGCGGAGATGAGCAGCACGGCCAGGCGCTCGGCGCGGGCCCGGCGGATGTGCTCCCAGATCGCCGCCTGCGCACCGACGTCGACGCCGCGGGTCGGGTGCGAGGCGATCAGCAGCACCGGGTTCCCGCTCATCTCCCGGCCGACGATCAGCTTCTGCTGGTTGCCGCCGGACAGCGCCGCGGCCAGCACGTCGATGCTCGGGGTGCGCACGTCGTACTCCTCGACGATGCGCCGGGTGTCCGCCTTGGCCGCGCGCCGGTCGATCAGCGGGCCGCGGACGTTGGGTTCCTGGTTCTGGTGGCCGAGGATGCGGTTCTCCCAGAGCGTCGCCTCGAGCAGCACACCCTGCCGGTGCCGGTCCTCCGGGATGTAGGCCACCCCGGCCTTGCGGCGCTGGCGGGTGGACAGGTGGTTGATGTCCTTGTCGCCGAGGCGCACGGTGCCCGCGGCCAGCGGCCGGATGCCCATCAGCGCCTCGACCAGCTCGGCCTGCCCGTTGCCCTCGACGCCGGCGATGCCGAGCACCTCGCCCGCGTGGATGGTGAACGACACGTCGTCCAGCACCGCGCGGCCGTCCTCGGAGCGCACGGTCAGCCCGGACACGTCCAGAACCACCTGGTCGGTCACGGTCGACTCGCGCAGCTCGGGCACCGGCAGCGCGTTGCCGACCATCAGCTCGGCGAGTTGGCGGGCGGTCACGTCGCCCGGTTTGACGCTGGCCACCGTGGTGCCGCGCCGGATCACCGTGATGTCGTCGGCGACCGAGAGCACCTCGTCGAGCTTGTGCGAGATGAACAGAATGGTCAGACCTTCGGCCTTGAGCTCGCGCAGGTTGCCGAACAGCTCGTCGACCTCCTGCGGCACCAGCACGGCGGTGGGCTCGTCCAGGATCAGGATGCGGGCGCCGCGGTAGAGCACCTTGAGGATCTCCACCCGCTGGCGCTCACCGACGCCGAGGTCGTCGACCAGCCGGTCCGGATCGATGTCCAGCCCGTAGCTGTCCGAGATCTCGGCGATCTTCGCCCGGGCCGCCTTGAAGTCCAGCCGCCCGCCGGCCTTCGGCTCGTTGCCGAGGACCACGTTCTCCAGCACGGTCAGGTTGTCGGCAAGCATGAAGTGCTGGTGCACCATGCCGATGCCGGCCCGGATCGCGTCCGCCGGGGAGTGGAAGGTCACCGCCGTGTCGTCGACCGTGATCGTGCCCTCGTCCGGGCGCTGCATCCCGTAGAGGATCTTCATCAGGGTGGACTTGCCAGCGCCGTTCTCTCCGACGATGGCGTGCACGGTGCCCGGTCGTACCACGATGTTCACGTCGGAGTTGGCGATCACGCCCGGGAACCGTTTGGTGATCCCGGTCAGCTCGACCGCATTCGGCATCGGCGCATCCTCGTCGAAGTCGCGGTGGTGGGGGGAACCGTAACGGGCTCGGGGCCGCTGCGCGGAAACCCCGAGCCCGTTACTGATGCGTGTCGCCTACTTCTTGTCCGGCACCTTGATCGCGCCGGAAATGATCTTGGCCTTCGCGTCGTCCAGCTGGGTCTTGATGTCGTCGATCTTCCCACCGCTGGTGGAGTAGCCGACACCGCCGGCGGCCAGGTCGTAGATCTTCTGACCGGACGCGAACTTGTTGTCCTTCACCGAGGCGATGAAGCCGAACACGGCCACGTCGACCTGCTTGAGCATGGACGTGATGATCACGTCCTTGACGTCGGCCAGGGCCGGCTGGTTGTACTGGTCGGAGTCGACACCGATGCCCAGCTTGCCGTTGGCCTTGGCGGCCTTGAACACGCCGTTGCCCGAGCCGCCCGCGGCCGCGTAGATCACGTCGGCGCCGGCGTCGAACATGCCCTTGGCCGCGGTCTCACCCTTGGCCGGGTCGTTGAAGCCGGTGAAGTCCGGCGGCTGGGTGAGGTACTTCACCTGCACGGTGGCGTCCGGCTTGGTGGCCTTGACCCCGGCGGTGAAGCCGGCCTCGAACTTCTGGATCAGCGGGACGTTGACGCCGCCGACGAAGCCGACGTTGTTCGTCTTGCTCTTCAGCGCCGCGGCGACGCCGACCAGGTACGAGCCCTCGTGCTCGGCGAAGGTCAGGTTCGCCACGTTCTCGGCGGTGCAGTCCGGCTCGAAGTCGTCGATGATCGCGAACTTGACGTCCGGGGTGTCCTTCGCGACCGCGCCGATCGCCTTGCAGTAGGCGAAGCCGACCGCGATGACCGGGTTGTAGCCGTCCTCGGCCAGCTGACGCAGGCGGTCTTCCTTCTGGGCGTCGGTCTCACCCTGGGCCGCCTCGAGCTCCTTGGCCTCGACGCCGAACTCGGACTTGGCCTTGTCCAGGCCGCGTGCGGCGGAGTCGTTGAAGGACTGGTCGCCTCGTCCGCCGATGTCGTAGGCAAGGCCGACCTTGACCGAGGCTGCCGGGGCACCACTGGTGTCGCCGGTACCGCTCGAGCCCGGGTCGTCGTTGCCGCCGCAGGCCGTCAGGGCCAGGCCGAGCGCAAGCAGCCCGGCGGCGAGATTGATTCCTCGCATTCGGCGCAAGGCGTTCTCCTTCCGCTTTCCAAGCGTCCGATATGCCGGACGCTACGTTCATTCGCGAGACCGTACCCCCCTGGTGGAGGTGCGCTACCCGGGGCTGGGAGGCGTGACCCAATTGTTGGGTGGCGCGGGCCGGGCGCGGTGATCCGACCACGGACCGTAGCCTTGCCGGGTGGCCGCGTGACCTCGGCGCCCTGCCCGAGGCGAACCCGCACCTGCACCTGACCGGGTCGATGCGGCCGGCGACCCTGGTGGAACTGGCCGACCGGTACGGCCTACCGGTGCCGTCACCGTTCGTAATGGACGGTGCGCATGACTGGCGGTTTTTCAACATTGTTATGACGCGGCGCGGGCGGGCGGCCGGTCCACGGACGACATTCACCGAATCGTGGGGGGAAGCGGTGGAGGACAACCTGGCGGACGGCCGCGGCTGGGTGGAACTGTTCGGCGCGCACCCGACCGAGCAGGACCGGCTGACCCGATCCGCACTCGGCTCTCGGACGCCGAGTTGGCCACGATCGCCCGGCACTCGGTCGTCGGGTCCTTCGCGCCGCACTCGCTGCGCGACCGCCTGCTGCGCGGCATCGCCGCCTGGCTCGGCTGAGTTGTCCCGAACCCCTCCAGTTGTCCACAGAACGCGTTCCAGTCCGCGTACGCCCGTCGCCGCCTCAGGCACGCTCGGCGCATGACAGCAACAACCCGCGAAATGAGTAGCGCTACTTCAGCGCTACTCGACTACCGTCACACCATGCCCACCATCCAGATACGGAACGTGCCCCCCGAGGCGTACGACGCCCTGCGGAGACGAGCCAAAGCGGAGGGCAAGTCCCTGCAGTCGTACATGCACGAGCAGGTGACCCGACTCGCCCAGATGATCAGCAAGAAGGAGATGCTCACCGAGTACCGGGCAAAGTTGCTGCAGAACCCCCCGCGCAACGTCACCCTCGAGTCGATCGTGGCCGACATCCATGAAGGTCGCCGTGAACGATTTGGTGACTGACGCGTCGGTGCTGGTCTGCATGCTCACCGGGACCACTCACACCGCGGCCGGCCTCACGGACCGGCTGGGCGAAAGCTGGTGCCACGCGCCGCACGTGGTGGACGCCGAGGTTGGCCATGCGCTGCGGCGCAAGGAGCGCAACGGCGAACTGGACTCGCACCGCGCCTTGACCGCTCTGCGGTGCCTCGACCGCACGATCGACGAGCGCTACCCGCACACCAGCCCCATGATCGAGATGGCCTGGCTGCAACGGGAGCGGCTGACTTTCTACGACGCCCTGTACGTGTCCCTGGCGGCCATGCTGCAGGTTCCCTTGCTGACCCTGGACGCGCGGCTGGCCCGCTGCCACGACCTGCCGTGCGAGGTGGAACTGATCATCGACAACTGACGGCATGGCCGCAAGAAGTCTGCCGGGTTCTTGCAGTCCGTTGCCGTAGTATTTCGGCCGTGGCTGGACGGCTGAGTGAGGTTGCCCGCAAGGCAGGGGTCAGTGAGGCGACGGTGAGCCGGGTGCTCAACGGCAAGGCCGGCGTGTCCGACGCGACCCGGACGGCGGTGCTGACCGCGCTGGACGTGCTCGGCTACGAGCGGCCGACCAAGCTGCGCGGCGACCGGGCCCGGCTGGTCGGGCTGGTGCTGCCGGAGCTGCAGAACCCGATCTTTCCGGCGTTCGCCGAGGTGGCGACCGGCGCGCTGGTGCAGCGCGGGTTCACCCCGGCGCTGTGCGCACGCACCATCGGCGGGGTCTCCGAGGTCGAGTTCGTCGACATGCTGCTGGAGCACCAGGTCTCCGGGGTGATCTTCGGCGGCGGCGACTACTCGATCGCCGGCGCCGGGCACGAGCACTACCTGCGGCTGCGCGATTTGAAGCTGCCGGTGGTCCTGGTCAACGCCGGGGTGGACGACCTGGGGCACCCGCGGGTGTCCGCAGACGACGCGGTCGCGGTCGAGCAGGCCCTCGGCCACCTGGTTTCGCTCGGGCACCGTCGGGTCGGCGCGTTGCTCGGCACCGAGGGCCATGTGCCGTCCCGGCGCAAACTCGCCGCGCTGGAGGCGGCGGCCCGGCGCTACGACGGGGTGGAGCACCTGGTCCAGCGGTCGAGCTTCTCGATGGAGGGGGCCAGGGCCGCGGCCACCTCGCTGGTGCAGGCCGGGGTGACCGCGATCGTGTGCGCCAGCGACGTGCTGGCCCTCGGCGCCATCCGGGCGGTGCGCCGCCTGGACCGACGGGTGCCGCAGGACGTGTCGGTGGTCGGCTTCGACGACTCCGCGTTCATGAACTGCACCGACCCGCCCCTGACCACCGTGCGCCAACCCATCGAGGCGATGGGCCAGGCCGCCGTCGATCTCCTGGTCACCCAGATGAACGGCTCCGCCGCCACCCTCCCCGACGAACTCCTCTTCGAACCCGAACTCGTCGTCCGCGGCTCCACCGCCCCCGCACCCCGCACATAGCCACCCACGCACCGCACCCCCTCGCCGCCACCCTTCTCGCCGGCACTCCGCACGTCACCCCACCCCGCGCTTCGCCGTCCGCACAGCCACACCCCGCGCACCGAATCCCGCGCGCCGCCCCCCGCCCCGCACAGTTGCCGCCCGCTCAGCCGCACCCCCGGCACGCACCCGCGCGCAACTGCCACTCGCCGGCACTCCGCACGTCGCCACCGACCTGCGCATCGCCGCGCGCCCGCGCACTCACGCTCCGCGTATCCCTGCACCCACACAGTCGCCCCGCGCGTCGCCAGCTTGCTCGCCCGCACTCCGCACGTGGCCACCGCGTGCCGACCCCTGCGCAGCCGCAGCCTGTGGTCGCGCTCGTTGGGCCCGCTCTGGGCTGGTGTAGGCGGTTTGATTCAGTTATTTCTCTGCTGAGTTGCGTTCTTGCGTAACTCTGTGCTCGTTTGTATGGTCTGGGTCACAAAGTTGTCGACGCCGCTCCAAGGAAGGTGCTGGCGAATGAAGCGATCCACGTTGGGCCGAGGCGCAGGGCTGTTGGTTGTCGCCGTCCTCGGAGTGTCGGCGGCGGCCGGGTGCTCGGAGGGGTCCGCTCCCGCGGCGGGCGGGCCCGTCACGATCACGGTCAACGGCTTGCCGCCGGCGACCGAGGCCGTCGACCGCAAGAAGTTCCTCGATGACAAGGCCGAGTTCGAGGCCGCCAACCCGGACATCAAGATCGATGCTCGGGAGGGTTACATGGACCCCAAGACGTTTGCCACCAAGTTGGCCGGCGGGCAGCTTGAGGACCTCTTCTATGTGTACTTCACCGACCCGGCCAACCTGATCGCCCGCAACCAGGTCGCCGAGATCACCCCGTACCTGGACCAGGTTCCGGCGGCCAAGCAGATCCGACCGGAGCTGATGAAGGTGTTCTCCGGCCAGGACGGCAAGGTCTACGGCCTGCCATGGCGCAACTACTCGATGGGCCTGCTCTACAGCCGCGGCCTGTTCACCAGGGCCGGGCTCGACCCGGCCAACCCGCCCAAGACCTGGGCCGAGGTGCGCACCGCCGCCCAGAAGATCGCCGCGCTCGGCGACGGCATCGCCGGCTACGGCGACTACAGCAAGAGCAACACCGGCGGCTGGCACTTCACCGCGGAGCTGTTCTCGCTCGGCGGCGAGGTGGCGGTCAAGAACGGCGACACCTGGAAGGCCGCGTTCAACAACGACAAGGGCAAGCAGGTGCTGCGCCAGCTGCACGACATGCGGTGGACCGACAACACCATGGGCGAGCGGCAGCTGCTCGAGTACGCCGACCTGATCCAGATGATGGCCTCCGGCAAGCTCGGCATGTACATCGCCACCGGCGACAACCTGAAGGCGATCGTCAACCAGTACAAGGGCGACTACAAGGACTACGGCCTCGGCCCGATGCCCGGCGGGCAGGGCACCCTGGCCGGCGGCGACGGGTTCATGTTCAACGCCAAGGCGAGCCCGGAGAAGATCCGGGCCGGCCTGCGCTGGCTGGCGTTCAAGTTCGACAACCCGGACCGGATCGCGCACGACTACGAATACGACGCGGCCAACAAGAACCCGGTCGGCCTGCCCGAGCCGAACATCTGGACCGGCGAGGCGGCCAAGACCCGCGACGAGGCCGCCACCAAGCTCGCCAACGTGCCGGTGGAGAACTACAAGCCGTTCGCCGACGGCAACACCGGGATCGCGCTGAAGCTGGAACCGCCGAGCGCGCAGCAGATCTATGCCGTGCTGGACACCGCGATGTCGAAGGTGCTGACCGACCGGGACGCGAACATCGATGAGTTGCTCGCCGCCGCGGAGACCCAGGTCAACTCCATCCTCGCCGCGGTCTGACGACGCATGACCGAGCGCCGCGGAGGACCGGGCAACTCCATCCCCGCGGCGAACCGGCGAACGCACGACCGAGAAAGGGGGCGTCCGATGGCGGTCTCCACGGCCCTGCTCCGCCACCGGCGCCCCCGACTCGGCCGGTCGGTGTCCGACAACCTGGTCGCCTACGCCTTCCTGGCCGGCGGCATCGTCTGCTTCGCACTGTTCTCCTGGTACCCGCTGGTGCGCGGCGTGTTGCTGAGCTTCCAACAGGTCAACTTCGTCACCGATCCGGTCTGGGTCGGGCTGGACAACTTCGAGACCCTGTTCGCCGACCCGCTGTTCTGGATCGCCTGGCGCAACACGCTGTTGTTCACCGGGCTGGCCCTGCTGTTCGGCTACTTCCTGCCGCTGTTGATCGCCGTGCTGCTCAACGAGTTGCGGCACTTCAAGGGCTTCTTCCGGGTGGCGGTGTACCTGCCGGTGATGCTGCCGCCGATCGTGACCGTGCTGCTCTGGCAGTACTTCTACGACCCGGGCAACGGTCTGTTCAACACCGTGCTCCGCGGCCTGCACCTGCCCGAGTCGGCCTGGACACAGGACTCGAGCACGGCGATGCTCTCGCTGGTCCTGGTGTCCACCTGGTCCAACATGGGCGCGGCCACGCTGATCTACCTCGCCGCGCTGCAGAACGTCCCCGGCGAGCTGTACGAGGCGGCCGAGTTGGAGGGCGCCACCATCTGGCAGCGGCTGCGGCACGTGACGATCCCACAGCTGCGGTTCGCGATGATCGTGTTGCTGCTGCTCCAGATCGTGGCCACCATGCAGGTGTTCATCGAGCCGTACCAGCTCACCGGCACCACCAACCCGGACACGATCACGGTGATGGTGCTGATCTACCGGTACGCGTTCACCGTCAACCACGACTTCGGCCTGGCCGCCGCCATGACCGTGCTGCTGTTCGTGGTGCTCGGTCTGTTCTCCGCCGCCTACCTGTGGCTGACCAGGGAGCGCCGATGACCGTCATCGCCGCGCCGGCCACGCTGCCGGCCACCCCGCCGCCCCCGCGAGCGCCCCGGGGCCGGCGCACCGAGATCGGCGGAGCGCGCACCCTCGTCTCCCCGGCCAGCCTGCGCTCCCGGCGCGGCCGCGCCGTCTACTTCACCGTGCTCGGCGGCACCGCCGTGGTGTTCCTGCTGGTGTTCTTCTTCCCGCTTTACTGGATGATCACCGGCGCGGTCAAGCATCCGACCGAGCTGGCCCTGCCGACCCCCACGCTGTACCCGCACAGCTTCCATCCGGAGTCCTACGCCGAGGCGTGGGACGAGCTGCGGATCGCGCACTTCTTCGCGAACACGGTCTTCTACGCCCTCGGCGGCTGGCTGTTCCAGCTCGCCTTCGACGTGGCCGCCGCCTACGCGCTGTCCAAGCTGCGCCCGATCCTGGGCTGGCTGGTGCTCGGCATGATGCTGGCCACGCTGATGCTGCCGGCGTCGGCACTGCTGGTCCCGGCCTACCTGACCGTGGCCGACGTTCCGCTGGTGCACGTGAACCTGCTGAACACGCCATGGGCGCTGTGGCTGCCCGGGGTGGCCAACGCGTTCAACATCTATCTGCTCAAACGGTTCTTCGACCAGATCCCGCAGGACCTGGTCGACGCGGCGAGCATCGACGGGGCCGGCCGGATGCGGATCCTGTGGAGCATCGTGCTGCCGCTGTCCCGGCCGGTGCTCGGCGTGGTCTCGATCTTCACGATCATCGCGATCTGGAAAGACTTCCTCTGGCCGCTGCTGGTGCTGCAGGACCCGGAGGTGCAGACGTTGAGCGTGGCGCTGTCCCGATTGTCGATCACCAGTCAGGTCGCGCTGAACGAGCTGCTGGCCGGACTGGTCATCGCGAGTCTTCCGATGGTGGTGGTGTTCCTGATATTCCAGCGAAGCATCCTCAGTGGACTTTCGGCCGGCGGCCTGAAGGGCTGACGACTACCAGAAATGAGTGTGAGCGTGTCCAAAGCAGACAACCAGCCCTGGTGGCGCGACGCCGTGATCTACCAGGTGTACCCGCGCAGCTTCGCCGACGCCAACGGGGACGGTGTCGGCGACCTGGCCGGCATCACCGAGCGCCTGCCATACCTGCGCGGGCTCGGCGTGGACGCGCTCTGGTTCAGCCCGTGGTACCCGTCGCCGATGGCCGACGCCGGCTACGACGTGGCCGACTACCGGGACATCGACCCGATGTTCGGCACCATCGCCGAGGCCGAGGCGCTGATCGGCCAGGCGCACGCCACCGGGATGCGGGTGGTGATCGACATCGTGCCGAACCACTGCTCGGACGCGCACCCGTGGTTCCAGGATGCGCTCGCCGCCGGGCCGGGTTCCGCGCAGCGGCAGCGGTTCTGGTTCCGGCCGGGGCGCGGCCGCGACGGTGAGCTGCCGCCGACCGAGCTGCGATCGATCTTCGGCGGGCCGGCCTGGACCCGGGTGACCGAGCCGGACGGCACGCCGGGCGAGTGGTATCTGCACCTGTTCGCCGCCCAGCAGCCCGACTTCAACTGGGCCAATGCCGAGGTGCGGACCGAGTTCCTGGATGTGTTGCGGTTCTGGCTGGACCGCGGGGTGGACGGGATCCGCATCGACTCGGCCGCCGTCCTCATGAAGGAACTCGATCTAGCCGGCGAGACGGCGTACACGGATGTGGACGGCGTCCACGAAATCTATCGGGAGTGGCGTTCCCTGACCGACGTCTACATGGGTGAACGCGTCCTCATCGGTGAACTGTGGCTGCCGGACCACCAGCGGTTCGCCGACTACCTGCGGCCCGACGAGCTGCACGGTGCGTTCAACTTCGAGTTCCTGTGCTGCCCGTGGGACGCCACCCGGCTGCGCGCCGCGATCGACGAGTCGATGGCCGCGCACGCCCCGGTCAGCGCCCCCGCGACCTGGGTGCTGTCCAACCACGACGTGACCAGGCCGGTCACCCGGTTCGGCCGGACGGACAGCGGGTTCAGCTTCCCGGACCGGCTGCGCCGCCGGGGCCTGCCGCTCGACCTGGAGCTGGGCGCCCGCCGGGCCAGGGCCGGGGCGCTGCTCTGCCTGGCCCTGCCCGGCGCCGCCTACCTGTACCAGGGCGAGGAGCTGGGCCTGTGGGAGGTCGAGGACATTCCCACCGAGCTGCTCCAGGACCCGATGTTCCACCGGTCGGCCGGCGCCGACCCCGGCCGGGACGGCTGCCGGGTGCCGATGCCGTGGTCAGACGTGGAGCCGCCGTTCGGGTTCAGCCCGCGCACCGCGACCAGCCCGCCGTGGCTGCCGCAGCCGCTGGCCTGGAAGGACCTCACCGTCGAGGCGCAGACCGGCGACCCGCACTCGATGCTGGAGCTGTACCGGGCGGCGCTGCGGATCCGGGCGGCCGAGCCGGCCCTCGGCGACGGCGAGCTGCGCTGGCTCTCCGCGCCGGAGGGGGTACTGGCCTTCGCCCGGGACCCCGGGTTCGCCTGCGTGGTCAACCTCTCGCCGGCCGCCGTCCCGCTGCCGCCGCACGAGTCGGTGCTGCTGACCAGCAAGCCGCTCGACGGCGCGGCACTGCCACCGGACACCGCGGCCTGGCTGCGCCGGTAGGAAGGCCGGTACGGGTCAGTTCCAGAACACGGCCAGGCCGACGTTGAGCACGACCAACCCGAACAGTGTGAACGGCACCCAGCGCGGCGGCGGCACCTTGCGGACCACGTACACGGTCGCGATCACCCCGATGGCGATCAGGACGAGCAGCTTGATGCCCAGCTTCACGTGGTTGTAGTCGGCATCGGTGAGCGGGGCGAGCAGTTGCAGGGCCAGGCCGGTGACCAACTGCAGCCCGGCGCCGTGCAGCCAGCCGACGGACAGGTTTGCCCCGGCGCCGGCCCGCAACTGCAGGAAGAACATCGCCACCAGCATCGCCATGCCGAGCAGGTGCAAGAAGACCAGCAGGTCCTGGACGAATCCCACGGATTGTCTCCTCTGCCTCGAATCCCGCCGCCGACAACGTACCGGGCAGGATGATCGCATGCGTACTTCCGCGGCCGCGCTCGGCAGCGCGCTGTTCTTTCTGGCTGCCCCGGTCGTGGTCGCCGGTGTACTGCCGTGGTGGCTTGCCGGCTGGTCGCCCGGCCGCACCGCGCCGCCGCTCGCCGTCCTCGGCGGCGTCCTGGTGGCCGGCGGGGCGGCCGTGGTGGGGGACGCCTTCGTCCGGTTCGTCCGGGACGGCCGGGGCACCCCGGCACCCGTCGCCCCGACCGAGCGGCTGGTGGTCGGCGGGCTGTACCGGTTCGTGCGCAACCCGATGTACGTCGGCGTGGTGACCGCGATCGTCGGGCAGGCGCTGCTCCTCGGCCGGCTGTCGGTGTGGCTCTACGCCGGGCTCGCCTGGCTGGTGATGGCCGCGTTCGTGCGGTGGCACGAGGAGCCGAACCTGCGCGCCCGGTTTGGGATTGATTACGAAGCGTATAAGCACGCCGTACCTGCATGGGTGCCGAGAACACGTCCGTGGGAACCGTAAGGAGGGAGGGTCGGCGCAGCAGGAGTTACCGGCGCGTCCTACTCTGCTCTCGTGCGTAGCACCGCGAGTCGATCAGTACAGACCCTTGTGGTCTCGCTGTTCGTCCTGATCATCGCCGCCCTGATCACCACGCCGGGCGTATCAGCGACGGCCAGGAGCCCGCGCAAGGCGCAGCCGGGGGACAACCCGGCGGAGTCCGGCTGTCCGAATCGGGCGGTGCCGCCCGCCCCGGTGGACACGTCCGAGGAGCCCCCACCGGGTGAGGAGCGGCCCTCGCCGCTGCCGGTGCCGGCCAGCCCGGTCGGCGGGCCCCGGATGGGCGAGTGCGGGCCGGTCTTCCCGACCGGCGCGGCCGAACCGCCGGCGATCACCGCCGCGTCCTGGATCATCGCCGACCTGGACACCGGCGAGGTGCTGGCGGCCAAGGATCCGCACGCCCGGGAGCGGCCGGCGTCACTGATCAAGGTCCTGCTGGCGATCGTGACGATCAGGGAGCTGCGCCCGGACATGGTGGTGGTCGGCACCCAGGAGGACGCCGACCAGGAGGGCACTCGGGTCGGCATCGGTCCGGGCGGCGAGTACACCGTCCGCCAGCTGCTCTACGCCCTGGTCATGCACTCCGGCAACGACGCGGCGCACGCGCTGGCCCGGGCGCTCGGCGGCGTGCAGGTCGCACTGGACAAGATGAACTCCGTGGCCAGGGAGCTGGGCGCGTTGGACACCCGGGCGGCCACCCCGTCCGGCCTGGACGGGCCCGGGATGACCACCTCGGCCTACGACCAGAGCCTGATCTTCCGGGCCGCCATGAAGCACCGCGAGTTCGCCGAGGCGGCCGCCACCCGCCAGATCGACTTCCCCGGCTACGCCAGCAAGCCCGGCTTCAAGGTCAACAACGACAACCGGCTGCTGCTCAACTACCCCGGCTTCGTCGGCGGCAAGACCGGCTTCACCGACGACGCCCGGCACACCTACCTCGGCGCGGCCAAGCGGGGCGAGCACCGGCTGGCCGTGGTGCTGCTGCGCGGCGAGCGCGCCCCCGGGCCGCTCTCCGACCAGGGCGCCAAGCTGCTCGACTACGGCTTCGCACTGCTGAACGCGGGCAGCCGGCCGGTAGGCGAGCTGGTCGACCGGGCGCCGGAGGTCCAGCCCAAGGGCGAGGTCAGCAGCGACGAGAGCGCCGAGCTGCTGCCCGCATCGGCCGACAGCTCGGAACCCGAGGTCGCCGCCGGCCGCACCGCGTTCGGCAACGTCGGCCTCCCGCTGGTGGCGCTGGCCGGGGTGGCCGCGTTGATCACCTCGGCGATGTGGTGGCGGCGGCGCAGGGCCCGGGCGGCCCGCGCGGCCGCCGACGCCTGACTCAGCGCCGCCGGCGCCGGTCCCACAGCGCGCCGAGCACCATGCCGGTACCCAGCAGCGCCGCACCGTCCCGGAACCGCGGTCGCCGCTGCACCTCGACGACCGGGCGGATCACCACCGGCTCCGGCCCGGGTACCGGCAGCTCCGCGATGCTCTCCTTGGCGGTCGCCGTCCAGGCCGCGACGAACAGCAGCAGCCGGGACACCAGGTTCGCGAACAGCAGCAGGGCGATGATCTGGCCGAAGAACGCCAACGTCGGCGAGTCCTTGACCAGCGTGAAGATCAGCGTGGCGCCCTGCTTGAGGACCTCGAAGCCGACCGCGGCGAAGACGGCGCCGCGCATGGCGGCCCGCGCGCTCACCCGCTGACGCGGGAACCGGGTGAGGATCCACAGGAACAGCAGCCAGTTGGTGATCAGGGACAGCGCGATCGTGGCCAGCAGCAGCAGGAACATCGCCCAGCCGTCGTCGTCGAGGCCCAGCCAGCGCAGCACGACGTCGCCGAGCGCGGTGCCGGCCGTGGTGATCGCCAACGAGATCAGCAGCGCCAGCCCCAGGCTGATCAGTGACAGCAGGTCGGACAGCAGGTTGCGCAGGAACGGCCGGTCCGGGATGGCCTGCTGCCACATGGCGCTCAACGCGTCGCGCAGGCTGGTCATCCAGCCAAGTCCCGAGTACGCCGCGATCAGCAGACCGACCACGCCGACCGAGGTGCGCGCCTCGATCGCCTGCTCGATCAGGTCGTTGACGAAGTCGGCGAACGCGGGTGGCGAGGCCTCGGTGATGCTCTTCTGGATCTCGGCCAGCAGGTCCTGGTTGCCGGCCAGGATGAACCCGGCGCCCGCGAACGCGATCATGACCATCGGCAGCAGCGAGAGCACGCTGAAGTAGGTGATCGCGGCGGCGTAGTGGTCACCGTTGCGCGTGATGTAGCCGTCGCCCGCGCGAATCAGGTGGTCGATGCCCGGCCGGTTGCGCAGCCTGACCCAAATGGACTCTTTCCGTGCTGCCACAACGGCAGACGGTAGCTCAGCGCACCGGCGGAAGCAGCCCCAGCCGGTCGTAGACGGAGCTCAGCGTCGCCGCGGCGACCTCCCTGGCCCGGTCCGCACCCCGGGTGAGGATCTTGTCCAGCTCCGCCGGATCGTCCATATAGGACCGGACCCGTTCGCGGATCGGGGTGACCCACTCGACCAGCGCCTCGGCGAGGTCCTTCTTCAGGTCGCCGTAGCCGCGGCCGGCGTAATCGTTTTCCAGCTCGGGAATGGTGCGGCCGGCCAGCGCCGAGTAGATCACCAGCAGGTTGGACACGCCGGGTTTGCCCGCCGGGTCGTAGACGATCTCCCGGCCGGTGTCGGTCACCGCGGAGCGAATCTTCTTGGCGGACACCTTCGGCTCGTCCAGCAGCTCGACGATCCCGGCCGGGCTGGACGCCGACTTGCTCATCTTGGCGCCCGGCTCCTGCAGGTCGTAGATCTTGGCCGCGTCCTTGAGGATGTACGCCTCTGGCGGGGTGAACACCTTGCCGAACCGGGAGTTGAACCGCTGGGCCAGGTCCCGGGTGAGCTCGAGGTGCTGGCGCTGGTCCTCGCCGACCGGAACGTACTGCGGGCGGTACAGCAGGATGTCCCCGGCCTGCAGGGACGGGTAGGAGAACAGCCCGATGCTGACCCGGTCCGTGCCCTGCTTGGCCGACTTGTCCTTGAACTGCACCATCCGGCTGGCCTCGCCGAACCCGGTCAGGCACTGCATCACCCAGCCGAGCTCGGCGTGCTCGGCGATGTGGCTCTGCACGAACAGGGTTGCCCGCTCCGGATCGAGGCCGATGGCCAGCAGCTGCGCGACCGATGCCCGGGTGCGCGTGCTGAGCTGTTTCGGATCGTGCGGGGCGGTGAGCGCGTGCAGGTCGGCGATGAAGTAGAAGACGTCGTGGGTCTCCTGCAGCGCCACCCACTGACGGATCGCGCCGAGGTAGTTGCCGAGGTGGAAGGACTCACCGGTCGGCTGGATGCCGGACAGCACACGGGGACGTTCGGTCGACACGCCGGAATTCTCCCAGAACCGGCCGGACCGCCGGGCGCCGGATTCCCGCCGTACGGCGGTTGCCCCGGCTTCCCTTTGCGCGGCAAGGTTCACCCGCCCGGCCGCGCTGCCGTCGCAGGCGGCGGCGGTGCGGCCATCGTCCGTTCATGGAGGTACTACTCGTGCAACGAAGACTTCGCATACGCGGCCTGGCCGCTGCGGTAGTCATGGCCTCGGCCGCGGCGCTCACCACAGTGGCCGCCACGCCCGCGGCCGCGCAGGAAGCCCCGGCCGCGCACTTCGCGGTGCTCGGACCGCAGGGGGCGGGCCTGGCTCGGACCGAGGCGTCGATCGTGGCTGCCGGCGGCACCATCCTCAAGAGCTGGCCGCAGATCGGCGTCGTGATCGCCACCTCGCCGAGCATCGTGTTCGCCCAGGCGCTGCGCCGGATGCCCGGCGTGCAGGGCGTGGGGGCGACCCGCGCGCTGGTCGAGTTCGTCCCGCCGGTGCCGGCCGCGAACCGGGCCGCCACCGACCTCGAGGCGATCGAGAGCACCAACCCGACCGCGGGGGTCGGACCGGCGGCGTTCGAGCCGCTCGAGGCCAACCAGTGGGACATGCGACTGATCCGGGCGGACGCCGCCAGCGTGGTCTCCGGGGGTAGCCGCAACGTGCTGGTCGGCGTGCTCGACTCGGGCATCGAGGCCACCCACCCCGATCTCGCGCCGAACCTGGACGCGGCCAACTCGGCCGGCTGCGTCTCCGGCATTCCGGACCCGGCGCCGGCCGCGTGGGCGCCGACGAACAGCACGCACGGCACGCACGTTGCCGGCTCGATCGCGGCCGCCCGCAACGGCGTCGGGATCGCCGGTGTGGCCCCCAACGTGCGGATCGCCTCGGTGAAGGTGGTCAACGACGACGGGTTCATCTACCCCGAGGCCGCGATCTGCGGGTTCATCTGGGCCGCCGAGCACGGCATGGACGTCACCAACAACTCCTACTTCATCGACCCGTGGTTCAAGTGGTGCCGGGACGACCCGGACCAGCGGGCGGCCGCCGAGGCCGTGCGCCGGGCGGTGGACTTCGCGGCCGGCCGGGACGTGGTGAACGTGGTCGCCCTCGGCAACGAGAACTGGGACCTGGCGCACGAGGTGGTCGACCCGGGTAGTCCGAACAACCAGACCCCGATCGAGCGCACCGTTGGCAACGACTGCCCGATGCTGCCGCAGGAGATCAGCGGCGCTGTCGGCGTGTCGGCGGTCGGCGCCGCGGCGCGGAAGTCGTTCTACTCCAACTACGGCCTCGGCGACACCGAGATCGCCGCGCCGGGCGGTGACTCGCTGGTGATCCCGGAGACCCCGGACCGCAACGGCCGGGTGCTCTCCACGATCACCGGTGGGCGCTGGGGCTACGCACAGGGCACCTCGATGGCGTCGCCGCACGCCGCCGGGGTGGTCGCGCTGATCCGCAGCACGCACCAGAACTGGAACGCCAACCGGGTGATCCGGGCGCTCGAGGCGCAGGCCGACCGCCTGGCCTGCCCGCCGAACCCGTACGACCCGACCGGTGACGGCTCGTTCCTGGCCACCTGCCAGGGCGGCGGCAGCGGCCGCGGCTTCTACGGAGCCGGTCTGGTTGACGCGCTGGACGCGGTCACGAAGTAACCGGTGCCAGGGGTTGGGGCGCAAACACGCCATTGCGCTCCAACCCCGGGATCCGGTCGCATGCTCGGGGTCAGGCGACGCTCTCGCCGCGCACCGGCTCCACGATCTTCTCGATCACCGCGGTGGGCGCCTCGGACCGGGACACCACGGTCCGGCGCCGCCGCAGCAGGCCCGTGACCAGGCCACCGATGCCCATCAGCACCGCCGCGACCCCGACCGGGCCGGCGATGTTGAACCCGTCCGCGGCCGCCGGCACCGCGGCCAGCCCGTCCGCGCTCGCCTGACCGGCCGCCGCCAGCAGAATGCCCGGCGGAACGGTCAGTACGGCCGCCACCCGCGCCAGCACCGGTGTCCGACCGTGGATCGGGTGGACCCCATGCGAGGCAACTCGGTTGCGCATTGTTCGCGCCTCCTGGACTGTCACCGGCTTTGGTTCATCCGACTGGGGGAGCGTAGTCCCCGATCGAGCGCCGACTGCTCAACCCCACGTGTTGAGTTCGGTGCTCCCGTTCATCGCGGGGCGAGCGTAGCGCCCACGCCGCGGGGCCACACTCCCGGGTGCCCCGACAGTGGGAATGCCTCCACCCGATCGGATCTACCGACAAACACGTCTCGGTGACAATGTGGCGCCGCGTGGCAACAAAGTGTCACGCACCGTTCCCGATTCACCCTGCAGCGGCTACAGCCGCAGAATCGAGAAGAAGACCGATGAAGAAACTCCGTTTCGCCACGATCATCGCCGGGGCGCTGCTGTCCCTGGTCGGCGTCACCCCGGCCGCCACCGCGGCCCCGCCGCCCGACCCCGAGCCGGGCGTCACCCCGATGATCATCGACGGCACCACCGCCACCAGCGGGCCGTGGGCCGCCCGGCTGTTCCTCAACGGCCGCCAGCAGTGCAGCGCGACGATCATCGCGCCGACCTTCATCCTCACCGCGAAGCACTGCGTCTCCGGCGCCGGCACCTACACGTTCCGGATCGGCAGCCTGGACCAGACCACCGGCGGCACCATGGCCACCGGCACGACGATCACCCGGCACCCCACCGCCGACATCGCGGTCGTCCGGCTGGACCGCAGCGTGTCGGCGACCTACTCGCCGCTGGGCACCACGACCAACGTCGCGGTCAACCGGACCGTGCAGATCTACGGCTGGGGCGCAACCTGCACCGGTCAGCCGGAGATCAACTGCCAGGCCCGGCTGCTCAAGGTGGCCAACGTCGTGGTCACCTCGGTGAGCTGCAGCGACGCGTTCGGCGGCATCGCGGTCTGCGCCCGGCGCGGCAACGGCATCGCGGCCGGCGGCGACTCCGGCGGCCCGATGTTCGGCGGCGGCCGCCAGGTCGGCGTGGCCTCCACCAGTGACCGGGCCACCCGCACCGCCTACACCAACATCACCCGCTACCGCAGCTGGATCCAGTCGGTGGCCGGCGTCTGATCGAATTTCCCGGACGGGAGCGCGACGTGGGCGTTGCGCTCCCGGCCGGTCAGGGGCGGCGGACCGAGAAGCCCTTGCAGTTGGGGTCGTCCACGTCGCCGCTGAGCAGCTTGACGTCCGAGGTGAGCGGGCTGGTGACGACGAGGTCGACCATCACGTAGCCGTTCGGCTGGTCGATCCACTTCTCCTGGCGGAACTTCAGCTTCCCGCCGGTCAGGCCGCCGACCATCTGGTAGCTGCCCTTGGCGGCGTTGGGATTGCTCGGCAACGGATAGAACTCGAACAGGGTGGGCAACGCGGCGCCGTCCGGTTCCTTGATGGTGAGCTTGAGGCCGGTGTTGCCCTGGCCGCAGGTGTACTCGCCCTCCCAGACGCCGACCAGGTCGGCCGGCGCGACCTCGCCGGCCGGCCGGGAGGCCGACGGCGGGGCGACCCGGCTGGGGCGGCTCGGCCGGGTGCTCGGCCGGGCCGCGGCCCTGGACGGAGTGCTCACGGCGTTCTCGGCGGCGACGGCCTCGCCGACCACCGGCGACCCACCGCAGCCTGCGGTGAGCAGCGACGTGACCAGCACGGCAAGCCCCAGTACCGGTAAACGATCTCGACGCACGGGTGCGACGGTACTCAGCCGCAGGGCCGCCCGGGTACGGGTTGGGCGAACTCGGCGGAAACCCAGCGGTTCTCGGCGAGCTTGCGGAAGCCGTTCTGCACGACCTGCTCGGCGTCGGCCTGCTGGCCACGGGTGAGCCGGCCGACGATCTCGGTGTCCGTCCCCGGTCCGGCGCGCACCCGCAGCACGTCGGCGGTCACGGTGATCTGGCACTGGTTCGGGTCATCGGACGGCTGGCTGCCGGTGGCGTTCTGGCCGTCCGAGCCCATCACGTAGAGCGCGACGACGGCGACCAGTCCACCGCCGAGCAGCAGCGGTCGTTTCGGGAACTTGGCCATCGCCACCGCCTTCGTGCACTTTCCGAGACAACTGTTGCACCCAGCGTGAGACCGCGCAATGGACGCGCGCACCGGCGCGCGTCCAGCACGTGTCAGGCCATCCGCGCCTGAAGGTTCGTGTCCAAAGTGGACAGAAACTCCTCGGTCGTCTGCCACTGCTGGTCGGGGCCGACCAGCAACGCCAGGTCCTTGGTCATCTTGCCGCTCTCCACCGTCTCGATGATCACCCGCTCCAGCGTCTCGGCGAACTGCACCACCTCCGGAGTGCCGTCCAGTTTGCCGCGCGCCTCCAACCCCCGGGTCCAGGCGAAGATCGACGCGATCGGGTTGGTCGAGGTCGGCTTTCCGGCCTGGTGCTGGCGGAAGTGCCTGGTCACCGTGCCGTGTGCGGCCTCGGCCTCGACCTTGCCGTCCGGGGTCATCAGCACCGAAGTCATCAGGCCGAGCGAGCCGAAGCCCTGCGCGACCGTGTCGGACTGGACGTCGCCGTCATAGTTCTTGCAGGCCCAGACGTAGCCGCCCTCCCACTTCAGCGCGGCGGCCACCATGTCGTCGATCAGCCGGTGCTCGTAGGTCAGCCCGGCGGCGTCGAAGTCGGCCTTGAACTCGGTGTCGAAGATCTCCTGGAACACGTCCTTGAACATGCCGTCGTAGGCCTTGAGGATCGTGTTCTTGGTGGACATGTAGACCGGGTACTTGCGCTCAAGGCCGTAGCGGAACGACGAGCGGGCGAAGTCCTCGATCGAGCGGCGGTAGTTGTACATGCCGACCGCGACCCCGCCGCCTTCGGGGAACCGGGCGACCTCGAACTCCATCGGCTCGCCACCGCCGTCCGGCGTGTAGGTGATGGTCAGCGTGCCGGGACCGGGCACCTTGAAGTCGGTCGCCTTGTACTGGTCGCCGTGCGCGTGCCGGCCGATGATGATCGGCTTGGTCCAGCTGGGCACCAGCCGCGGGATGTTGCCGATCACGATCGGCTCGCGGAAGATCACGCCGCCGAGGATGTTGCGGATCGTTCCGTTGGGGCTGCGCCACATCTTCTTCAGACCGAACTCGGCCACCCGGGCCTCGTCCGGGGTGATCGTGGCGCACTTGACGCCGACGCCGTGCTTGGCGATCGCGTTCGCGGCGTCGATGGTGACCTGGTCGTCGGTTGCATCCCGGTGCTCGATGCCCAGGTCGTAATAGTCGAGGTTGATGTCCAGGTACGGGTGGATCAACTCGTCCTTGATGAACTTCCAGATGATCCGGGTCATCTCGTCACCGTCGAGCTCGACGACCGTGCCCTGGACCTTGATTTTGGCCATCTCCCGGGAGGCTCCTCTCGCGCTTGTATAACGGTACAAGCGTACTGGTAATGAGTGCGGTCAGCGATCCGCCCACTCCCTGGCGAGCATGGCGTACACGACCTCATCGGTCCATTCGCCCTTGACCACCTCGTTCTGCACGAAATGGGCCTCGCGGCGCATCCCGAGCTTCTCCATCAACCGGGCGGAGGCGGTGTTGCGGCCGTCCGCGCGCCCGATGATGCGGTGCAGGCCGAGCTGCTCGAAACCGAGCCGGAGCATCTCGACGGCGGCCTCGCCGGCATAGCCGTGGCCGTGGTGGTCGGGGTGGAAGACGAAGCCGAACTCGCCCTGGCGGTGCTCCACGCTGCGCCAAGCCAGGTTCACGTCGCCGAGCACGGTGCCCGCCCCGGCCAGTTCCACCGCGAGCACCAGGATGTCGCCCTCCCGCTCCAGCGCGGTCATGCCCAGCCGGGACCGGAGCACGTCGGCGACCTCGGTCCGGGTGCGCGGGCTCCAGTACAGGTAGCGGGTGACGTCGTCCCGGGACTGGACGGCGTGCAGGGCGTCGAGGTCGTCCGGGCGGAACGGACGGAGCAGCAGACGAGCGGTGCGAATCGGGTAGGTGGGCCGGAGCATGCCCCGATCGTATGGCGCTGTTATCCCTTGGCGCGTGCTTCTTTTCTGCTTACTCTCTCAGCCCCCGAAAGACTCGCCGTGGCGGCCACGATCACCGGTACCGTCGCGCGGGGTGCCATGATGGCCCCATGGCGCTGTGGTTGACCAAGGACCCCGAAGCGAATGCCCTCCTGGAGCGGGAACCGCTCGCGCTGCTGATCGGCATGCTGCTGGATCAGCAGATCCCGATGGAGGTCGCGTTCGCCGGCCCGAAGAAGATCGCCGACCGGATCGGCTCGGTCGACGCCCGGGTGATCGCCGAGTACGACCCGGAGAAGTTCACCGAACTCTGCGTCACCCCACCCGCGATCCACCGCTTCGGCGGCTCCATGTCCAAGCGCGTCCAGGCCCTGGCGATCCACATCGTCGAGCACTACGAGGGCCGCGCCGAGGCGATCTGGACTTCCGGCAACCCGACCGGCGCCGAGATCCTTCGCCGTCTCAAGGAACTTCCCGGCTACGGCGAGCAGAAGGCCAAGATCTTCCTTGCCCTCCTTGGTAAGCAGTTCGGCCTCACCGCCAAGGGCTGGCGCGAGGCCGCCGGTGACTACGGCGCCAAGGGCTCCCACCGCTCCATCGCCGACGTCACCAACGAGGACGCCCTCGCCGCCGTCCGCGCCTTCAAGAAGGCCTCCAAGGCCGCGGCCAAGAACACCTGACCAGGGGCCGGCCCCGGGCCGCCGAGTCCCCAATCCACGACCCGAATTGCCGGCTCCAGCACCCGAATCCCCAGTTCCAGCACCCGAGTCGCCGGCACGGGTGGCGGGAACCCCTGGTTCGGAACAACGAGCGGTGGGTGGCCGCGCTGCGCGCGCCCACCCACCGCTGTTGGACCCGAATCGGCGACTCGCCGAACCGGAACCGGGAGACGATGTGGTCCGAACCGGGAGCTCGGCTGCTGGAGCCGAGAACTCAGGGCTGCTACGGCGACCACTCGCGGGGACGGAAGGCTTCGTCGAGGGGTGGATCAGCGAGGTTGGCGACCCAGTTCGCCATGCTGGTGTAGGCCGTCTGGGCGATCACCTCGAGCATCTGCTCGGTGTCGAAGCTGGCCGCGCGTAGGGCATCGGTCTGCTCTGCGGACACGTGGCCGCGGGTGCGGAGCAGGGTGGCGGTGAACTCGTGCAGGGTGTGCAGGCGTGGGTCGGGCAATGGCTTTCCGGCACGCAGGGCCTCGACGACATCGCCCGGAACCCCATTGCCGTCAGCGAAAACCGAGTGCGCGGCCATCGACCACCGGCAGGCGTTCTCGTCTCTGACGGTCAGGCCGATCACCTCGCGCTCCGCCCCGGTGAGCGTCGAGTCGCGCAGAACCTGTTGCAGGGCAACGAAGCCGGAGATCAACGTGGGCGAGCCGGCCATGCTCGCGGCCAGGTTGGGACCAACGCCGATCCGCTGCCGCAGCGCGGTCAGCGCGGCTGCGGACCCGGCCGGAGCCGAGTCCGCGGTGTGCACGGTGAACATCAGTTGCTCCTTGGAAGGGGATGGGACGGCACCCACCCTGCGGGCGGCCGATGCCGGCGCTCAATTCCCTCCCAGGGAAGTGCGGCGCGGCGCGACCGGTGGCAATCGTCGGCGTCCGTGACCGACCGGCGCCCGGTGATCGGGCAGCTTCTCCAGCACTGGCGCCAGGTGCGCTGGATGAGCCAGCTCACCCTGGCCACCGAGGCGCGGGTCACGCCGGGGCACGTGAGCTTCGTGGAGAGCGGCCGGGCAAACCCCAGCCGGGACATGGGGCTGACCCTGGCCAGCACGCTGGACCTCCCGCTGCGCGATCGCAACCAACTGCTGCTGGCCGCCGGATACGCGCCGCAGTACCACGACTCGGGCCTCGCCGACCCGGTCATGGCTCCGGTGCGGGCCGCCGTCGACCGGGTGCTCGCCCAACACGAGCCGTACCCGGCCGTCGTGCTCAGCCGGCACTGGGACGTGACCCGCACCAACACCGCGGCCGCCGCACTGTTCGGTTGGCTGCTCGGCCCGGCCAACGTGATCCGGCTGATGTTCGACCCGGCCGGCCTGCGCCCGCACGTGCTCAACTGGCCGGACGTCGCGCACGCGCTGATCCAGCGAGTGCACCGGGAAGCGGTCGGCGGCGTCCGGGACCGCGCGAGCACCGAACTGCTCGACGAGGCCTGACCCTGCGCTACTTCTCCATGGTCACCACCGTCGGCACCCCCAGGACATCGCCGCCCAGGAGATCCGCCTGGAATCCTTCTTCCCCACCGACGAACCCACCGCCCGACACCGCTGGACCTAACGCCGCGCCAGGAAGATCACGTCGGGGTCGCCGCGGGGGACGGGGATGGGGATGGTGGTGACGTGGGGGAAGTGGGTGCGGAGGAGGGTGGTGAAGGGGGTGCTGTCGGCGGCGCTCCAGATGGCGAGGGTGCCGGTGGGGGTGAGGACGTCGCGGAGGAGGGTGAGGCCGGATTCGGTGTACAGGATTGCGTTTCCGGGGGTGACTGTCCATTCTGGACCGTTGTCGATGTCGAGGCAGATGGCGGCGAACGGGGTGGGGTGGGTGGGGAGCCAGGTGATCAGGTCGGCTTCCACGCAGGTCACGCGGGGGTCGGTGAGGGCGGCGTCATGGACGGCGGCGAGGGGGCCGGTGTTCCAAGCGATGACGGCGGGTTCGCGCTCGACGACGGTGACGGGGCCGACGTTGGGGTGGTCGAGGGCGGCGCGCAGGGAGAAGCCGACGCCGAGGCCGCCGATCAGGAGCGGGGCGCCGGGCGGCATGACATCGGCGGCGGCGCGGACGAGCAGGCGTTCGGACTCGCCGTTGCGGGTGTCCATCAGGAACGTGCCGTTGGCGATGATCTCGAAGTGCTCGCCGGACCGGCGCAGCACGAGTTCGCCGGCCACGCCGGGGCGCCGATCGACCGAGTACGCCACCCGGTCGAGGGTAAAGAACGCCTGTTGCTGATCGGCGGGTCGCCTCTACCCTTAGGTGGCGGAGGTGGTCAACAGATGCACGCAACGGTAGGTGACCGGCTACATGTACACGGCCGGAACGTGGGGAACCCGGATCAGCTGGCCGAGATCATCGATGTGCGCGGCACCGACGGCGCACCCCCGTACGTGGTGCGCTACCCCGACGGCCACGAGGCGCTGATCTTCCCCGGCCCGGACTGCGTCATCGAGCCCGGCGACGGCAACGCTTGATCGCCCGCATCGGCCTCGCCGTGCTGGTCGTCCTCGCGCTCACCGGCTGCGAGACGGTCCAGCAGGCTGGCGAGGTCGCCGACAAGGCCGGCATCTGCGCGGACGCCCTGCGGCTCTCCGGGTTCGTCCCCGACGTCGGCAACCCCGAGAAGGCCGCCGAGGACGCCAAACGCACCGCCGAGGACCTGCGTCAGTTGGCCGAGCAGGCCCCGGACGAGACCCTGCGCAATGCCCTGGAAGACATGTCGAACAAGGTCAGCGAGCTGAATCCGGGAAACATCAACCCGGGCGCAGTGGCCGACTGGGTGTCCGACAAGGTCGGCACCGTCGAGGCACTGGCCCGGGCCTGCGGCTAGACGTTGGTGATCTCGTCGATCAAGCCGTCGATGTCGAAGTGGTTGGACTCCTGGCCGAGCGGCACCATGAGCACGGTCGCCTCGAGGAACAGCTGGACCGACTCGCGCTCCAGCTCGAGCAGCGCATGCCCCTCGGGTGACTCGATCTCCAACTGGAGCATGGTCCGGCCCTCGGTGCGCTTCGGCCGCAGCCGCACGTCGCCGATACCCGCCGAGCCGGTCAGGCCGTTCACCAGCAGGTCACGCGCGAACACCCATTCGACCCAACTGTCATGGTCGGTCTGGAACGCGACTCGGATGGTGAATGGGTCGTCCGCGCGGTAGGTCCACCGGGAACGAACCGGCAGATCGTCGGCAAGCGCCACGATCTCTCTTGTGTAAACGCTGTCGGCGGTCATCTCGCACCTTTCTGGTCCTTGCACGAGTTCTTCGACCACTGACCGGCGGATGTTTCGGGTTTCGAGAGCATTGCCCCCACATCGTGACGGCTTTGCCGCCAAGTTCACGCTATCCGGTGTGACCCGGGTAACTCAGACGAGGCCAAGACTGCGGACAGCCGCGCGCTCCTCCTCCAACTCGCGGACCGAGGCGTCGATCCGCTCCCGGGAGAACCCGTCGATGTCCAGGCCCTGGACGATCTCCCAGCGGCCACCGCGGGATACGGCGGGGAACGAGGAGATCAGCCCGTCGGGCACCCCGTACGAGCCGTCCGAGGGCAGCGCGACCGAGGTCCAGTCGCCCTCCGGCGTTCCGTTCACCCAGTCGTAGACGTGGTCGATCGCCGCGTTGGCCGCCGACGCCGCCGACGACGCGCCGCGGGCCTCGATGATCGCCGCGCCGCGCTTGGCCACGGTCGGGATGAAGTCGTCGCGCACCCACGCCTCGTCGTTCACCGCCTCGTGCGCCGGCCGGCCGCCGACCTCGCAGTGCGCCAGGCTCGGGTACTGGGTGGCCGAGTGGTTGCCCCAGATGGCGAGTTTGCGGATCTCGGTGACCGGGACGCCGAGCTTCTTGGCGAGCTGGGACAGCGCGCGGTTGTGGTCCAGCCGGGTCATCGCGGTGAACCGCTCGGCCGGCACGTCCGGGGCGTGCGCAGCCGCGATCAGCGCGTTGGTGTTGGCCGGGTTGCCGACCACCAGCACCCGGACGTCGTCCGCGGCGCCGACGTTGATCGCCTCGCCCTGCGGTTTGAAGATGCCGCCGTTGGCCTCGAGCAGGTCGCCGCGCTCCATGCCCTTGGTCCGCGGCCGGGCACCGACCAGCAGGGCGACGTTGACGCCGTCGAAGGCGCGCTTGGGGTCGTCGGTGATGTCGATGCCGGACAGCAGCGGGAACGCGCAGTCGTCCAGTTCCATCGCGGTGCCCTCGGCGGCGCGCAGGGCCGGGGCGATCTCGAGCAGGCGGAGGTGCACCGGGATGTCGGGCCCGAGCAGCTGGCCGGAGGCGATCCGGAAGAGCAGTGCGTAGCCGATCTGGCCGGCCGCACCGGTCACGGTGACGTTCATGGGGGACACACCCGGGAGGCTACCAAGTTACCGAATCGGCAACTCATGATGCCTTTGGGTGCACTTGCTCGGTCGGCTGGTTTTTCCTGGTCGGCGCGGCAATCATCGACGCCATGCTGCCCCCTGAACCCACTGTCCGAATTAGACTCGTCGGTGAGGAACTCCGCCGCCACCGGGAGATGTCGAAGCTCACGATCGCCCAGGCCGCCATGCGGATCGGTGTCACCGCCAGCAAGCTGAGCCGGATGGAGACCGGCAAGCATCCCCAGAAGTGTGACGAGGTCGCCGGCCTACTCGGGGTCTACGGCGTGACCGGCGAGGACCGCCGCCACGTTCTCGAACTTACCCAGATCGCCAACCGACCCGGCTTGTGGCGGTCCAACACCTTCTCCTACGCCCAGCGGGTCGCGACCCTCAAGCTCCTTGAGTCGCAGGCCATTCGATTGATCAACTTCGAGAGTGAGCTGATCCCCGGGCTGCTCCAGACGGTGCCCTACATCCAAGCGCTGATGCGGCACGTCGGCCGGCTCGATGACGAGGACGAGATCGGCGAGCGGGTCGCCAGCCGAGTGCATCGCCAGGCCATCCTCCGGAAGCCGGGTGCACCAATAGCCCTGGAGTCGAAGGGCCGTTTCACCGGCTTCGGTTCTCCGACCGACCTGGGGTGATCTTGGTCGGGAGCCACACGAACAATCTCTTTCTCGAGGAGGACGAGGATCTGATGCACTACAACCACGTGCTGGTCGACTTGCTCAGCATGGCACTGGGCCCGGAGGAATCGATAGCATTGGTCGAGACAGTGGCGGCAACTATGGAGTGACGCGTGATCAGCTGGCGCAAGAGCAGCTTCAGCAGTACCGAGAACCCTAACTGCGTTGAGGTGGCACGGTTGCCGGCGGGGATCGCGTTCCGGGACTCCAAGAATCCCGGCGGGCCCGTCCTACTGATTAAGCGGCCCGCCCTGGATGGTCATGGCGATGGCCAGGACCGCGAAACCTAGGCCCCCGTACAGCAACACATCCACGCCCCGGCCGCGGATCGCGACCAGACCGATCCGCTCCTGCGGCAGCAGCGCCCGCAACAGCGCCGCCAGCAACAGCGCGCCGCCAACCAGCACCGCGCCCTCGCGCCAGTAGTACTGCGCGATCCGGACCAGGCCGACCGCCACCACGGCCAGCACCATCATGAACGGGAACTGGGCCTTCACCTCGGCAGGTTCCGTTCCGCCGCCCGCACCGTGTTGGTCAACAGCATCGCCACCGTCATCGGACCCACCCCACCGGGCATCGGCGCCAGGTAGCCCGCCACCTTCCGCACGTCCGGGTGCACGTCACCGACCAGCCCGTGCTCGGTGCGGGTGATCCCCACGTCCAGCACCGCCGCCCCGCGCTTGACCATGTCCGGCGTGATCAGCGCCGCACTGCCGGCCGCCGCCACCACGATGTCCGCCCGGCGCACCTCGGCGGCCAGATCCTTGGTACCCGTGTGGCACAGCGTCACCGTCGCGTTCTCGCTACGCCGGGTCAGCAGCAGGCCGAGCGGCCGGCCCACGGTCACCCCACGGCCGATCACCGTCACGTTCGCGCCCGCGATCGGCACCTCATACCGCCGCAGCAGCGCCACGATCCCCTGCGGCGTGCACGGCAGCGGACCGGTCTCCCCGAGCACCAGCCGGCCCAGGTTGGTCGGGTGCAGGCCGTCGGCGTCCTTGGCCGGATCGACCCGCTCCAGGATCGCGCCCGCGTCCAGGTGACCGGGAACCGGCAGCTGCACCAGGTACCCGGTGCACTCCGGGTCGGCGTTCAGCTCGTCGATGACCGCCGCTAACTCCGCCTGCGTGGTGTGCGCCGGCAGGTCGCGCCGGATCGACCGGATGCCGACCTTGGCGCACGCGTTGTGCTTGCCGCGCACGTAGGCATGCGACCCTGGGTCGTCGCCGACCAGCACCGTGCCCAGGCCCGGCAGCACGCCCCGCTCCTTCAGCGCGGCCACCCGTTCGGTCAGGTCGCGGAAGATCGCCTCACGGGTTGCCTTGCCGTCCAGGATCGTCGCGGTCACGAACCCATCCTTCCAGGCGCAGCGCCGCGATCCCCACGGCCACCATGGTCAGGGCCGCCCCGGCGACCCCCGCCACGGTCAGCCCGCCACCCGCCGTCGGGGCGACGACGTCCAGCACAACGGCGGCGACGAGCTGCCCGGCCACCGAGGCCAACCCCACCAGCAGCACCCCGACCAGCCGCACGGCCACCACCGCGGTGAGCACCGCCACAATGCCAAGCGGTCCGCCGGCATAGAGCCACCACTTGCCGGGCGGCACCCCCGGAACACCGCGCACCAGCACGTCCACGACCAGGGCGATGAGCAGCACGGCGAGACCGGTGGCGAAGTTCACCATGGTCGGCACGATGACGTTGTCGGCCTCCCGGCGCACCAGCCCGTTCAGCGCGACCTGCCAGGCGATGCCGATCCCGGCCAGCGCCGGCAACACCGCCAGCCACAACCCCGACGGGTGGCCGAATCGGGGCGAGACCGCCAGCACCACCGCCGCGACGGCCAGCACCGCGCCGGCCACCCGGGGTGCGGTGACCGGGGTCGGGTCGCCCGGTCCGACGCCGAGCCGGTCCACCATCAGACCGCTCACCACCATGCCGCCGACCAGCGCCACACTGAACACGGCCACCCCCAGCGTGGGCACCACGATGCCCTGCGAGCCGACCACCACCCCGCCGATCGCCCCGCCGAGGCACTGCCACCAGCGCAGCCGGCCGGTGCGCACGGCCCGGACCAGCCGGGCGGCACCACGCCGGGCGGCCGGCAGCACGGCCACCCACGCCACCAGCACCGCGAGGCCGATCCCGGTCGAGATGACCCCGGCGTAGACCCCGTCGCCGAGCAGGTGGCCGAGCTCGCCGTTCACCCGGCCCTGCACCGCGAGGCAGGCCCCGCCCAGCGCGGCGACGGACGCCCCGGCCACCCGGTGGGCGGTCGGGTGCGGTGGGGCGGTCGGCATAGCTGGCCATCCTGACCGCGAAGCTAGAGTGACCCTCGATCGGCCCCCGGAGGGAGCTGGATGGTGCAAACGACGCAACTGGACTCGACCGAACAGGACGCCCTGGTCAAACAGATCGGGCTCGCCGTGCTGCGGTCCGCCCCCGAGGGCTGGGACCAGGTGACCGTCTACTACCGCGCGGTCGGCCGGTACTTCGAGGCCGACGGCGAGGTGGTGTTCGCCGACGACGAGGCGACCGAGTGGCAGGTGCCCGGCGAGATCACCGGCATGTTCGCCCGGCTGCGCGCCGGCATGTACCGCGACGGGCGCGGGACCTGGTACAACGCCAAGTACCGGCTGGACCACCCGTCGAACTACAACCTCGACTACGACCGCAACGAGCCCGAGTGGCGGGTCGCGCCGCCGCCCCCCGCCTACGCCGACGACCTGCGGATGTTCCCGCGCAGCGACGACAACGTCCCGGACTGGCTGCGCTGGCGCGCCGGCGGGGCGGTGACCGGGGGGATGCTGCAGGAGACCCAGCCGCGGTTCCGGATGGCGCGGGTCTTCGACGGCGCCGGCAGCAACGGCCGGCCGATCGTGAACCGGCCCCCGATCGGCGACGACGAGCGGACCCGGCTGCTCAACTACCTCAACAACGCGCCGACCGTGCTGCAGAGCCGGTCGATGGACCTGGACCGGCTGGACCCGGAGGGCCGCCCGCTGGTGCCGGTCGGCTTCCACACCGACGGCACCTGGGTCTGGGCGGAGGCGGTCAACTACTACCTGAACACCTACAAGGTGTCGCCGGAGCCCGACCTGGTCGACCACATCCGCCGGCGAGGGTTCCGCGTGCTGGAGGTGGACGAGCCGACCCGGGCGGCGGCCACGGCGTTCGTGAGCCGTCCGGTGCCGCCGGCAGCGGGACCGGCCCGGCCGGCCGCGCCGCCATCGCCGCCATCGCCACCACCGCCACCACCGCCTCCACCGCCTCCACAACCCCAACCCCAGCCACAGGCCCAGCGCCGGCCCGGCCCGCCGGCTCCGCCGCCGGCCGCGCCGGAGGTGACCATGGCGGTGCCCCGGGTGAGCGAGCCGCCGGCCCGCCCCGCCCCGCCACCGGCCGCGCTGCCCTCGCAGGGCCCGCCCGGTGTGACGATCGACGCGCTGCGCGGCCGGTTGGCCGCGCTGGGCGTGCCGGCCTCGGCGTTCCGGATCGGCCCGCCCGGCGAGCGCGCGTGGACCATGGAGCAGACCCCGGAGGGCTGGCGGGTCGGCTGGTACGACCGCGACTTCGTGGCCCCGGCGATGTTCGAGGACGTGGCCGACGCGGCGGCGTTCCTGCTCGGCAAGATCATGCTGGACAACACGGTGCGGCCGGAGCCGATCGCCCCGGTGCCACCGCCCGCGCCGCCAGCCGCGCCGGCTCCGCTCGCGCCGGTGCCGCCGTCCGCCGCGCTACCCGTCCCCCGGCCGGCCACACCCCCACCGCCTCCGGTGCCGGTCGCGCCGCCGCCGCCGGTGGCCGTGCCGCTCCCGGACCCGGCCACCCCGCCGGAGCTGTCCCCGCCCACCACGTTCATGCCCGCGGCCGAGCTCGACCCGGACCCCGAGCCAGACGCCGAGGCCACCATCGAGTCCGCACCGGTGGAGCCGCCGCCGGCCGAGCCGCAGCCCACCCTCGGCGTCCCGATGGAGGCGCTGCTGGACCCGCCGTCGGAGCCGAGCCTGCCCCCGGTGCGGGAACCGGTCGTGGACCGGACCTTCTCGCTGTTCGAGCCGCAGGTGGAGCCCCAGTCCAGTGACCTGGACGACCCCAGGTTCGCCCCGTGGTCCAACCGGCACGTGGCCGCCGAGCCGGCCGTCGACCCGCTCGAGGCATTGGTCGCCGGCGAGCCTCGGCACGCCGAACCCGACTCCCCGCCGCCGGTGCGGCCGGACCCGACCCCGGTGGCCGACCTGTCGGCCGCGCTGAACGTGCCGCCGGTCGAGGCGCCGGCGCTGCCGTCCCGGCTCGCCCCGGCACCCCTGCCCGCCGAGCCCCCGCCACCGCCGGCGCTGCCGCCCGCGCCCAACCTCGGCCCGGTGCCCCCGCCCGCGGCACCGGCGATGGCGGCCGAGCCGGACCGCCGGCCGGGGCCGATCCAGCAGCGCTGGCCGATCCAGCCGCGGCCCGGTGAGCCGCCGCTGACCCTGTTCCGCGGCAAACGCATGATGGAGCTGGCCCCGGGCACCGAGATCGACCGGTTCGGCGATCCCGACGGCAACCTCACCTTCGTCGCCGGAACCCCGTTCGGTGAACGGTCGCTGGTTCCGGACTGGATCGAGCGTCCGTTCCACACCTACCGGGTGGCCCGCCCCATGCGGGTGCTCACCGGGATCTCGATCCCCTGGTTCGACCAGATCGGCGGCGGCACCGCCTACCTGCTCCCGGAAGCGATCAAGGACCTGGTCGCCGACGGCCGGCTGGTCGAGGTGCACCGGCACAAACCGCCCAACTGACCAAGCGAGAATCCTGGTGGGCTCAGCGAAAATCCCGTGATCTGGCGGGGATGGCCAGCCGCAACGGCTCCAGCCGGTCGGCCAGCAGGCTGACCGCGCCCTCCACGTTCTCCACCACCCCGCGCACGAACAGCGCGGCCGAGGTGCGGGCGACCCGGCGGTAGCGCGCCCACAGGCCGACCGTGCAGATCACGTTGACCATGCCGGTCTCGTCCTCGAGGTTGAGGAACGTGACCCCGCCCGCGGTGGCCGGCCGCTGCCGGTGGGTCACCGCACCGCCGACCAGCACCCGGGTTCCACTCTCCACAGTGGACAACTGACCGGCCGGCAGGGCGCCGAGCCGGTTCAGCCGCTCGCGCACGAACTGGGTCGGGAAGCTGTCCGGGGACAGGCCGGTGGCCCACACGTCCGCAACGGCCAACTCCACGTCGTCCATCCCGGGCAGCGGCGGGGCCTGCGTGCCGACCGTGGTGCCGGGCAACCGGTCCGGGCGCTCCCCGGCCACCGCGCCGGCCGCCCACAGCGCCTCCCGGCGGTGCACCCCGAAACAGTCGAACGCCCCGGCCGTGGCCAGCGCCTCGACCTGGGCCCTGGTCGGCCGCACCCGCCTGGCCAGGTCAACCATGTCCCGGAAAGGCCCACCGGCCAAGCGATCCGCGGCGATCCGCTCGGCCAGCGGGTCGCCGATCGTGCGCACCGCGCCGAGCCCGAGCCGCACCGCGCGCTCCGCGTCGTCCTCGGCCACCGGTTCCAGCGTCGCGTACGCCAGGCTGGCGTTGATGTCCGGCCCGCGCACGGTCACGCCGTGCCGGCGGGCGTCGGCCACCAGCGACTGCGGCGAGTAGAAACCCATCGGCTGGGCGCGCAGCAGTGCGGCGCAGAACGCGGCCGGGTAGTACAGCTTGAACCAGGCGCTGGCGAACACCAGCAGCGCGAAGCTCAGCGCGTGACTCTCCGGGAAGCCGAAGTTGGAGAACGCCATCAGCTTCTCGTAGATCCGCCCGGCCAGCTCCGGTCCGATCCCGTTCCCGGCCGCCCCGGCGTAGAACCGCTCGCGCAGCCGCTCCATCCGCCGGGTGGATCGCTTGGCCCCCATCGCCCGGCGCAGCTCGTCCGCATCGGCCGGGCTGAAGTCGGCCACGTCCACGGCGATCTGCATCAGCTGCTCCTGGAACAGCGGCACGCCAAGGGTTTTGCCCAGCGCCTTGGCCAGCAGCGGATGGTCGTAGGTGACCGGCTCCTTCTTGTTGTACCGCCGGATGTAGGGGTGCACCGAGCCGCCCTGGATCGGGCCGGGGCGGATCAGCGCGACCTCGACCACCAGGTCGTAGAACCGCTTCGGCTTCAACCGGGGCAGGGTTGCCATCTGTGCCCGACTCTCCACTTGGAACACTCCGACCGAGTCCGCCTTCGCCAGCATGGCATAGACGTTCTCGTCGAACAGGTCCAACTGCCCCAGGTCCACGGTTCGGCCGTGGTGCTCGGCGACCAGGCCGATGGCGTAGTGCAGCGCGGAGAGCATGCCGAGGCCGAGCAGGTCGAACTTGACCAGCCCGATCGCGGCGCAGTCGTCCTTGTCCCACTGCAGCACGGTCCGGTTCGGCATCCTGGCCGGCTCCACCGGGCAGACCTCGCTCACCGGCCGGTCGCAGATCACCATCCCGCCGGAGTGGATTCCCAGGTGCCGCGGGAAGTCCTCCAGCTGGGCGGCAAGCTCGAGCACCGGTAGCGGCACGTCGTGGTCATTGTCGTCCACAGTGGACTTCAATGGGCCCCAGCGGTCGATCTGCTTGCTCCAGGCGTCCTGCTGGCCGGGCGAGTAACCCAGCGCTTTGGCCATGTCCCGCACCGCGGATCTGGCCCGGTAGGCCACCACGTTGGCCACCTGCGCGGCGTGCCGGCGGCCGTGCTTGGCATAGACGTACTGGATCACCTCTTCCCGCCGGTCGGACTCGATGTCCAGATCGATGTCCGGCGGGCCGTCCCGGGCCGGAGCGAGGAACCGCTCGAACAGCAGCTCGTAGCGCACCGCGTCCACGTTGGTGATGCCCAGCGCGTAGCAGACCGCCGAGTTCGCCGCGGAACCCCTGCCCTGGCAAAGGATTCCGGACTTGCGGCAGAACTCCACGATGTCCCACACCACCAGGAAGTAGCCGGGGAAGCCCAGTTCCTCGATCACCTTGAGCTCGTGCAGGATCTGCTCGATCGCCCGCGGGTTCTCGTTGCAGGTGCCGTAGCGCCGGGCCGCGCCGATGAAGGTCAGCTCGCGCAGGTAGGAGACCTCGTCGTGGCCGTCCGGCACGTCGAACGGCGGCAGCTTGGGCGCGATCAGTTCGAGGGGGAAGGCCAGCCCGACGCCGAGCACCGCGGCCCGCTGCACCGCACCCGGGTAGCGGGCGAACCGGCGGTGCATCTCCGCGCCGGAGCGCAGGTGCGCGGTGGGCGCGGGCGGCAGCCAGCCGTCCATCTCGTCCAGCCCACGCCGGGCCCGGACCGCGGCCATCGCGGCGGCCAGCCGGCCGGCCTCGGGCTGGGCGTAGTGCACCGCGTTGCTGGCCACGCAGGCCAGGCCGAGCTCGGTGGCCATGCCGTAGAGCAGATCGTTGTGGTAGGAGTCCTCCGGCCGGCCGTGATCGGTCAGCTCGACGAACACCCGGTCCCGGCCGTAGGCCGCGGCCAGCCGGCCGAGCTGCACGTACGCCGCGTCGGGGCCGTCGCGCAGCAGCGCGGCGCGCACCGCGCCCTTGCGGCAGCCGGTGAGGACGACGCAGTGGTCCCTGGTCTGGGCCACCACATCGTCGAAGTCGTAGACCGGGCGGCCCTTCTCCGCGCCGCCGGCCAGGTACCCGTTGGTGAGCGTGCGGCACAGCCGGTGGTAGCCGTCCTGCTGATCGGCCAGCAGCAGCAGATGCTCGCCGCCGGGGTCGGCGATTCCGTTCTGTGGCTCGGAAAGGCCGAGGGACAGCTCGGTGCCGAACACCGTGCGCACCCCCAGTTCCCTTGCGGCTTCGGCAAACCGGACCACGCCGTACATGCCGTCGTGATCGGTGATCGCGATGGCGTCCAGCCCGAGCAGCGCGGCCGCCTCGACCAGCTCCTCGGGATGGCTTGCCCCGTCGAGAAAACTGAAGTTGGAGTGACAGTGCAGCTCGGCGTAGGGGATCCGCTCCTCGCCGCCGGCGTGATCGTTCGCCGGCGGCGGGCCGATCCCGGCCGGCGGCGTGTAGCGGTCGCGGCGCTTGGTCCAGGCCGGGCTGTCCCCGCCGTCGCCCTGCTGACCGGTGTCCGGCCGTCCGGACAGGATCCGCTCCAGCTCGGCCCACCGCACCGGAGGGTTGTTCCAGCCCACTAGCAGTCCGCCTCTCCGGATTTTACTGTTCCGCCTCTCCGGGATTTACTGCTGTTGTTGCGTTCCGGCGGAACGTGCGGGTAGCTGGGTTGATTGTGGCTGGGTGGCGTCACGGTGCCCCTGAGGTTGCGTTGGCGGGGCCAAGACTTCACCCGATGATCCACTGTGCCCACTAGTCGTACACCCCCGCGACCACCCAGCGGTCGCCGTCCCGTTCCAGCAGCAGGGCTTCCCGGTCGGTCTGCACCTGCAACCGGACGCATCGGCGGGCCGATTCCGGCGCCCACCAGCGCTCGTCGACCGGCCACGGGCCGGCCCAGCCGCGCACCTCCCGCGGCCGGCCGTTGATGGTGACCCGGCACGGTTTTCCGGTCAGCTCGAACCGGGCGGTCACCTCGACCCCGGCTCCTTGCGCGTCGAGCACCGTGGCCGCCACCGGCCGTTCCGGCACGAGGCTGGGCGAGGGCACCGGCAGCCGGCCGGGCCACGGCGGCTCCGGGTCCGCGGCCGGCGTCCGCTCGTCGCCCCACGGCACCAACCGCACCCGGTCGCTCGGGCCCCGACCGCCGCCGGGCACCGGGGTGAGCACGGCGTCCGGCCCGAGCAACCCCTGCACGTGCACCAGGGCGCGCCCGGCCCGCTCATCGGCCATGGCGTGGCCCTCCCCGCGCCACAGGTCCAGCTGCAGCGCGTGCCCCTCGACCACCTCGACCGGATCCAGCCGCAGCACGCTCACCCCGGCACTCGGGCGGTCGGTGCCGCGCAGCCACCCGTCCAGCTGCCAGCGCACCCGGTCCGCGATCCCGCCCGGGGTCAACGGCTCCGCGCACCGCCACACCCGCACCAGCTCCTCGCCGTTCTCGGTGCTGGCGTGGATCCCCAACCGGGTACAGGCCAGCCCGTGGCCGGCCAGCCCGGCATGCAACCGCTCCGCCAGGGTCCGCGCCACGAACGCCGCCGCGTCCACCCGGTCGACCGGCGGATCGAGCTCCTCGGTCACCGTCAGATCCTCCGGCGGCCTGCGTGGTGCCGGCGGCCGCTCCTCCAACCCCCGCGCCAACCGGTGCGCGCGCACCGCATCCGCCCCGAACCGGGACGCCACATCCCGCTCCGGAACCTCGGCGAACGCCCCCAACGTCTTCAACCCCAACCGCCACAACAGATCGACCAGTTCCCCCCGCCCCTCCCCCAACTCCCGAACACTCACCGGCGCAAGGAACTCGCGCGTCCCCCCGGCCGCCACCAACACCCCCCGCCGCGCCGCGATCGTCCCCCCGAACAGCCCATCGGCGATCCCCACCTGACACTCCACCCCCGTGCGCAGCGCCACCCGATCCACCACCCGCTCAGCGGCCTCCTCCGGGCCCCCGAAATACCCCACCGGCCCCCGCGCCGGCACCGCCACCACGCCCGGCCGTACCACCTCCACCCCCACCGCCAACTCCTCCACCGCCACCGCCACCGGCTCGAACACCCGCGCGTCCCGCACCGGATCATCGGGAAAGATCGCCAGCTCCGGACACCGCCCCTGCGCCTCCCGCCGCCGCATCCCCCGCTTCACCCCCTCCCGCCGCGCCACCGCCGAACACGCCACCACCCGATTCCCCACCACCACCGCCATCGGCACCCGCACCCCCACCCCCGCCACACTCGCGGCGGCCACCACCGGCCAATCGGGACACCACACCACCAGCAGCTGAACCGGGTTCGCCATGAGTCGAACATATGTTCACTCAGTCCGCCGGTCAAGCACTCCCACCAGCGACGTCGCCCCATCCCCGGCCGCCGTGCTGAGGCCGGCGACTCGGATGCTGGGGGTGGGGACTCAGGTGCTGGAGACGGGCAGTTCGGGTGCCCCGGCCGGCAACTCAGCTGCCCTGACACGCAACTCGGGTGCTGGACCCGGGAACTCAGGCACCCACATCTGGCAACTCGGCTGCCTGGAGCCGGTAACCCGGGGGGTTCGGGTGCAGGAGACAGCAACTCAGCTGCCCCGGCCGGCAACTCGGGTGCTGGAAACGGCAGTTCGGGTGCCCCGGCCGGCAACTCGGCTGCCTGGAGCCGGTAACCCGGGGGTTCGGGTGCAGGAGACAGCAACTCAGCTGCCCCGGCCGGCAACTCGAGTGCTGGAAACGGCAACTCAGCTGCCCGGGCGGCGACTCGGGTGCTTCGGCCGGCAACTCGGGGCGCTGGAACCGCAACTCGGGTGCTGGGGTCGGCAACTCGAGGGTTGGAGCTTGAGATTCGGGTGCTGGGAGTGGGGGCTCAGGTGCTCAAGATGGCAGTTCGGGTGCTGGAGACGGCAACTCGGGTGCTCCGGCCGGCAACTCGGGTGCCTGACTCGGCAACCTCGGGGGTGCCCCGGCCGGCAACTCGGGTGCTTTGGGCCGGCAACTCGGCAACTCGGATGCTTTGGCCGGGAACTCGGGTGTTGGGGGCGGGGAGTCAAGTGTTGGAGGCGGCGACTCGGAGGAGGGGTTCGCGGGGTTCGGCGTGGGGGTGGAGGGAGGGGGTGGCGGGGTGCAGGGAGCCGTCGGGGGCGGGGAGGAGGAGGGAGGTGCGGGTGGGGCGGGTGGCGGTGCCGCGGCCACGGGTGTGGATGTGGGCGAGGCGCTGGCGGAGGTGACCGTGGCCGTCGGCGAGACCGGTCCAGGGGGTGGGGTCGGCGGTGAGCTCGAGGTCGGGGGCGGGCCACGGCGTGAGTGGGAGGAGGACGGCGCTGCGGTGGCGGGCGCGGGCGGAGAGGCGGCGGGCCTGGGAGTCGGGGAGTTCGGTGGCGGTGGCCACCAGGTCGATTCCGTCGAGGAGGGCAGCGAGGACGGGGGCGGGGTGCGGGCCGGGGTGGGGGATGAGGGCGAGCCGGTCCACGGCGACGCCGTATTCGGCGGCGGCCAGCACGCCGAGGTTGGGTAGGCCGACGACGGCGGCCCAGGATCCGTTGCTGGTGGCTTCGGCGAGGAGGGCGAACAGCAGCGAGGTGGAGCCGCGCACGGCTACCGTGCTGCCGCGGCGCAGGCCGCCCCAGGGGAACAGGTTCGCCAGTTCGGGATGGACCGGCAGGACGCGGGCGCGGTCGGCCGGTGCGGCGGCGAGGTCGCTGGCCACCCCCACCGAGGCGAGCATCGCGGTTGCCGGCACGGCGACGGCCCCCAACCCGGATCGAACGTGTGTTCGAGTACAGTGAACCCGGCCGGGGCGGCGGTGTCAACCGTTATCGTCTCCAGGGGTGCGGCTGGCGCAGCGTGAGTTCTCGCTCTACGGAGCGTCGCACTGGGCGGTGCTCGCCGTCTTCGTGGCGGGGGCCATCGCGGTCAGCTACCTGGGACGGTGGCAGGACGCCGGGTCGGCGCGGCGGTTCAGCCGGGTGCTCGCGGTGCCGGTGCTGGGGATTCAGATCGCGATCCAGGTGTACTCGATGACCGAGTTCGGCGTGGATCACGGGCTGCCGCTGCAACTGTCCGATCTCGCCGCCTTCGTCACCGCGTACGCGCTGTGGACCCACCGGCACTGGGCGTTCTCGTTGACCTACTACTGGGGTCTGACGCTGTCCACCCAGGCGCTGATCTCACCGGCCTTGCGCGGAGCCGACTTTCCGAGCCTGAGCTATCTCGCGTTCTGGCTGATCCACCTGCTCGTCATCTGGGCGGCGCTCTACCTCGCCGTCGGCCGCCGGATGCGGCCGACCTGGCACGGCTACCGGTTCACGCTGGTGGTGACCTTCTCCTGGGTCGGCTTCACCATGGCGTTCAACGCGGTCGCCGGCACCAACTACGGCTTCCTCAACGCGAAGCCGGGGGTGCCCTCGGTGCTGGACGTGCTCGGCCCCTGGCCGTGGTACCTGGTGCCGCTGGCCGCGCTGGTGACCGGCATCTGGGCATTGATGACCCTGCCGGGAGTACTGCGGCGGCAGCGGAGCTAATGGGCGAAGTGCCGCGTGCCGGTCAGGTACACGGGCACGCCGGCGGTTTCGGCGGCGGCGATCACCTCGGCGTCGCGGACCGAGCCGCCGGGCTGGACCACCGCGCGGACGCCGGCCTCGATCAGGACCTGGAGGCCGTCCGGGAACGGGAAGAACGCGTCGGACGCGGCAACCGCACCGGCGGCGCGGTCGCCGGCGCGCTGCACGGCCAGCCGGGCGGCGTCCACCCGGTTGACCTGACCCATGCCGACGCCGACGGTCGCCCCGCCGGCGGCCAGCAGGATCGCGTTGGACTTCACCGCCCGGCAGCACCGCCAGGCGAACGCCAGGTCGGCCAGGGTCGCCTCGTCGACCGCGGTGCCGGCGGCCAGGGTCCACTTGACCGGGTCGTCACCCTCGGCGTCGAGGACGTCCTTGGTCTGCATCAGCAACCCGCCGGAGACGGCACGGAGCTCGGCGCCACCGCGAGCCGGCGGGCCGGACGCCAGGATGCGCAGGTTCTTCTTGCGGGACAACACATCCAGCGCACCGTCCGCATAGGACGGAGCGATGATCACCTCGGTGAACACCTCGGCGACCTGCTCGGCCATGTCCACGGTCACCTCGCGGTTGGCCGCGATGACCCCGCCGAACGCGCTGACCGGGTCGCACGCGTGCGCCTTGCGATGCGCGTCGGCGATCGAGCCAACACCATCCACAATGGACACGGCGATGCCGCACGGGTTGGTGTGCTTGATGATCGCCACACAGGGCGCCTCGTGGTCGAACGCGGCGCGCCAGGCGGCGTCCGCGTCGACGTAGTTGTTGTAGGACATCTCCTTGCCGTGCAACTGATCGGCCGTGGCCAGGCCGGGCCGGCCGAAGTCGGAGCGGTACAGCGCGGCCCGCTGGTGCGGATTCTCGCCGTACCGGAGGACGTCCCGCCGGGTCCAGCTCGCGGCCACCCAGCCGGGAAAACCGGACCCCGCGTCGTCCGGGGACAGGAAGCTGCCCATCCAGGACGCCACCGCGATGTCGTAGGAGGCGGTGTGCCGGAACGCGGCCAGGGCCAGCGCCCGGCGGTCGGCAAGGGTGAATCCGCCGGCGCCGACCTGCTCGAGTACCCACCCGTAGCGCGCCGGATCCACCACCACCGCGACGTTGGCGTGGTTCTTGCCCGCCGCGCGCACCATGGCCGGGCCGCCGATGTCGATCTGCTCGACGCACTCGTCCACCCCGGCGCCGGACATCGCGGTCTGCACGAACGGGTACAGGTTCACCACCAGCAGGTCGAACGGCGCGATGCCCAGCGCGGTCAGCGATTCCGCGTGCTCCGGCCGGCGCAGGTCGGCGAGCAGCCCGGCGTGCACCCCCGGGTGCAGGGTCTTCACCCGGCCGTCGAGCGACTCCGGAAATCCGGTCACCTGCTCCACCGGGGTCACCGGCACCCCCGCGTCCGCGATGGCTCGCGCCGTACCGCCGGTGGACACGATCTCGACCCCGGCGGCGTGCAGGCCCCGCGCCAGCTCGATCAGGCCGGCCTTGTCCGAAACTCCGATCAGCGCCCGCCGCACGGGTCGCCGTTCGTCCACATTGGACGTCACGGGATGCTCACCTCTCGTCCGTTCACGGTGTAGCCGTTGCGCGCGATGCCGGCGACCACGCCCACCAGCAGGCGCCGCTCTACCACCTTGATCCGCTCGTGCAACGTCTCGGCGTCCTCGCCCGGTTCGACCGTCACCGCCTCCTGCGCGACGATCGGCCCGGTGTCCACCCCCGGGTCGACCAGATGCACGGTGCAGCCGGTCACCTTGACCCCGTGCCGCACCGCGTCGGCCACCGCATGCGCACCCGGAAAGGCCGGCAGCAGCGCGGGATGCGTGTTCAGCACCGGGCAGCCGAACCGGCTCAGGAACGCCGGGCCGAGAATCTTCATGAAGCCGGCCGAGACGATCAGGTCGGGCCGGTGCGCGGCGACCGCGTCGGCCAGCGCCGCGTCCCAGGCCGCCCGGTCGGCGAAGTCGGCCAGCCGCACCACGAACCCGGCCACCCCGGCGCGCTCGGCCCTGGCCAGCCCCTCGATCCCGCTGCGGTCCGCGCCGACCGCCACCACCCTGGCCGGATAGTCGGCCCGCGCGGCGTCCAGCAACGCCTGCAACAACGTGCCCGAACCGGAGACCAGCACGACGACCCTGGCCGGCGGCCCGGGTGCGGGTTCGGTGGGGCTGACCATGATCTCCCGCGATTGCCGTGAGCGTGCGGACCCGGCCAGCGTAGGCGGCGGCTAGTCGACCTCGGCGGCCAGGTCCTCGGTCAGCGGCTTCCGGTCCGCAGGGCCGGGTTCGGAGTCCCGCAGGCCGCCGAGCGCGGCCACGACCGCAGCTGCCAGGCCGACCTCGGCGATCACCGCGACACCCAGCGACGCCGCGTGCAGGTCGACCGGATCGAACCGGCCGCCACCCAGCGCGCCGCCCGCGACCACGGCGAGCACCGCCAGGCACAGCACCACGACACCGGTGGCCGCCGCGACCGCGCGCAGCCGGTCCCGCGTACTCCCGGCCAGGTCCCACACCCGGCGGCCGATCAGCACGCCGGCCCCGATCGGGACGGCCAGCAGCAGCGGGCCCCAGGGCACCGGCCGGTCGGGCAGCGCGGCCAGCAGCGGCAGCGGAGGCACCGCGCCGCCGCCGCTGAAGTTCAACGACCCCACCGAGATCACCCCGATGGAGAACCCCGGACCGGCCACAAAGGACGTTGCGGCGATCACCCCGTTGGGCAGGTACCCGGCGGACAGCAACAGCAGTCCGGCCATGCCGCCCAGCCCGTTTCCGGTGCGGGCCAACATCTCCACGGCGGCGGGAAGCGACGCGACCAGGCCGACGACGAGCACGAACGCGCCCCCGGCGAGCAGTACGCCGGTCGCCAGCACGCCGAGCCGAACGCCGTAGCCGGCGGCCGGATCCAGCCGGCCGAGCGCCGACCCGGCCAACCCCCCGGCCCACGCCACCCCGGCCAGCGCGGCACCCGCGGCGAGCAGCACCGGACAGCCGACCGCGGCCAGCGGATCCACCCCGACCGGGCCGGCGGCGGCCACGAACCACAGCAGCACCGCGAAGACCGCGTGCGCACCGGCGATCGTGACCACCACCTGGCCGCGGTCCCGCGGGGTTGGCAGGTCGAACTGGGCGATCGCGGCCGCCGCGGTCCGGGCGATCAGCAGGATCGCCGCGACGGTCGGCAGCAACGGCAGCGCCCCCAGCTCGTGTCCCTTGATCTCGAGCGGAACCTGGTACACGGCAAACCATCCGGGTGCCGCGGCGGCGAGCACCCCGGCGTTGCCGAACCGCGCGCCGGCCGCCATCGAGGTCACCACGGCCAGCACGACCGTCACCGCGGCGTAGCCGGCGACCAGCGGCTCGAGCGCCGCCGTGCCCAGCACCCGCACCCGGTCACGGTGCAGCGTCTCCCCGGGCGGGGCCGAACGGAGCAGCGCCATGGCCCAACCGTGGCACCGGTACTACCCCGAACGGTTCAGCCACGCCGGACACGAAAGCGGGCTGGCACCGGATCCGGTGCCAGCCCGCTCGTCGGTCTGATCAGCCCTGCTGCGGGTACCCGCCGGGCGGCGTGCCGGGGTGCTGCTGCTGCTGGCCCGGCTGCTGCCCGTACTGGCCGGGCTGCGGCGTGCCGTACTGCTGCGTCGGCCCGGGCTGGCCGTACTGGCCGGGCGGCGGCGGGAACTGTCCGGGCGGCGGGCCGCCGTAGCCACCGGGCTGCTGCCCGTACACCGGGCCGCGCTGGCCGGGCGGCGGCATCTTGATGACCCCGATCTCCAGCAGATAGGCGCCGACCGCGGCGAGCGTCTGCAGGATGCCGAAGATCAGGATCAGCGTCCCGCCGGTGCCGAGGTCGCCAACCGAATCGAACACGCTGAACAGGAACGGCAGGATCACCCCGAGCGCGAAGATCACCGGCAAGGGTCCGGGCTTGGCGTCGCCGGGCAGGAATCCGACCAGCGCGGCCAACCCGGACATGAACAGCAGACCCGGCACCCAGCCGCCGGGGCCCGCATAGAAGTCCGCGAAGCCCATGAACAGGTTGAGCACGCCGAGACCACCGGTGACCAGGTGCAGGATCTGCGGCACGCCCAGCTTCATCCCACCCCCGACCGGCGGTCCGTAACCGTAGCCGGGTTGTGGCTGTTGCGGGCCTTGGCCAGGGTATCCGCCTGGGCCGCCACCGCCTGGGAAGGTCATCGCGCGCTTCTCCTCAGCTCACTCGACGCGACATGGCTACGAAATCGGACTCGACGCTAGCTCATCCGGAACTTCCGACGATCACAGGTACCGAGTGGTTCCGGCGCTCGGAGGAGTCGGTGCGCCGGACGCTACACCACGGTAGGCCCGGCCGAGTCCGAGACGCGCGTATTCAGCCGCGCACCAGTTCACGGGCCAGCGCCGCGGTCTCCGACGGGGTCTTGCCCACCCGGACACCGGCCGCCTCAAGCGCCTCCTGCTTGGCCGCCGCCGTGCCGGACGAGCCGGACACGATGGCCCCGGCGTGGCCCATGGTCTTGCCCTCCGGCGCGGTGAACCCGGCGACGTAGCCGACGACGGGCTTGGTGACGTTGTCCCGGATGTAGGCGGCGGCGCGCTCCTCGGCGTCCCCGCCGATCTCGCCGATCATCACGATCAGGTCGGTCTCCGGGTCGTCCTGGAAGGCGGCCAGCGCGTCGATGTGCGTGGTGCCGATCACCGGGTCGCCGCCGATCCCGACCGCCGAGGAGAACCCGATGTCCCGCAGCTCGTACATGAGCTGGTAGGTCAGCGTGCCGGACTTGGACACCAGGCCGATCCGGCCGGCGTCGGTGATGTCGGCCGGGATGATGCCGGCGTTGGACTTGCCCGGCGAGATCACGCCCGGGCAGTTGGGGCCGATGATCCGGGTCTTGTTGCCGGTGGCGCAGGCGTGCGCCCAGAAGCTCGCGGTGTCGTGCACCGGAATCCCCTCGGTGATCACCACGGCCAGCCCGATGCCGGCGTCGATGGCCTCGATCACCGCGGCCTTGGCGAACCGGGGCGGGACGAACACCACGGTCACGTCCGCGCCGGTGGCCGTCATGGCCTCGCCGACGGTGTTGTACACGGGCAGGAACAGCCCGGAGCGCACGTCACTGAAGTCCGCGCTCTGCCCGCCCTTGCCCGGGGTGACCCCGCCGACCACGTTGGTTCCGGCGCGCAGCATCCGCCGGGTGTGCCGGGTGCCCTCGGACCCGGTCATGCCCTGGACGATGATCTTGGAGTTCTCGTTGAGGAAGATCGCCATCGCGACTCACGCCCCCTGCGCGGCAAGTTGGGCGGCCACCCGGGCCGCGTTGTCCATGGTGTCCACCTGCTGCAGGCCGGGCAGCGCCGCGTCGGTGAGGATCCGGCGGCCCTGTTCGGCGTTGTTGCCGTCCAGCCGCACCACGATCGGGCGGTTCACCTCGTCGCCGCGCGCCTTGAGCAGCTGGAAGGCCTGCACGATGCCGTTGGCCACCGCATCGCAGGCGGTGATCCCGCCGAACACGTTGACGAACACGCTGCGCACGTCCGGGTCGGACAGGATGATCTCGAGCCCGTCGGCCATGACCTGCGCCGAGGCCCCGCCGCCGATGTCGAGGAAGTTCGCCGGCTTGACGCCGCCGTGCTTCTCGCCGGCGTACGCGACCACGTCCAGGGTGGACATGACCAGGCCCGCGCCGTTGCCGATGATCCCGACCTCGCCGTCGAGCTTGACGTAGTTGAGGCCCTTGGCCTTGGCCTTGGCCTCGAGCGGGTCGGCCTCCTCGTGGATGACGAAGTCCTCGTGCTCGGGGTGACGCACCTCGGAGGCGTTCTCGTCGAGCGAGACCTTGCCGTCGAGGGCCTCCAGCTTGTCGCCCTCGAGCCGGGCGAGGGGGTTGACCTCGACCAGCGTCGCATCCTCCTCGACGAAGACCTTGAAGAGCTTCTCGATCATCTCGACGGCCTGCTCGAAGACCGCCTCGGGGAACTTCGCCTCGGTCGCGATCTCGCGCGCCTTCGCGGCGTCGACCCCGGTGCCCGGGTCGATGGGGATCTGCTTCACGGCGTCGGGGT
>NZ_DASUCC010000121.1:0-72102 GCF_035762905.1 Actinophytocola sp.
CGGCCGGCGTCCTTCGGGCCACGGCCGGCCTTGCCGCCGGGAGCGGTCGCGTCTGAGGGCTTGCTGCGTGCCATGCCCACAGGATAGGGGCGCGGTCACGTCCCTCCCGCGTGCGGCGCGGGGGTCAGCCCTGGCGAGTGAGTCCGCGTGCCTCGATCGCCTGCTGGTACAGGCGTCCGGCGCGGTACGAGCTGCGCACCAGCGGCCCGGCGAGGACGCCGGGGAACCCGATCCGCTCGGCCTCGGCCTGGAAGCCGACGAACTCGTCGGGCTTGACCCAGCGGATCACGGGGTGGTGCCGCGGCGAGGGGCGCAGGTACTGGGTGATGGTCAGCAGATCGCAGCCGGCGTCGTGCAGGGCCTGCATCGTTTCGACGACCTCGTGCGGCTCCTCGCCCATGCCCAGGATCAGGTTCGACTTGGTCACCAGGCCGGCCTCGCGGGCCGCGGTGATGACGTCGAGCGAGCGCTGGAACCGGAAGCCGGGGCGGATCCGCTTGAAGATGCGCGGCACCGTCTCGACGTTGTGCGCGAGCACCTCGGGGCGGGAGGAGAAGACCTCGGCGAGCTGGTCGGGGTCGGCGTTGAAGTCGGGGATCAGCAGCTCGACGCCGCAGCCGGGCAGCTGGCCGTGGATCTGGCGCACCGTCTCGGCGTAGAGCCAGGCGCCGCCGTCGGGGAGGTCGTCGCGGGCGACGCCGGTGACGGTGGCGTACCGCAGCCCCATGGTGGCGACGGACTCGCCGACGCGGCGGGGCTCGTCGGCGTCGAACTCGGCCGGCTTGCCCGTGTCGATCTGGCAGAAGTCACAGCGCCGGGTGCACTGGTCGCCGCCGATGAGGAAGGTGGCCTCGCGGTCCTCCCAGCACTCGAAGATGTTGGGGCAGCCGGCCTCCTCGCACACCGTGTGCAGGCCCTCGCGCTTGACCAGGCCCTTCAGCTCGCGGTACTCCGGACCCATCCGGGCCCGGGTCTTGATCCACGGCGGCTTCTTCTCGATCGGCGTCTGGCTGTTGCGCACCTCGAGGCGCAGCAGCCTTCGTCCCTCCGGCGCGATCGTCACATGGTCAGACTACGCCCGCGACCTGCGGCGCAGCGGCGGCGGTCAGGTCCAGCCCGGCGGCAACGGCGAGCAGTCGGCGCTCGCCCGCCAGCGCCGCGGCGACGGCCGGGTCGGCCTCGTCGGCGAACCGGTCGATCAGCCGGCGCAGCACGACGTGGTCGGCCGCGCCGGCCCGCCACGCCGCGGCGACCGCGTCCACCGGGTCGGCGCCGGGCCCGGCGTCTGACAGGGCGACCCCCAGGCGCCCGGTCAGCGCCAGGAGCCACTTGTAGTGCAGGGCGAGCAGCAGTTCCGTGCGGCCGCCGAACACCTCGGCGCACGTCTCGTCGAACGGCAGCGGCCCGTCGGGTTCCTGGCCGGCCCGGTCCAGCACCGCGTTCAGCGCGTCCCGTCTCCGGTAGTGGTCCGCCCAGCTCACGATGGCTCCCCTCGTCGTTCATACCATTGGTTTGCAGCATACCGTCGGTATGTGATCGGTAGGGTTGTGAGGGTGGTGACATTGCGGTCGAGGCGTCAGGACTACTCCGAGTCGACCCGGCAGGCCCTGGTGGACTCGGCGGTGGAGCTGTTCACCAAGAACGGCTACGCGGGCACCTCGCTGGACGCCGTGGCCAAGCGGGCCCGGGTGACCAAGGGCGCGCTCTACCACCACTTCGACGGCAAGCAGGCGCTGTTCGAGGCCGCCTTCGACGTGGTGGAGCGGGCCGCGGTGGAGCGGCTGCGCCGGGCGGTGGCCAGCGCCGAGCCGGCCTGGGAGCGGGCCATGCGCGGCGTGGACAGCTACATCAAGTCCTGCCTCGAGCCGTCCTACCAGCGCATCGTCGTGCACGAGGGCCCGGTGGTGATGGGCTGGGAGCGCTGGCGGGAGACCGAGGAGAAGTACAGCTACGGCCTGGTCCGGACCACCATCGAGGACCTGATGGCGGCCGGCGAGATGGTCGAGCTCCCGCTCGAGGTCACCACCCGAATCCTGTTCGGCGCCCTGTCCGCAGGCGCCGCCGTCATCGCCGGCGCCGCCGACCCCAAGAAGGCCGGCGCCGAGGTCTCCCGCACAATCGTCGCCGTCATGACGGGCATGCGCGGGCAGGCCAGGGGAGGGTGAGGCCGGTGTCCACCACCGAGCGGCTCCCGGCCGAGTTACCGCCGCCGGACACCGACCGGCCGGCCGCGGCCGACCCGGTCACCGGTCCCCTGCTGGACAGCTGGGCCAGGCGGATGAGGAGCGCCAGGTGGTCCTGGCCGGTCGTCTTGTGCCTCGCGGTCGGGCTCGGGACGAGCCCGGTGCTGCCCGGCTACTACTTCTGGATCTGGGCGCTCGGCCTCGTGCTGGCGGTCGCGGGGCTGATCCACGGGCACCTCGTGCACGGCCGGTGGTGGCCAGCGGCCCGAGCCGCGCTGCCGGCGCAGGCGTGGCGGCCGGTTCCGGCCGCGGTCGTCGGCCGCCGCGTGCTCGAGCCGGGTGCCGGGACACTGCCCGGCCACCTCCGGGTGACCGGGCTGCACGAGGCGGAGCGGCAGCTGATCGCCCGGACCGGCCGGATCTGGGTGGTCGGCCCGGATCGGCGGGGCTGGCTCACGGTGCGCCTGGACGGTACGCCCGGGCTGTATCCGGCCCGGCTGGTCCGCCCGCGCACCGGGTTGCCGGCGCTCACCAGCCGGCCGTCCGGTACCACGGGGACGGCGGCCGACGACCCGGTCACCAACGCGCTGGCCGTCTGGCGGCGCAGGTGCCTCGGCGGGTGGCTCGGGATTGCCGTGCTGCCGATCCTGGTCGTGGCGTTCGCCCCCGGCCGGGTGGACCGCTGGCTGCTGGTCGTGGCGCTGGTGGTCGGCCTTTCGCTGCCCATGATCGTTCCGGCCCGGCCGCGGTGGTTCCTTGCGACGTCGCGGCTGCCCCGGTTGTTGCGCGCCGGCGCGTGGACCCGGGTGGCGGTGACCTTGCGGCCGTGGGAGATCCGGCTCGACGGCACCGCCAATGCGACCGGCACGGTGCAGCCGGACGGCGGCGCTTGCCTGGACATCTCGCTGCCGCTGGCGACGACCGAGCTGCTCGGGACGATGTGGCGGACCGGCACCGTGTGGCTGGCCGGCGAACCGGACCCCGGGCGCACGGTGGCGGTGGGCTTCCCCGGCTATCCGTTGCTCGGGGTGGCGCGGTTGTCCTGAAGCACGAACGTCACGCCGGGGGCCTGCGGTTCGGCGCGGGGGAGCCAGCGGTCCTCGACCGGGAGGGTGCCGTCGAGGGCGGCGAGGACGCAGTCGCGGGCCAGCGGAAGAACCTCGGTGACCGGGACGTCGCGGCCCAGTTCGGTGGACAGGGAGGTCACCCCGGCGTCGCGGATGCCGCACGGGACGATCCGGTCGAACGCGGTCAGGTCGGCGTTGCAGTTGATCTCGAAGCCGTGCATGGTGACCCCGCGCTGGACCCGGATGCCGATGGCGGCGATCTTGCGCTCCGGGCGGGCGGCGGTGGCCGGCAGCCAGACGCCGCTGCGGCCCTCGACCCGGCCGGTGGGCACACCGAGCTTGTCGCACACGGTGATCAGCGCCTGTTCGATGCGGCGCACGTACTGCACCACGTCCACCGGCTCGGCCAGCTTGACGATCGGGTAGCCGACCAGCTGCCCGGGGCCGTGCCAGGTGATCTTGCCGCCGCGGTCCACGTCGATCACCGGGGTGCCGTCGGTCGGCCGCTCATCCGGCGTGGTGCGCTTGCCCGCCGTGTAGACCGAGGGATGCTCGAGCAGCAGCAGCGTGTCCGGCCCGGCATCCTCGGCGCGTGCGGTCAGCCGCTCGCGCTGCACCGCCCAGGCGGCCAGGTAGTCGATCACCCCGAGCGGCCGGACCTCAACCGGCGCGGTGCTGGCACGGCAGGAAAGACTCACGACTGGAGGCTACGCCCGGCCCTCCAGGTCGGCCAACGCCGCGTCCAGCTCGCTGAACCGGTAGGCAAAACCGTTGTCCTGCAACACCTTCGGCACGGTTCGCTGGCCGGAGAGCAAGTCGTCGGTTGCCTCGCCGAGCACGACCCGCAACGCGAACGGGGGCACCACCCACGGCGCCGGCCGGCGCAGCGCCCGGCCGAGGGCCGCGGTCAGCTCCGCGTTGGTCACCGCCCGCGGCGTGGACACGTTGACCGGACCGGAGATCCCGGTGTGCTCCAACAGGAACCGGATCGCGGCCGCGGTGTCGGCGACGTGGATCCACGGCATGTACTGCCGGCCGCTGCCCAGCCGGCCGCCCAGCATCAGGCTGAACAGCGGGCGCAGCCGACCGAGCAAGCCCCCACGGCTCGACAGCACGTGCCCGGTGCGCAGCCGCACCACCCGCGCCCCGGCGTCGGCGGCGCGGTGCGTCGCCGCCTCCCACTGCTCGCACAGCCCGGCCAGGAAGCCGGTGCCGGCCGGCGCCGTCTCGTCCACCTCGCGGTCGCCGGTGTCGCCGTACCAGCCGATCGCGGACGCGTTGACCAGCACGGGGATGCCCCGGTCGGCGACCGCCGCGGCGAGCACCTCGGTCGGCTCCACCCGGCTGTCCAGCAGCACCTGCTTGCGGGCGTGGCTCCAGCGCCGGTCGCCCACCCCGGCGCCGCACAGGTTGACCACCGCGTCCACCCCGTCCAGGGCACCCTCGTCGAGCCGGCCGGCCGGCGGATCCCAGCCACGCTCGCCCGCCGCGGTCGGGCGCCCGCGGACCAGCCGGACCACCTGGTGCCCCGCGCCGCGCAGCTCTGGCAGCAGCGCGGTCCCGATCAGTCCGGACGATCCGGCGACGGCGACGCGCACCTACAGACCCAGGTCGGCCTCGAAGTTGCCCTCCTCCAGCCGGCGCTTGACCGTGGTCAGGAACCGGCCGGCGTCCGCGCCGTCGACCAGGCGGTGGTCGTAGGTGAGCGCCAGGTAGACCATCGAGCGCACGGCGATCGTGTCGTCGCCGTCCTCGTTGGGGAGCACCACCGGCCGCTTCACCACCAGCCCGACGCCCAGGATGCCGACCTGCGGCTGCGGGATGATCGGCGTGTCGAACAGGGCCCCCTGGCTGCCCAGGTTGGTCACCGTGAAGGTGGCGCCGACCAACTCGTCCGGCGTGACCTTGTTGGCCCGGGTGCGCTCGGCCAGGTCGGCGATGGCCCTGGCCAGACCGGCCACGTTCAGGTCGCCGGCGTTGTGAATGGCCGGGGAGAGCAGCCCGCGCTCGGTGTCCACCGCGATGCCGAGGTGCTCGGCGCCGTGGTAGGTCACCTCCTGGGTCTCGTCGTTGATCGAGGCGTTCAGCTTCGGGTGCTGCTTGAGCGCCTCCACCGTGGCCTTGGCGAAGAACGGCAGGAAGGTCAGCTTCACGCCCTCGCGCTGCTCGAACGCGGACTTCGCCCGGGAGCGCAGCTTGGCGACCCGGGTGACGTCGACCTCGACCACCTGGGTGAGCTGGGCGGCGGTCTGCAGCGACTCGACCATCCGGCGGGCCACGGTCTGGCGCAGCCGGCTCAACTTCTCGGTCTTGCCGCGCAGCGCCGCGGCCTGCGGCGAGGGCTGCACCGGGGCGGCGGCCCGGGGGCTCGCCGCGGGCGCGGCGGCCGGCTGGGCGGCCTTGGCCTTGGCTGCCTCGGCCGCGGCCAGCACGTCCTGCTTGCGGATCCGCCCGCCGATCCCGGTCCCCTTGACCGTGGTCAGGTCGATGTCGTGCTCGCTGGCGAGCTTTCGGACCAACGGCGTCACGTACGGGGCGGCGCCGTCGGTGGAGGCGCGCGCCGCGGGCTCGGGTGCCGGCTCCGGCCGCTGCTGCGGTTGCTGCCGCGGCTGGGATTGCGGTTGCGGTTGCTGCTGGGCGGCCTGCGGCTGCGGGGTCGGTTCCGGCTCCTGCTGAGCCTTGGCCGGCTCGCGCTCCGGCTGCGGCTCGGATTCGGGTTCCGGTTCGGGCTCCGCCGCGGCGTCGCCGGCCTCGCCGACGACCGCGAGCTGGCCGCCGACCTCCACGGTCTGGTCCTCGCCCGCGGTGATCTGCAGCAGAGTGCCGGCCACCGGCGACGGGATCTCGGTGTCGACCTTGTCGGTGGACACCTCGAGCAGCGGCTCGTCCACCTCGACGCGGTCGCCGACCTGCTTGAGCCACCGGGTCACGGTGCCCTCGGTGACGCTCTCGCCGAGCGCCGGCATGGTCACCGAGGTGCCCGAGCGGCCGGTCGCCGCGGCCGGCGAGTCGGGATGTTGCTGCGGGCCCGCGCTCGACGGCGCCTCGGCGCGCTCCGGTTCCGGCTCGGATTCCTTCTCGGGCTCGGGCTCCGGCTCCGGTTGGGCCTGCTCGGCGTGCTTGGGCTGCTCCTCCTGCGGCGGCGGCGCCCCGCCACCACCCTCGCCGTCGCCGATCACCGCGAGCTCACCGCCGACCGCGACGGTCTCGTCCTCCTGGGCGACGATCTTCTGCAGCACGCCGGCCGCGGGCGAGGGGATCTCGGTGTCGACCTTGTCGGTGGACACCTCGAGCAGCGGCTCGTCCACCTCGACGCGGTCGCCGACCTGCTTGAGCCACCGGGTCACGGTGCCCTCGGTGACGCTCTCGCCGAGCGCGGGCATCTGGACGGAGATCGCCATGTCTTCGCTGACTCCTCGTGAACTCAGGCGTGGACGTGTAGCGGTTTGCCGGCCAGGGCGAGGAATGCCTCGCCGAGGGCCTCGTTCTGGGTCGGATGGGCGTGAATCAGCGGGGTCACGTCCTCCGGGTAGGCCTCCCAGTTGTAGATCAGCTGCGCCTCGCCGATCAGCTCGCCGACCCGGTCGCCGACCATCGTCACGCCGACCACCGGGCCGTCCGGCGCCTTGACCAGCTTGACCCCGCCGGCCGTCTTGAGAATCTGGCTCTTGCCGTTGGCGCTCAACGCGAGCACGTAGGTCTCGGCGTTGCCGTACTTCTCCTTGGCCTGCGCCTCGGTCAACCCGACCGAGGCCACCTCCGGCTTGCAGTAGGTGACCCGCGGGATGCCGGCCTCGTCGATCGGCGCCGGGTTCAGCCCGCCGATCTCCTCGGCGACGAAGATCCCCTGCTGGAACCCGCGGTGCGCGAGCTGCAGGCCGGGAACCAGGTCGCCGACCGCGTAGACGTTGGGCAGGTTGGTGCGCAGCCGGTCGTCGGTGAGCACGAACCCGCGCTCCATCCGGACCCCGGCCTCCTCGTAGCCGTGGCCGGCGCTGTTCGGTCCGCGGCCGACCGCGACCAGCAGCAGGTCGGCGTCGAACGACTCGCCGGACTCCAGCGCGACGGTGACCGCGGTGTCGGTCTGGGTGGCGCCGGTGAACTTCACCCCGGTCTTGTACTTGATGCCGCGCTTGCGGAACGCCCGCTCGAGTTGCTTGGAGGCCCACTCGTCCTCGAGCGGAACCAGCCGGGGCAGCGCCTCGACGATCGTCACGTCCGCGCCGAACGAACGCCACACGCTGGCGAACTCCACGCCGATCACGCCGCCGCCGAGCACGACGACGCTCTCCGGCACGTAGTCCAGGTGCACCGCCTGATCGCTGGTGATGATCCGGCCGCCGATCTCCAGGCCGGGCAGGGTCTTGGCGTAGGAGCCGGTGGCCAGCACGACGTTCTTGCCGGTGTACCGGTCGCCGCCGACGGTCACCGTGTTCGGCGCGCCGAAGGTGCCCTCGCCGTCCACCACGGTGACCTTGTGCGCCTTGGCCAATCCGGTCAGGCCCTTGAACATCTGGCCGACGATGCCGTCCTTGTAGGAGTTCACCCCGGCCATGTCGATGCCCTCGAGCGAGGACTTCACGCCGAACTGATCGCCCTCCCTGGCCAGGTCGGCCACCTCCGCCGCGTGCAACAGCGCCTTGGTCGGAATGCAGCCGCGATGCAGACAAGTGCCCCCCAGCTTGTCCCGTTCAATCAGGACGACGGACAGGCCGAGCTCGGCGGCACGGAACGCACAGGCGTAGCCACCCGACCCGCCGCCCAGGATCACAAGGTCAGCGGAGGTGTCAGTCACGGAGGTCTCCTCGACAAGCTTCATCGACTTGGCTTTTTCACACGCCATCTTGTCACTACGTAGGGCAGGCTTGCGACATGGCCAGGGGCCGGCACCTTGATCGGGTTCGGAGGTGGTGACGTGGGGCTTTTCGACTCGCTGCGCAAGAAGCGCAAGGCGGGTACGGTCCGCGGGGCGACCAGGCAGGACACGGCGCATCTCGAGCAGTGGGCGGCAGAGCGGCGCGGAGTCGAGGCCTTCGTCGAGCCGCGAACGCACGTGACCGAGACGACCGTGCTGCTCGTCGCGCACGACGGCGAATGGACCCGGCGCCGGGTCTCCAGCGCGGATGCCGCCTTCGAGTTCGCCAAGAAGCGATCGATGCCGATCTACGAGGTGGAGCGGGTCGGCTATCCCAAGCGCATGCGGGAGTACCAGGCGCGGCAGAAGCGCGCGGGTGGCTGACGGCCGCGGGTTTCCGCGCGAACAGGACGTTGTGCGCTGAGTGCTCGGCGAATCAGCCGTGCTCGGCGATGTCGGCGAGGAGGGCGGCGAGCGTGCGGACCGGAACGCCGGTGCCGCCCTTGCCGGTGTAGCCCCATGGCGAGCCGTTGTTGTAGGCCGGGCCGGCGACGTCGATGTGCACCCAGGGCAGGTCCTCTGGCACGAACTCCTTGAGGAAGATGCCGGCGGCGAGCATCGATCCCCAGCGGTGCCCGGTGACGTTGGCCAGGTCGGCGAGCTTGGAGTCCAGGTCGCCGCGCAGCTCCTCGGGCAGCGGCATCGGCCAGCCGCCCTCACCGGTGGCCCTTGCCAGTTGGGCGACCCGGTCGCGCAGCTCGTCGCTGCCCATGATTCCGGCCGTGCGCCGGCCGAGCGAGACGATCTGCGCGCCGGTCAGCGTGGACGTCTCCACCAGGTAGTCGGGCCCGTCCTCGGCCGCCCGCACGATCGCGTCGGCCAGGATGAGCCGGCCCTCGGCGTCGGTGTTGAGCACCTCGACGGTCTTCCCGCCGTACATGGTGAGCACGTCGCCCGGCCGGTAGGCCGCGCCGGACGGCATGTTCTCCGCCATCGGCACGGTGGCGACGATCTCCAGCGGGTAGCCGAGCCGGGCGGCCAGCACGGTGGTGGCCACGATCGCCGCCGCGCCGGACATGTCGGAGGTCATCTCCTCCATGTGCGTGGCCGGCTTGATCGAGATGCCGCCGGTGTCGAACGTGATTCCCTTGCCCACCAGGGCGACCTTCGTGCGCGCCTTCGGGCCGCGGTAGCGCATTCGGACCAGCCGCGGCGGCCGGGTGGAGCCGCCGCCGACCCCGAGGATGCCGCCGTAGCCGCCCTTGCGCAGCGCCTTCTCGTCCAGGATCTCCACCTCGAGCCCGGCCGCCTTGCCCATCGCGGCCGCGCGCTCGGCGAACGAGGCCGGGTAGAGATCGTTGGGTGGGGTGTTGATCAGGTCCCGGGCCGCGGCCACCGCCTCCGCGATCGCCGTCGCGGCCTTGAGGGTGGCCCGGTGCTGCCGGGCCGTTCCGTCCGCCGGGGCGGCGAGGTCGACCCGGGACACCGCACCGTTCTTGTTCTCCGATTTGTACGTGTCGAAGGTGTAGGCGCCGAGCACCGTGCCCTCCACCGCGGCCTGAAGGTCCACAGTGGACAGAGTGGTCACCGCGCGGCTGACCCCGCACAGGTCACGCGCGGCGGCCCCGGCCGCCCGGCGAACCTGCTCGGCGGTCACCGTGCCGTCCGGGTCCGGCTTGCCCAGGCCGGCCGCGACCACCATCCGGGCCGTCATTCGGCCCATGGTCGGCACCTTGACGACCTCGTCGGGTTTGCCGGTGGCACCGAGCGTGCCGAGCACCGCGAGCAACTCGCCGCCGAACGCCGCGTCCACCGCCTCGGCGCCGGGGGCCAGGCCGACTCGGTCGCCCTCCTGGATGACACCGACGATCACGGCGTCGGCCGCGACCTCGGTCACCGCGGTGGTGGTCAGGGCCAGCTTGGGCAGGATCACGAACGCTCCTCGGTTGTCCGGTGTCCAGGAATGCTAGCTACCCTGTGGCCGGTGTCGTACCAGGTCCCGTCCGGTCTGGCCGCCATGCTGGGGGCCGGGATTCTCGCCGGTCTGGCCCCTGCGGCCTCCGTCGCGGGTGCCTGGCTGCTGGTCGGCCTGGTATTCGCCGCGGCGGCGGCTGTCGGATGTGGACTGTCTATTCGGGACAGACTGGGAATACTGGGAATTCTTGGTCGGATCGCAGGCGCGTCGGCCGTCGCCACTACTTTCGGAGCCTACCTGCTGCCGGCCCATCCGCTACCCGCCGCGATCGTGCTGGTAGCGGCCGGTACGGGGCTGACCATGGCCGGGATGCGGCCGTCGCGGACCTTCCTGGCGGTGGGGGCGGCACTGGTGCTCGCCGTGCTGGTGCTGTTCGTGGTGGTGTGCTTCGCGGTCGCGCCGCCCGCGGGGAATCCGGACACCGGTGGCCCGGCCGGGCTGCCGGCGGCCACGGCGCTGATGCTGTTCTGCTTCCTCGGGTTCGACCGGGCCGGGACCGGTGACCGGCGGCGGCGCTGGCCGGTGCTGGCCGCGATCGGCGTCGCCCTCGTGGTCTGCCTCGCGGTCGGCGGCGCCGCGCTGTACCAGTTGGGCAGCGCCCGGCTGGCGCTGTCCGACGCGCCGTTGCTGGACGCGCTGGCCGCCGCGGACGCCGCCGGGCTCGGCCCGGTGGTCACCGCCGGCGCCGCGCTCGCCACTGTGCTCGTCCTGCTCGGGCTGTTCGACGACCTGCGCCAGGTCGGCCGGCCGGTGCTGGTGCCGGCGGCCGGGGTCGCCGCCGCGGCCGGCGCGGCCCTGCTCCCGGTGCCGGTGGCGATGGTGGCCGCGGCCGCGCTGATGGTCGGCCAGTACCTGGTGGGCGGCCGGGTCTGGCACGGTTCAGTTTCCTAGGACGTCCGATCCTCGAGATCGCGATTTTCCGGTGACCGAAACGAGGGATACCGTTGCCTCATGACGACACCGATGCCGTTCTCCCGGACCCCCAACCCGCATCCGGCGACCCCGGAGCGCGTTGCGGAGGTACTGGCCAACCCCGGTTTCGGTCAGCACTTCACCGACCACATGGTGACGATCCGCTGGAACCGCACACAGGGTTGGCATGATCCGCTCGTCGAGCCGTACCACACGGTTCCGCTCGACCCGGCCGCGATGGTCCTGCACTACGGGCAGGCGATCTTCGAGGGGCTCAAGGGCTACCGCCAGCCCGACGGGTCCATCGCGTCCTTCCGTCCGGAGGCGAACGCGGACCGGTTCCGTCGATCGGCCCGCCGGCTGGCCATGCCCGAGCTGCCGGAGGAGTTGTTCCTGGCCTCGCTGCGGGAGCTGATCGCGGTCGACGGCCGGTGGGTGCCCGAGCAGAACGAGGAGTCGCTGTACTTCCGGCCGTTCATGTTCTCCACCGAGAAGGGCCTCGGCGTCCGCCCGGCGGGGGAGTACCTCTACGTGCTGATCGGCTCGCCGGCCGGGTCGTACTTCGCCAGCGGGATCAAGCCGGTGAGCGTGTGGCTGTCGCACGAGTACGTGCGCGCCGCGCCCGGCGGCACCGGGGCGGCCAAGTTCGCCGGCAACTACGCCGCGTCGCTGGTCGCCCAGGCGCAGGCCGCCGAGCAGGGCTGCGACCAGGTGGTCTGGCTGGACGCGGTGGAGCGCCGGTGGGTCGAGGAAATGGGCGGCATGAACCTGTTCTTCGTGTTCGGCTCCGGTGCGGACGTCCGGGTGGTCACCCCCGAGCTGTCCGGCTCGCTGCTGGCCGGCGTCACCCGCGACTCGCTGCTCACCCTGGCCGGCGAGTTGGGCTTCGCGGTCGAGGAGCGCCGGATCTCCACCGAGGAGTGGGAGAAGAAGAACGAGTCGGGTGAGCTGACCGAGGTGTTCGCCTGCGGCACCGCGGCGGTGATCACTCCGGTCGGCTCGGTGAAGCACACCGACGGCGCGTTCACGATCAACGGCGGCGGCACCGGACCGGTCACCATGAAGCTGCGCGAGGCGCTCACCGCCATCCAGCGCGGCACCGTGCCGGACAAGCACAACTGGATGACGACCCTGTCCTGACCGTCAGGCCAGGGTGCACACGACCAGCACGGTGGTGACGGCGGTCTCGCAGGCGGCGCCGAGCACGTCGCCGGTGATGCCGCCGAGCCGCCGGCGGGCGTGCCACACCAGCAGCAGCACCGCCCCGGCCGCCACCGGCACCCCGAACAGGCCGAGCCACCAGTGCGGCAGCGTCGCCACGCCGCCGGCCACGGCCAGCAGGGCCCACCAGCCGGCCACCACGCCGGCCGGCTGCGAGCCGGCCACCAGCGCGCCCAGTCCGTCCGGCCGGGCGGCCGGCGTTCCCGGTAAGCAGCACAGCCCGAACGCCGCCCGCCCGGCCACCAGGGCCACCGGCACGGCGGCCCACCGCTCGCCGCCGCCGAGCGCGCCGAACGCACTCGCCTGCGTGCCGAGCACCACGATCAGCGTGACCACGGCGAACGGTCCGGCGCCGCCGTCGCGCATCACCGCGAGCGCCCGCTCGGGCGGGCCGTAGCAGCCGAACCCGTCGGCCGTGTCGGCCAGGCCGTCCAGGTGCATTCCGCGGGTCAGCCCGGCCAGCATGCCGACGGTCAGCAGCCCGGCCACCAGGCCCGGCATGCCGGCCTGGTCGGCCACGAACAGCGCGAGGGCGGCCGCCGCCCCGAGCAGCAGCCCGACCAGTGGCGCGAGCATGATCGCCCGCCGGCCGGCGGCGGCGTCCACCTGGACCGGGCCGACCGGCAGCACGGTCAGCCAGGACAGCGCCAGTCGCACGCCGGCCCTACCGCTCGGACCGGCCCGAGACGCCGGCCTCGTCGAACGTGCTCATCTCGGCGAGCACCCGGACCGCCATCGACACCAGCGGGATGGCGGCCGTCGCGCCGGCGCCCTCGCCGAGCCGCATGTCCAGCTCCAGCAACGGTTTCAGGTCCAGCTGGTCCAGCGCCATGGTGTGCGCGGGCTCCACAGAGCGGTGCCCGGCCAGCCACCACTGGCTCGCACCGGGGGCCAACTCCTCGGCGATCAGCGCGGCGGCGGTCACGATCAGCCCGTCCAGCAGCACCGGCGTGCGCCGGACCGCGGCCTGGGCGAGGAACCCGGCGATCGCGGTCAGATCGGCGCCGGCCACCGTGCGCAGCAGGCCGTGCGGATCCGCGCTGACCCGCCGGGCCCGGCGCAGCGCGTCCCGGATCGCGGCGGCCTTGCGCATCCAGCCCGCGTCGTCGATCCCGGAACCCCGGCCGATCACCGCGACCGGTTCGTTGCCGGTGATGGCGGCGACCAGCACCGCTGCCGGCGTGGTGTTGCCGATCCCCATGTCGCCGGCCACCAACAGGTCCGCGCCGCCGTCCACCTCCTCGTCGGCGACCGCCCGCCCGGCCGCGAGCGCCGCGCGCATCTCGTTCTCGGTCTGTGCGTCCTCGGTGTCGATCGAGCCGGACGAGCGGCGGACCTTGAACTTGGCCACCTCGTCCGGGGTGTCGGCGGAGTCCACCGAGATGTCCACCACCCGCACGCTGGCCCCGGCGGTCTCGGCCAGCACGTTGATCGCGGCGCCGCCACCGAGGAAGTTGCCGACCATCTGGCCGGTCACCTCGCTCGGGTAGGCGGACACGCCCTTCGCGGCGATGCCGTGGTCGCCGGCGAAGATCACGATCCGGGGCCGGGTGAACGGCAGCGGCGGGCACTGGCCCTGGCAGGCCGCGACCCAGGCACCCAGTTCCTCGAGCCGGCCGAGGGAGCCGGCCGGCTTGGTCAGCTGCTCGTGCCGGTCGAGGGCGGCTCGCCGGACCGACTCGTCCGGCGGTAACACCGGCGCGAAGACCACCAGCTCCGTCTCGCTGGCCACGCGTTACCTCCCAGGTTTCAGGCGCAACGGGAGGCCGGCGACCAGCAGCACAACATCCGTGCAGCGGTCGGCCAGGGCCGCGTTGAGCGCACCGAGCTCGTCACGGAAGAGCCTGCCAGAGCGGGTTTGCGGTACCACGCCCAGCCCGACCTCGGCGGAGACCAGCACCAGGTCGGTCCGGCAGGACCCGGTCGCGTCGGCAAGCGCGGCGCCGGCCCGCCGCGCGGCTGTCGGCGGGCCGGTCCAGCCGCCGGTGTCGTCCAGCACGCCGGTCAGCCAGGTGCCGATGTCGTCGACCAGGATCGGCGGATCGCCCGCGGCCGCCGCGCGCAGCACGTCGACCGGGTCCGACTCGACCGTGCGCCAGGTCGCCGGGCGGCGCGCCACGTGCGCGGCGATCCGGGCCGACCACTCGGCGTCGGCCGGGTCCCGCCGCCCGGTGGCCACGTAGGTCGCCGGCCCCGCGCCGAGCAGCCCCTCGGCATGCGCGGACTTGCCGGACCGCGCACCACCGAGCACAAGTGTCCGCACGGCCGCACGCTACCTTGTCCGCCATGGACTTCCGGTGGCGCTACGCCGACGGCACCGGCGCCGACGTCCCCGGCCCCGGGCTGGCCTTCGCCGACCAGTCCACCGCCGAGGACTGGCTGTCGGCCAACTGGCCCGACCTGCTCGACGGCGGCATAGCCGAGGTCACCCTGCTGCACGCCGGCGAGGTCGTCTACGGCCCGATGAGCCTGCACCCACCCGAGACCTGACTCGCGGGTGTGCTCGTCGGGTCAGCCGCCGAGGCGCGGGTCGTACTCGACGATGCCGTTGAGCACCTTGTCGATCTGGGCGAGCACGTCGGCGTCCAGCTTCACGCCGGCCGCCTTGACGTTCTCCCGGACCTGCTCGGGGCGGGTGGCGCCGATGATCGCCGAGGCCACGTTGGGGTTCTGCAGCACCCAGGCGACGGCGAGCTGGGCCTGGGACAGCCCAAGGCCCTCGGCGATCGGCTTGAGCTGCTGGACCCGCTCGAGCACCTCGTCGCGCAGGAACCGGGCGATGAAGTTCTTGCCCTGCTCGTCGGTGGCCCGGGAACCCTCGGGCGGGGCCTGGCCGGGCAGGTACTTGCCGGTGAGCACGCCCTGGGCGATCGGCGACCAGACGATCTGGCTGATGCCCTCCTGCTCGCAGGTCGGGACCACCTGCGCCTCGATCACCCGCCAGAGCATCGAGTACTGCGGCTGGTTGGAGATCAGCTGGATGCCCAGCTCGCGGGCCAGGGCGGCGCCCCGGGCGATCTGGTCCGCCTTCCACTCCGAAACGCCGATGTAGAGCGCCTTGCCGGTCCGCACCAGGTCGGCGAACGCCTGCATGGTCTCCTCGAGCGGAACCGTCTGGTCGAACCGGTGCGCCTGGTACAGGTCGACGTAGTCGGTCCGCAGCCGGCGCAGCGAGGCGTTGGCCGACTCGATGATGTGCTTGCGGCCGAGGCCCTTGTCGTTCGGGCCGCCGGGTCCGGTCGGCCAGTACACCTTGGTGAAGATCTCCAGGCTCTCCCGGCGCTGACCGTCGAGCGCGCGGCCGAGCACCTCCTCCGCCCGGGTGTTGGCGTACACGTCGGCGGTGTCGAACGTGGTGATGCCCGAGTCGAGGGCGGCCCGCACGCACTCGTGCGCCTGCTCCTCCTCCACCTGGGACCCGTGGGTGATCCAGTTGCCGTACGAGATCTCGCTGACGGACAGGCCGCTGCGGCCGAGGCGACGAAACTCCATGCGCCCAACCTAGCGTCAAGTCGTTCGCCAGGCTAACTAGCTGGTGCCGCTCTAGGTCACCTTGTCGCCGGGCTGCAGCCGGGGCTTGGGGATGCGCAGCTTGCGGAGCTGGGATGCGCGGATGAACGCGTACCAGCCGACCGACAGGCCGCGGACGTTCTCCTTGGGGAACTTGGCTCGGGCCAGCGCGGTGTACCGGCGGCCGTTGAACACGCCCTCCAGGATCATCCCGATCAGCATCACCAGGCACAGCAGCGTGGCGTAGCTCTGCAACGCGGGCGACGGGGCCAGCAGTGAGACGAACACCACGATGGCCAGCGGCATGAACAGTCCGAGCAGGTGGCGGCGCGAGTCGACCAGGTCACGCACGTAGGCCTTGACCGGGCCGCGGTCTCTGGCCGGGAGGTACTTCTCGTCGCCGGCCATCATGCGCTGCCGCTGCGCCACCCGCATCTCCCGGCGCTTGGCGGCGAGCGCCTTGCGCTCCTCCTTGTTGCCCCGGCCGCGCCGGAGCGCCTCGCGAGTGGTGCGCGGCGGCGGCGGGACCGGGCCGCGCCGGCGCGACTCGGCCTCGCGGCGCTTGGGGGTCGGCCGGCCCTTGCCCGGCGTGTGCCCCTTGGTCGCGGTGAGATCCTCCGCCCCCGGCTCGGCCTCGCCGACGGGTTCGGTGCTCTCGGTGGTGTTGCGGCGCAGAAACCTCACGGCGTCAGCGTAGTCAACGCCGGTCCGCGGCTCGCTACCCTCCGGTTCATGCGGGTCCTGATCGCTCCCGACTGTTTCGGCGGGACACTCAGCGCGACCGAGGCGGCGGTGGCCATCGCCAGCGGCTGGCGCACCGTGGCTCCCGAGGACGAGCTGGTGCTCTGCCCGCAGGCCGACGGCGGCCCCGGCTTCGTCGACGTGCTGCACCACTCGCTCGGCGGGCAGCTGCGGCACCGGTCGGTCTCCGGTCCGCTGGACCGCCACGTGTCGGCGTTCTGGCTGGAGCACGAGGGCACCGCCTACATCGAATGCGCGCAGGCCTGCGGGCTGCACCTGGTGCCGCCGGCGGACCGCAGTGCACTGGCCGCGACCACGATCGGGGTCGGCGAGCTGGTGCGGGCCGCGCGCGACTCCGGCGTGCACACCGTCGTGGTCGGCCTCGGCGGCTCGGCGAGCACCGACGGCGGTTCCGGGCTGCTCCGCGCGCTCGGCGCGATCCCGGTGGACGCCGGCGGCGACGTGCTGCCCCCGGGCGGCGGGCCGCTGGTCGACTGCGCCCGGCTGTCCGGCTCGCCGGAGCTGGGTGACGTCCGGCTGATCGCCGCATCGGACGTGGAGAACCCGCTGCTCGGCGAGCTGGGCGCGGCCCGGACGTTCGGCCCGCAGAAGGGCGCCGACGAGCTGGCCGTGCGCCGGCTGGAGCGGGCCATGGGGCGCTGGGCCGACGTGCTGGCCGAGGCGACCGGGCGGGACGTGCGGGACCGGCCGGGCGCCGGGGCGGCCGGCGGTCTCGGCGCCGCGCTGCTCGCACTCGGCGCCGAGCTGGAATCCGGTGCGGGGCTGGTGCGCCGGCTGAGCGGGCTGGGCCCGGCCATGGACGGGGCCGGGTTGGTGATCACCGGTGAGGGCAGCTTCGACTGGCAGTCGCTGCACGGCAAGCTGGTCACCAGTGTGGCCGCCGCGGCGGCCGAGCGCGGGCTGCCGTGCCTGGCGCTGGCCGGCCAGGTCAGCGTCGGGCGGCGGCAGGCGGCCGCGGCCGGCGTGGAGCGGGCCTACTCGGTGGCCGAGCACGCCGGCTCGGTGGCGGCGTCGCTGGCCGACCCGTCCGGAACGCTCGCCGCGCTGGCCGCGCAGGTGGCCGGCCAGTGGCGGTTATGACCCGAATCACTGGTCCAGCGTGAGTCGATACCCCGGTCCGGCGAGTGTGACACCATGGGAAGAAATCGGGAGTGATCCCGGTTGTGCGGGTCAGAAGCGAATCTCGAGGGAGAACGATGACCTCCGCGAAGCAGGACACGGATACGGCCACCCACGGCGTTGAGTTGACCGAAGCCGCCGCGAGCAAGGCCAAGGCGCTGCTCGACCAGGAGGGTCGCGACGACATGCACCTGCGCATCGCCGTTCAGCCAGGCGGCTGCGCCGGACTGCGCTACCAACTGTTCTTCGATGAGCGCACGCTCGACGGCGACCTGTTCCGGGACTTCAACGGCCTGAAGGTGGCCGTCGACCGGATGAGCGCGCCGTACGTGCAGGGCGCGACCATCGACTTCGTCGACTCGATCGAGAAGCAGGGCTTCACCATCGACAACCCGAACGCCTCGGGTTCGTGCGCGTGCGGTGACTCATTCCACTGAGTGACGACTGTCTCCCGAGGGTCGCGTCCGCTCCGGTCGCGGCCCTCGGGCGTTCCTGCCCAGGTCAGACGTATTCGTCGAGGTCCTGGACCTGGGCAAGGCAGGCGTCGTCGACCTCCCAGTGGGTCGCCGCCCGGGGCAGCGGCAGGTAGCTCCGCTCGGCCCGCAGGGAACTGGGGATGTCCGCGCAGTCGGCGATCAACTCGGCCATCGACTCGGGTTCTGGCGCGTTCACACAACTGACCGTAGGCCCACCGGGACCGACTGCAAAGTCAGGGTCACCGGGTAGGGTCGTCTCTTGTGCCTGTAGCGGTTTCCGGAAGCATTGCCACCGACCACCTGATGCATTTCCCGGGGCGGTTCGCCGACCAGTTGGTCGCCGATCAGCTGCACCGGATCTCGCTCAGCTTCCTGGTCGACGATCTGGTCGTCCGCCGGGGCGGGATCGGCCCGAACATCGCGTTCGGCATGGCGGTGCTCGGCTGCCGCCCGGTTCTGGTCGGGGCGGTGGGAGCCGACTTCGCCGACTACCGGTCCTGGCTGGAGCGGCACGGCGTGAACTGCGCCGGGGTGCACGTGTCCGAGGTGGCGCACACCGCCCGGTTCGTCTGCACCACCGACGACGACATGTGCCAGATCGCCTCGTTCTACGCCGGTGCGATGGCCGAGGCGCGGCAGATCGAGCTGGCCCCGATCGCCGACCGGGTCGGGGGCCTGGACCTGGTGCTGATCAGCCCGGACGACCCGGAGGCGATGCTGCGGCACGCCGAGGAGTGCCGGCAGCGCGGGTACCCGTTCGCCGTCGACCCGTCCCAGCAGTTGGCCAGGATGGACGGCGCGCAGATCCGGGAGTTCATCGGCGGGGCGGACTACCTGTTCTCCAACGACTACGAGTGGACCCTGCTGCTGCGCAAGACCGGCTGGTCCGAGGCCGAGGTGCTGAGCCGGGTCGGGATGCGGATCACCACGCTCGGCGAGAAGGGCGTGGAGATCGTCTCGGCGAACGGCGACTCGATCCACGTCGCCGCCGTGCCGGAGTCCGTCAAGGCGGACCCGACCGGCGTCGGCGACGGCTTCCGGGCCGGGTTCATCGCCGGCCTGACCAAGGGCCTCGGCCTGGAGCGGTGCGCGCAGCTCGGGTCGTTCGTCGCGGTGAGCGTGCTGGAGACGGTCGGCACCCAGGAGTGGCTGTTCGACCGGGCCGTCGCGCTGAGCCGGATCGAGGGTGCCTACGGCCCGGACGCCGCGGCCGAGGTCGGCTCGATCCTGCCTGGGTGAGTGTTACGGCTCAGAGCTTGACCGGGTAGTGCGGCTCGGGGATCTCCGGGGTGATCCGGCGCTCCACGAAGATGCCGTGCCAGAGCATGAACACCAGCAGGGCCCAGATCCGCCTGCTGTGGTCCAGGTTGCCGGCCCGGTGTTCGTCGAGCAGCCGCAGCACCGCGTTGCGGTCCAGCTCTTCCTCGGTCTGCGACTTGACGATGATGTCCCGCGCCCAGTCGTACATCTCGTCGCGCAGCCACAGCCGGATCGGCACCGGGAAGCCCAGCTTGCGCCGGTTCAGCACGTGCCCGGGCACCACCTCGCGCAGCGCCTGGCGCAGGGCGAACTTCGTGGTCTCCTTGGTGATCTTCTGCTCGAGCGGGATGCGGGCCGCGACCTTGAACACCTCGGGGTCGAGGAACGGCACGCGCAGCTCCAGCGAGTTGGCCATGGTCATCTTGTCGGCCTTGACCAGGATGTCGCCGCGCAGCCAGGTGAACAGGTCCACGTGCTGCATCCTGGTGACCGGGTCCCAGCTCGCCGACTCCCGGTACGGGCCGGCGGTGACGTCGGCGTGCCCGACCTCCGGGTCGAACGTGTGCAGCACCGACCGGAGCTGGTCGTCCCGGAAGATCCGGGCGTTGCCGTAGTACCGCTCCTCGAGCGACAGCGCGCCGCGGCGGAGCAGGTCCTTGCCCCGGGTGCCCTCCGGGATCCGGGTGGACACCTTGCCCATCGCCTTGCGCAGCGCGCCGGGGACCCGCTCGAACGGCCGCAGCGACAGCGGTTCGCGGTAGATCGTGTAGCCGCCGAACAGCTCGTCGGCGCCCTCACCGGAGAGCACCACCTTGACGTGCTTGCGCGCCTCGCGGGCGATGAACCACAGCGGGACCAGCGCCGGATCGGCGACCGGGTCGTCCAGGTACCACACGATCAGCGGCAGCGCGGCCATCATCTCCTCGGCGCTCACCGTGCGCACCACGTGCCGCACGCCGAGCGCCGCGGCCGACTCGGCGGCCACATCCACCTCGGAGTAGCCCTCCCGCTCGAACCCGGTGGTGAACGTGATCAGGTTCGGGTTGTGCCGCTTGGCCAGCGCGGCGATCGCGGTCGAGTCGATGCCGCCGGACAGGAACGAGCCGACCGTGACGTCGGCGCGCATGTGCTTGGCCACCGAGTCGCTGAGCACCTCGGCGATCTCGTCGTAGAGCCGCTCGGCGTCGCCGGCGTCGCGCACCGGCCGGGCGTCGAACCGCGGCGTGAAGTACCGCTTGAACACCGGCGGCTCGCCCGGGGAGACGGTGAAGCAGGTGCCCGACTCGACCCGGCGGATCAGCGTGTGCAGCGACTCCGGCTCCGGCACGTACTGCAGCACCAGGTAGTGCTGCAGCGCGGTGCGGTCCAGTTCGGACCCGATGCCGACCGTGCCGGCCAACTCCAGCAGGGACTTCTTCTCGCTGGAGAACGCCACCCCACCGGGGCCGCTCGCGTAGAACAGCGGCTTGATGCCGAACGGGTCGCGGGCGCCGAACAGCTCACCGCGCTCGGTGTCCCAGATCAGGAACGCGAACATGCCACGCAGCCGGCCGACCGCGGACGGGCCGAGGTAGTGGTAGGCCGCCACCACGGATTCGGTGTCGCCGTCGGTGTTGAACTGCGCGCAGTGCAGGTCGGCGAGCTCCTTGCGCAGCTCCAGGTAGTTGTAGATCTCGCCGTTGAACAGGATCGCGTACCGGTCCGGCGACTCCGGCGGGCCCCAGCGCAGCGGCTGGTGGGACCGCTCGATGTCGATGATGGACAGCCGGTTGAAGCCGAACACCGCCTCGCCACCGGCCCAGGTGCCGGCCTCGTCCGGACCGCGGTGGCGCTGGCAGCGCAGCGCGGCGCTCACGGCGGTCCTCGCGGATCCGGCGTCGAGCTCGGAGGGACAGATCAGGCCAAGCAGACCACACACGCTTCCGTCGCACCTCTCGTTCGAGCGCCCCAGTCGACCCAGTATCGCTGGCCTGCCCCGAACGGCGGCAGGCGGCTCCCACTGGGTAGGCTCCGGCTGGATCAAATCGGGACGCTGAGGAGGAGAAACCGTGCCCATGGTGCGCACCCCGGCGGTGTCACACGGGACCCTCGCCCCTGGCCGCCGCCTGGCGCGGATCGGTGGCCTCGCCGGGCTGGTGGCCCTCACGGCGACCGGGTGCTCGGGCGAGGAGGTGCTCCGGTTCGGCTGGCCCGAGGCGGTCACTCCGCAGGGTGAACGGATGCAGGTGTTCTGGACCTGGTCGGTGATCGCGGCCCTGGTCGTCGGCGTGATCGTCTGGGCGCTGATCCTGTGGCCGGTCATCGCGCACCGCAAGAAGGGCGACACGCTGCCCAAGCAGTTCCAGTACAACCACTTCCTCGAGTTCTTCTACACCGCCATCCCGGCGCTCGCCGTCGTCGTGCTGTTCTACTTCACCGTGGTCACCCAGAACTACGTGCTGGCCAAGGCGGACGCCGACGACGTGGACGTGACCGTGGACGTCGTCGCGTTCCAGTGGAACTGGGAGTTCACCTATCAGGACACCCGGACGCCGGACGGCGAGCCGGTGCGCACGCTGGGGACGTCCGACCTGATCCCGATTCTGGTGCTGCCGACCGACCAGACGATCCACTACAACCTGCGCGCCCGGGACGTGATCCACTCGTTCTTCGTGCCGGAGTTCAACTTCAAGCGCGACGTGTTCCCCGCGCCGGAGAAGAACAACCAGGACTCGTCGTTCCAGAACTCGATCGACCGCGAGGGTTCGTTCGTCGGCCGGTGCGCCGAGCTGTGCGGGATCTACCACTCGGCGATGAACTTCGAGGTGCGCGCGCTCTCGCCGGAGCGGTTCGACCGGTACATGTCGTTGCGGCAGCAGGAGAATCCGCGGACCGAGGATCCGTACACCGCGGGTGAGGCGCTGGCCGAGATGCAGCGGACCGATCCGAGCTGCGGCGAGCTGTGCTCGCCGCTCGCGACCACGACGGTGCCGTTCGACACGAAGCGGAACTCGTCGCGCTGAGCGACGGTTTCGGAAAGGGTGCAGCAGCAATGAAGGTCGAGGCCAGGCTCTTCGACATCACGACCGCGTTCTTCTTCGTGTCGGCCGTGGTGTACGGCTTCTGGGCCAAGGAACCGGTCGGCCTGATCGGGCTGATCCTCACCGGCGGCCTGTCCCTGATCATCGGCTCGTACTTCCACTTCGTGGCCCGTCGCACCGAGCAGCGCGCCGAGGACAACCCGGACGCCGAGATCAGCGACGGCGCCGGTGAGCTGGGCTTCTTCAGCCCCGGCAGCTACTGGCCGGTCGGCGTCGCCGCCTCCGCCGCCATCGCCGCGCTCGCCATGGCCTTCTGGCAGGTCTGGCTCCTGGTCATCGGCGCCGTCCTGCTGCTGCTGACCATCGGCGGCCTGGTGTTCGAGTACCACACCCGCCCCAACGTCACCGAGTAGGAGTAGGTGACCGCGGCCGGGATGCGGTGCTGTTTTCCGTTAGCCGGCGAGTTCGGCGGAGCGGGTCACCCAGCGGTTGAGCAGGCCGGCCGCGGCGCCGGAGTCGATGGCCTCGGTGGCGGTTTCCATGGCGGCGGCGAGGTCGGCGTGCAGGTCGCCGGACAGGCCACGGAACGTGGCGATGGCGGCGGCCGCGTTGAGCAGGACCGTGTCGCGCACCGCGCCGGGGGAGCCGGAGATCACCTTCTGCGCGATCGCGGCGTTGGTCGCGGCGTCGCCGCCGGCAAGGTCGGCGGCGGTGGCGGGCGCGACGCCGAGCCGGGCAGGGTCGATCGAATCCGGGCGCACGGTGCCACCGGAGACGGTCCAGACCCGGGTGGTCGTGGTCGTGGTGATCTCGTCCAGGCCGTCGTCCCCGCGCACCACCAGCATGGTGAAGCCGCGCGCGGCCAGCACCTCGGCCATGATCGGGGCCATCCGCTCGTTCGCGCAGCCGACCAGGCCCGCCACGGGCTGCGCCGGGTTGGTCAGCGGGCCGAGCACGTTGAACGTGGTCGGGATGCCGATCTCCCGGCGGGTCGGGCCGGCGTGCCGCAGCGCCGGGTGGAACGCGGGGGCGAAGCAGAACCCGATGCCCAGCTCGCCGACGCAGGTGCCGACCGCCTCCGGGGACAGCTCGATCCGCACGCCGAGCGCCTCGAGCACGTCGGCCGACCCGCACTGCGACGACGCCGCCCGGTTGCCGTGCTTGACCACCGGAACCCCGGCGGCCGCCGTGACCAGCGCGCTCATCGTGGAGATGTTCACCGAGCCGGACCGGTCGCCGCCGGTGCCCACCACGTCGGCCGCCCGCCCGTCCACCCGCACCCGGCGGGCGTGCCCCAGCATGGCCTCGGCCATCCCGGCCACCTCGGCCGGCGTCTCACCCTTTGACCGCAGCGCCACCACGAACGCGCCGATCTGCGCCGGGGTGGCGTTGCCTAACATGATCTCGTTCATCGCCCACGAGGTGTCCTCGAGCGCGAGGTCCTCCCGGCCGACCAGCCGGGTGAGCATCTCGGGCCAGGTCCGGGTCGTCATCCCGGTCACCCCCGCGCCACCGGCAGGCGCCGGGCGCGCAGCACGTCGGCCACGGTCTCGGCGGCGGCCAGCGGGTCGAGCGGGTAGATCACCACCGCGTCGGCCTGCGACCAGGTGGCCAGCCACCGGTCGTCCTTGCGGCGCACCGCGATCACGATCGGGCCGCAGTCGGTGATCTCGTTCTTGAGCTGCCGGCACAGGCCGATCCCGCCGGTCGGTTGGGCCTCCCCGTCCAGGATGGCCAGATCGATCCTGCCGGCGTCCATGGTCATCAGCACCTCGGACACGGTGCCCGCCTCGATGTAGTCCACCCGCCCGATGTCCGGGGCGGGTCGGCGACCCACCGCTGTGATGATCGCCTCTCGAATGTTGGGGCGGTGGCTGTAGACGAGGATCTTCAGCGGCTGCGTGCTCACGGTGCGCGCCCTTCTGGCAATCGACCAGGTTGGAGGCCTCGAATGGTATCGAGCGACCCCCGCGGCGCGCCGTGGACCCGAACAGGCGAGGGGGATCACCGCAAGACATAATGCCCGCGTGACGACCGCAGCGCCCTCCATCAGCCAACGGGTGCACTCGCTGAACCGGCCGAACATGGTCAGCGTAGGCACGATCATCTGGCTGTCCAGCGAGCTGATGTTCTTCGCCGGCCTGTTCGCGATGTTCTTCACGGTCAAGGCGCAGAACGACACCGAGCACTGGCCGCCGGAGCCCACCGAGCTGAACATCCCTTACGCGCTGGTTGTCACGATCATCCTGGTCGCCTCGTCCTTCACCTGTCAGATGGGTGTTTTCGCGGCGGAGAAGGGTGACGTGTTCGGGCTGCGCAGGTGGTACGTGCTCACCCTGATCATGGGCACGATCTTCGTGCTGGGTCAGGCCAACGAGTACCGCCAGTTGATCGCCGAGGGGACCACGATCCCGTCCTCGGCCTACGGCACCGTGTTCTACCTGACCACCGGGTTCCACGGCCTGCACGTGACCGGCGGACTCGTCGCGTTCGTCTACCTGCTGATCCGCACCAAGCTGAGCAAGTTCACGCCCGCCCAGGCCACGTCGGCGATCGTGGTGTCGTACTACTGGCACTTCGTCGACATCGTCTGGATCGGCCTGTTCACCGTCATCTACTTCATCCCGTGACCACGAGGACTGCCGCACAGATGATCAGCAAGAGGCTACGGAGCCGATCGAAGCTGCACCGCCGCGTGGCCGGCCTGCTTGCCCTGGCCGTGGCGCTGATCGGCATGGGTTTCCTGTACAGCGCGGTGGTCCCGGACCCGCAGACCGCGAACGCCCAGCAGGACCCGGCGCAGGTCCGCGAGGGCGAGCGGATCTACAACAACACCTGCATCAGCTGTCACGGCGGCAACCTGGAGGGGGAGGAGGGCCGCGGCCCGAGCCTGATCGGGATCGGCGAGGCGGCCGTGTACTTCCAGGTCGAGTCCGGTCGGATGCCCGCGGTGCAGCAGGGCGCGCAGATGGACGCGAAGCCGAAGGTCCTCACCACCGAGGAGATCGAGGCCCTGATGGCGTTCATCCAGTCGCACGGCGGCGGCACCACGCTGCCCGAGGAGCACGGCGAAGAGCTGCGCGGCGACAACCCGGCCCGCGGCGGCGAGCTGTTCCGGCTGAACTGCGCCTCCTGCCACAACTTCACCGGCCGGGGCGGCGCGCTCTCGTCCGGCAAGGTCGCCCCGGACCTGGACGGCGTCTCCGAGGACCTGATGTACGCGGCGATGCTGTCCGGCCCGGAGAGCATGCCGAAGTTCTCCGAGCGGCAGCTCACCCCGGAGGAGAAGAAGGACATCATCGCCTTCGTCAAGTCGGTCACGGACGGCAACAACAACCCCGGAGGTAACCCGATCGGTGGGCTCGGGCCGCAGTCCGAGGGTCTGATCGCGTTCATCGTGGGGATGGCGGCTCTGCTCGGCATCACACTGTGGATTGGAGCTAAGCAGTGAGCTCAGACAAGCCGGAGCTGCCGAGCGAGGCCGAGCTCGCCGAACTGGACCGGGACGAGCTGGTCAAGCTCGGCGGCCGGATGGACGGCGTCGAGCTGATCGAGTACCCGGACCCGTGGCCGGTCAAGGGAACCAGGGCGGAGCGGCGCGCGGAGCGCCAGGTGGCGTTCTGGTTCATCCTGTCGGCGCTGGCCGGGCTGGCGTTCATCGTCGTGTTCATCTGGTGGCCGTGGCAGTACGAGGCGCCGCAGGACGGGGTCTTCCAGCTCTACTACTGGTACACCCCGATGCTCGGCATCACCCTCGGCCTTTCCATCCTCGGTGTCGGCGTCGGCGTGCTGAACTACACCAGGAAGTTCGTCCCGCACGAGGTCGCGGTGCAGGATCGGCACGACGGCGGGTCCGCCGACATCGACCAGAAGACGATCCTGGCGCAGCTGTCCGACGCCGGGGTGCGCAGCACGATCGCCCGCCGCTCGCTGATCAAGCGCAGCGCGGGCGCCGGCGCCGGGATCATGGGCCTTGGCATCGGCGTGTTCACGCTCGGCGCCTTCCTGCGCAACCCGCACGCCCACTCCGAGGAGCCGGAGGGGTTGTGGCGCACCGGTTGGCACTCCGAGCCGGGCAACACCGAGAAGGTGTTCCTGCGCCGGGTCACCGGCGACGTCGAGGAGGTCGTGCTGGTCCGGCCCGAGGACATGGACGCCGGCTCGATGGAGACCGTGTTCCCGTTCCGCGAGTCGGAGCGCGGCAACCACGAGGCGCTGTCCGAGGCGCTGCGCCGTTCGGACAACCCGGTCATGCTGATCCGGCTGCGCCCGGAGGACGCCGCGAAGGTGATCAAGCACCGGGGCCAGGAGGACTTCAACTACGGCGACTTCTACGCCTACACGAAGATCTGCAGCCATCTCGGCTGCCCGACGTCGCTGTACGAGCAGCGCACCAACCGGATCCTGTGCCCGTGCCACCAGTCCCAGTTCAACGCGCTCGAGTACGCCAAGCCGATTTTCGGACCGGCCACCCGCAAGCTTGCCCAGCTGCCGATCGATCTCGACCCGGAGACTGGCTACTTCTACGCAAAGAGTGATTTCATGGAAGCGGTGGGACCGGCATTCTGGGAGCGTAAGTCATGAGTGGACTCACCACGCCCACAAAGCCGACCAACGTGGCCAGCCGCTTCGCCGCCGGCGCGGCCAAGTGGGCGGACGACCGGTACCACATGGCCGGCGGGCTGCGTAAGCAGCTCAACAAGGTCTTCCCGACGCACTGGTCGTTCCTGCTCGGTGAGATCGCGCTGTACAGCTTCATCGTGCTGCTGCTGTCCGGCACCTACCTGGCGCTGTTCTTCGACCCGTCGATGGCCGAGACCACCTACAACGGCAGCTTCGAGAACCTGCGTGGCCTTGAGATGACCAAGGCCTACGAGTCCACCCTGTTCATCTCGTTCGACGTGCGCGGCGGCCTGTTCGTGCGCCAGGTGCACCACTGGGCGGCGCTGCTGTTCATGGCCGCGATCGTGGTGCACATGTTCCGGGTGTTCTTCACCGGAGCGTTCCGCCGGCCGCGTGAGGTCAACTGGGTGATCGGCGTGATCCTGTTCGCGCTTGGCGCCACCGAGGGCTTCGCCGGCTACTCGCTGCCGGACGACCTGCTCTCGGGTGCCGGGCTGCGGATCATGTCCGGGCTGATCCTGTCCATCCCGGTGATCGGAACCTGGACGCACTGGTTGCTGTTCGGCTCCGAGTTCCCCGGCACCGAGATCATCCCGCGGCTCTACACCGCGCACATCCTGCTGATCCCGGGCATCCTGCTGGCGCTGATCGCGGTGCACGTCGGGTTGGTCTGGTACCAGAAGCACACCCAGTTCCCGGGGCTGCGGCGCAAGGAGACCAACGTCGTCGGCGTGCGGATCATGCCGGTGTTCGCGCTCAAGGGCGGCGGGTTCACCGCGATCGTGGTCGGCGTGACCGCGTTGCTCGGCGGGTTGTTCCAGATCAACCCGATCTGGAACTTCGGGCCGTTCAACCCGGCGCACATCTCCGCCGGCACCGTGCCGGACTGGTACATGGGCTGGACCGACGGGCTGATCCGGCTGTGGCCGGCCTGGGAGATCTATCTCGGCAACTACACGATCCCGGCGGCGTTCTTCCCGTTCATGATGGGCCTGCCGCTGCTGATTCCACTGGCCATGGTCTATCCGTGGATCGAGCGACATTTCACCAAGGACCACGCGCACCACAACCTGCTGCAGCGGCCGAGGGACGTGCCGGTGCGCACCAGCCTGGGCGTCATGGCGATCACGTTCTTCATGGTGACGCTGCTGTCGGCGGCCAACGACGTGCTGGCCGACAAGATCCACATCTCGCTGAACGCCACCACTTGGATGGGCCGGATCGCGCTGCTGGTGCTGCCGCCGATCGCCTACTACTTCACCTACCGGATCTGCCTCGGTCTGCAGCGGTCGGACCGGGCGGTGCTCGAGCACGGCGTGGAGACCGGCATCATCAAGCGGCTGCCGCACGGTGAGTTCATCGAGATCCATCAGCCGCTCGGCCCGGTGGACGACCACGGCCACCCGATTCCGCTGGAGTACCAGGGCACCCCGGTGCCGAAGAAGATGAACAAGCTCGGCTCGGCCGGCGAGCCGGTGGCCGGTTCGCTGCTGCGACCGGACCCGACGGAGGAGACCGCGGCGCTGGCCAGGGCCAGGGCGGCCGAGCACGAGGCGCTCGAGATCGAGCCGGCCGCGGCGGCCAGTACCGAGGTGGCGACGTCGGAGGATCCGAGTCGGAAGCCGCTGGGTTGAGCCCGGCCGGGCGGTGCGCCCGCGTCCTGATCGCGGCGGCGGTGCTGGTGGCCGCCGCCGGGTGCGGGTCCGCGCCGTCGGGCGAGATGTCCCCGGCCCATCTGGTGCTGAATCCGGCCTCGTCGTCGCACACCACGCCGCCACCGGTGTCCGCCGGGCCGCCGGTCGCGTCCGCCAGCACCCCGCCGCCGGCCCCGCCGCCGGCCGCGGAGTGCCCGCTGCCGCAGTCCGGGTTCGACTGCGACTTCCAGCGCCGGTTCGCCAGCGCCGAGGCCTACCTGGCCAAACGGCCGGGCACGGTGGGCATCGTGGTGCACGACCGGAAGACCGGCGCGGTGTGGCACAACGGCCACGCCGGTGACCCGACCTGGACCGCGTCCACGATCAAGCTGGCCATGACCGTGAACCTGCTGCTGCGGGACCGGGCGGGAGAGATCGCGCTGACGGTCGAGGACCGCGGTCTGATCCACGCCATGCTGAACAGCTCGGACGACAACGCGGCGGACACGCTGTGGTTCCGCTACGCCGGGGCCGACCACATGGCGTTCAACAACGCCTTCTCCGGCTACGGGATGACCTCGCTGGCCCCGCAGCGCGGCTTCGCCGACTTCTATCCGTACTGGGGCTTCCAGAAGTGCACCGCGGACGACCTCGACCGGCTGATGAGCTACGTGCTTGGCGAACTGCCGGCCGATCTGCGTGACTACGTGGTCGGCGAGCTGCGCGGGGTGGCCCCGAACCAGCAGTGGGGCGTGTGGGCCGCCGGCCCCGCCGCCCGGCCGGGCAACAAGAACGGCTGGTCGTCCGAGCAGGGCGGCTGGGTGATGAACACGGTCGGCTTCGCCGGTCCCGCCGAGCGCTACGTCTTCGCCGCGATGAACAACCTGCGCGGCAAGGGCGGCTACGACGCCGGCAAGGCCACGGTCAGCGAGATCGCCCGGATCATCCTGGCCGGCCGCGCCTGACCACACGGGCTCTTTACAACCCCGGCCAGTGCCCGCAGAATGAGCGCGCCTGGTAATGATCATTATCTGGGGGAGCCGATGAGCACCCGTCGGTTCGGGCCGCTCGCCTACCTGGCCGCGGCCGTCGTGTTGATCGCCTTCGTCAACTTCTTCTGGTTCGTCACGGAGAGCGTGTCGCCCGGTGGTGCCGCTCCGGACTGGTACCGGGTCCACACCATCAGCACCTGGGTCACCCACCCGCTGGGCATACTCGGCATGTTCTACCTGGTGGCTCGGGTCCTCCCGAGAATCCGTCGGGAGCGGCTCGCCGAGACCGGGTCCGGGGCCACCGAGCCTGCTGAGTCCGCCGCCACACCGGCGGCCGGGGGACGGCTCGGAGCGGCCATGTCCGCGATGTCGCCGGTACACGTGCTCGGCATCGTGGCGGGCCTGTTGTTCGTCGGCCTCGGCCTGATGATCCAGTTGCTGGCCGGCGGGGCGGTCTCGCTTCTCATCATCGGTTTCGGGGTGTACGGCCTGGTGATGACCGTGCGGGAGATCGTCCGCAAGCCCGACGAGTGACCGTCTTGGTCCACTGTGGACAGAGAGATCGAACCGAATGGCGGCTTTGGTCGTAATGTCGGTCGGGGCACAGGCGCCCCCTTGCCGTATGCACAGAGCGGAGGATTACCGACCATGTTCCGTCGCCGTACGCTCCTGACCGCCGCCGTCGCCGTGCCGGCCGCGCTGGCAACCTCGTCCGCCATCACCGGCACCGCGTCGGCGGACGGCTCGCGGGGCTTCCCCACGGAGTTCCCGCTGCCCAACGGCTTCCTCCCGGAGGGCATCGCGATCGGCCCGGGCCCGTTCGCGTACTTCGGCTCACGGGCCGACGGCCGGATCCACCGGGTCAACCTGATCACCGGGGTCGGCCGGGACGTCAGCGCCGGCCCGGGCACTCCGTCGGTGGGGCTGAAGACCGACGATCGCAGGATCTACGTCTCCGGCGGCAATGCCGGCAACGGCCGGGTCATCGACCTGCGCTCGGGCACCATCCTGGCGTCGTTGACCTTCGCCGCCGCCCCCACGTTCATCAACGACGTCGTGCTCACCCCGCGGACCGCTTGGTTCACCGACTCGCAGAACCCCTTCATCTACGGGGTTCCGCGCGGCCGCGGGGTGCCCGAACAGGCCGACGTGGTCCGGCTCCCGCTGTCCGGGGACTACGTGCACGTGGCCGGGTTCAACGCCAACGGCATCGCGCGCACCCCGGACGGGCGGGCGCTGCTGATCGTCCAGTCCGCCACCGGCCTGTTGTTCCGGGTCGACCCGGGCACCGGCGTGGCCGCCACCGTCGACCTCGGCGGCGAACTGCTCACCAACGGCGACGGCCTGCTCGTGGAGGGCCGCACCCTGTACGTGGTGCAGAACCAGCTCAACCGGGTCGCGGTGTTCCGGCTGGACCGGTCCGGCGGCTCCGGCCGGCTGGTGGAGCGGCTCACCGACCCGAGGTTCGACATCCCCACCACGGTGGCCTCGTTCGGCAACCGGCTCTACCTGCCCAACGCCCGGTTCAGCACCCCGCCGACGCCCGAGACCCCGTACAGCGCCGTCGCCATCCGCAAGTAGGTCCCGGGCGTGATCCGGCGCGGTGCCGCCGTGGGCCGAGTCTGCGCGCGCCAGCCATGGTCGCCAGCTGGCCGCGCACTGGGCGGGCTCGGTCCACGGCGCCGAGCACCGGACCATCCGGGTACCCGGCCGGTCCAGCCAGCGCAGGATCACGCCCACCTCCTCGGCCGGGGCGCCGCGTAACGGCCCCGGCTCGGGGCGCACCGTCTCGGCCGAGGCGACCAGCGCGTCCACCACCGGCATGGGCGGCACCCCGCGCCGGGCCACCCCGGCCGAGGCCAGCCGCCCGTGCCGGACCACCGCGAACTCCCAGCCGCCGGACTGGTCCGGCCGGGCGGCGACCAGCTCGGCCACGGTGGCCAGGGCGGCCAGCCGCTGCCCCCGGTCAAGCACCCGGACCAGCGTGCGCATCCGGTCCCGGGACAGCCCGGCCTGCTCGAACCGCCCGGCCCCGGCCAGCTCGGCGAGCCGGTTCGCGAGGTGCCGCAACGGGTCGAGCCGCCGGCCGGTCACCAGCAGGCGCACCGCCTCGACCGCCGGCCGGTACTCGGCCGTGCTCTGCCGCCCCGCGCACGGCGCCCCGCACCGACCCAGCTCGGCCAGCGCGCACGGCCGGCCGCGCGGCGAGCGGGCCGGGATGCGCTGCGTGCACGGCCGGATCCCGGTCGCATCCTGCAGCGCGAGCGTCGCCTCCTCGGCCAGCCGGTGCGAGCGGAACGGTCCGAGCGCTCCGTCCCGGGGCGCCCGCACCACCGACAGCCGGGGGAACGCCTCGTCGGTCAACGTGACCCACCACGCCTGCCGGGGGTTCTTCGAGCGCCGGTTGTACATCGGCCGGTGTGCGGCCAGCAGCCGCAGCTCCCGCACCTGTGCCTCGAGCGGGTGGGCGCAGGTCACCGCGTCCACCCGGACCGCGAGCCGGACCATTTCGCGCAGCCGCCTGCGGGTCTCACTGGCCGTGAAGTACTGCCGGACCCGGCGGCGCAGGTCGGACGCGGTGCCGACGTAGAGCACCTCCTCGCCCGGGCCGCGGAACAGGTACACGCCCGGCTCGTGCGGCAGGTGCGCGGCCATCGTGCGTTTGCGGCGCTGCTCCGGCGTGACGTCCGGGATGTAGTCCAGTAGCTCCTCGAGGGTGTGCACGCCGAGCGAGCCGACCCGCTCCAGCAGCGCGTGCAGCACGTCCACGGTGGCCTGCGCGTCCGGCAGCGCCCGGTGTACCGGCTTGGTGCCGGACCGGAACAGCTCGGCCAGCGCGGACAGCCGGCAGGACGGCGCCTCCTCCCTGGACAGCACCCGGCGGGCAAGGCGCACCGTGCACACCACGGCCGGCTTCGGCCAGGCGTAGCCGAACCGGTTGCAGGCCGCGCGCAGGAACCCGATGTCGAAGCCCGAGTTGTGCGCGACCAGCACCGCGCCCGCGGCGAACTCCAGGAACGCCGGCAGCACCCGCTCCAGCCGGGGCGCCGCGCACACCATCGCGTCGGTGATGCCGGTCAGCGCCACGATCTCGGGTGGGATGCCGCGGCCGGGGTCGACCAGCGTGGCGAACTCGCCGAGCACCTCCCCGCCGCGCACCTTGACCGCGCCGAACTCGGTGATCGTGTCCTCCGCGGTGGCGCCGGTGGTCTCCAGGTCGAACACCACGAACGTGGTGGTCCGCAGCGGGGTGCCCAGCTCGTCGAAGCTGAGCTGGGTGCGGGGGCGGTGCGGCGCGGTCATCACCGCCGCACGCTAGGCCAGACCACCGACAACGGACCGCGCATCCCGACTGCCACCCCGTTAGCCTTGTGGGATGGCTCCGTCGTCCCAACCGGTCGAGCCGGCGCAGGACGCGCCGGCCGGTCCGCCCGCGGCGGACGGCGCCTCGGCCAACGGGTCCACTGTGGACTGGAGCCAGCTGCCGGACGCGGTCCGGGTCCGGCTGGCCGAGCTGGCCGCCGAGGCGATCGCGGTGCTGCCCCGGGTGGACATCCCGCAGCAGCTGCGCGCCGTGGCGCGGTTCGCGCCGGCCAAGCGGGCCCGGCTCGGCGGCGGCTCGATCGTGGCCAGCCTGCGGGACTCGGTGGCGTTCCGGACCGCGGTCGTGGAGTGGTGCCGGGAGCACCGCCCGGCCGTGCTCGACCTGGGCGGCGGGGACCCGGTCGCGGTCGCCGCGGCGGCGGTGCTGCTCGGGGCGGACAGTGCCGAGCACTACCTGGAGCTGGTGTCCCGCCGGGCGTCGGACGCGAACCTGCGGGCCGAGCGGGACGGCGCCGTGGCCAGGGCGGACCGGGCCCAGGCGGAGCTGCGCCGGATACAGGCCGAGCTGGACGCCGCGCAGGGCGCCGCCGACCGGGTGCGGGCCGAGGGCGAGGTGGAGCTGGAGCGGCTCCGCAAGAAGCTGCGTGAGCAGGGCGTGAAGCTGCGCGAGGCCAAGGACGAGGCGGCCAGGGCGGTCGCCGCGGCGGATCGGATGCGCACCGACACCGCCGCCGAGCTGGCCGCGCTGACCGAGCAGCGGGACCGGGAGCGGGAGCGGTCCGAGCACGAGCGGATCAGAGCCGAGCGGGCCGAGGCCGACGCGGAGATCGCCCGGCAGTCCGCCCGGGAGGCCCGGCAGGCCGACGAGGTGCGGCTGGCGCTGCTGGTCGACACGCTGGACGGTGCGGTCACCGGGTTACGCCGGGAGCTGGCGCTCGGCGGGGCCGGGCCGCGGCCGGCCGACATGGTCCGCGGGGCCACCGCGGCGCAGGGCGTGGTCGGCCGGGTGGAGGATCCGGCGGCGCTGGACCGGCTGCTCGCGCTTCCGTCGGTGCATCTGGTGGTGGACGGCTACAACGTCACCAAGACCGGTTACCCCGAGCTGTCCCTGTCCGACCAGCGGGACCGGCTGATCCGCCAGCTCGCCGCGCTGGCCGCCCGGACCTCGGCCGAGGTGACGCTGGTGTTCGACGGGGCCGGCGTGGTGGCCGTGCCCACCGCGGCGCCGCGCGGGGTACGGGTGCTGTTCAGCGACCCCGGGGTGCTGGCCGACGACGTGATCAGGGCGCTGGTCACCGCCGAACCCGAGGGCCGCCCGGTGGTGGTGGTCACCTCCGACCGGGCGGTGGCCGATTCGGTGCGCAGGCGCGGCGCCCATCCGGTGCCCTCCGCGGTGCTGCTGGCCCGGCTCGGCCGGGTGTGATGGCCGGCCGGCGCGTGACGCGCGCGGACCGGGCGCGTTAGTCCAAGCGTGGATCATCGTGTGAAGTCTCGGCCCGACCAACGCAACCTCAGGGGCACCGTGACGTCACCCAGCCACAACCAACGGCCGATCCGCACCTTCGCTGGAACGCGACGACAGCGGTTGATTCCGGAGCGGCGGACCAGTGCGATCGCCGGGGTGGTGCTCGCGCTCGCGGTCAGTGTGCCCGGGGTGTCCGTGGCGCAGCCGGACCCGGACCGGATCGAGGCCGGGGTGGCGCCCGGGGCGCCGGTGCCGGACAGCCGGCCGGGCGAGGCGTTCGCGGACCCGAAGGTGGCCCAGCTCCAGCGGACCGCCTCCGACGTGCAGCGGGAGCTCGGTGACCTGGCGGCCCGGATCCACGAGGCCGAGGCGGAACTGCGCGCCGCGACCGACCGGCTCGGCCGGGCCAGGTCCGAGCGGGAGCAGGCCGACCGGGTGGTCGCCGCGCAGCAGGCCGAGGTCGACCGGTACTCGGCGGCGGTGTTCTCCGCCTCGGCGGCGCCGGGCACGATGCGCGTGCTGCTCACCGCGGACAGCCCGGAGAACTTCCTGGCCGGCGCCGAGTTGGTCGACCGGTTGCGGGTCGACCTGGACGCCCGGCTGACCGCCGCCGTGCACCGCCGCGACGCCGCCGCCGCGGCCGAGGGCGCGGCGGCCTCGGCCGAGCGGGCCGCCGCCGAGCGGCGCACCGACCTGGAGCGGCGCACCGCCGACGCCACCAACCGGGCCGCCGCGGTGTCCTCCGACCTGCGCGGCGTGCTGGCCGCCACCGACGAGGCGGTCACCGCGCGCCAACGGGCCCAGCGGGAGCGCAACGAGGCCACCGCGGCCAACTGGCGGGCCTACACCGCCCGGCTCACGGCGGCGGGCATCGTCGCACCGCCGGCCGCGGCCCTGCGCGACCCGGCCCGGCTGCCGCCCGGCCTGCAACCACTGCCCGGCCCGGGCGGCGCCGCGTCGGCCCAGCTGCCCTCCGGTGAGCGGCTGCTGGTGCTGCCCGCCGAGACCATCCGCGCGGTCACCATGGCGGTGGATGCGCTTGGCCGGCCGTACGTGCCCGGCGCCGGTGGCGCCGGGCCGGCGGCCTACTCGTGCGACGGCCTGGTCGGCGCCGCCTACGCGGACCTGGCGGTGCCCGGGTCGGTCGCCGAGCAGCTTGCCGTGCTCACCCCGGTCGCGCTGGCCGAGGCGCAACCGGGCGACCTGGTGTTCGCCGGCCCGCCCCGGTACGGCGCGCAGAGCGTCGGGATCCTGCTGGACCAGCACACCATGCTGACGGCGGACGCCCGCCTGACCGGCGTCGTGGTCGCCGACCTGCCGGCCGGCGACAGCCTGCTCGGCGTCGCCCGGCCCGCCCTGCCGCACCGCGCCCCGGTCCCGGCGCCGGCCGCGACCGACGGCGGCCTGGCGTGGCGCTGCGGGGGAGTGGAGTTACCCCCGCGTACCCCCGGCGAGGCGGTCGCCGCCTGGGGCGGCTACCCGAACGGCTTCATCCCGATCGCCGCCCTGTGCCCCGCCGACCACGCCGGCCACATGCTGCGCTGCGACGCCGCCCAGTCGTTCCAGGCCATGAGCGCCGGTTACGCCGCCGTGGCCGGCCAGCCGCTCTGCCTGACCGACTCCTACCGCACCTTCGACGCCCAGGTCCGCCTCTACGCCGCCAAGCCCGCGCTGGCCGCCATCCCCGGCACCAGCAACCACGGCTGGGGCTTGGCCGTCGACCTGTGCGGCGGCGCCGAAACCGCCGGCACCCCGACCCACGCCTGGCTCACCGCCAACGCCCGCGCCTTCGGCTGGTCGAACCCACCCTGGGCGCGCCCCGGCAACGGCCGCGAGGAGCCCTGGCACTGGGAGTTCACCGGCTGAGCCGGGGCCGGTTCGAACAGGTGACCGAGAATGTCGGTGGCCGTCCGTAGAGTCCGCGCCAAGTGATCAGCGAGAGCTGAAGGAGTGGACGATGTCGACCTTGATCGTGGACTGCGACAGCTGCGTGGTGCGTGGGCTGGCGTGCAAGGACTGCGTGGTCAGCGTGCTGCTGGGGGCGCCGCCCGCGGTGGAGCTGGACGACTTCGAGCGGCGCGCGATCGACGTGCTCGCCGGTGCGGGCCTGATACCGCGACTACGACTGGTGCCGGAGGAGCGATCGGCCTAGCCGAGGGTCCGGTTTGCCGGATTTGGGCCGACTCGCCGGGTGACACGCCCGGCCTATTGAGTTCCATCGGTGAACGGTCATTGGCAATCGACGAACGGCACACGACCAGGTGAACGGGGGTGTAATCGTGATCACAGTGCGAAGTCGGCGCTGCTCCGTTGGGGTTCACCAGCGCGTTCGGCGCCTTTTTTCCACGGTCCGGTAGACGGCGTGACTCACTTTTCGTAACCTAGCCGAGATCTCGCGGCCGACGGCCGTCAACCCCGAGGCGGCGACGCGGGATCGCCGCTGATTCGGCCTTGTCGGGAGGCTGGACCGGTATCCCCACGGTGGGGTGGAACCTGCGGAGATCCGCGGGTTCGCCTCGTCAGCGGTCCGAGACGAAACGGAGACCCCCGCGACGTGTCGTCGCACAAAGCGAAGCGCGCAGTCCGTGGAGCCCTCAGCATCTCTGCCGTCATCACGACGGCGGTGAGCCTCTCCCCCGTACCGGCACTGGCGCAACCAGAAGCCCCCGCCCCCCCGACCACGGCGTCCGAAGCGCTCAAGCAGTACCAGGACCTGTCCGGCCAGGCCTCCAAGGTCAACGAGGACCTCCTCGCGGCACGGAACGAACTGGTCAACCGTCAGGCCGACCTGGACAAGGCAACGGCCGACCTGGCCAACGCCCAGCAGAGCGAGGCCGCCGCCAAGGCCCAGGAAGAACAGTTCCGCGGCACCGTCGACGCCCTGGCCAGCGCCTCCTTCCAGGGCGCGCGGTTCTCCAGCCTGTCGGCCCTGCTCACCGGCGACTCGCAGCAGGAGTTCCTGGACCGCGCCTCGGCGCTGAACATGCTCGCCACCGAGAACGCCCAGGCGCTGCAGGCGTACAGCAGCGCCGTGGAGCAGGCCGCCACGGCCCGCCAGCAGGCCACCGACGCCCAGAACCGGTCCCAGGAGGCCAAGGCCAAGGCCGAGGCCCTGGTCGGTGAGATCGACAAGGCCAAGGCCGACCTGGACGCGCGGGTCTCGGATGCCGAGAAGGCCTACGCCCGGCTGTCCGGCAAGGACAAGCAGGACCTGGTCGGTCCCGACGACCACGGCGTCTACCTGGCCCCGGCCGGCGCCGCCCAGGCGGCCGTGCAGACCGCCCTCGACCAGGTCGGCGACCGGTACGTCTACGGTGCCGAGGGCCCGGACCAGTTCGACTGCTCCGGCCTGACCATGTACGCCTACCGGGCGGTCAACGTCGGCCTGCCGCACTCCAGCCGGGCGCAGTACACGCTCGGAAAGCCGGTCAAGTCCGGCGAGTGGATCGCGGGTGACCTGCTGTTCTACGGCGGCAGCGCCGGCAGCATCCACCACGTGGCGATGTACATCGGCAACGGCAAGCTGGTGCACGCCTCCACCTCCGGCGTGCCGGTCAAGGTGGCCGACGCCCCGTACGGCGGCGGTCGCGACTACCTCGGCGCCCGGCGCATCGTCGGGTAAGTCAGCCCAACGTGTTCCCTCGGGCCCGGTGCGTGCGCACCGGGCCCGAGTCGTGGTGGCTAACATCGCCCGGTGAGCAGCAGGGCGCGGTTCCGCGGCGGGCTGGGCGCGGCGGTGGCCGCCGCGCTGCTCTGCGGGCTCGTGCTGGTGTGGCTGCCGAGCGACCCGACCCCCGGCGCACCGCCCCCGGCCAGCCCGGGCCAGGGCCGCCCGCTCGGCGCGGTCCCCCCGCCCACCCCGGCCCAGTCCCGGGCCGACGCGGTCACCACGCTGCTGCGCGTCCGGGCCGACGCGCTGCTCCGCCGCGACGAGGCGGCGTTCCTGGCCACCATCGACCCGGCCGCCGACCCGGACTTCGCCGTCCGGCAGCGCGCCTTGTTCGCCCACCTCGGCGGGGTGCCGCTGGACGCGTGGGAGTACCACCTCGCCCCGGACGACGCGCTGGACACCTCGGCGATCCAGCGCGGCGGCGCCGACGAGCTCTGGGCGCCAGCGGTCGAGCTGCGCTACGCGCTGCGCGGCGCCGACCTGGTGCCGACCGGCCGGGCGATGGGCTACCTGTTCGCCCGCACCGGCGGCAACTGGTACCTGCGCTCGGACACCGCGCTGGACGGACTCGGCCGGCACACCTGGCGCGGGCCATGGGACTTCGGGCCGTGCCAGGTCACCACCACCGGCAACGGCATCGTGCTGGCCCACCCGGGCAGCGAGCGGCTGGTCGAACGGCTGGCCCGGGAGCTGGACTCCTCGGTGGCGGCGGTGAGCAAGCTGTGGGGCACCGACTGGTCGCAGCGGGTGGCGCTGCTGGTCCCGGACACTCCGGAGGAGATGCGCGCGCTGGTCGGCGCCGGGTTCCCGGTGGAGTCGGTGGTGGCCGTCGCCGTGGCCGACCGGGTCGACTCAGCGCGGCGCGCGGTCGCCGGCCAGCGCGTGGTGCTCAGCCCGACCAGCGCCAAGTCGCTGTCGGCGGCGTCGCTGCGGGTGGTGCTGCGGCACGAGATCCTGCACGTGGCGGCCCGGGCCGAGACCGTGGACGGCTCTCCGATGTGGCTGCTCGAGGGGTTCGCCGACTACGTGGGTTACCGGGAGAGCGGGATCACCCTGCGACAGGGTGCCCCGGACCTGGCCGACCGGGTCCGGCGCGGCGACCTGCCCCGGGAGCTGCCGCAGGACCAGGACTTCCGGTCCACCGGCCGGGACCTGGACCTGGTCTACCAGAAGTCCTGGTCGGTGGCCCGGTTCATCGCGCAGCGGTTCGGCGAGGACCGGCTGGTCGCGCTGTACCGCAGGCTGGCCGGGGCCGGGCCGATGTCGGCCGCGGAGACCGACGAGCTGCTCCGGGCGGCGATCGGCCTGGACCGGGCCGGCCTGGTCCAGTCCTGGCGGCAGTACCTGCACGACACGTTGGGGTGAACCCGGCCGGTAGGGTGCGCTGGTGCCGAGAACCTTGGTGGTGACCAACGACTTCCCGCCCCGGCCGGGCGGGATCCAGGCGTACCTGCACGCCCTGGCGACCCGGCTGCCCGCCCACGACCTGATCGTCTACGCGCCGTCCTGGCAGGCCCAGTCGGGCTCGCACCCGGAGTTCGACGCCGGTCAGCCGTTCGACGTGGTCCGCCACCCCGGCACGCTCATGCTGCCCACGCCCGCGGTGGCCCGCCGGGCCCGCGAGATCATCCGGTCCGAAGGCGTCCAGTCGGTGTGGTTCGGCGCCGCCGCGCCGCTCGGCCTGCTGGCGCCGACGCTGCGCCGGGCCGGCGTCCGGCGGATCGTGGCCAGCACGCACGGCCACGAGGTGGGCTGGTCGATGCTGCCCGGCACCCGGCAGGCACTGCGCCGGATCGGGTCGACCACCGACGTGGTGACCTTCGTCAGCCGCTACACCCGATCCCGGTTCGCCACCGCGTTCGGTCCGCTGGCCGCGCTCGAGCACCTTCCGTCCGGTGTGGACACCGATCAGTTCCAGCCGGATCCGTTGGCGCGCAAGGAGATCCGCGACCGGTACGGTCTCGGTGACCGCCCGGTGGTGGTCTGCGTCTCCCGGCTGTGGCCGCGCAAAGGGCAGGACATGCTGATCAGGGCGCTGCCGCTGATCCGCAGGCGGGTGCCGGACGCGGCCCTGCTGCTGGTCGGTGGCGGCCCGTACCAGGCCCGCCTGATGGCCATGGCCGAGCAGTTGGACGTGGCCCGGCACGTGGTGTTCGCCGGCCGGGTGCCGTGGCCGGAACTGCCCGCGCACTACGTCGCCGGGGACGTGTTCGCCATGCCGTGCCGCACCCACGGCCGCGGCCTGGACGTCGAGGGGCTCGGCATCGTCTACCTGGAGGCGTCCGCGTCCGGGTTGCCGGTGGTGGCCGGCCGGTCCGGCGGGGCGCCGGAGACCGTGCTGTCCGGGGTGACCGGGCAGGTCATCGACGGGCGGGACCTGGCCGCGCTGGTGGACTCGGTCGCCGGGCTGCTGGCCGACCCGGACCGGGCCGCGCTGATGGGCGAAGCCGGCCGGCGCTGGGTCGCCGAGCACTGGCGGTGGGACGACATCGCCGGCCGCCTCGCCACCCTGCTGGCGGGGTAGCGCCGGTCAGCGCGGCAGCGCCCAGCTCTCGATCGCGGAGAAGTCCTCGTCGGCCGGTGGGGTAGGCGCGGACTCCGGCGGGGGTGCTGGCTCCTGCGCGGTGAGCAGGGCCAGCAGCGGCTCGCCGGCGACCGGTTCGAGGGTGGCGACCCCCTCGGCCAGCGCGGCCGCCGCCGCCTCGTGGGTGAGCCGGGTGAGCTCGGCGGCGAGCCGGTCCGGCGGCAGCCGCAGCGCCTCCTCGGACAGCTCGACGGCGATGATCATGCCGTCCAGGTTGACCGTCACCTCGATCCCGTTCGCGGCCGCCCGGCCGGTGATCCCGGCCAGCCGGTCGGACACCCCGTGCGCCCGCTCGGCCAGTTCCGCGCTGGCCGCGATCAGCTCATCGGTCGACATGGCCGCCGGGTCCATCACACCCGCCAGGTGTGCGGCGTGGTCGTCTCGACCCGCTCGACCAGCCCGGCGTCGGTGTCCAGCCCGAGCCGGGTGACCGCGTCGCCCAGCGCGTGCCGGGCGCGCTGGTTGGCCCGCGCGGTGGCCTCGGCGACCGCCGCGACGACGGCCTCGGCCAGTGCCCGGCGGCCCAGCGCCGAGGCCCGCTCGGACAGCGTGAGCGAGCGCAGTGCCCCGCCCGGATACACCTCGGCCACGACCGCGGGGGTCCGGGCGGTCCCGGTGATGTCGGTCATCGCGGGTGCACCCCGCCGTAGAAGGTCGAGCCGGACAGCGTGTGGGTGACCCGCTGGACCCGGTCGCCGGAGTTGCCCTCGATCAGCGTCACCTGGTTGCCGTGCACGCTCTCCACGATCCCGATGTGCGTGCTGGTGCTGGTGCTCTGCGGGCCGGTGCCGAACAGCAGCACGTCGCCCGGCCGGACCTGGCCGAGGTTCCGGTTGCCGTAGGCGAGGCCGTGCCGCTGGCCCCACCGGTAGACGTCGCCGGTGAACGGCAGGATCGGGATGTTCACCCCGGACTTGCGCCACACCCAGGTGGCGAACGAGGAGCACCAGGCGGCCGCCGGGCCGTACTTGTTCCGGTTGCCGGGGCCCTCGTGGTAACCGAGCTGGCTGCGGGCCACCTTCTTGATCTTGTTGGTGGTGCCGGACCGGGTGGTCGGCTGGCCATCCGGCGTGCGTGGCTTGCGGTCCGGCTTGCGCCGCTGCGCCTTCCCCTTCGGCCGGCGCGTCCGGGTCGGGTCGACGAAGCCGTCGTGTTCGACGGTCCGCTCCAGCGCCCGCAGCGCCGTGGCCGACTCGCGCAGCTGGTGCTGCACCGCGGCGAGCTGCTTGGCCGACTCGCCGGTGTAGTCGCGGACCAGGTCGACCACCTGGCCGACCGCCCGCACCAGCGCGGCCTGTGCCCCGGCGCCCTTCACCGCGAGCCCGGCGTCCAGCGCCGCCGCCGCCCGGGTGGTGTACTCCTCGACCAGCCGCACCACCGCGCGGTGCCCGCCGTCCAGCGCGGCCGCCGCGGTGCCGACGATCTCCGCGCCGCGCCCGGCCGAGGCCGCCGTGACCTCGAGCGACTTCGTCACCCGGCGGGCCCGCCGGTCGAACGCGCCGGCGTTGGACCCGTCCCAGTGGCTGGTGGCGGTGGCCGCGTCGCGGTGATGGGCGTCGCGGTGCTCGGTGATCGCCCGCGCGCCGGCGGCCAGCACCTCGTGCGCGCGCTGGGCGTCCTCGGCCTTGCCGGCCAGCCGGTCGCGGTGCTCGATGAGCTGTCCGGCGACCTTGCGCGCGATGAGTCTGGTGTCCACGTGTGTGCCCCTCGGCGTCAGATTGATGCGCTCGCACGCTCGCTCAGTCGAGCAGGTTCAACAGGTCCTCGGCGAGCTCCTGGTCCTGCCGGCGGTAGTTGCGCGCGGTCTTGGCCACGCCGTCGCTGAGCTTGTCCGCGTTGCCGGCGATCCCGCCGACCTGGTGCTCAAGCGCACCGGCGAACCGGTTCAGCGCGGCGGTGAAGCCGGTCTCCCTGCCGATCCGGCCGAAGCTGTCCTCGGTGATCTCCCGCACCGTGGCGATCCGGCGCCGGGCCAGCCGGGTCAGCTCCTCGGCGAGCTGCCTGGTGTGCCGCACGTAACCGGTGAGCTCGTCGGCGGCGATGCTGTAGCCCACCGCCTGGCTGATCTGCTGCGCGTCCACGGGGCAACGATCGCCGGACCGGCCGGCCGCCGGGAAGCCCCGGTGCACGGGTGGGCAGCGGGGTTGCTCAGACGGACTGGACCGCGATCCCGATGCCGCGGAAGAAGTGCCGCAGCCGCGGGTCGACCGGCTCACCGGGGCACAGCACCGCGGTGCACCGTCCGCCGAGCGCGGCCCGCACCTTGGGGTAGACCAACCGGTTCGCCGCCATGTGCTTGCCGAGCAGCGTGATACCCGGACCGGTCCGGTCCAGGGATCGGCTGTACTCCACGGCGACCGCCTCGGCCGCGGCGAACAGCCGGCCGCGGTCCTCGGCCCGGGCCCGGTTCCTGGCCGCGTCGTGCACCCGCTCGAGCAGGTCCGGCTCGGCCACCACCACCGTCGGGCGGTAGCTGCCGAGGTCGGCGTCCCGGCCGATGGCCAGCGTGGTGCGGGTGTACACGCCGCACAGCACCATCAGCCGGGCGAGCGGGTGCTCCACCGGCAGCCGGATCAGCATCGAGCTGCCGACGCCGAACAGCCGCGCCCGGCGCAGCACCGTGCCGCGCACCGCGGCCAGCAGCTCGCCATGGCTGGCCTCCGCGGTCGCCGGGTCGGTGGCGCCGACGGCCAGCCGGCGGGCGTGCGCCACCCGCTCGTCGACCGCGCGCCCGGCCTCGGCGAGCCGGCCGGGGACCACCGGGTCCGCGCCGGGCACCGGCACACCGCCCGAGGTCCACACGCCGAACTGGGCCAGCACCCAGTCGTACCCGGCGCCCCCGGTGGGGATCCGCGCGCCGGGCGGGTGGCCGGCCGCGATCAGCCCGCGGGCCACGTCCAGCACCTGGCCGGCGAACTCACGCGCGGTGACGTCGCGCCAGGACTCGTTCTCCCGCCGGCGGAAGACGACCGCGTCGGCGAACCGCTCCGCGTTGGCCCAGACCATGTCGGTCAGGTTCTCCTGGTCGGTGACCGCCGCACCGATACTCGACACGTCCAGAAACCGTAGTGAGGTGCCCGCATGAGAGGCTGCACGGGTGCCCGAACTGGACATCGTGGACGAGACGTTCCTGGTCGCGCCGCCCAAGGCAGTGGCCGCGGTGTTCGCCGACCCGCTCGCCTGGCGCCGGTTCTGGCCCGACCTCGCCCTCGAGGTCTACGCCGACCGCGGCGACGCCGGGCTGCGCTGGACCGTGCGCGGCGCGCTGGTCGGCACCATGGAGGTCTGGCTGGAGCCGGTGCTGGACGGCACGGTGCTGCACTACTTCCTGCGGGCCGACCCGGCCGGCGGTCCGCGCCGGGGCCGGGACCTGTGCCGCGAGCGCACCCGCCGGCAGCTGGCCGCGAAGTCGTTGGCACTGGGCCTCAAACACCGGCTGGAGGAGGGCAGGAGACCTGGCTGCCCGCCCGCGCTCACGTAGGGTTTGCTGGTGCGGCTTCACGTGGTCTCCGACGTGCACGGCAACGTCGACGCGCTGGCCAGGGCCGCGGACGGGGCGGACGCGCTGCTCGTGCTCGGCGACCTGATCGACTTCGTGGACTACCACGACCATTCCGGCGGCATCCTCGGTTCGATCTTCGGCGCCGAGAAGGTCGCCGTGTTCGCCGCGCTGCGCCGCGAGCGCCGCAGCGCCGAGATCGTCTCCTACGTCAGCTCGCTGTGGGGGAGCCTGGCCGACCCGGGCGCGGTGGTGGAGGAGGCGATCCGCGAGCAGTACGCCAAGCTGTTCGCCGCGCTGACCGCGCCCACCTACGCCACCCCCGGCAACGTCGACATGCCCGAGCTGTGGCCGGAGTACGCCGGGGACAACGTGCGGATCCTGGACGGCACGGTGACCGAGATCGGCGGGCTGCGGTTCGGCTTCGTCGGCGGCGGGCAGCTGCCGCCCACGGTCACCAAGCGCCGGCGCGGCGGCGGATGGCGGCCTTACCTGCGCACCGCCGAGGAGTACACCGCCGCGGTCCGCGGGCTGGACCCGGTGGACGTGGTGTGCACGCACATCCCGCCGGACCTGCCCGAGCTGACCTACGACGTGCTGGCCCGGCGGGCCGAGTACGGCTCGGCCGGCCTGCTCGAGCTGATCCGGGAACGGGCCCCGCGCGCCTCGCTGTTCGGGCACGTGCACCAGCCGCTGGCGGCCCGGATGCGGGTGGGCCGCACCGAATGCGCCAACGTCGGACATTTCCAGCGCGCCGAGCGGCCATACGTTCTGCGCTGGTGAAGTGCGGGGTAACCTGCCGCCATGGCCGACGAGTCCACTCAGTCCATCGTGGTTGACGCCCCGCCCACCGCCATCATGGGGGTGATCGCGGACTTCCCGGCGTATCCCGAGTGGGCCAACGCGGTCAAGCAGACCGAGGTGCTGGAGACCGGTCCGGACGGCAACGCCAGCCAGGTGCGGTTCACGTTGGACGCCGGCCCGTTCAAGGACGTCTACACGCTGTCCTACGCCTGGGCCTCCGACGGGCTCTCGGTGAACTGGAACCTGGTCAAGGGCCAGATGCAGCGTGCCCAGACCGGGACCTACCAGCTCACGCCGGAGGGCGAGAAGACCCGGGTGACCTACACGCTGTCGGTCCAGCTCGTGGTGCCGATGATCGGGCTGTTCCGGCGCAAGGCCGAGAAGATGATCATGGACACCGCGCTGAAGGAGCTCAAGCGCCGCGTCGAGGAAAGCTAGCCCGGCATTGCGCATCCTCCTGTTCACCGGCAAGGGCGGGGTGGGGAAGACCACCCTGGCCGCCGCCACGGCCGCCCGGCTGGCCGCAGGCGGACGCAAGGCGCTGGTCGTGTCCACCGACCCGGCGCACTCGCTGGCCGACGCGTTCGGCGTGCCGCTGTCCGGCGAACCGTCCGAAGTGGACAGTTGCCTGTTCGGGGCGCATGTGGACGTTCGCGCGCTGGCCGACCGGTCCTGGCCGCGGTTGCGCGAGGCGCTGCGCCGAGTGCTGTCCGGGGCCGGGGTGGACGAGCTGGACGCCGAGGAGCTGACCGTGCTGCCGGGCGTGGACGAGCTGCTCGCGCTCACCGAGGTGGCCCGGCTGGCCGACGACGGTCCGTGGGAGGCCGTCGTGGTCGACTGCGGGCCGACCGCGGAGACGCTGCGGCTGTTCGCGCTGCCCGAGGCGATCGCCGGCTACCTGAGCCGGATCCACCCGGTCGCCGGCGGCGCGGCCACCACCCTGGCCGAGCATCTCGGGACGCTGCGCGGGCTGCTTGCCGACCCGGAGCGGGCCGGCGTGCGGCTGGTGTTCACTCCCGAGCGGCTGGTGGTGGCCGAGACCCGGCGCACGCTCACCGCCCTGGCGCTGCGCGGCATCCACGTCGAGGGGCTGGTGGCCAACCGGTTGGTGCCGCGGGCCCGGCGCTGGTCCGGTCCGGCGGCGAGCTGGCTGCGCACCCGGCGGGCCGAGCAGGACGCGGTGCTCGCCGAGCTGGCCGCGTCCACCCCGCTGGCCGTGCGGGTGGTCGAGCACCGGGCCGCCGAACCGGTCGGCACCGCGGCGCTGCTCGACCTGGCCGACGAGCTCTACGCCGGTGCGGACCCGCTGGCCCGCACCCACCGGCCGGCCCCGCTGCTCTCGGTACGGGCGGCCGGGGCGGCGCAGGAGCTGGTGATCGCGCTGCCGCTGACCGACACCGCGGACCTGGACCTGGCCAGGGCCGGCGACGACCTGGTGATCACCGTGGACGGCGTGCGCCGGCTGATCGCGTTGCCGGCGCTGCTGCGCCGGCACACCGTCACCGACGCCGAGGCCGGCCCGGACGGTCTGGTGCTGCGGTTCGAGCCGGACGGCGGGCCGCGTTGACCGCGCCGTCCGGTCCGGGCACGCGGTTGGTGGAGGAACTGCGGATGCTGCTCGATGCCGTGGCCGACCGGGCCGGGCCGTGGCTGGACCGGGTGGCCGCCGGCGACCACGAGCAGCACGACGCGCAGTGGTGCCCGGCGTGCGCGGTGCTCGCACTGGTCCGCGGCGAGCCGCCCGAACTGGCCACGCGCGGGCTGGACCGGGCGGCCGACCTGGTCGCGCTGCTGCGCGCGGTGCTCGCCGACCGGTGGGAGCCCGACGTGGTCCACATGCCGGGCTTCCGGCCGGAGCGGCCCACCCGGGTCCAGCGGATTCCGGTGCGACGCAAGGAACAACCGGGTTGAGCACGATCGGCATCGACGTCGGTGGCACCAGCGTGCGGGGTGCCGTCGTGGACCGGTACGGCACCGTGCTGGACACCGCGCGGGCGCCGACGCCGTCCGGGCAGGCGGCGCTGGAGGACGCGATCACCGCGGTGGTCGCCGGGCTGGCCGAGCGGCACGTGGTGACCGCCGTCGGGCTGGCGGTGGCCGGGTTCGTCTCCGCCGACCGCCGGTCGGTGATGTTCGCCCCGCACCTGGCCTGGCGCGGCGCACCGGTGGCCGACCGGATCGCCAAGCGAACCGGGTTGCCCGTGGTGCTCGAGCACGACGCCAACGCCGCGCTGGTGGCCGAGTACCGGTACGGCGCCGCCCGGGGGGCGGGGGTTGCCGTGCTGGTCGCGATCGGCACCGGGATCGGCGGCGGCCTGCTGCTCGACGGGTCGGTGTTCCGCGGCGCCTTCGGCGTCGCCCCCGAACTGGGCCATCTCTGCCTGGTCCCGGGCGGCCGGCCGTGCCCGTGCGGCAAGTCCGGCTGCTGGGAGCGCTACTGCAGCGGCACCGCGCTGTCCACCACCGCCGTCGAGTTGCTCGCCCGCCACCCCGGCCGGTCCACCGTGCTCGCCCGCGAGGCCGCCGGCGACTCCCGGGCCGTCACCGGCCGAAAGGTGGGCGCCGCGGCCCGGGACGGTGACCCGCTGGCCCTGCTGGCCATGGCCGAACTGGCCACCTGGCTCGGCGAGGGTCTTGCGCTGATCTCGGACATCTACGACCCGGAGATCGTGGTGATCGGCGGCGGCGTCTCCGAGTCCGCCCCGTTGTTCCTTGACGAGGCCCGGGACCACTACAAGTCGGTGATCACCGGCGCCGGGCACCGCCCGCTGGCCCGGATCCGCACCGCCCAACTCGGCGACGACGCCGGCCTGGTCGGCGCCGCCACCCTGGCCGCGGAGCTGGAGTGACGGCTACACCTGGGCGCCGTTGTCGTCGCCGGTGTCGGCGGGGGAGCGGCGGATGCGCAGGAAGAGCAGGCCGAAGCCGCAGACAAGGGCGACCAGGGAGATCGGCGTGGCGATCCGCGGGTCGAGACCGACGAGGGCGGGGGAGACCAGCAGCAGCACGCCGGCGACCACCAGCAGCAGGGCGAGCACGGTCAGTGGGCGCAGCCGGGGCATCGGCGGCGGCTCGGGCGGGACGTAGTGCTCCTCGTCGTTGTTCCAGGACCAGTCCCATTCGGCGTCGTGCCCGCGCCAGGCCGCCGCGATCGGCGCGGTCGGCTCGCCGGTGGCGGCCTCCGGCTTGCCCGCATCCGGGTCGGCGACCGGGAGCGCCTCCGTCGTCGGCTCGTCGACCTGGACGTCCGCTCCGAGACCCTCGCGTTCCAGATCGGCGACGATAGCGGCGAACGCTGCGTCGACATCCTCGGGTCGATCGGACACCTCGGCCCTCCTCAGGCGACTAGGCCGTGCTGCACGGTGGTGGGCCCATCGTCGCACGAACCGGCGCCCGGTTGGTCGGTGAAATCAGGTCGGTTTCGACGGCCTGGTTCGGCTCGGTTGTTACGTGGTTCTGTACCGTGATGACGTCGAAGTCTCCGTTCTCCTCGTCGGTGTTACGGGTTCCGGCATGCGGATGTCCCGGGATTGTGCCTGCGTGCGGAGTCTCCGTAGGCTCGGCGAGCGGAAGGCGGGGGCGGTAAGGAACGGAGGCGCGGTTCGCGGTGCTGTACTGGCTCATGAAGCGGGTGTTCATCGGCCCGCTGCTGCACCTGTTCTTCCGGCCCTCGATCGAGGGCGCCGAGAACATCCCGGCCGAGGGCGGTGCGGTACTGGCCAGCAACCACCTCGCCGTGTCCGACTCGTTCTTCCTGCCGCTGAAGGTCCGCAGGCGGGTCACGTTCACGGCCAAGCTGGAGTACTTCACCCAGCCGGGGATCAAGGGCCTGTTCAAGAAGTGGTTCTTCAGCGGAGTCGGCCAGATCCCGATCGACCGGTCCAGCGGCTCGGCCGCCCAGGCCGCGCTGGACACCGGTATCCGGCTGCTACGCGAGGGGCACCTGCTCGGCATCTACCCGGAGGGCACCCGTTCGCCGGACGGCCGGCTGTACAAGGGCAAGACCGGCATGGCCCGGATCGTGCTCGAGGCGCGGGTCCCGGTGATCCCGGTGGCGATGTTCGGCACCGACCGGGCCAACCCGATCGGTTCCAAGATGTGGAAGCCGACCAAGATCCACATCAAGGTCGGCGAGCCGCTGGACTTCTCCCGCTACTACGGCCTGGCCGGGGACCGGTTCGTCGAGCGGTCGATCACCGACGAGATCATGTACACCCTGATGGAGCTGTCCGGCCAGGAGTACGTGGACCTCTACGCGGCCAAGGCAAAGGAGCTGATGGGCGTGGCCGCCACCGGTCCGATGGTGCCTCGGCAGTCCGCTCCGCCCGCCGACGCCGACCGGGCCGCGCGGATCAAAGCGGGTTGACCGCGGGCCGGCACTAGGCTGCCGTGGTGCGATTTTTCTACGACACCGAGTTCATCGAGGACGGGTCGACCATCGACCTGGTGTCGATCGGTGTCGTGGACGAGAACGGCCGGGAGTTCTACGCGGTCTCGACCGAGTTCGACCCGGCGAAGGCCGGTGCCTGGGTGCGCGAGCACGTGCTGGACAAGCTTCCGCCGCCGGGCGACCCGGTCTGGTGCGACCGGACCACGATGCGGGAGCGGCTGCTGCGCTTCCTCAGCCCGCACGGCGAGCGGGTCGAGTTGTGGGCCTGGTTCGCCGCCTACGACCACGTGGCCCTTGCCCAGCTGTGGGGGGACATGCCGGCCCTGCCCCGGGTGCTGCCCCGGTTCACCCGGGAACTGCGCCAGCGCTGGGAGGACGTGGGCAAACCGACATTGCCGGTGCCGCCGGAGGATGCGCACGACGCGCTCGCCGACGCCCGGCACAACTTGGCTCGCTGGCGGGTGATCGAGGCGGAACGTGTTCGGCGCGGCTTCCCCGGCTGTTAACCGGGTCGCCTTGCTGCACCGATCCAGAAGGTGGCAGGCTAGCGCCGACTCGTGGTCCAGACCGCGACCAGTCTCCGTTGAGCCCTGGGATGGAGGATCGGCAGATGCGTGTTGGCTTGCTCACCGGTGGCGGTGACTGTCCTGGACTGAACGCCGTGATCAGAGCGGTGGTCCGCAAGGGAATCGAGGCGAAGGGCTGGGAGCTGGTCGGCTTCCGCAACGGCTGGCAGGGCCCGATGGAGGGCAACGTCCGCCCACTCGGCCTGGCCGACGTCGAGGACATCCTGGCCCGCGGCGGCACGATCCTCGGCTCGTCCCGAACCAACCCGTACAAGGATTCGGGCGGCGTCGACAAGATCAAGCAGGTGCTGGCCGACCAGGGCGTCGACGCGCTGGTGGCGATCGGCGGCGAGGACACCCTCGGCGTGGCCAGGCGGCTCACCGAGGACGGCGTCGGCGTGGTCGGGGTGCCCAAGACCATCGACAACGACCTCGGCGCCACCGACTACACGTTCGGCTTCGACACCGCGGTGCACATCGCGACCGACGCCATCGACCGGCTGCGCACCACCGCCGAGTCGCACCACCGCGCCCTGGTGATCGAGGTGATGGGCCGGCACACCGGCTGGATCGCGCTGCACTCGGGTCTGGCCGGCGGGGCCAACGTGATCCTGGTGCCGGAGCGACCGTTCGACGTGCAGAAGGTCGTCGCCTGGGTGAAGCGGCGGTTCGAGCGGCAGTACGCGCCGATCATCGTGGTGGCCGAGGGCGCGCTGCCGGAGGGTGGCGACGAGGTGCTCGCCAGCGGCGAGAAGGACGCGTTCGGCCACGTCCGGCTGGGCGGGGTGGGCAACTGGCTGGCCGACGAGATCACCCGGCACACCGGTGCCGAGTCCCGCGCCGTGGTGCTCGGCCACGTCCAGCGCGGCGGCACGCCGACCGCCTACGACCGGGTGCTGGCCACCCGGTTCGGGCTGCACGCGGTGGACGCGGTGGCCGACGGCGACTTCGGCGTGATGGTCGCCCTGCGCGGCACCGACATCGTGCGGGTCAAGCTGTCCGAGGCCACCGCCGAGCTGAAGACCGTGCCACTGGAGCGCTACGCCGAAGCCGAAGTGTTCTTCGGTTAGTTGTTCCGCCTCGCTAGTCCGCCTCGCTGGCCCGCCTCTCCGGGATTAACTGCTGTTGTTGCGTTCCAGCTGATGGTGCCGGTTGGCGGGTTGAGTGTGGCTGGGTTGCGTCACGGTGCCCCTGAGGTTGCGTTGGTTGGCCCCAGGCTTCACACGATGATCAACGACAGGCCTTAGGGTGCCTGGCATGGATATCGACGAGCTGTTGTGGGCGGGTGCGGACGCGCAGGCCGCGGCGCTGCGGGACGGTTCGGCGTCGGCGGTCGAGCTGACCGAGGCGGTGCTGCGCCGGATCGACGCGGTCGACCCGACCCTGAACGCGTTCCGGACGGTCTACGGCGACGCGGCGCGGGCGGCGGCGGCCGCGGCGCAGCGGCGGATCGACGCCGGTGAGCGCACCCCACTGCTCGGCGTGCCGGTCGCGATCAAGGACGACCTGGACGTGGCCGGCGACTTCACCGGCAAGGGCGGGCGCCCGCAGTTCCCGCCCGCCGAACGGGACGGCCCGGTCGTGGCCCGGCTGCGCGCGGCCGGCGCCGTGGTCATCGGGCACACCCGGACGCCGGACCGCTGCCTGTGGCCGTTCACCGAGACGCTCGCCTACGGCGCGACCCGCAACCCGTGGCAGCTCGACCACACCCCGGGCGGCTCCTCGGGCGGCTCGGCGGCCGCCATCGCGGCCGGGATCGTCGGTGTGGCAACGGGTTCCGACGGCGGCGGGTCGGTGCGGATCCCGTCCGGGGCGTGCGGCGTGTTCGGTATGAAGACCAGCCGGGGGCTGATCGACGACGGTGCCGGGCAGGACTGGCACGGGCTGTCCGTGATCGGCCCGCTCGGGCGCCGGGTCGCCGACGCCGCCGCGCTGCTGGACGTCATCGCCGGCGGGCCGGTGGACCCCGCAGGCGGCTACCGGGCCGCCGTGGACGCCGACCCCGGTCCGCTGCGCGTCGCGCTGTCCTGGTGGACCCCGCTCGGCAAGCCGCCGAGGATCGAGGCGGCGCGCCGGCAGGCGGTGCTGGACACCGCCGATCGGCTGCGCGCGCTCGGCCACCACGTCGAGCCGGCCGACCCACCGCTCGGGCCGCGGCCGTCGCCCCAGTTCCTGGTCCGCTACCTGCGCGGAGTGGCCGACGACGTGGCCGGGCTGCCGCATCCGGAGTGGCTGGAGCCGCGCACCCGGCGCATCGCCCGGCTCGGCGGCACGATCCCGGACCGCGTGCTGGCCCGGGCCCGCGCCGCGGAGGCCGGCCTGCACAAGCGGATGAGCGCGTTCTTCGGCGATTTCGACGTGCTGCTGCAGCCCGGGTGGACCACCCGGCAGCCGCGGGTTGGCCGTTACCACGGCAGCGGCACGACCAGCACGCTCGCCGGCGTATCCCTGGGCATCCCGTACTTCCCGACCTGGAACGTGCTCGGCTACCCGGTGGCCGCGCTGCCGGTCGGCTGGGACGACGCCGGTCTGCCCATCGGGGTGCAGCTGATCGGTCCGGCGGATGCCGAGCGGCGGCTGCTGTCGCTGTCCGGCCAGTACGAGCGGGCGCACCCGTGGGCGGACCGGCGGCCGGACCCGGTCTACGGCTGATCGGCATCGGCCCGAAGATTGGCTTTGTAGCGCGACCTCCTACCCTTGGTCTGTGAACTGGACCGTGGACGTCCCGGTGGACACACTCCCGGAGTTGCCACCGTTGCCGCCGAACCTTCGGACCGCGCTGGACGACGCGCTCGCCCGCCCGGCCGCACAGCAGCCCGAATGGCCGGACCACGGTCAGGTGCGCCAGGTGCGCACGCTGCTGGAGAGCGTCCCACCGATCACGGTGCCGACCGAGATCGACCGGATGGGCGAGCGGCTCGCCGAGGTCGCTCGCGGCGAGGCGTTCATGCTGCAGGGCGGCGACTGCGCGGAGACGTTCGCGGACAACACCGAGCCGCACATCCGCGGCAACATCCGGACGCTGCTGCAGATGGCGGTGGTGCTGACCTACGGGGCCAGCGTGCCGGTGGTCAAGGTCGCCCGGTTCGCCGGGCAGTACGCCAAGCCGCGCTCGAACAACACCGACCACCTCGGGCTTCCGGTCTACCGCGGGGACATCATCAACTCCCTGGTGGCCACCCCGGAGGCGCGGACGCCGGACCCGGGCCGGATGATCCGGGCCTACGCCAACGCCGGCGCCGCGATGAACCTGCTGCGCGCGCTGACCGCGGCCGGCATGGCCGACCTGAACAACCTGCACGACTGGAACAAGGACTTCGTGCGCACCTCGCCGGCCGGTGAGCGGTACGAGGCGCTGGCCACCGAGATCGACCGTGGGCTGCGGTTCATGGCCGCCTGCGGGGTGCAGGACACCACCCTGCACAGCACCGAGATCTTCGCCAGCCACGAGGCGCTGCTGCTCGACTACGAGCGGGCCATGCTGCGCCTGGACACCGGCGGTGACGAGGCCAAGCTCTACGACCTGTCGTCGCACTTCCTCTGGGTCGGCGACCGCACCCGCCAGCTCGACGGCGCGCACATCGCCTTCGCCGAGCTGCTGGCCAACCCGATCGGCGTCAAGATCGGCCCGACCACCACCCCCAGCCAGGCCGTGGAATACGTCAAGCGCCTTGACCCGTTCGGCGTCCCCGGCCGGCTGACCCTGATCAGCCGCATGGGCAACGCGAAGGTGCGCGAGGTGCTGCCGCCGATCATCGAGGAGGTCACCGCCGCCGGGCACAAGGTCATCTGGCAGTGCGACCCCATGCACGGCAACACCCACGAGTCCTCCACCGGCTACAAGACCCGGCACTTCGACCGGATCGTCGATGAGGTGCAGGGCTTCTTCGAAGTGCACCGCCGGCTGGGCACCCACCCCGGCGGCATCCACATCGAGCTCACCGGCGAGGACGTCACCGAATGTCTCGGCGGCGCCCAGGAAATCTCCGACGCCGACCTGCACGGCCGCTACGAGACCGCCTGCGACCCGCGGCTGAACACCCAGCAGTCCCTCGAACTCGCCTTCCTCGTCGCCGAGATGCTCCGCTCCTGACGGCGGGGAACCGCCGGGGTCACGGCAGCGCGAAGATGACCACGCGGCCGCCGGGTTCGACTCGGCCGCCGCGGTCGGGGGACTGGGCGAAGACGCGGCCGTTCGGGTTGCCGAGGCCGAACTGCTGGACCTCGGCGCGCAGACCGAGGCCGGCGAGCGTGGCCTGAGCCTGCGCGACGTTGCCCTGGGTGAGGTCGGGCACGCTGATGGCGTTGGAGAGCGTGACGCCGATCCGCTTGGTGTCGGTGGCCTTCAGCTCGGTCTTCGCCTGCGGGTTGGTCTTGATGACCTTGCCGGCGTCGATGTCCCGGTCGAACGCGGCGGGCTCGTCGAACGGTTCGAAGCCGGCCTGGGACAGGATCTGGAACGCCTCGTCCCGGGTCTTGCCGCGCACGTCCGGCACCGGCTTGGGTTTGGGGCCCTTGCTGAGCACGACCTTGACCGTGGCGCCGAGGCTCAGCTCGGTGCCGGTCTTCGGGTCGAGCCGCAGCACCGTGCCCTCCGGCACGTTGTCGTCGAACTCCGCGGTGCCGTCGTCCGGCGGCAGCGGGCTCAGACCGGCCGAGGTGATCGCGGCGCTCGCCTCGTCGACGCTGATCCCCGGGCGGATCTCCGGCACCTTCGGCCGCCCGGTGGAGATGATCAGCTTGATCTGGTCGCCGCGCAGCGCACTGGAGCCGGCGGCCGGGTCGGTCTCGATCACCGTGCCGAGCGGGACCTCGTCGTTGGGTTTGCGGACCACCGCGGCGTTGAGATCCGAGTCGGTCAGCGCCTGGGTGGCGCCGGCCTCGTCCAGCCCGGTCACCGCGGGCACCGAGGTCCACCGGCCGGCGGCGAACCACCAGGTGCTGGTGCCGATCAGGGCCAGCACCAGCACCCCGATCATGCTCAGCAGCAGGGTCCGGTTGCGCCTGCTCATCGGCTGGCGGGGCGGGCGCGGCGGGCCGGGCGGCCGAGACGGCGGCGGCGGGGTGCCGTACGGCGGGCTCGGTGGCGGCGCGGCGAGCACCGCCGGGTCCGCGCCGGGCGGAAGATCGGAGCGCAGCAGCGCCCGGGTGCCCTGCGGACCGACCGGCTGGAACCCGGCCGGCACCTGCCGCACCACGGTCGCGTTGCTGACCGGCACCAGGGTGTCCGCGTCGGCGGCGGCGACCGGTCCCGGCGGATCCAGCCCCAGCGCCCGGGCCTGGTCCTCGGCCGACACCGGCACGGTCAGGTCCACCTGGTGGCAGTGCGGCACCGGCACCGGAACCCGCGGAACCGGTGCGGTGGCGCGGATCCGCTCCAGGTCGATCAGGAACGCCCCGGCGTCCACCGGCCGGCTGGCCGGCGCCCGCCGGGTGGCGCGCAGCATCAGCTCGTCCAGGGCCGGCAGCCCGCTGCCCGGCGCCGGGACGTCGTCGTTGACATGCCGGTAGGCGATGGACAGCGCGTTGTCCCCGACGTAGGGCGGAGTGCCGGTGAGCATCTCGTAGAGCACGATCCCGGCCGAGTAGACGTCGCCGCGCGCGGTGGCCGTGCCCGTGGTGACCTGCTCGGGAGACAGGTACGCGACCGTGCCGAGGATCACGCTGCTGCTCGTGGTGCGCACCCCGGCGATCGCCCGGACCAGGCCGAAGTCGCCGACCTTGATCGCCCCGTTCGCGCCGATCAGCACGTTCTCCGGCTTCACGTCGCGATGCACCAGCCCGGCCCGGTGCGCGGCGGCGAGCGCGGCCAGGATCGGCTCCATGATGGACACCGCCAGCGGCACGCCAAGCGCGCCGCGCTCGTCGATCAGGTCCCGCAGCGTGCCGCCGGCCACCAACTCCATCACCAGGTAGACGTTCTCGCCGTCGAGGCCCTGGTCGTGCACGGCGACCACGTTCGGATGGTGGATCTTGGCCGCCGAGCGGGCCTCCAGCTCGAACCGGTCGACGAAGGTGCGGTCGGCGGCGAACTTCGGATCCATCACCTTGATCGCGACCGGCCGGTCCAGCCGGGTGTCCAGACCCCGGTACACCGAGGACATCCCGCCTCGGGCGAGCAGCCCGTCGACCCGGTACCTCTGCTCGAGCAGGGTTCCGGTCAGGGCGGGGCCGTTCTCCACGATCGTCGATGGTACGTAGCCCGCGCGGTGCGTGTGGCCGACCCGCCGATTTCTGTGCTGGGCGCACGGAGTGTGGCAGGGTGTTCGCGTGAGTCCGATTCCGTCTGCTGAGGACGTTCTCGAGCCTGACGTGGAGGTCCTGACGCTGCCGGAAGTCGCGGCGCGGCTGTCCCTGCCGGTCACCAGAGTCCAGCAGGCGCTGCGCGACGGTCACCTGCTCGCCGTGCGGCGCGACGGCGGCCTGGTCGTCCCCGCCCTGTTCCTCACCGACGACGGCGCGATCGTCAAGGGACTACCCGGCACCATCACGGTGCTCACCGACTCCGGCTTCACCCCGGACGACATCATGCGTTGGCTGTTCACCGCCGACGACTCGCTGCCCGGCACCCCGATCGAGGCGCTGCGCACCAACCGCGGCACCGAGGTCAAGCGCCGCGCCCAGGCCCTCGCCTTCTAGGGGATTCTGGCCAGGACCGCGCGCACCAGCCCGGACGCGGCGACCGCGGCCCGGCGCCGGGCCGGGACGGCCACTCGCCGGCCCAACACCGCGTAGTCCGCGGCGACGATCTCGTCCAGGATGCCGGCGTAGAGGGTGGCCGCGGTGCGCACGCATGGCCGGGATTCCGGGCACAGCAGCGCGATCCCGGGTTCGGCGCGCCGGTAGGTGGCCCGGGTGCAGGCGACCAGGTGGGCCAGCGCGCGGCGGACCGGCGGGTCGGTCCGGCCGGTGCGTCGGGCCCATTCCAGCCGCGCCCGGTCCACGCCGAACGCGGCCAGCTCGGCGGCCGGCAGGTACACCCGCCCGCGGTCGAGGTCCTCGCCGACGTCGCGCAGGAAGTTGGTCAGCTGGAACGCCTCGCCCAGCGCGGCCGCCGCCGGCTCGGCTTCGGCCGGCGGGCCGACGGTGCCCAGCACCGGCAGCAGTTGCAGTCCGATCACCCCGGCCGAGCCGTACACGTACCGGCCCAGGTCGGCGAACGTGGCGTAGTCGGTGACCGTGAGGTCCATCCGCATGGACTCGAGGAACCCGGCGAACAGCTCCGGCCGGATGCGGTACCGGCGCACCGTGTCGGCCAGCGCGGCGAGCACCGGATGGCCGGCCGGCCCGCCGGCCAGGACCGCGGTCAGCTCGTCGGCCAGCCGGGCCAGCCCCCGGACCCGGTCGGACCGGGCGATGCCGGGCGCGTCGACGATCTCGTCGGCCACCCGGGCGAACCCGTACAGCGCGTGCACCGCCGGCCGCCGGTCGGCCGGCAGCAGCCGGGTGGCAAGGAAGTAGGTGCGGCCGTAGCGCGCGTTGATCCGACGGCAGGCCCGGTAGGCCGCGTCGAGCTCGACGTGGCGCCGCGAGCTCAGCGCTTGCAGCTGACCCACTGCCCCGCCGGGCAGCCGCTGTTGTCCGCCTGGTACTTCTGCACCAGTTGGTTCTCCAGCGCGTACGCCGATCCGGCGTTGTCGGTCGCGGTGACCAGTTCGAAGGTGCACACCGCCTGGTTGGCCGCGAGGCAGGTGCGCAGCTGCAGGGTGGCGTGGTCGCGCCAGTACCGGCTGGCCACCACGCCGTACTTCCACACCTTGCCGCCGTAGTTGATCACGTAGACGTAGTGGCTGCCCTCGGTCCTGCGCTCCTTGGGGTCCGCCGGCTTGGCCTGGGCCTGCCGGGTGACCTGCTCCAGGTCCGGCGCTTCGGCGAGCACCAGCGGGGCGAACACGGCGTTCCACGGGTGGGTGCCGGCCACCGAGTGCGCGCGCTGCCAGAAGTTCACCCATTCCGGTGAGTTGATCGTGCAGGTGGCCGAGCCGGGCTGGCCGGGGGCGACCGGTCCGACCTGGACCTCGCACGCGCCCAGCGGGGCGTTGTCCCCGGTCCAGTCCGCCTTCACGTGCACCCGGACCGGCACCTTGGCGGTGTTGGTGAACTCGACGATCAGCGAGCAGCTCTCCGCTCCGCAGCCCTCGAAGCGGTGCGTGCCCTGCTGGACCGTGGTCAGCGCGTCCACCGCGCTGACCAGTTGTCCGGCCTGGGCGGCGAGGTCGGTGTAGAACGCGGTGCTGTTGGCCGAGGTGTCCACCACGTCCACCACCAGGTCGCTGACCCGGGTGTTGTCGGTCTTGCCGTACTTGGACAGGGCGATCTTGGTGAGCCCGTGCGGCGGCTGCGCGGCCAGGTACAGCGTGCCGAGGTCCAGCGGGACCTTGATCACCTCGACGCCGGACTCGGTCGACTTCGGCCGGTCGGCGAGCGCCCCTTCGCCGTCGGTGGGCTGCTTGGCCAGGTCCTGGCTGACCGCGTCCGGGGTGAACATCTCGGCGAACTCCACGCCGAGCAGCACCGAGGGCAGCTTGACCCAGCGGTCGGCGTAGGCCGTGCCCTTGCCCGCACCGTCCCCGATGCCGCGCAGGGCGGCCCAGAACGCGGCCGGCGCCTTCACGTACAGCGTCTTGTTGATGACCAGGATGTTGGCGGGCGCGTCGCTCAGCGTGATCTGACCGAGCACCTCGCCGGCCGCCGAGACGGTCACCTCGAACCCGAGCTTCTCGTCGGACGCCGAGGTCAGCGAGCCCTTGTAGTGCACGGCGCCGGACTCGCCGAAGTTCAGCAGGGACTGGTTGATGGACTCGGCGGCGGTCAGCGGTGGGATCGTGCCGGGCACCGGCGATCCACTGACCGCGTTGCTGCAGCTGGCGCAGACCAGCACGAGCGCGCTCAGCACGGCGACGAGCCGGAACCACCCCCGCCCTGCCCGCTTCATCCTCGCTCCCGCCTGGCCGCCGTACCGTTCACCCAGTGTGCGGCATCGCGGACCCCGTGGTTGCAGTATGTCCGGGTTCGACGGCCGCGACGAGCACCAATTGGTTTCATCTCACCGGTCCCGGCGACTGGCCGCCACGGCGAGTTCGGCCAGCCTGGAGGCCGCCGGCTCGGCCAGCCGGGCCTCGGTGAGCGCGGTCACCGCGGAGCCGGTGAGGGCCTCGATCCGCCGCTCGACGGCGTCGACCGCGCCGACGCCGGTGAGCACGTCGCGGATCCGCTCGATGGCCGGCGGGGCGAGGTCGGCATCGCCGAGGGCGGCGCGCAGCATCGCGGCGTCGGCGCCGCGGCCGGCCCGCTCGGCGAGTTGGAGGCCGAGCGCGACCAGCAGGGTGCGCTTGCCCTCGCGCAGGTCGTCGCCGGCCGGCTTGCCGGTGGCCCGGGTGTCGCCGAACACACCGAGCAGGTCGTCGCGCAGCTGGAAGGCCACCCCGACGTCGGCGCCGAACCGGCGCACCGCGGCGAGCGTGCGCTCGTCCGCCCCGGCCAGCGCCGCGCCGAGGTGCAGCGGCCGTTCCACGGTGTAGGCCGCGGTCTTCATCTGGGCGACGGCCAGCGCGGCGCCGGCCGACTCGTCTCCGGTGGCCTGAACCAGCACGTCGAGGAACTGCCCGGCGAGCACCTCGGACCGCATCGCCTGCCAGGCCTCCCGGGCGCCGGCCGGTGGGCGGGCGCCGTCCACGCCGGCGAACATGTCCTCCGCCCAGGCCAGCGCCAGATCGCCGATCAGGACGGCGGCGGCCATGCCGAACCGGTCCGGATCGCCCAGCCACTGCTTGGTGCGGTGCGTGTCCGCGAACGCCACGTGCACGGTGGGTGATCCGCGGCGCACCGCGGAGGCGTCCATCAGGTCGTCGTGCACCAGCGCGCAGGCCTGCAGCAGCTCGAGCGCGCTGATCGTGCGCAGTACCACCGCCGCCCGCTCACCGCCGGCCGCGCCGCCCGCACCGCGCCAGCCCCACCAGGCGAACGTGGGCCGGATCCGCTTGCCGCCGCCGAGCACGAACCCGGTCAGCGCGTCGACCGCATCGGCGAAGGCGGGGGCCCGTGCCACGAGGTCGGCCCGGCGCTGGGCCAGATATCGGGCGAGGGCATCCTCGACGCTGGCCGGGACGTCGTCGTCGATCACGGCTGCGCGCACCCGCTCATCGTGCGGGATAACGGCGGTAACCGCTGCGTCGGGGCTCCATTACTGTGGTTCGCATGACCGCAGTAGTGGACCGGCTGCGCCGTGACCGGCCCGTGTTCTCCGTCGAGTTCATGCCGCCGCGCGACGACGAGGACGAGCTGCGGCTGTGGAACGCGATCCGCGCGCTTGAGGGCCTCGACCCGGCGTTCGTCTCGGTGACCTACGGGGCGGGCGGGTCCAGCCGGGACCGCACCATCCGGACCACCGGCCGGGTGGCCAGGGAGACCACGCTGACCACGATGGCGCACCTGACCGCGGTCGAACACTCGATCGCCGAGCTGCGCAACGTGATCGGCTGGTACGCGGCCCTCGGCGTGCGGAACATCCTGGCGCTGCGGGGCGATCCGCCGGGCGACCCGATGGGCGAGTGGGTGCGGCACCCGGAGGGCCTGGCCTACGCCGACGAGTTGGTCCGGCTGGTCCGGGAGCTCGGCGACTTCTGCGTCGGGGTGGCCGCGTTCCCGTACGGGCACCCGCGATCGGCCGACGTGGAGACCGACACCGACCACCTGGTCCGCAAGCTGCGCGCCGGCGCCGACTTCGCCATCGCCCAGCTGTTCTTCCAGGCCGACGACTTCCTGCGGCTGCGCGACCGGGTGGCCGCGCGCGGCTGCGAGGCGCTGATGGTCCCGGGGATCATGCCGCTGACCACGCCGCGGGTGCTGAGCAAGAGCGTGGAGCTGTCCGGCGCTCAGGTGCCGCCCGAACTGGCCGCCCGGCTCGACCCGCTGGTGGACGACGCCGCGGCGTTCCGGGCGGAGGGCATGAACGTGGTCACCGAGCTGTGCGAGCGGCTGCTCGCCGAGGGCGTTCCGGTGCTGCACTTCTACACGTTCAACCGGTCCAAGGCGACCATCGAGGTGGTCGACCGGCTCAACCTGGTGCCGAGCCGTACCAGCTGAGGTTCGCCTGGGCCTGCTCGGCGGCGAACTGCTTGCGGCTGTGCCGGTGCACGAGCAGGGCGAGCAGCAGCACGATCAGCGCGACGCCGACCGCCGCGCCGCCCATGATCAGCGCCCACTTGATCCACGAGCCGCCGGAGGTGTCGGTGTACTCGGCGGTCACGCCGAACTCGGTGACCGCGCCGGGCTTGGGCGACCAGCTGATCGTGCCCGCGTCGTTGAGCCCGTTGGTCCGGTTGATCGAGCCCGGGAACGCCATCCTGATCTGCACGTCGGCCCGGTCGGAAGGCAGCTGGGTCAGGTCGATCGAGCCGGCCATCGAGACCAGGTCGCCGGAGCGGCGGAAGCTCAACCGGTACTGGGTGTTGCCGGTGACGATCGTCTCGCTGAGCACGGACACGTCGGCGAAGCGCAGCTCGGAGAAGGTCACCTTCTGTCCGACGTAGCCGTCCGCGGCGTACTTCTCCATCCGCACCCGGTCGGCGAGCTCGGCCGGGATGGTCAGCGTCGGGCCCTGGTCACCGTCCTTTGTGGGCAGTGCGGCGATGATCATCTCGCCGGACACCAGGTCGTCCTGGGACACCGCGAGCGCGACGTGCATCCGCACACACCCGGACAGCGACAGCATGGCCAGCAGGGCGAGCAGCGCGAGGGCCAGCAGCCGGCGGGATCGGGGGCGCACGCCGTCATCCTGCCAGGACGTGTCCCGGGTAGCGTGCCAGGTATGGCGTCAGTGCACTCCCTGTCCGACCGGTTCGTCGACGAGTACGTGGCCCTCGATCCGGTCGCCGCGACGTTCCAGGGCGTCCCCGGGTACGACGACAAGCTCACCGACTACTCCCCGGACGGCCACGCGGCCCGGGCCGAGGTGAGCGCCCGGGCGCTGCGCGACATGGACTCGGCGCGGCCCGACGGCGACGGCGAGCGGATCGCCAAGGCGGTGTTCACCGAGCGGATCGGGCTCGACCTCGAACTGCACGAGGCCGGACTGCACGCCGCCGCGCTGAACGTGATCGAGAGCCCGCCGCAGGTGGTGCGGGGCGTGTTCGACCTGATGCCGACCGAAACGGCCGAGCACTGGGCGACGATCGCCGCCCGGCTGGCCCGGGTGCCGGAGGCGCTCGCCGGCTACCGCGGCGCGCTGCGGCACAGCGCCGGGAAGGGCATCGTCGCGGCCGTCCGCCAGGTGACCAAGGTGGCCGAGCAGTGCACGGTGTGGGCCGGGGACAACGGCCGGCCGTCGTTCTTCGCCGGGTTCGTCTCCGGCGCCGCCGGGGTGCCGGAGATGCTGCGGGCGGACCTGGACGCCGGGGCGCGCGCGGCCGCGTCGGCCTACGCCGAACTGGCCACGTTCCTGCGGGAGAGCATCGCGCCGCTGGCGCCTGCGGAGGACGCGGTCGGCGCGGACGCCTACCGACTGTGGTCGCGGCTGTACCTGGGCGCGGCGATCGACCTCACCGAGGCCTACGAGTGGGGCTGGGCCGAGTTCACCCGGATCGAGGCGGAGATGAAGGTGGTGTCCGGCCGGATCCGGGCCGGTGCCACCCTGGCCGAGGCGGCAGCCGTGCTGGACGCCGACCCGCGCTACCGGCTGTCCGGCACCCGGGCGCTTGCCGAGTGGATGCAGCGGCTGTCCGACCAGGCCCTAGCCGACCTGCGCGACGTGCACTTCGAGATCCCGGACCGGCTGATGCGGCTGGACTGCAAGATCGCCCCGCCGGGCGGCACCGTCGGCGCGTACTACACCAGCCCGAGCGACGACTTCAGCCGCCCGGGACAGATGTGGTGGTCGGTGCCGGCGGACCGGGAGGAGTTCCTGACCTGGCGCGAGACCAGCACCGTCTACCACGAGGGCGTGCCTGGGCATCACCTGCAGATCGCCACCGCGGTGCACGAAGCGGCCCGGCTCAACCGGTTCCAACGGCTGCTCGCCTGGGTGCCGGGCTACGGCGAGGGTTGGGCGCTCTACGCCGAGCGGCTGATGCGCGAGTTCGGCTACCTCGACGACGACGGCGACCTGCTCGGCATGCTCGACGCGCACCTGTTCCGGGCGGCCCGGGTGATCGTCGACATCGGCATGCACCTCAAGCTCGCCATCCCGCCCGGCACCGGCTTCCACGAGGGCGAGCGCTGGACCCCCGACCTCGGCCTCGAGTTCATGTCCACCAGGACGATCACCGACCACGCGCACGTGGTCGACGAGATCGACCGCTACCTCGGCTGGCCCGGGCAGGCCCCGGCGTACAAGCTCGGCGAGCGCCTCTGGCTGGCCGCCCGCGACGACCTGCGCGCCCGGCACGGCGCGGCGTTCGACCTCAAGACCTTCCACATGGCGGCGCTGCGCATGGGCCCGATGGGGCTGGACACCCTCCGGGAGTCCCTGGCCGCCCTCTGACCGTCACAACGGGAGGTCGCGGCCCAGAACGCCGAACGGCCGGGGGTCGCCGGTGAACCGATAGTTGCGCAGCACGTCGACAAAACCCATGCGGCCGTAGAGGTTCCACGCGCGGGACGGGCCCTCGGGGGTGGACAGCAGCACCTTGGCCGCGGCCACGCCGTCGAGCAGCCGGCGTAACAGCTCCGCGCCGATGCCCCGGCCCTGGCTGTCCGGGTGCACGTGCACCTCGGTCAGCTCGAAGTAGTCGGCGAGCCAGGTGTCGGCGGCGGCCGGGCCGTGCCGCTGGACGATGCCGCGCCGGACCTGCTCGTGCCACCACTGGCCGGACGCACCCCGGTAGCCGTAGGCGATTCCGACCAGCCGCTCGTCCTGATCCAGGGCCGCGCAGCTGCGCCAGCCGGCGCGCAGCATGTGCGCGAGCCACATCGGGGCGCGCTGCTCGGCAGTTCCCTTGGGATACCGCATCGCGGTGACGTAGAGCGTGAGCGCCTCACGCAGCCGGGACCGCAGTTCGTCCGCGGACAGTTCGACAAACCGCTCGACGCGGGGCGGCACGGAGGTCACAGAGGGCCATCCTCCTCCTCGGCGCAGACATGCGTAACCATGCCCCCCGTCAGGGTAACCAGGTCGGCGAACGTGGTGGGAAAGACCGATCTCGGGTGCCCGGCCGAGGCCCACACCACGGGGTGGGCGGCCAGCCACCGGTCGACCAGGGTGCGCACCGGGTGCGGGTGCCCGACCGGGGCGACGCCGCCGATCGGCTGCCCGGTGTGCTCCCGCACGAACGCCGGGTCCGCTCTGCCCACCCGGTCGGCTCCGGTCACCGCGGCCAGCCTGGCGGGATCGGCCCGGTGCGCGCCGGAGGTGAGCACCAGCAACGGCAGGTCGTGGTCACCGTGCGTAGCCCGGAACACCAGGCTGTTGGCGATCGCGCCGACCTCGATGCCGAGCGCCGCCGCGGCCAGCGCCGCGGTGCGCACCTCCCCGTCCAGGATCCGGATCCGCTCGGCCGCGGCGGACATCCCGGCCTCCCGCAGCGCGGCGGCCAACGTGCTGATCGACGGGTGGTCCAGGGTGCTCATCCGCCCATGACATCACGCCTGTCGAGGTGTTAAGCTCGACCACGTGTTCGAACAAACGTTCGAGCGCGGACAGTCCGGTGGTGGGGTGGGGGAAGCGCCTCACCACCGGGCGCCGCCGGCTTCCCCACGGCGTGTCGTCGTCACATCAGGTGACGATTCGCAGCATCCGGAGGAGGCCCGATGACCACGACGCTGGACCACCCTACGGCTCCGGCATCCGCGCTGCGCCTGCTGGTCGAGGCCGAGCAGGGGCTGACCGAGGCGGAGCGGGAGGTCAACCCGGCCCACCGGTTCGCCATGGCCTACCTGTGCGCGCTGCGGGCCGCCGCGGCGATGCTCGCCCTGCGCGGCCGGCCGCACCGCGGCCGGTCCCGGCCGACCAGCGTGTGGACCCTGCTCGCGGCCGTGGCTCCGGAGTTACGCGAGTGGGCCGCCTTCTTCGCCGCCGGCTCGGCGACAAGGGCCTCGGTACAGGCCGGGATCACCCGGGTGGTCAGCGAACGTGCCGCCGACGACCTGGTCCGGCAGACCGGGCAGTTCATCGGTCTGGTCCGCCGGGCGGTCCGCACCCCGTGATGACAGCGGAGATCGGTCATGTCCGGTTGCTGGAGACGATTGAGGCCGAGGCCAGGCTGCTGGTGCGCTCGGCCACCGGTGTCGACCCCGGCTTCGACGTCCCGGGGTGTCCGGGACTGACCGTCGGCGAGGCCGTCCGGCACGTCGGGAGCGTGTACCGGATGGTGCTGACCTGGCTGCGTTCCGGGGAACGGCCGACGGCCTGGCAGCGCGAGCCGGACCGGGGCCAGCCGGTGGAGGAGTTCCTGCTGGCCGGGTTGCGCGCGGTGCTCGACCACCTGGCCGCGCACGATCCGGCCGAGGAGTGTCCGACCTGGTGGCCGGAGCGGCAGAACTACGGGTTCTGGTACCGGCGGCTCGCGCACGAGGCGACCGTGCACCGGGTGGACGTGCAGCAGGCGGCCGGGGTGGACCGGGATCCGGTGCCCGAGGACGTGGCGCTCGACGGCATCGACGAGGGGTTGTCGCTGTGGTTCACCCACCGGCTGGCGGTGCTCGGCGTGCGCGGAACCCGGCATGCCCGGGTCCGGATCCGGGCGGGCGGGCGGGAGTGGCTGGCCCGGGTCACCCCGACCGGCACCTCGGCGTGGCGGGTGGAGGCCGGGCCCGAACCGGCTGACGGCGCGGTGTCCGGTCCGGCGGAGGCGGTCTACCTCTGGCTGTGGGGCCGGATCCCCCCGCAGAGCCAGGTATTGGACCGGGACGGCAGCGAGGACGCCATCGCCCAGTTGTGGGCGCTGCTGCGACTCGCCACCCGCTGAGACCGGAATGTCGGGACGACCGGATAGCGTCTGGCCATGCCCGTCAGGCTGACCAGCATCGTGTTCGAAGCCACCGACGTGGCCGCGCTCGCCGAGTTCTGGTGCGACCAGTTCGAGGACTGGCGCATCCGGCCCGCAGACGGTGACGAGGTTCGCGTCGTCGCGTCCGAAGAGGACGGAGCCACGGTGGACCTGACGTTCGCCAAGGCACCGCCGCGGGCCAAGACCGGAAAGAACCGGATCCACCTGGACCTGAACTCGTGGGGGATGCACGACTACCAGACCAGACACGATGTGCTGCCGCTGGGCGGCGCCACCCCGGTCGACATCGGCCAGGGCGAGCTGGTTCCGTGGACCGTGTTCGCCGACCCGGGCGGCAACGAGTTCTGCCTGCTCAAGCCGCGTGAGCGGTACGCGGGCACGGGCGCGCTGGCCGCCGTGGTGGTGGACAGCGTCGATCCGCCGGCGCTGGCCGAGTTCTGGTCCGGGGCCACCGGCTGGCCGGTGGTCGAGAGCGAGGCCGACTTCGCCGCCGTGCGCGCGCCCGGCCCGCCGTGGCGCGGCCCGTTCCTGGAGTTCTCCCGGGTCCCCGGGCGCAACCCCGAGCCGGGTCCGATCGTGTTCGGTTTCGAGTCCTACTGGGCGCACCAGCATGACGCCGATGTCGCCCGGCTGCTGGAGTTGGGCGCCCAGCAGGTCCGCAAGCACGACGGCGACCCCGCCTACACGCTGCTGGCCGACCCGGAGGGCAACGAGTTGCGGGTGGTCGTCCCGGTCTGGCCGCCGGGGCCGGCCGGCCCGCGGCGGACTCCGCCCGGCCGGGACTGACCGGCGGCTAGGGTCCGAACATGCCCACCCGGTTCACCCACCTTGCGGTCGATGTCGCCGAGCCCGCGGCGATCGCCCGATTCTGGGCGGAGCTGCTCGGCTGGTCGGTCGGCTACGAAGACGCCGAGGAGTCGTTCGTCAACGGCTCCGAGCCGGATCTGGGCCTGGCGTTCGTGCCGGTGCCCGAGCCCAAGACCGGGAAGAACCGGCTGCACCTCGACCTGGCCAGTTCCTCGGTGCGGCACCAGGAGGAGCTGGTCGCCCGGGCGCTCGACCTGGGTGGCCGCCGGATCGACATCGGCCAGCCGGCCGGCACCCCGTGGTCCGTGCTCGCCGACCCGGCGGGCAACGAGTTCTGCGTGCTCGAGCCGCGCGACTGGTATGCCGGCGGCGGACCGGTGGCCGCCATGGTGCTCGACTGTGCCGATCCGGCGGCGCTCGCCCCGTTCCTGTCCGCCGCGGTGGGCTGGCCGGTCCACACCTGGACCGACCGCTTCGTGGTGCTGCGCCCGCCGGCGGCCGGCGCGCCGTGGCTGGTGCTGCTCCGGTCCGCCGAGCCGAAGCGGGGCAAGAACCGGATCCACATCGACGTCGCCCCGTTCGCCGGGGACGACCACGCCGCCGAGGTCGCCAGGTTGCGCGGACTGGGGGCCAGGCCCGCCGACGTCGGGCAGGGCGACGTGCCCTGGGCGGTACTCGTTGACCCCCAGGGCAACGAGTTCTGCGTCCTCACGCCGCGGTAGCCGTCAGCGGGTCCCCCGGCCGGTCCGCTCAGCCGGTGCCCTCGGCCGGCGGGTTGCGCCGCAGCCGGTGCAGCAGCCGGTCGCGCATCACCCGGCGCATCATCAGCGACGTCTTGCCGCCCACGTCACCCGCCTCGCCCTCGGGTTCCGGTTGCAGGATGCGCAGGAACGACAGCAGCAGGTCGCTGGTGGACTTCAGCAGCGGAACGAAGGCACCGCTGACCGGGCCGGTGCCCTGGATCGCGCCGCCGGACAGCTCGGTGACCTTCGTCGCCAGGTCGAGCGTGTGCTCGTCCCGGAACACGAGCTGGACCTCGTCGTCGACCACCCGCAGCTCCATCCTGCGGGCGGCGGCCTCCTCGGGCGTGGCGTCGGTGGTGCCCTCCGGGTCGATCTCGTCGATCTTCGCGGCCACCGTCTCGGGGTCCACGCCGAGCGCTTCGAACACCCGCGCCGCCATGCTGCCCTCCGCGCGCACCAGCGCCTCCAGCAGGTGATGGCTGCCGACGGGCGCGCCCCCGGCCAGCGCCTGGGCGGCCGAGACGATCTCCTCGGCCGCGGTGGTGCCCGGCCGGCGGGGTACCGGCTCGACCGGGGCGTCGCCGGTGATCAGCGCCAGCACCATGCGCCGGACCTGGGCCAGGTCCGGGATGTGCACGGACATGATCTTGGCGGCCAGCCCCTCGCCCTCCCGGACCAGGGCCAGCACGATGTGCTCGGTGCCGATGTAGTTGTGCTTGAGCTGCAGGGCCTCGCGCAGGGCCAGCTCGAGCACCTTCTTGGCGCGCGGGGTGAACGGGATGTGTCCCTGCGAGGGCTTCTTGCCCCGGCCGATCTCGGTCTCGATGTCGGCGCGCACCAGCTCGCGGGTGAGCCCGAGCTGGCGTAACGCCTGGCACCCGGTGGTGTCCGGGATGGCGAGCACGCCGAGCAGGACGTGCTCGGTGCCGATGTAGTCGTGCTGCAGGGACCGCGATTCCTCCTGGGCCTTGACGACCACCTCGCGGGCCTTGGCGCTGAACCTTTCGAACATGCTTCCATCGTGACAACCCTGTCAATGCCCTGTCAGTGATAGGCTATCCATATCTGCGGTGGGGAGGTTGCCAATGGCATCCGAGTGGGAGGACCGCCTCGCGAAGTGGCAGGACGAGCTGGCCCTGTTCGCTCAGCTCGACGAGACCCCCTGGGTCCCGCTGGCCCAGGCCGAGTCCGAGACCGGCGTCTCCCGGTCCGCCCTGCGCGCCTGGTACCGCAACGGAGAGATCGAGTCCCGGCTGGTCGACGGCCCCAACGGTCCGCAACGCCTGGTCCCCCTGGACGCCGTCCTCGAACGCGCCGCCAAATCCCCCCGCATCCAACGCCGCGCCGAACGCGAGGTCAGCCTCGAAGCCCAGGTCGCCCTCCTCCGCCACCGCATCGACCACCTCGAGCTCCGCCTTGCCGCCCTCGAACGCCGCACCGAGACCTGATCCCCACCTGCTGAGCCAACCGAGTCCCCACCCCAGGCGTCTCCACTGCGGGAGCACGGAACCTGGGGCCCGTGCGCTCACGGGGGAAGACGCGCCGACGGCTGCGCCGGAGCACGAAATCGAATTCGTCAACGGGGGAACAATTGTCTGACAGATGGCTTCTTGCCGGCCCGGCCGCCGTGGCACTCGCCCTGGCGGCCGGCCTCATCGCCCTGGCCGAAACACCCGAGCCGCCCGCCACCACCGGCGAACACCAACTCATCCGCGACACCGGCCCGGCGCACGTCCGCACCGACAGCTCACGAGAACCCGCTTCCGAGCCGGAGAGTCACCGGGTCCAGGTTCGGCAGCCGCTGGTTCCGGCGTGGTGAGTTGCCGGTCAGGCGCGCAGGCGTAGACCGCTCGGGGTGGCCCGGAAACCGGCCTCGCGGAGGATGGTGGCGAGGTGGGAGGTGAGGGCGACCTCGCCGTCGGCGCGTTGCACGGCGAGTTGGCCGAGCCAGCCGTCGCGCACCGCCCGGGACAGGCCGGATGCGGCGGTGCGTAGCGCGGTGTCGTCCTCGGTGAAGGAGAGTAGGGAGCGGCCGCCGCGTTCGACGTAGAGCACCGGGACACCGTCGACGAGGACCGCGAGAGCGCCGGATTTCCTTGCCGGGCGGTGCTTTCCGTCGCCGACGGGGTCGGGCCAGGGGAGCGCGGCGCCGTAGGGTTGGGCGGGGTCGGCGGCGGCGAGCACCACCGCGCGGAGCTCGCCGGGTGGGAGTGCACTGTCCGAACGGGACAGGGCGCGCAGTCGGTCGACCGCGCCGCGAGCGGCGAACTGGGCCGCGCCGAGGCCCTCGACCACGTAGCCCCGGATGATCTGGCCGGACTCCTCCTGTGCGCGCAGTACCCGGTACACCGCGCTGAACCCACCGGACACCCGCTCGGTGTCCAGTGCGCCCCGGGTCAGCACCCCGTGCCGTTCCAGGAACGCCTCGGCCCTGGCGTGCGCCCGGCGGGTGGGATCGGCCTCCCGGTCGGCGACCAGCGACCACCGCCCCGCGACGGTCGGCGGGCCGGTGCGCGAGGGCATCGCCGGCCGGCGGGCCGCCGTGCCCGCCGCCGCGGTGCGCAGCCGGGCGTAGCGTCCGCGCGGAGCGGACCGCCGCGGCTTGTGCGCGGCGCCCCGGCCGGCGACCAACGCGCGCACCGGGGCCAGCGTGTCGTTCGTGACCAGCCCGGCCCACACCAGATCCCACAGCGCGGCAATGACATCCGGATCGTCCGGGGCCGCCGCGCCACCGTCGAGCAGCATCGCCGCGGCCCGGTCGGCCAACTGCCGGAAGAACAGCGCCCCACCGTCCATTGCGGACACCACGGCGGCATGCAGTGGCGAGGACGGCACCGCCTCCTCCAGATCCGGCAGCAGCAGGTCGGCCAGATCCGTTGGGGCGACGGCGATCCAGCCGTCCCCACCGGACAGCGGCCCGCAGCCGCACCAGGTCACCTCGCCGGCCGCGGTCAGCTCGTCGAGCAGCGCGGGCGTGTAGCCGGGCAGCCGGGCCGGCAGGACCAGCGACTCGAACGCGCTCGCCGGCAACGGCGCGCCGGCCAGCTGCTCGACCACGGCCAGCACGTCGTCGGCGGTCGGCGCGGACCGCAGCCGCTTGCCCACCCCGTGCCAGGCCGGCAGAAACCGCCCGAGCGCGGCCGGCTCCACCGGCTCCACCTCGGCGCGCAGCCGGGCCAGCGACGCCCGGCGCAGCCGCCGCAGCACATCGGCGTCGCAGTACTCGGTGGTGGAGTGCCCGCCGTAGCCCGGGTGCGGGGGTCCCGCAACGGGTCTGAGCTCGCCGCGCACCAGCCGGCCCATGCCGGCCATCCGGTCCAGCACTCCGGTCACCACCGAGATGCCCAGGCCGAACCGCTCGGCCACCTCGTGCGCCGGGAACGGCCCGTGCGTGCGGGCATAGCGGCCGAGCAGGTCGCCGAGCGGATCCGCGACCGGTTCGGTGAATGCCTCCGGCACCCCGACCGGCAGCGCCACCCCGAGCGCGTCGCGCACCCGGCCGGCGTCCTCGATCGCCATGTACCGCTCTTCGCCGGCGATCCGCACCCGGATCGCCCGCCGGGCACTTTCCAGCTCGGCCAACCACTCCGGCGCGACCCCGCGCCGCTCGGCCTCCACAACGGACAGGTCACCGAGGAACCGCAGCAGGTCGGCGGCGTCCTCGGCGTGCCGTGCGTGCCGGGCCGGGTCCAGCCGCTGCAGCGACCGCTCCACCTCGGCCAGCACGTCGGCGTCCAGCAGCTCCCGGATCGCTTCCGAGCCGAGCAACTCGGCCAGCAGCGCCGAGTCCAGCGACAGCGCCGCGGCCCGCCGTTCGGCCAGCGGCAGGTCGGCGTCGTAGAGGAACATCCCGGCGTAGCCGAACATCATGCTGCGGGCGAACGGCGAGGCGGACTGGGTCTCCACCTCGACAACGCGCACCCGCCGGGCCCGCACGTCGGCCATCAACTCGCGCAGCCCGGCCACGTCGTACACGTCCTGCAGGCACTCCCGCATGGCCTCGAGCACCACCGGGAACCGCTCGTACTTGGCCGCCACCGACAGCAGTTGGGCCGAGCGCTGGCGTTGCTGCCACAGCGGGGTGCGGCGCCGCGGGTCACGCCGGGGCAGCAGCAGCGAGCGCGCCGCGCACTCCCGGAACCGGGCGGCGAACAGCGCCGAGTTGCTCACCTCGGCCACCACGATCTGCTCCACCTCCTCCGGGTCGAGCAGCACGTCCTCGGCGCCGGCCACGATCTCCGCGCCGGTGTCGTCCACCGTTTCCGGCAGCCGGATCACGATCCCGTCGTCGGAGTGCACCACCTGCGTCTCGATCCCGCGCCGCTCCCGCAGCCGGGCGCTGATCGCCAGCGCCCACGGCGCGTTCACCTGCCCGCCGAACGGCGAGTGCACGACCATCCGCCAGTCGCCGAGCTCGTCGCGGAACCGTTCGATCAGCAGCGTCCGGTCGTCCGGCACATGCCGGGTGGCCGCGCGCTGCTCGGCGAGATAGGCGAGCAGGTTGTCCACCGCCCACGGGTCCAGCCCGGCCGCCGCGACCCGCTCGCGGGCGCGCTGGCCCTCCAGGCCGCCCGGAGCCGCCGCGAGCTCGCGGACGAACCCGCCGATCGCCCGACCGAGCTCGGCGGGGCGACCGAGCGTGTCGCCCTTCCAGAACGGCAGCCGCCCGGGCACGCCGGGCGCGGGGGTCACGAGCA
>NZ_DASUCC010000122.1:0-23799 GCF_035762905.1 Actinophytocola sp.
GGCCGGACCAGCGTCCGGCCGGTGCCCGAGGACGTCGAGAACCTGGTGGCCGACGCGGAGGACGGCGACGCGGTGGCCGCCGCGCTGGCTGGGCGCGAGTTCGACGTGGTCGCCCAGTTCCGGGCGTTCTCGCCTGCACACGTGGCGCGCGACGTCGAGTTGTTCACCGGGCGGACCGGGCAGTACGTGTTCATCTCGTCCGCGTCGGCGTACCAGACCCCGCCGGCGCGGCTGCCGGTCACCGAGTCGACGCCGCTGCACAATGCGCACTGGCAGTACAGCCGCGACAAGATCGCCTGCGAGGACCTGCTGACCGCGGCATGCCGTATGGACGGGTTCCCGGCGACGATCGTGCGCCCGTCGCACACCTATGACCGGACCCTGCTGCCGACCATGGGCGGGTGGACCGACGTGGCACGGATGCGGTCCGGAAAGCCCGCGGTGGTGCACGGCGACGGCACGTCGCTGTGGACGTTGACGCATACGCGGGACTTCGCGGTCGGCTTCGTCGGCCTACTCGGCCACCCGCTCGCGGTCGGCGACACGTTCCACATCACCGGCACGCACGCTCCCACCTGGAACCAGATCTACACCTGGCTCGGCGAAGCCGCGGGCGTGGCCGAGCCGAAACTGGTCCACGTGGCGTCGGAGACCATCGCCCGCGCACTGCCCGAACTCGGCCCCGGCCTGCTCGGCGACAAGGCCCACTCGATGATCTTCGACAACTCGAAGATCACGTCACTCGTACCCGAATTCGGCACCACGATCACCTACCACGACGGCGCCACCGAACAGATCGCCTGGTTCGACGCCCACCCGCAAGCCCAGATCGTGGACACCGACCTCGACGCCACCTTCGACCGCCTCACCAAACACGCCAACTCGATCTGACCCTTCCTGGACCGGGTAGCCGGAGTGCCGAGGACTGGTTGCCCAACACACGCAGGCAGCCGTAGCAGGAGGTCTCCTCACCGCAGTCGCATCCCAATACCTCCGCCGGAGCGTCAGTGCAGTGTGCCGTCGATATCGTCGCGGCTGATTTCCAGTCACTCGGCGGCGCGGCGACGCCGGCCTGGTCGAATTCCTCTCCCCTGCCGACTTCGCGGAGAACGCGGTGATCAGGACCTGTTCCGACCACGGCGTGAACGTCACGGTCTAAAGCTGTGCGATCACCTCGTCGGCGAACCGCTTGAGGCCGTCCTGCTTCGCCGCGAGCGGGCCGTCGAACCCGACGCCGTAGTTCACCCAGGGCATCACGATCGCGTCGGTGACGCCGATGTCCGCCTGCTGGCGGTAGCCGTCGAGGCCGAACCGGTCCAGGCACACCGCCTGGATCTCGAACGGATGATCCGCGCGGCCGTACTCGGCGCGCAGCGCGTGCAGCCGGTCGATCACCACGCGCAGCTCGTCGAAGGTGATCATCGCCGAGGACCAGCCGTCGCCGGTCCGGGCCGCGCGCCGCAGCCCCGGCTCGGTGTGCCCGCCGACGTAGATCGGCACCGGCCGGCGCGGCGCCGGGCTCATCTGTAACCGGTCGAACGCGTAGAACTCGCCCTGGTAGCTCACCATTCCGCCGCCGAGGATCAGCCGAAGGATCTCGATCGCCTCGTCCGCCCGCCGGCCCCGGTGGTCGAACGAGGCTCCGCACCACTCGGACTCCTCCGGCGCCCAACCGAGTCCGACGCCGAGCCCGAACCGGTCGCCGGTCAGGTTCGCCACCGAGCCGACCTGGCGGGCCAGCAGCACCGGGTTGCGCGGGTTGAGCTTGAGCACCTGGGTGTAGAACCGGATCCGGCTGGTGACCGCGCCCATCGCGGCCGCGGCGATCAGCGGGTCGACCCACGGCGTGTCCGCCGTCCAGAACCGCGAACCGTCGACCGTGTACGGATAGGCGCCGGCGGTCCGCTCGGCGAAGAACAGCGAGTCCGGCAGCGCTATCGAGTCGTATCCGTGCTCCTCGGCGGTTCGGGCCAACTCGGTGAGCTGGTCCAGCGGGCTGAGCGCGACGGCGAGGGTGAACTTCATGGTTTCCACGCTCCCACAACCCACATCGCGAAGAACCGCGAGCCGCCGCCGTACGCGTGGCTGAGCGCCCGACGCACGCCGTCCACCCGATGCTCGCCGGCCCGGCCGAGCACCTGCATAGCCGCCTCGGCGAAGCGCAACATCCCGGAGCACCGATCGGATTGGACGACAGCACGCCGCCGGACGGGTTCACCGGCAGCCGTCCGTCCAGCTCGGTCTCGCCGGCCTCAGTGAGCTTCCAGCCCTGCCCCACGGCGGCGAAACCCAGGTTCTCCAACCACATCGGCTCGAACCAGGAGATCGGCAGGTAGATCTCGGCCGCGTCGATCTCGGCCAGCGGGTCGGTGATGCCGGCCACCGCCCACAGCGTCTCGGCCGCGTCCCGGCCGGCCCACGTCGACGAAGGCCCCCGGTGTGCGGCAAGCTGACCATCGCCCTGGACCGCCGTGCGTGGCAGACCGACCTTTCGGTCGGACGCCCGACAGGCGCTTCCCGTACGAACGCCGCCGGAGATTGGAACGACCAGGCCGGATTCGGGACCGTCCGGCAGATCGAGGCACCGACCGCTGAGTAGGCCGTTCGATGATCCACGGCGCAACCACCAGTTGGTAATGTGACCCCATGGATACCTGCATTGCGCAGGTATGCCACAGGGCGGCGTTGAGGTCTCGGACACGTTAACCCCCACGAACTGTGCGCGTTCGTCTGCGCTGCAGAACATGATCACTCGCAACCTCGCCCGGTTCAGCTCACCGTAATCTGGCGCCGGACGCCGTGAGGTTGGCCGCGCCGGTTCCGACCGGTGATGGCTACCTGGTGGTCACCGCGGCGGCCGAGCCGGCCGAACCGGAGATCCGCGGACTCGTCCTACTCGCCGGACAAACCGCACTGGCACTGGAAACCGCGTTCGCGCACCGCCGCGACCGGGACCGGATTCGCTTGCTGCGCGAGGAGAGCGCCGCGGTTAACGACCGGTTGACGACAGTGAAGTCGGACCTGGAGCGCGAGCGGCTGATCCGTCAGAACCTGGGCGGCGCATCCCATACTGGAGAACCGGGCATCGCCCGGGCCCTGCACGCGGTCACCGGACTCCCCGTGGCGATCGAGGATAAGTTCGGCAACCTGCGCGCCTGGGCCGGGCCTGGTCGGCCGGATTCCTATCCGAAACAGAAACCGCAGCAGCGCAACGAGTTGCTACGTGAGCTGACCCGGCGTGGGTCCGTGGTCCGGGTCGGGGACCGCCTGATCGCCCTGGCCCACACCCGCGAGGACATGCTGGGTGTGCTGATCCTGATCGACCCACGACGAACCGCCGGACGCCACGAGGTGCTGGCCCTCGAACACGGCGCCCTGGTGCTGGCCGGCGAACTCGCGCACCAGCACGACATCGCCGAGCTGCAGCGGCGCATGCGCGGCGACCTGGTCGCGGATCTGATCACCGGCACCGACGACGAAACCGCTTACGCCCGATCCCGGGCGATCGATCACGATCTGCAGGGACCGCACCGTGTGGTGGTGATCCGGTGGGCCGGCGGCGAGGCTGGCCTGGCCCGCGCGGCCGCGCACGCCGCGGCCGGTCTCGGGATTGCTTCGCTGGTGTCGACCCGGGACGGAATGACGGTACTGCTGGCCAGGGGCCGACCCGACGGGCGGCAGCTGCACGACGCCCTCGCTCGGCGTCTGTCTACCATGGCCGGCTCGATCGGGATCGGAGGGCGGAGCGACTCCCCCGATCAGTTTCCCCGCTCGTACCAGGAAGCCTTGCTCGCGCTCAACGTGCGATTGGCGTCCCGCTCGCCGCACGGGGCGACATCGTTCGAGGAACTCGGCGTGATGCGCGTGCTGGACACCGACGACGGCGGCACCAAAATCAGGCGGTTCGTCCGGGACTGGCTCGGACGACTGCTGGACTACGACGCCCGCAACCACTCGCAGCTGGTGCGGACCTTGGCCGAACACCTTGACTGCGGCGGCAGTTACGACGAGACCGCCCAGGTGCTGGTGATACATCGCAGCACCCTTCGCTACCGGCTACAACGGATCCGCGAGGTCAGCGGGCTGGACATCAGCACCGCCGACAATCGGCTGCACCTGCACGTGGCTACCCGAGCGTGGCGGATCCTCGATGGAACACCATGATCGGGCCGTATCTCATACCGGATCTGGTCCCGCCTGGTACTCGCGGCCCACGGCCGATGCCGCCACCCGGGCGCTCGGGTGTATGGCCGCCCGGACTGGGTAGCCATTTGGGTACCCGAGTTGTGAGGAGATTCCGCACATGACCAAGTCCCCGATCACCAGTCCGCTCGGTGACGCCGAACGGCAGACGACGGGTGGAATCTTGCAGAGCACCCTTGTCGATCTGCTCGATCTGTCGCTGATCGGCAAGCAGGCGCATTGGAACGTGGTGGGACCGCACTTCCGCAGCGTGCACCTCCACCTCGACGAACTGGTGGGCATCGCCCGGCAGTATGTCGACGAGGTCGCGGAGCGAGCCAACGCGATCGGCGTATCTCCGAACGGCATGGCCCACACCGTGGTGGAAACCTCTGGACTGCCGGACTTCCCGGCCAACTGGGTCTCCGACGGAGAGACGATCGAGAAGATCGTGAACACCCTAGGCGCGTTGGCGGCGCGCCTGCGCGGCCGCATCGACGAGGCCGACAAGTCGGACCTGGTGACCCAGGACCTGCTGATCGAGATCGCCCGCGAGGTGGAGAAGCAGCACTGGATGTGGCAGGCCCAACTAGGCCGTGTCCTGTAATTCATCGGAGCCAGAGGATTTCCTAGGCAGCGGTGTTCTAGTCTCGGACACGTAACCCTACGAACTGCCTGTGTGGGCGTTCGTCGCTTGTCTTATGTGATCAGTTGAAGCCGTGGCTGCCCGGTTGGTGAGCCCATCTCCAGGGGACGGTGCCGTCAGCCGGGGTTGGGGTGGCGTTGATGGCTTGGGCGGCGAGGAAGTCTTCCTCGCCGACCAACGCGGGGTGCGCGCGGTTCTTGGAAATCACCCAGTCCTGCGGCCGGCCGACGGCGCGCCGGCCCACTTCCCTGGCTTGTCGGCGGCAAGGGCGCGGTCGCTCTGTTGGCGGATCCAGACCTGGCGTCCGGTGTAGCGAGGGTTTGCCAGGATCGTGGTGACCGTGCGCAGAGTCCAGCCGACGCCTGTGCGGTGGCGGTTGCGGTCAGGGTCGGCGCGCGACGGGCAGCCAACTCCTCGGAGATTGAGATCGTGGGCAATGCGGGAGGCGCTGTGGCCGGCCAGGCGTTGGGCGAAGATCCCATCGGACATGCTCGGCGGTGGCCGGGTCAGGTTCGAGCCGGTGTAGTCGGCGGCCCCAGCGGGCGTGCGCGGCGTTGGGATGCGGGCCGGCGCCAACCAGACGGTAGCCGTAGGGTGGGCGGCCGCCGAGGTAGCGGCCCTGCTCGACGGTCTGGGTGCGCATCGGGAAGCGAATCTTGGTCAGGTCATTGCCTGTCCGCGGATGTCCGGTCTTCCCGTCTGCGCCGGTTTCGTTCTTGGCGTTCCCGTTCGCGGCGGCTGTAGGTCGCCTTGCGGACGGTTTCCTCGTCCTCCAGGCTCGACCCGAGCGCGCCGGCGACGATCCCGACCGAACTGCACAGCCACACCAGGTTCAGGTACGAACCCAGACCGACCGGGTGTCCGAGCGTCTGCGCGAAATAGCCGCTGTCGATCAGGACGACGGCCGCGATCAGCGCGAGCACGAACAGGATGGCGTACATGCACGCCACCCCAAGCGCCAGCGTGGTCGCCGTGGAAATGTTGTACATCAAGGCCTTGCGTCGCTCGGCGGCCTCGGACGGCCGGTCCCACAGGTGGTTGTACATCATCAACCACACCGTCATGATCAAGACGGTGACCACCGTGATCGCCGCCAGCCGCAGCGGGGCCAGCGCATCCGCGAGCCTCCAGAACGAACTGGTGATGACGCCGTAGGCGGCGGTCCCGGCCGCCGCCGCGGTGGCGCCCGCCAGGTGCGGTACGAGCCGCCACGGACGGTTGTCCCGCACCATCCCCGCCAGCAGCCGTAGCTGGCCACGCAGGCCGACCAGAGCGAGGTGGGTTACGGCGGACCGGTGTCCGCCGGACATCCGCTGCGTCGGGGCCAGCATCTCACGCAACCGTGCCAGCGCCCCCCGCCGGCCGTGATCCCCATCGATCCCGAGCCGCGGCGACACAAGCTGCCGCACCACGCGGATCAGCAACGCCCGTGCCCGATGACGCACCAGGACGGCACCGAGCGCGGGCAGCGAGATCATCGCGACACCGTGCTCGATGTCGATTCCCGCGACGATGGGTTTCGTCCCCGCGCGCCGGGGCAGATCGGTCACCAGGACGAGCAGGTCCCAGTCCCGGTCCCGGCGGTGCCGCTGCGACAACGTGCGCATCGGGATGTCACCGTCTTGGTCCAGCGGCAGCTGCTCTACCCGGTGCTCCACACGCCACCGCGTCGCCCCGCTCACCCGGGCGGCGAACACCCCGGGCAGATCGTCAGCGATCCTCGCCATCACCTGCTCCGGTAGCCCTTCGTCGGCCACCACCCCGACGACCACCTCGTCCGGTCCGTTCATTCCTCACCTCACCCGCCCGCCGGATTCCCCCGGCGGCCCTGGCCAAACTGCGCGCGGTCATGACCGGTGGCTTGGTCAGGGTTGGTTCCCGAGGCTGACGCGCAGCTCGGTGCGGTCGGCACCGCGCACGACCACGAGTGGCACCTGGTCCCCGGGCTTGGTGGAGCGCAGGACATTGGCCAGATCCTGAGGGTTGTGCACGTCGGTGTCGCCGAGCTTGACGATGACGTCACCCGGGCGGACGCCCGTCGCGGCGGCCGGTGAGTTCGGGGCGACGCCGAGGACGAGCGCACCGTCCTGGGTCTTGACGCCGAGACGATCCCGGATGGTCGGGGTCAGCTCCCCCACGGAGACACCGAGATAGGGCTGCCCGACGGTGCGGCCGGAAAGCAGGCGCTCGGCGATGTCCACCGCGGTGCCGGCCGGGATCGCGAACCCGATCGAGACCGCTCCCGCCTGCGGCGGTAGGTAAGCCTCGTTGATGCCGACCACCTGACCCTGGATGTCCAGCAGTGCGCCGCCGGAGTTGCCAGGAGAGATCGGTGCGTCGGTCTGGATGAGATCCGTCGGCGACGGGCCCTGCGCGTCGGCCGGGAGCGATCGGTGCAGGCCGGAGACGATGCCCTCGGTGACCGAGTTCTGCAGCCCCAATGGGCTCCCGATGGCGAGCACCCGACAGGCCTGGCGCGGTTGGTCGTTCCGGAACCGCGCTGGGGTCAGGCCCTTGCGCGCGCTTCGCACGACCGCCAGATCGTTCATGGGGTCGGTGCCGATCACCGTCCCGGCGGATTCACTGCCGTCGGCGTAGCTGATGATCAGGTCGGTGTGGTTCGCCACGACGTGCTGGTTGGTGATGATCACATCCGGTTTGTAGACGACACCGCTGCCGAGCCCGTCCGGATGTCGCAGGGTGACCACGCTCGGCGCGATGTCCTCGACGACGCTCACGAAGCTGCCTTCGTCGCAGGGTTGGTTCGGCGCGGACGCCTGGAACGGCGCTGCGGGCGCGGAGCACGCGGCGGTTATCAGCACCAGCAGTCCGCCGATCGCCGTTGCGCGGTGAGATGTCGTCATCGTCGCCTCCGAGAACGCGATTACCGGTTGATCGGGGTCCTGTTGCCGGACTGTTCGAGGTGCTCGTGCACCAGGCGGATGGCCATCGCGCCCTCGCCGACGGCGGAGGCGACCCGTTTGATTGATCCACTTCGGACGTCGCCGACGGCGAAAACGCCCGGTTGGCTGGACTCCAGCGTGAGCGGGCGGCGTTCGGCCTTGGCCCAGGCGTCCGGGTTCGCCGACACGTCGACGTCGAAGCCGGTGCGGACGAACCCGTGGCGGTCCAGCTCGAGGGTCCCGGTCAGCCATGCCGTGCCTGGCTCGGCCCCGATGAACACGAACATGGCGCGCGCGTCGAGGTTGCGGCGGGCACCGGTCGCGTTGTGCTCCACCACGATGCCGTCGAGGGTGGTGTCACCGAGCAGCTCGCGGACCTCGTGATGCTCGAGGACCTCGATGCGCGGGTGACGTTCGACGTTGTCGATCAGGTACCGGGACATGCTCTTGGTCAGCTCGCTACGGCTGAGCAGGTAGACCTTGGGAACGGTCTCGGCGAGGAACACGGCAGCCTGGCCGGCGGAGTTGCCGCCACCGACCACCGCGACCGGGTCGAGCCGGCACTGTGCGGCCTCGACCTGGGTGGCGGCGTAGTAGACGCAGGTGCCTTCGAACAGGTCGAGGCGACGCACGGCGAGCTTGCGGTACCGGGCGCCAGTCGCGATCACCACCGTGGGTGCGGTGAGCTGGGTTCCGTCGTCGAGGGTCAGCAGGTAATGGCTGTCCCGGCAGCTCAGCGTGGTCGCGGTGACCGCCACGGTGGTGCGCGCGCCGAACTTGCCGGCCTGGATCACGGCTCGCTCGGCCAGCTCGGCACCGGAGATGCCGGACGGGAAACCGAGGTAGTTCTCGATCCGCGGCGAAGTGCCGGCCTGGCCGCCGGTGGCGACGGCGTCGACGACGATCGTGGTCAGACCTTCGGATGCGGCATACACGGCTGCGGCGAGACCGGCCGGCCCGGCACCGACGACCAGCAGATCGCAACTGCCCGGCGCGGCGGCGGCCGCCGGCAGACCGATCATCCTGGCCAGCTCGGCGTTGCTCGGGTTGCGCAGCAGTTGCTCGCCCTTCCAGATGACGACCGGGGTGTCCTCCGGTCGGATCCCGAAGCGGCGCAGCAATGTCTCGGCCTGCTTGTCCCGCTCGGGGTCGATCCACCGGTGCGGCAGCCGGTTGCGGGCGGCGAACTCGCGCAGCCGCTTGGTGTCCGGCGAATAGCACGAGCCGACGATCCGGAAGCCGGCGCCGAGGCCGATCAGCAACGAGCGGCGAATCAGGCAGGCCCGGACGATGACGTCGCCGAGGGTCGGCTCCCGCTCGACCACCGCGCGCAGCCACTCGACGGGGACGGCGAGCACCTCTCCTGGCTCCACGACCACCGCGCTGGAGAAGGCCGTCTGACCTTGCAGCAGGCCGAGCTCGCCGACGAACCGGCCGGCGCCGTGCACCCGGATGATCCGCGCGTCTTGACCGAAACCCTGGACCGTGGCCACTTTGCCGGACAGGATCACGAAGAATTCATCGCAGCGCTCGCCCTCGCTGAACAGCACCTCATCCGGTCGCGTCGTCCGGCGCTCGCCGTGCGCGGCAAGTGTGTCGATCTGGTCCTCGGACAGTCGCGGGAACGCCCCTTGCAGATCGGGTGTCTCCGGCAGCTCCCCCTGCTCAGACAAAGGCTTCATGGACATAGCACCAGCGCCACCTCTCGCCTGGTTCGAGCGACGCGACGATCGGATGGCCGAGGTTGCCGGCGTGCGCCCGCGCGTGCTTGCCGGGTGATGAGTCGCAGCAGCCGACGTGCCCGCAGGTCAGGCAGACCCGCAGATGCACCCAGCGCGTCCCGAGGGCGAGGCACTCCTCGCAGCCCTGCGGCGTGCGCGGCACCACCTGCCGCACCTTCGCCAGGTGTGGATCACCGGTCAACATGGTCACGGGGACCCCTCTCGAAGGTCTGATATGGAGGTCTTGGTCTTGGCGATCGCGGTGTCCACCCACTCGCCCAGCACGTGCGCCGGTGCGGCGCCTGGCTGGCGGGCGATCACCTCTCCCCGGTGCAGCATCAGCAAGGTCGGCACCGCGCGAAGGTCGAACCGCTGGGACAGCCGGGGTGCCTCGTCGACGTTGACCTTGACCAGCTTCAGCCGCCCGGCGCGGTCCCTGGCCACCTGCTCGAGCGCCGGGCTGACCATCCGGCACGGGCCGCACCACGGCGCCCACAGGTCGACCAGGACGAAGATCGTTGCCTGCTCCGCGACCTCGGCGAAGTCGGCGTCCCCGGCGTCGACCATCCACGGCAGCGGCGACCCGCAGTTGCCGCAGCGCGGGTAGCCCGGCCCGGCCGGCTGCACCCGGTTCTGCCGTCCACAGTGTTCGCACCGGACGATCCTGGGGGTGCTCATGTGGACGTTCCCACGAGTGCGTCCTCGAACTGGACGACGAGTTCGTCGTCCCGGGTGTCGACGACGATCGCCCGGCCCTCCTCGATGTCGCCGCGCAGCAGCGCCCGGCCGACCCTGGTCTCCACCTCGTGGGCGATGTAGCGGCGCAACGGCCGGGCTCCGTAGACCGGATCGAACCCGTGCCGGGCGATCAGCGTGCGGGCGTTCTCGGTGACTTGCAGGGCAATGCCCCGGTCGGCCAGCCGCCGGCGCAGCTCCTCGAACTGCAGGTCGACGATCTTCTCGATCTGCGGGAGGCCGAGCGGGGTGAACAGCACGATGTCGTCGACCCGGTTGAGGAACTCCGGCCGGAAGTGCTGGCGCAGCTCGGACATCACCAGTGCGCGGGCGTCCGGCTTGATCTCGCCCTCCGGGGTGACCCCGTCGAGCAGGTGCATCGAGCCGATGTTCGACGTCATGATCAGGATGGTGTTGCGGAAGTCGACGGTGCGGCCCTGTGCGTCGGTGATCCGCCCGTCGTCGAGCACCTGCAGCAGCGTGTTGAACACGTCGGCGTGCGCCTTCTCGATCTCGTCGAAGAGCACCACCGAGTAGGGCTTGCGGCGCACCGCCTCGGTCAGTTGACCGCCCTCCTCGTAGCCGACGTACCCGGGCGGGGCGCCGATGAGCCGGGAGACGGTGTGCCGCTCCTGGTACTCGCTCATGTCCAGGCGAACCAGGTTCTCCTCGGTGTCGAACAGCGCCGCGGCAAGGGTTTTGGCCAGCTCGGTCTTCCCGACCCCGGTCGGGCCAAGGAAGATGAACGACCCGATCGGCCGGCGCGGATCCCGGATCCCCGACCGCGCACGGATGATCGCGTCGGCCACCAGCCGGATCGCCTCGGTCTGCCCGATCACCCGCTCCGCCAGGATCTCGTCGAGCCGGAGCAGCTTGTCCCGCTCCCCTTCCTGCAGGCGGGATACCGGGATCCCGGTCCACGCGGCGACAATCTCGGCGATCTCGTCCTCGGCGACCACCTCGCGCAGCAGCCGGTTCCCACCCTGCTTGACGGCCAGCTTCTCCTCTTCGCCGGCAAGCTTGCGTTCCAGCTCGGTGAGCCTGCCGTAGCGCAGCTCGGCGGCCCGGTTGAGGTCGTAGGCGCGTTCGGCCTCCTCGGCCTCCTGCCGGACCCGCTCGATCTCCTCGCGCAGCTCCTGCACCCGGCGGATCGCCTGCCGCTCGGCCTCCCACTGCGCGCGCATGGCATCGGCCTGGGCCCGCAAGTCTGCCAGCTCCTTGCGCAGCTCCTCGAGACGCGCCTGGCTGGCGTTGTCCTTCTCCTTGGACAGCGCGGCGTCCTCGATCTCCAGACGCATCACCCGGCGGGTGATCTCGTCCAACTCGGCCGGCATCGAGTCGATCTCGGTGCGTAGCCGGGCGCAGGCCTCGTCGACCAGGTCGATCGCTTTGTCGGGCAGGAACCGGTCGGTGATGTAACGGTGGCTCAGCATCGCGGCCGCCACCAGCGAACCGTCCTGGATCCGAACCCCGTGGAACACCTCGAGACGCTCCCGCAGTCCGCGCAGGATCGAGATGGTGTCCGGCACGCTCGGCTCGTCGACCAGCACGGTCTGAAAACGCCGCTCCAGCGCGGCGTCCTTCTCGATGTGCTTGCGGTACTCGTCCAGCGTGGTCGCGCCGATCATGTGCAGTTCACCGCGGGCCAGCATCGGCTTGAGCATGTTGCCCGCGTCCATCGCTCCCTCGGCGGCACCGGCACCGACGACCGTGTGCAGTTCGTCGACGAACAGCAGGATGCGGCCCTCGCCGGCCTTCACCTCGGCCAGCACGGCCTTGAGCCGCTCCTCGAACTCACCGCGATATTTGGCGCCGGCCACCAGCGCGGCCAGGTCGAGGGCGAAGATTGTCTTGTCCCGCAACCCTTCCGGCACATCCCCGCGGACGATCCGCTGCGCCAGCCCCTCCACGATCGCGGTCTTGCCCACCCCCGGATCACCGATCAGCACCGGGTTGTTCTTGGTCTTCCGGGACAGGATCTGGATCACCCGGCGAATCTCCGCGTCCCGCCCGATCACCGGATCCAGCTTCCCCGAGCGCGCCTCGAGCACGAGGTCCCGCCCGTACTTCTCCAACGCCTCGTACGCCACCTCCGGGTTGGCCGAGGTCACCCGCTGGTTGCCGCGGATCGAGGTCAGCTCGGAAAGGAAGGACTCCCTGGTGACGCCGCGCTGTTTGAGCAACCTGCCGGCCGTGCTCGCCGAGCCCTCGTCGGCCAGCGCGAGCACCAGGTGCTCGACCGAGACGTACTCGTCCTTGAGCCGCTTGGCCTCCCGCTCGGCGGCCTCCAGCAGCGTGGCGAGTCTCCTGGTGACGTAGACCTGTCCGGGTGTCGTCCCGGGACCGGTCACCTTCGCCTTGCGGGCAAGGTCGGTCTCGACGTCGGCGCGCAACGCCTCGACGTCGACACCCGCTCCGGCGAGCAGGCGGGGCGCCAGGCCGTCCTGCTGGTCGAGCAGGGCGGCCAGCAGGTGCTCACCGTCCACTTCGGTGTGGCCGTGCCGCGTGGCGATGGACTGCGCCTCCTGCAACGCTTCCTGGGACTTCTGGGTAAGCCGGTTCATGTCCATGGAAGTTCAGCCTCCGGTGGTCTGCCGTGCCCGGCTTGCCCGCAGCTCGGCCTCGAGCGTCTCGATGCGGTCCAGCAGGTCGAGCACGAGCCCGATCGCGTTGTAGTTCAAGGAAAGTCCGGCATGCAGCCGCTGGATCCTGGCCACCGTCACGGGTGCGGTCACGGCGAACCACAGCTGGCCCGCCGCGTCTCGGGAGGCGTCCAGCAGGCTGAGCGCGACGAACCTGCGGATCAGCTCGGGGTGCAGGCCGGTGCTTCTGGCCAATGTGGTCACGCTGAGCCGGCGGGGACGAGCCAGCGCGTAGGCGTTCATCGCTGCCTCCTCGGGTCGAAGGTCGACTCGGCGGCCAGCCGCTCGAACAGCTCCCGCTCCCGCCTGGTCGGCTTGGGCGGGACCATGATCCGGACCTCGACGTACAAGTTTCCCGGTGTGCCACGGGAATTGGGCATGCCCTGACCCCGCAACCGAAGCCTGCGCCCACTCGACGAGCCCGCCGGCACCTTGACCTTCACCTCGCCGCCGGGCGTGCTGACCGGCACCGTGGCCCCGAGCGCGGCCTCCCACGGCGTCACCGGAACGTCGACGGTGATGTCGCGGCCGGACAGCCGGTAGTTGCGGTCCGGCTTGATCCGCACGATCAGGTAAAGGTCACCGCTCGATGCGTTGCCACTGCCCTGCCCACCTTGACCGGCCAGCCGGATCCGTTGCCCGTCGACGACTCCCGGCGGGATCGTGACGTCGTAGGTCCGTTGCCCGGCCGGCCCGGCCAGGCTCACCTTGCGGTGGCCGCCCCGATAGGCCTCCTCGACGGACAGCTCGAGCTCCGCCTCCTGGTCGGCCCCCGGGATCGGCCCGCCACCGGACCACCCTGACCGGCCACCGAACATGCCACCAAGCAGGTCGTCGATGTCGATGCCGCCGAAACCTTGTCCAAAGTGGACATCGTCGCCGACGTCGACCCGGACGCCACCGCCGCCGCGCGAGCCGCCGGACCGGAACCGCTGCCCCGCGGTCACCCGCTCGTCGAAATCCTCGGGCACCTGGCGGAAGTCGGCGCCGAACCGGTCGTAGCGCTTCCTGGTCGCCGGATCGGAGAGCACGTCGTAGGCCTCGCTGACCTCCTTGAACCTCTCCTCGGCGCCCGGGTCCCGGTTCACGTCCGGGTGATAGGTCCTGGCGAGCTTGCGGTATGCCTGCTGCACCTCCTCGGGGCTGGCATCCCTCGACACCCCGAGCACCTCGTAGAAGTCACCTGCCACCGCCCGCTCACTCCTGCCGGCTGACCGTCACCGCGGCCGGTCGCAGTTGCCGTTCCCCGTTGCCGTAGCCGGGCCGCAGCACGTCCACAACGGTGCCCGGCGGGACATCGGGCGCGTCCACCGCGGCGACCGCCTCGTGTCTGGCGGTGTCGAACGGGACGCCCGTCTGGTCCTCCCGGCGGTAGCCGAGCGCGTCGAGAAGTGCGACCGCCTGATCGCGGACCGCCGCGACCCCGGCCACGATCGCGCCGGGATCGGCCTCGGCGTGGGCGAGCGCGCGCTCGAGGTCGTCGAGCACCGGCAGCCACGCGGCGGCGACCCGGTCCCGTTCGACGGCCCGCTCGCGCCGCAGCTCCCTGGCGTAGCGTTTGCGCAGGTTGTCGAGATCCGCGACCGCTCGCCGCCAGCGGTCCTCCAGCTCAGCGAGGTCGAGGGATGGTGCCGCCGGCGCCGGGTCCTCCAGCGTCGGCGGCTGCTCCGAGTGGTGTTGGGTGGACATCGCGTCAGCTCCGGTCGAACTCGGCGTCGATGACGTCCTCGTCGGATGCGGGTTGGGTGCCCGCGGCACCGTTGTCCTCGCGCGGCGATCCCGTGTGGCCGTTGCCGGTCGGCCGGGCGGCCGCGAGGCCGTGGTAGAGCTGCTGCAGCTCTGCGGTCAGCGACCGCACCCGGTCCAGCGGCGCCTCGTTCTTGACAGCGTCCCGGGCGTCGTTGATCAGCATCTCGGCGCGGGCCCGGTCGTGCGCCGCCGCGGCATCGCCGAGCTCGGCCAGCCGCCGCTCCACCTGGTAGGCCACCGAGTCCAGCTCGTTGCGGGCGTCGACGGCCTCGCGTACGGCCTTGTCGTCGGCCCGGTGCCGCTCGGCCTCGGCCATCATCCGCTCGACCTCGCCGGGGTCGAGGTTGGATGCCTCGCTGATCTCGATGCCCTGTTCGGCGCCGGTGTCCTTGTCGCGTGCCTTGACGTGCAGGATGCCGTTGGCGTCCACATCGAAGGTGACCTCGACCTGCGGCTCACCGCGCGGCGCCGGACGGATGCCGGTCAGCTGGAACCGGCCGAGCACCCGGTTGTCCGCGGCCCGCTCGCGTTCTCCTTGCAGCACAACGACGTCCACCGCCGGCTGGTTGTCCTCCGCCGTGGAGAACACCTCGGTGCGCCGGGCCGGGATCGTCGTGTTCCGCTCGATGATCTTCGTCATCACCCCGCCTCGGGTCTCAACCCCCAGGGACAGCGGGGTGACGTCGAGCAGCAGGACGTCGGAGACCTCGCCCTTGAGCACTCCGGCCTGGATCGCCGCGCCGATCGCGACGACCTCGTCCGGGTTGACCGTCATGTTCGGGTCCTTACCGCCGGTCAGCCGCCGCACCAGGCTCTGCACGGCCGGGATCCGGGTCGAGCCGCCAACGAGGATCACCTCGTCGATGTCATCCGGGCCGACCTTGGCGTCGGCCATCGCCTGCTGCACCGGGCCGAGACAGCGCTGCACCAGGTCATGGGTCAGCTCGTCAAAGGTGGACCGCCGGATCGTGGTGGTCAGATGTTTCGGTCCGGAAGCGTCAGCGGTGATGAACGGCAGGTTCACCTGCGTCTGGGTCACCGAGCTGAGCTCGACCTTCGCCTTCTCCGCCGCCTCGAACAACCGTTGCAGCGCCTGCGGATCCTGACGCAGGTCGATGCCGTTGTCCTTCTGGAACTCGTCCGCGAGGTGGTCGACCAGCCGGCGGTCGAAGTCGTCACCGCCGAGATGCCCGTCGCCCGCGGTGGCCCGGACCTCCACCACGCCGTCACCGACGTCGAGCAGGCTGACGTCGAAGGTGCCGCCGCCGAGGTCGAAGACCATCACGGTCTCGTGGCTCTTCTTGTCCAGCCCGTAGGCCAGCGCGGCCGCGGTTGGCTCGTTGATGATCCGCAGCACGCCGAGTCCGGCGATCTTGCCGGCGTCCTTGGTGGCCTGGCGTTGTGCATCGTTGAAGTAGGCCGGCACGGTGATCACCGCCTCGGTGACCTTCTCACCGAGGAACTTCGACGCGTCGTCGACCAGCTTGCGCAGCACCTGCGCGCTGATCTCCTCCGGCGAGTACAACTTCCCGTGCACCCGGAAGCGGGCCAGACCTCCCGGCCCCTCGACGACATCGAACCCGACGGCCTTGGCCTCCTCGGAGATCTCGTCGTAGCGGCGCCCGATGAACCTTTTCGCCGAATAGATCGTCCCCTTCGGGTTCAGGATCGCCTGCCGCCGGGCCATCTGCCCGACCAGGCGCTCGCCGCTCTCCGTGAACGCGACCACCGAGGGCGTGGTGCGCGATCCCTCGGCGTTGGGAATCACGGAAGCCTCGCCGCCTTCCCAGGCCGCGATCACGGAGTTGGTCGTACCGAGGTCGATACCGACTGCCTTGGGCATTGCTGCTCCTTGTCGTATCCGGTTCCGGTCGATTACCTGGCGATCGCGGTGTGCGGTCCCGCACGCTGGCCGAGCAGCCGGGCTGCCTCGTCGGCCACCTCGGGGTCGACCTGAACCTCGTAGCTGCTCGGCATCATCAGACGAATCGAGGAGAAGTCCCGGCGCCCGCCCTGCAACGCGTAGGCGATCAGCCCGAACACCGCGCCCACGACGGCACCGAAGATCAACCCGTACGCGGCCAGCACGAGACTTGCCACCAGCGGCTGGACCCAGTTGAACAACCCGAAGAGCCAACCGATCAGCGCTCCGACCAGCGCGCCGGACCCAGCGCCGTGCAATGCCGCCCGGCCCCAGTTGAGCCTGCCGACGACCTGCTCGACCATTTTCACGTCATTGCCGACGATGGCCACGTGCTCGACCGGGAACCGCTGGTCGGCCAGGTGGTCCACCGCACGCTCGGCCTCGCCATAGCTGGCGAATGTGGCGACCGTGCGCCGCAGCTGGGCGCCGGGGGGATCCGTCGCGGAGTGTCCGTTTGCCTCGTCATTCATGAGTGTCATGGCGTTTGCTCCGTTGTCCTTGTCGGCCAATGGCAGCTCACCGAAACGGTCCGGCCACATGGGCCAAGAATCGTTGTGCTCTATCTGTCGGGACGTGGTTGACCCGTGAATGTCCACCTTGGCCACGAGCGGATTCGCGTCGGTAACCTTTTGCAGCACACGGAGGATGGCAGAATCCCGGATAGCGCGCGTGCCCCTGCCAGGTTGAATTCGCCGACGCGGCTCGCGCTGACAGGTCGAAAGCTCAGCCTGTAGGCATGGTCACCAGCGGGTACCGTGAGAGCGTGGCTTCTGCCGGGCCGAGGAACGCGAACTCGTGGGGACGACCCCACCGCTCCGATCTGCGCAGTCTTTTAGTGCTGTCCATCAAGATGTTCAGCGACCGTGACGAGGAGCACATCCTAACGCTGGCCATGACCGCGGTCGCCTCCCTCGGCTCGTGTGTTGCCGAGGCCGGCTATCTGGTCCGCGACAAGTCGCTGGTGCCGGTGTCTTCCGGGCAAAAGCCGAACCATGCGCTCGACGACGCCGTGCAAGCCCTCGGCGGCGAGGACGGCGCGGTCACCACCGACGATGGTGCCTGGCGCTGGGCGTTCGCGTTGCGGCGGACCGGCGCGCCGGGCGGCTACCTGGTGGTACGCGCCCCCTCCGAGCCGTCCCGTGACGAGATCTTTCTGCTCAACGCGCTCGCCCAGCAGACCGCGGCGGCGATGTCGAACGCGTCGCTGCGCCGGTTGTACGAGGAACGTGCCACGGGGAACGCCCAGCTCCTGCAGACGGTGTTCGACCTGGAACGGCGCTGCCAGGTGCACGAGGTGCTCATCAGAGCGATCACCACGGACGGTGAGCAGGGTATCGCCGATGCGCTGTCGGAGCTGACCGGACGCCCGGTCGCGGTCGAGGACCGGTTCGGGAACCTGCGGGCCTGGGCGGGTCCGGGCTGCCCGGACCCCTACCCGAAGCCGGCGGCGGAACGACGGGAGGAGGAGCTGCGCCGGGCGATCCGGCAGGGCGGCTCGATCCGGCAGAAGGATCGCATGCTTGTCCTGGTCCAGCCGCGCGAGGAGATCCTCGGCGTGCTCGCGCTCATCGATCCCGAGAACACGGTCGATGCTCACGAGATGTTGGTTCTCGAACACGGCGCGATGCTGCTGGCGCTGGAGTTCACCCATCAGCACAAGCTTGCCGTGGTCGAGCTACGGCTGCGGCGCGAGCTGGTGGACGACCTGATCACCGGCACCGACGACGCGAGTGCCTACGCGCGGTCCGAGGCGGTGAGCCACGACCTGCGCGGGGCCCACCATGTCGTGGTACTGCGCTGGCCCGGGCTGAGTGACGACAAGTTGATCCGCGCTGTCGAGCACACCGCGGTCGGTCTGCAGCTGAAGATCCTGGTCGCCAGGGGATCGAAGCTGGTGGTGGTCCTCGTCCGTGGCCGACCGGACGTCCAGGCGCTGTACCGGGCGATCGGCAGAGAGCTCGGTACCACCACCGGCGCGATGGGCGTAGGCGGCCGCTGTGACTCCCCGGCCGACTTCCCCCGGTCGTACTTCGAAGCGGTCACGGCGTTGGAAATCCGGCTGATGTCGCGAAGCCCGGAGGGGGCCTCGTCCTACGACGAGCTCGGCGTGTTCCGCATCCTGCACACCGGCGAAGACGGCACCGAGATCGAGCGGTTCGTGCACGACTGGCTCGGCGCCCTGATCGACTACGACTCCCGCCGCAACGCCGACCTGGTGCCGACACTGTCCCACTACCTTGAATGCGGCGGGAACTATGACCAGGCGGCAGCGGCGCTGCTGATCCACCGGAGCACACTGCGATACCGGCTGCAGCGCATCCGCGAGATCACCGGTTTCGACCTCGCCGACGTCGACCAGCGCCTCAACCTGCATCTGGCCACCCGGGCACAGAAAGTGCTCCAAGGAACCCCGTGAGTACCCGCCGAGAGCGCTACCGGGTGCTGACCCCGCTGTCCGCCGCACCACGCTGACCTGGGTCGAACGCCACTTCGGCTACGGCATCGCCCGCGCCGGCCACACCGACACCACCACCACCTACATCAAAGCCACCCTCCACGAAGTCGCCACCGCCCTGGCCGCGATGACCGGCCAACCCGCCGGCGTCGAAGATCCCGATCATCCGGCCAGCACCCGGCCGTTGGTGTACCACGTACATGCGGGCACCCGGCGAGGCGTCCGGGTCGTTCGCGCTGAAAGCGCGATGGACGAGTTGGCCCTCGCGCTGAACATGGACCCGATCGAACTGCGGCTGCGCAACAACTTCACCGGTGCGCACCGACCTGTTGGTCGGGCAAGTACCTGGACGAGTGCTACCGCATCGGCGCGGCCCGGTTCGACTGGGCCGACTGTGGCCCGCACGGCCGCACCGATGGCGACCGGCTGGTCGGCATGGGCATGGCCACCGGCCATGTTCCCCGCCCTGCGGTGAGGCGTCAGGTCGTGCCGCCCGACTCCCGCTCGAGCCGGTCGACCTTCCTGTGCAGGCCGTTGATCCGGTCCCGCATCCGGTCGAGTTCCTGGTTGGCCGTGAAGATGCCGTCCGCCGACAGCACGCACGCCCGTACCGCGACCACCAGCAACGGCAGCACCGTGCCGACCAGAATGATCACCGTCAACACGACATGCCGGGTGATCGCGGCCGAGCACCCCTCGGACGGGTCGAAGGAGTAGAAGTACTCGCCGTCGCAGAGCACCTCGGTCCCGGTGAAGTCTTCCGTCACCGGCCTGAAGAAGAACACTCCCGCCCCGATCACACCGAGGACGGCGAGCGGGAACGACCACACCAACGGCCGGGTGACAGTAGTGGAGAACATCGCCGAAATCTACCGACGAAACCGACCCGAGTGTCCCAAATCGACGATCGCGACCGCGGCACCATGCTGCCCACCGAACACTGCTGGCCTGCTTCGCCTCCCAAAACGCCATCCGCGACTACCTGGCCGACGGCCCGCTACTGGTCCCCGCCATGCCGTGGTCGCCTACGCCGAGCCTTTCGAGGTGGTCCGGGAACGCGTCGACGTGGTCATGCCCGCACGAATCGACGTGATCCTGGGCCAGTACGTCCTGAGTGCCGCCGAGCACCGGCATGAGCGGACCCGCTGACCAATCCGTCAACCGTGCGTTACGGTAACCTTCGGTTTACGGATGCGGCGATGAGGAGGTCGACGGTGGCAGCGAGCTACGCGGTGCGCAGAACGATCAACGCGAGTCCGGACAAGGTGTGGGCGGTGTTGACCGACGCGGCGGGTTATCCGGAGTGGAATACCGCGGTGGTGTCGTTGCGGGGTCGGATCGCTCTCGGTGAGAAGGTCAAGCTGGTGTCGGTCGTCGACCCCAAGCGGACCTTCACCCTCAAGGTCGCCGAGTTGGACCGGCCGCACCGGATGGTGTGGGCGAGCGGAATGCCGTTCGGGCTCTTCAAAGGCGTGCGAACCTATGAGTTACGCCCGAACGGCAATGACGGCACCGAGTTCGCCATGGCGGAGGAGTTCAGCGGACCGCTCGCGCCGATGATCACCAAGGCGATCCCGGACCTGACCGAGTCCTTCGAGCAGTGGGCCGACGGGCTCAAACAGGCGTCCGAGGGCTGACATGGCGCACGGTCTGCACCGCTCGGCCCTCGACGCGCTCGGCGATGCCAACCGGCGGTCGATCCTGGAGATCCTCAGCGGCGGGGCGGCCTCGGTGCAGCAGATCGCCGACCGGTTGCCGATCAGCCGCCCGGCGGTGTCCCGACACCTGCGGGTGCTCAAGGCGGCCGGACTGGTCGGCGACCACCCGGACGGGACCCGCCGCGTCTACCACCTGCGCGACGAGGGCGTCGAAGCCGTACGCGAGTACTTCCGCACGGTCTGGGGCGATGCGGCGGCCCGGTTCCGGATCACCGTGGAGAACACGACGCCAGAGGACCAGGCGTGACCGAGCCACTGGTGGTCGAGTTCGAGGTCGACGCGCCGCGCGGGCACGCGTTCGACACCTGGACGGCACGCTGCGGGCTGTGGTGGCCGAAAAGCCACACCGTCAGCGGCGACCCGGCGGCGATCACCTTCCAGCCACGGCCGGGCGGGCGGATCTTCGAACGCGCCGCCGACGGCACCGAGCACGACTGGGGCGAGGTGCTCGACTGGGAACCACCCGGCCGGCTGCGCTACCTCTGGCATCTGTTCTTCGACCGGAGCGAGGCAACCGAGGTCGAGATCACCTTCACCGAACAAGGCGGCCGCACTCTGGTGCGCATCGAGCAGACCGGCTGGGACCGCCTCGGCGAGGCCGGCCCACCCCGCCGCGACAAGACCCGACAGGCATGGACTGCGATCGGCGAGCAGTTCCGCCGCGCATGCCAATGAAGCACGATCACGAAAGGATCCCGATGCCCGCAGGTACCAAAGCAGACCCCTGGCAGCTCACCACCGCGCCGGGCACCTCTCGGTACACCATGTACCGCGACGAGCAGGCCGACCCACCGGCCCTGATCTGCCAGGTCGGCTCCACCACCCTGAAATACCACCTGCGGGCCATCGAAGATCTGCACACATGGCTTGCCGCCCAAGCAGACTGGGTCGATCTTGGGGCCGCGGACGAGAAGAAGCCCGCCGCGCCGGGCACCGTCGAAGAATGGGGACGGTCCCCGGACAACCCGGTCGGCGGGTGGTACGGGCTACGCAACGGCTACCGCGGCCGATTCGGCATGTACCTGCCCCCGCTGCTGGAAGCACTCGGTCTCGCCGAGCTCACCCACCAGGCACGCAACAACCAGATCCGCGCGATCACCTGACCCGTGCCACGTGGGAACCCACGGCACGCCGAGCGGGGTGGATCTGGCAGGCACAGACCCCTGAGTTGGGGTGGGGTGTCGATGTGGGCGAGGCTCGTTCGGAGTAAGGGGTGAGTGGCGGGAAGTGCCCGCCCGGTGAGGAGGAGCATCACCATGACGCACTACCTGCTGTCGGTGCACCGCGTGGCCGGCGAGGTCGGCCAGCCGGTGACCGAGGAGCAGCTGCGGCAGTCGTACCAGCGGCTCGGTGTGATCGAGGCGGAGCTGAAGTCGACCGGCGCGTGGGTGTTCTCCGGGCGGTTGCACGAACCCGACACCGCCACGGTGGTGCGCCAGTCCGGCGGAACGCTGCTCACCAGCGACGGGCCGTTCGTGGAGTCCAAGGAGCACCTCGGCGGCTTCTACATCATCCAGGCCAAGGACCTCGACGAGGCGCTCGCCTGGGCAGGCCGGGTCACCGCCGCCATCGGTGCGCCGATCGAGGTCTGGCCGTTCGCCGATGCCCAAGGAGCCTGACCAGGCGGCGATCGGCCGGATCTTCCGGGAGGAAGCCGGCCGCACCGTGGCCACCCTGATCCGCGTCTTCGGTGATATCGATTTGGCCGAAGACGCGGTCCAGGACGCCTTCGCCATCGCGGTGCGCAAATGGACGGACCACGGTCTGCCACCCAACCCCGGCGGCTGGATCACCACCACCGCGCGCACCTGCGCCATCGACCGACTCCGCCGCCAGGCACGCGGCCGGCAACTACTCGGCCAGATCGCCGCGCTCGCCCCCGGCCAGGCCGATCCGGCCGATCCCGAGGAGGTGGGACCCGTGCCGGACGACCGACTACAGCTGATCTTCACCTGCTGCCACCCGGCGCTGTCCCCCGAGGCACAGGTCGCGCTCACGCTGCGGTTGCTCGGCGGCCTGTCCACCACCGAAGTCGCCCAAGCGTTCCTGGTCGCCGAGCCGACCATGGCCCAACGCCTGGTCCGCGCCAAACGCAAGATCACAGCAGCCCGCATCCCCTACCGCGTGCCGGACGAACACGAGCTGCCCGACCGGCTGCGACCCGTGCTCGCCGTCGTCTACCTCCTCTACACCACCAACCTGCCCGCCGAAGCCATCAGACTGGCGCGGATCCTGGCCACCCTGCTACCCGACGAACCCGAAGTCGCCGGACTGCTCGCCCTGCTGCTGCTCACCGAATCCCGCCGCGCCGCCCGCACCCGGCCCGACGGCACCCTCGTCGTGCTCGCCGAACAAAACCGCCGGCACTGGGACCGAGCCCTCATCGACGAAGGCCAGGCCATCCTGCGCACCTGCCTACGCCGCAACCAACCCGGCCCCTACCAACTGCAAGCCGCCATCAACGCCGTGCACGCCGACGCCCCCACCGCCGACCACACCGACTGGCCCCAGATCCTCACCCTCTACAACCATCTGCTGGCCATCGCGCCCACTCCGGTCGTCGCCCTCAACCGCGCCATCGCCCTCGGCGAGATCCACGGCCCAGCCGCCGCACTCACCCTGGTCGACCAACTCGACCTGGACAGCTACTACGCCTACCACGCCACCCGAGCCGACCTCCTACACCGACTCGGCCACACCAGCCAAGCCACCACCGCCTACCAACGCGCCGCCGCCCTGGCCCCCACCCCAGCCGAACGCGACTTCCTCAGACACGGCGGCCGAGCAGGCCAGTCCCGGGACGGACGATGATCCACGAGGACGGCTGACGTCCGGCCCAGCGGGCTGGTGCGCCGCCACCCGACGAGATCGCCCGCGTTCAGGTTCGACCCCGCCAACGACCGGCGGCCACACCGCCAGCACACCCCGGGCCCGCTTCGTGGAAGGCGCGACCGGTGACTCGTCGGTGGTGTCGGCGGCCGGCGCTACCCGCCACCCAGCGGGCCGCGCTGATCCTGCGCGACGTGCTGACCTTCACCAGCGGCGAGGTCGCCGAGCTGCTGGACACCACCGTCGCCGCGGTCAACAGCGCGCTGCAACGCGCCCGCGCCACCATGGCCACCGC
>NZ_DASUCC010000123.1:0-93508 GCF_035762905.1 Actinophytocola sp.
GGACCTTCTCGGACCAATCGGCCGCGGCCTCACCCAGGCCTTCGCCGACCTCGACACCTACAACAGCGCCCTCACCTCCGGCACCTTCACCGTCACCAAAGACAACGTCCTCGCCGCCGCCAAGATCATCAAGACCCAGGCGGACGCGCTCGACACCAGGTTGCGGGACTCGGTACGGGAGCTACGGGTTTCCCCGCCCGGCGACGACGATGTGAGCACCCGGGTGGCGCCCGCCTGGAATGACCTTCTCGTGGATAATCCCGACTCCTACGCCCAGCGGATCGCGCAGTACATCCAGGCCCTGCACACGCTGGCGGAGCAGTGTGCCGACAGCGCCCGCGCGTACGGCCATACCGAGCAGGACATCGCGGCCGTGTTCGGGGCGCAAAGTGCGTGATCGCCGGCTGAGGCTGGTACTGACCGGGTTGCTCACCGCGGCCGCGGTCGCGGGCTGCACCACCGGTGAAATCGGACAGGCGGTACCAACTCCATCCAGCACTCCCCAGACCAGTGGCGGAACCAGCTCGCCAGCACCGAGCGCGCGGGTTTCGGTCCCGCCACGGCCGGCGGAGCTGAACCTGGCCGGCGTCGATCCGTGCGCTCTGATCACCGACCCGACACTGGCCGCGCTTAAGCTCAACCGTAAGCGTGTGCAACAGGCGGGTGACTCGCAGTACCGGGGAATGGCGCAGTGCACAATCGACTCCACCAGGTCGCCCTTCGACAGCTATGCGTTGATCGCGGTGACCAACGAAGGCGTCGAGGCCTGGCTGACCGGCAAGCGCAATGTGCAGGCGCAGCTCAGCTCGGTGGCCGGCTTCCCGGCGGTCACGTACTGGTTGTCCGGAGCGAACGGCCGCAACGCCGCCGATTGCAGCACGTCGGTGGATGTCGCCGGAGGTCAGCAGCTGATGGTCGAGTCCTATAACACCGGGGACCGGATTTACACCCTCGAGCAGCTCTGCCAGCGGGCGGAGCGGGCGGCGGGGATGGCTGTCGAGACGTTGAAGACGTTGAGGTGAGGGCGTGATGGACGGCGACTACGGGCTGGCTGACTTGCGGTTCGAGGGGTACGACAATCATGCGCTTGCCGAGCAGGTGGATGGGTTGCGTGGGGGGCAGGGGTCGGAGAGTTTTCAGGGGGCGGCGCGGGCGTTGATCTCGTTGGCGGGGGGGTTGGCGGAGACGGATCGGGTGTTGCGGCAGCAGCTTGCGGAGCTGGGGGTTTCGTGGCAGGGGAAGGCTTCTGAGGGCGGGACGCAGGCTACGCAGACCGCCGCCGTGTATGCCGAGGAGGCGGCGGAGCCGGTGGGGGAGTCGGCGACCCGGGTGGCCAGTCAGAGTGTGTCGTTCGGGCATGCGCGCAACAGTGCGCCGGATGCGGGGACGCTGCGCGGGCCGACGCAGCTGACCGGGATGGATCAGTTCGCGGGAATGCTGGGGCATACGACCGACCATGCCAAGCAGGTGCAGGCGACCGGCGCGGCTCGGGAGCAGGCGGTGGCCGGGCTGAACGGGTACCAGCAGGGCAGCTCGGACGCGCTGGGCCGGGTGAAGACGCTGCCGGTGCCGCCGGGGATGGGCTTGTCCACCGCGCCGTCCGGGAACACCGGGCCGGGTGGCGGGCCGATTCCGGGGTTCAACCCGGGTGGCGGCGGGTTCCCGCCGGGCACCGGGCCGATTCCCGGACCGGGCACGGGTCCGCTGCCGCCGCCCGGCACGCAGCCGCCTCCGCCGCCGGGCGGCGGAGAGCCCGGGCCGCCCGGGCAGGGGCCAGGACAGGGGCCGGGACAACAACCCGGACAGCCGGGCCAGCCCGGCAACCGGTCCGGCATCGGGCCGGTGGTGCCGCTCGGCGGCGGTCTGCCGCCCACCGGCAACCCGCCGGCCGGGCCGCGGGTGCTGCCGTCGCTGCTGGCCGCCAACACGGCCGCGCTGGCCGGCGCCGGGGCGCAGGGCGCGGCGCTCGGGGCCGGCGCGGAGAAGGACCGCGTGGTCCGAAGGCCCGGCGCGCCGGGAACCCCGGAGAGCACCCGGGCCGCGCCCAAGTCTCCGGCCGCCGGGGTGCCGGACGAGGAGTCCAGGCCGGTGCGCAACGCCGAGAAGTACAGCGCGAAGCCGGGCAAGCCGGTCAGCAACTCGATCCTCCAGCCGGCGACCACGGGTTCCGCCCGCGGTGACGAGGACTCCGAGCACGTTCGCAAGTACGGCATCGACTCCGGGGACCTGTTCGAGGATGACCGGATGACCGCCCCGGCGCTCATCGGGGACGAGGACGAGCGGGCGGACTGACGGGTGCCGGAAAGCGGCAGCGTGGTGTTGTCCACGCTGGAGTTCGATGTGCTGTGGGAGCGGGAACGGCTACCCGCGCGGCATGTGGCGTTGGACGTGCTCAGTCCCGGCAAGACGCACAGCGAGCGGGCCCGGCTGGTCCGCGAGGCCCTCGACGAGCTCGGCCGGCGCGGTCTGGCCGAGGGTGGCCGAGCCACGCCGGAGCTGGCCGACTGGCTCAACCTGCTGGCCTTCCCGCAGTTGTCCATCGACAGCTGGGTGTGGACCGACCACGAGATCAAGTCGCTCGCCGTGTCGGCCGGCGGGGTGGGCCTGCTCGCCGTGGTCGAGCCGGCGGAGGTGTGGCTGATCCCGGCCAGGGACACCGCGGTCGCCGAGGCGGCGGTGTCGGTGGCCGGGGTGATGCCGGCCGGGCGGGGCTACTCGGTCAGCGTGGACACCGATCTGCTGCTCGCCGCGGACGGCAAGGCGCGGGGCCGGCCCCAGGAACTGGCGGTCATCCTGCGCGAGCACGGAGTGTCCACAATGGACGCCAAGGCGCTGGCCGCGATGCTGTCCGGAATGGGCGTGCGCGGCCAGTTCTGCGTCGAGCGCCGGCAGCGGGACCAGCACATGCGCCGGGCCGACCGGGTGGTCGCCTTCCACGACAACCCTGACGGCCGCTACGCCTACCTGACCAGGCCGAACAACGCCGGAAAGACCTGGAGCACGATCACTCCGGCGGACAACGCGATGCTCGTCGGGTTCGTCCGGGAGCTGTGCGAGGAGGTCTGACGGCGGAACCGCTCCACCCGCGGCCGCGTCAGGGTAGACGTGCCCAGCTACAACGTTGACGCGATCAATGAGTGCATGCGCACGGTCCAGGAGCACAAGCCGAAGTTCGGCGAGATCTCCGACTCCTTCCCCGAGATCTGCACGGCGCCCACGGTCTACGGCACGCTGCCAAGCTCGGCCGCGCTCGCCCAGGCGGTGGATGCGCTGAACTCCGCGCTGCACGCCGAGTTCGAGGCCGCCGAGACCCGGCTGGACCAGGTGGCCAGGGCCCTGGACGCGGTGGTGGCCAGCATCGACAACACCGAGCGGAGCAACGTCGAGGCGTTGAGCGTGCGATGACCGCGGCGAGTGAGCTGGCCGGGTACGCCGGCGGTGATCAGGTTGCCGCCGAGGCGAAGAAGGTGGCGAACGCCGACCCGGGCCTGATCGGCGAGGCGGCCACCCGGTTGTCCACCGCCGCGACGAACGCCGGCACCAGCGGCACCGCGGTGGCCGGCGCGGTGCGCGGGCTGGACGCCGCCTGGGAGGGCGGCTCCGCCGACGCGTTCGTCGCCTACATGGATCGGTTCGCCAAGGCCGGCACCGACGTCGGCACCGCGATGAGCCAGGCCGCCGAGGCACTGACCGGGGTTGCCGAGGCGATCGAGGCGGCCCGGTCGTACGTGTCCGGCCGGTGCGAGCAGGCGCTCGGCGAGATCCGCGCGTGGATCCGCCGCAACAACCAGGCCGACCGGGCCCAGCTGGACGCCTTCACCACCGAGCTGTGTGCCGGGGTGGCCGGCGACATCCGCACCCACCTGACCGGCACCGAGTCGACCCTGGCCGCCGCGGCCGGGGTGATCACCGGCTCCCAGACCCCGGCCAGCACGTTCTCCGCCATCCCGGATCCGGGCACCCAGCCGTTCACCCCCGAACCCGGCCGCCCGATCGAGTGGACCCCGACCCCGCCGCCGCAGACCGCGCCCGCCGGGACCGACGGCCAGCCGGCCCAGGGCGGCGGCGGTGCCGGCGGCACCGCGGCCGGCAGTGGCGGCGGTGGCGGCGGTGGCCTCGGCTCCAGCGGCGGCCCGCCGGCCGGCGGCCCCCCGCCCGGCAACGTCCAAGAATGGATCCGCCAGGCCATCGAAGTGCTGCGGGCCAACGGGATCAACGTCAGCGAGGCCGACGCCCAGCGCATCTGGCAGATCATCCAGCACGAGTCCGGCGGCAACCCGCACGCGATCAACAACTGGGACTCCAACGCCGCCAAGGGCACCCCGTCCAAGGGCCTGATGCAGTGCATCGACCCGACCTTCAACTCCTACAAGCTGCCCGGCCACGGCGACATCTGGAATCCGGTGGACAACATCTGCGCCGGGGTGAACTACGCGATCTCCCGGTACGGCTCGCTGGCCAACGTGCCGGGCATCCGGGCCATGGCCGGCGGCGGGGCCTACCGCGGCTACTAACGTGGGCTCATGCTGGAGTACGCCCACCTGCTGAAGGTGGCCGAGCGGGCCGCGGTCCCGCCGTTCCACGTGATGGATGTGCTGTCCGCGGCCAACGCCCGGCAACGCGCGCACGGCGACCTGGTTTCCCTTGCCGCCGGCCAGCCCTCGACCGGCGCGCCGGCTCCGGTGCGCGAGCGGGCCGCCGCGGCGCTGGCCGGCGACGCGCTCGGCTACACCGAGGGGCTGGGCATCCCGGAGCTGCGCGCCGCACTCGCCGCGCACTACGAGCGCACCTACGCGCTCGAGGTCGACCCGCACGACGTGGTGCTCACCACCGGCTCGTCCGGCGGCTTCCTGCTCGCCTTCCTGGCCGCGTTCGACGTGGGTGACCGGGTGGCGCTGGCCCGACCCGGCTACCCGGCCTACCGCAACATCCTCAGCGCGCTCGGCGTCGAGGTGGTCGAGCTGCCCTGCGACGCGAGCGCCCGGTTCCAGCCGACGGTGGCGATGCTGGACGAGCTGCCGGCGCCGATCGACGGCCTGATCGTGGCCAGCCCGGCCAACCCGACCGGCACCGTGCTCGAGTCCGGCGAGCTGGCCGCGATCGCCGGCTGGTGCGCCGAACGCGGCGTGCAGCTGATCAGCGACGAGATCTACCACGGGATCTCCTACGGCACGGCGACCAGCTCGGCCTGGCAGTTCTCCCGTGAGGCCGTGGTGGTGAACTCGTTCTCCAAGTACTTCGCGATGACCGGCTGGCGGTTGGGCTGGCTGCTGGTGCCGCAGCGGCTGCACCGCGCGGTGGACTGCCTGACCGGCAACTTCACCATCTGCCCGCCGGCCCTTGCCCAGCACGCCGCGCTGGCCGCGTTCGAGCCGGAGTCCTACCGCGAGCTGGACGACAACGTGCGGCGCTACCGGGAAAACCGCGACCGGCTGCTCTCCGGCCTCGTCGACCTGGGCATCGACCGGCTGGCCCCGGCCGACGGCGCGTTCTACGCCTACGCCGACGTCTCGCACCTCACGCACGACTCGATGAGCTTCTGCCAGCGGCTGCTGGCCGACACCGGACTGGCGATCGTGCCCGGAATCGACTTCGATCCGGTACATGGCAACCGGTTTCTCAGATTCTCGTTCGCCGGCTCGACCGGCGACGTGACCGAGGCACTGCGCCGGCTCGGCGGCTGGCTGCCCGGGAACCGGTGATCGACCGGGGGCGTTGTCCGATGCAGGACCGAGTGGGAGGCGTTCGACATGCTCATCAAGATCATCGGCGCGATCATCCTCATCTGGCTGGCCTTCTTGCTGTTCGGCTGGGTGTTCAAGGCGCTCGGCACCCTGATCGTGATCGCCCTGATCGTCACGGCGGGCGTCGCCGTCTTCGGCGCGATCAAGGGCAAGTCGGGCCAGCGGCACATCAAGCCCTGACTATCCGATCGACTTGATCCGGCGCAGCGCCTCGGTGATGTCCGTGGGGTGCAGGTCACGGTGGGTGATGAACCGGATCTTGCCCGACATCGGGACGGCCAGGACTCCGGCGTGGGCCAGGGCTTCCAGCATCCGTGCGACGTCGGGGACCTCGGCCAGCACGATGTTGGTCTCCGGCGCCTCGGCCGGCCAGCCCAGCTCGTTCAGCCCGTCGGCCAGGGTGGCGGCGTTGGCGTGATCGGTGGCCAGGTCGTTGATCCGGTCCAGGGCGACCAGACCGGCGGCGGCCAGCACGCCGCCCTGCCGCACGCCGCCGCCGAGCATCTTGCGCACCCGGCGCGCCTCGGCGACGAACGCGGCGCTGCCGGCCACCAGCGAGCCGACCGGCGCGCCAAGTCCCTTGCTCAGGCACACCTGCACGGTGTCCACGCCGACGGTCAGCGCCGCCGGGGGCAGGCCGAGCGCGACCGCGGCGTGCCACAGCCGGGCGCCGTCCAGGTGCACCCGCAGCCCGGTGTCCCGCGCGGTGGCGACCAGCAGCGCGTGCGCGTCCGGCGGGGTGATCGTTCCGCCGGCCGCGTTGTGCGTGTTCTCCAGGCAGAGCAGCGCGGTGCGCAGCGCGTGGTACGGCGTGGTCCCGCCGGCCCGGGCCCGGACCGCGTCCGGCGAGATCCGGCCGGGGCCAAGCTCCCAGTCCAGCGCCTCGGGCATGCCGCCGGCCAGCCACGCCCCGGTGCCCAGTTCGCTGTCCAGCACGTGTGCGCCGCGGGCGGCCAGATACCGGTCGCCCGGCCGTAAGTGCACGACGAGCGCGATCAGGTTGCCCATCGATCCGCTCGGCGTCCACAGCGCCGCCTCGACGCCGAGCAGTTCGGCCACCCGCTCCTCGAGCCGGCGCATGGTCGGATCGTGGCCGAGCACGTCGTCGTCCACCTCGGCGGCGGCCATCGCCTCCCGCATTCGGGTGTCCGGTTTGGTGACGGTGTCGGAACGCAGGTCGATGGGCGCAGGCGTGGTCACAATCCGATCACACCACATGCGTCCCCGGCGCCGCCGCATCAGGGGTGGCGTACATCTCACCAACGGGACCGTGCAACCGTGGGCCGTACCCGGTCCGTCCCCGGTGTGCAGAACAGACGAGCGGAGAGCGTCCGCGTGGATCAGCGCGAGGAGCAGGAGTTCGCGGAGTACTTCGCTGCACGGCGGGATGCCGTGCGGCGGACCGCGTTCATGCTCTGCGGCGACTGGCACCGGGCGGACGATCTGGCGCAGACCGCGTTCGTCGCGCTGCACCGGCGGTGGCGCAAGATCCGGGACCGCGGGGCCCTGGACGCCTATGTCCGCAGGACGCTGGTGCGCGCGATGATCGACGAGACCCGGCGTCCGTGGCGGCGGGAGCGGTCGGTGGACGAGCTGCCCGAGACGGTCCAGCCGGACGGTGAGGTCGGCGAGACGGTGGCGAACCGGTCGGCGTTGCTCGACGGTCTGCGCGGGGTGCCGCCCCGGCAACGGGCGGTGCTCGTGCTGCGGTTCCTCGAGGGACTCGACGTCGCGGCCACGGCCGAGGTGTTGAAGTGCTCCGAGGGGACGGTGAAGAGCCAGACGGCCCGCGGCCTGACGGCGCTGCGGGAAGTGTTGGGTGACGCGCTGGACGACCTGCGATCGGCGTCGTGACAGGACTTGTGACGGGACTTGTGACGGAGGAGGTGCACCGATGGACGAGCGCAAGCTGAGCGAGCTGTTCAATGCCGCCGTGCCGGACGCGCCGCCGCCGTCGTTCGACGATCGGGACATCGCCGCGGCGTCGAACCGGCAGCGGGCCCGGCAGCGTGCACTTCTGGGTGGTTCCGCGCTCGGTGTGGCGATCCTTGCGGGCGTCTCGGCGCTCGCCATGGCATTGTGGACGACAGCAGGTACCGAATCGGGTACAGCGGCCAACGCGGGCGCGCCGGCACCGGCGGTTGCCGGGCCGACCGGTAACGCGGGGGCTGCTCCGAACGAGGTACCTCAAGAGGACGCCAGCCATCAGTCGGCGTCCGACAAGAGCTTCCCGGTCGAAACGTCTAAGCAGGGAGATGAATCGGCCGGGAATGCCGGTCCTTCGGGGCCGTGCGAAAAGGCGGACCCGGAGCTCGCTGCTGCCCTCGCGGGCGAGCTCCGGGCCGCTGACTCTTTCCTCACCGCCACCGAACTTCCCGCCACCGTGCTCTGCCCGGCCGGCGGGCGGGCCGCGGCAGCGCGGGTGTCCGGCGGAGTCGTCTCGGTCGTGGTGTGGCCAAGGGATTCCAGGCTGTCGACCCCGTTGTCCAGGAGTGCCGCGGGCGCACGGGAGGGGATGGCTCCGACGGCGTCGGGCGGGACCGTGTTGATGGTCAGCGAGCCCGATCCGGGTTCGAGTGGCGCACCGCTGGCGGACCGGCTGGATGCGATCGCTCGCCGGCTGGCGACCAAGTACTGACGGCGCGGACCTGGCACGATCACTTCGGTCATGACGAGCGGAAGCACCCCGAAGGGGGAACGGCGCCGGCAGGCCCTGGTGGCGGCTGCCGCCGCGTTGCTCGTCGAGGGCGGTTTCGACGCGGTCCGGCACCGGGCGGTGGCCGAGCGGGCCGGGTTGCCGCTGGCCTCGACCACCTACTACTTCGGCTCGCTGGACGAGCTGGTCACCGCCGCGGTGGAGCATCACGGCCGGGCCGAGCTGACCAGAGGCCGGCAGCGGCTGGACGAGCTGGTCACCCAGCCGCGTGGTCCGGAGACGCTGGTCGAGCTGGTGCTGGAGATGCTGCTGGGGCCGGAGTCCGAGCGGGACGCGGAGTCGGTGCTGGTGCGCTACGAGCGGCTGGTGGCCACCGGGCGCCGGCCGTACCTGCGCCCGATCACCCGGGCGCTCGGCGCCGAGCTGCGCGGCCTGCTCACCGAGATCTTCGTGCGGTCCGGCGCCAACGTGGCCGACAACCGGGTCGAGCAGCTGATCTCGCTGGTGGACGGCGCCGTGGTGAACGCCCTGATCGAGATCGACCCGGACCCGCGCGGCGCGGCCCGGCAGATGCTGCGCGCGGCCCTCGCGCCCTGACGTGCAACCTCCGCCCGCCGGCGGTCGTGAGCTAAGGGCGGAAGGGAGCCTCATGCGCACAGCCGACGAAGACAGCTTCCGGGCCTTCGCCACCGGGCAGGCCCCGACGCTGCGGCGCACCGCGTTCCTGTTCTGCGGCGACTGGCACCTGGCGGAGGACCTCATGCAGGCCGCCCTGGTGAAGATCTACCGGTCCTGGTCGCGGGTGCAGAAGCGGGAGAGCCTGACCAACTACGCCCGCACGGTGCTGTTGCGGACCTGGCTGGACGAGCGGCGCCGGCCGTTTCGGCGCTCGGAGCTGTCCGGGGCGGAGCTGCCCGACGTGCCGGAGCCGGCCGGCGATCCGGCCGTCCGGGTGTGGGCGAAGGAGCTGGTGCACCGGGCGCTGCTCGAGCTGCCGCCGGGGCAGCGGGCGGTGCTGGTGCTGCGCTACTTCGACGACCTGTCGGTGGCGGAGACGGCCAGGGTCATGCGGTGCGCGGAGGGCACGGTCAAGAGTCAGTCGGCACGGGGGCTGGACGCGCTGCGGGCGGTGGTCGCCCGGTTGGCGCCGGCGAGCGGAGGGTTGCATCGTGAGTGAGCAGGATGTCCGGGACGGCCTGCGGGCGGCGGTCCTGACCGAACCGGTGCTGTCGTTCGATCCGGAGGCGCTGATCCTGCGGGCCCGGCAGCAGGTCCGGCGGCGCCGGGCGCTGGCCGGGGCCGGCGCGGCGACCATCGCGGTGGCCGTTGCGGCGGTCGCGGTGCCGACCGTGCTCGGCACGCCGCGCGGCTCCGACGGGGGTGCGGTGGGCGCCGCCCCACCGCCGAGCCAGACGAGCCCGCCCCACCCGACGCCGGCGATCACCACGTTGCCCTGGCCGCCGGCCGGGGTCACGCCGGTCAGCTACACCGCGGATCAGCTCAAGGTCCGCGGCGCCGAGATGCGGGACCACCTGCGCGCCGCGTTCCCGGCGGCGGTGCCGGGGGTGGCGCAGGTGGCGGTGCAGGAGTTCGGCGGCGAGGCCAGTGGCGCGGTCGAGGACGGCCAGGGCTACCTCAACTCGTTCGTGGCGTTCTCCTTGGACGGCTCCCGGTCCGCGGTCTACGTGGCGACCTTCGCGCCGGGTGCCGGACCCGAACCGTTCAGCGAGTGCGGGGACGGGTGCAAGGTGGCGACGATGCCGGACGGCAGCCACGTCCTGACCGGCAAGCTCTTTGCCGGCGAGGGGCAGTGGCTGCTGAACGTGTGGCATTTCCGGGCGAACGGCGCGGTCGTGCAGGCGACCGGCTACAACTACGACCCGACCGGTGCGGGGCCGACGCTGCCCGTGGTTCCGGTGACCCCGGAGCAGCTGGCCGCACTCGCCACCGATCCGAAACTCGGCATCTAACATCGGCAACCCCCGCCGCGGCGTGCGCGTAAGTAGCTGCGGTGCGAAGGGAGTTGTCGATGCGCAAGGCCGACGAGACCCGATTCCGGGAGTTCGCCCGCGAGACGGCGCAGCAGTTGCGTCGCAGCGCGTACCTGCTCTGCGGCGACTGGCATCTGGCCGACGACCTCACCCAGGCCGCGCTGATCAAGATGTACCGGGCCTGGCCGCGGATCACCCGGACCGAGCGGCCGGTCAGCTACGCCCGCAGGACCCTGGTGCGCTGCTGGCTGGACGAGCGGCGCCGGCCGTGGCGGCGGGCCGAGCGGCGCGACGGGCAGTTGCCCGAGGAGGTGCCCGGCGGCCCGGACCCGGCCACCGCCGCGCAGCACGGCGACCTGCGGGCGGAGCTGTTCGACGCGCTGTCCCGGATCGCACCGCGCCAGCGGGCGGTGCTGGTGCTGCGTTTCTTCGAGTCCCTTTCCGTTGCCGAGGCGGCCGAGGCCCTCGGCTGCTCGGAAGGCACCGTCAAGAGCCAGACCGCGCGTGGTCTGGCGGCCCTGAAAGTCGTCCTGGGCCCGGAGGCGGCCCCAGCTGCGTTGCGGAGGAATGGGGAATGATCGAGGAGCGGATCGTGGACCGGTTTCGCACGGCGGTGGCCGATGAGCCGCCGTTGGGGTTCGACCCGGACGACGTGGTGAGCGAGGCGGCCCGCCGGTACGGGCGGCGCCGGGCGGTGGCCGGCAGTGCCATGGCCACCGGGGGCGTCGCGGTGGCGGTGACCGCGGTACTGGCGACCGGCGGCACCGGCCAGGGGGGCTACGTCGGGCCGGCGCAGCCGCCGAACGGGTCGTGCACCCCGAGCCCGGCGCCGGCGACGGATACGACCGGCGGGACCGTCTGCGGTGGCGGCGGCCTGGCGCCGGCGAGCGGGCTGACCGTCAGGACGAGGCGGCCGACCGTCCCCACCACGACGGTGGTCCCGCCGGGTTCGGAGAAGCCGTCCGTGCCGCAGCCGCCGACGCAGGGGAGCTTCCCGGGCTCGGATGCCGCGCTGGCGCACCTGCGGCAGATGATCCCGCAGGTGCTCGCCGAGCGGGTGCCCGGCCTGACCTTCACCGTCCCGGACGGCGGGGACCTGATGGTGCACCCGACCGGCCGGCTGATCGGCGGCGCCTACCGGGCCTCCGGCACCCGGCACCGGTACGTCCAGGTTTCGGTGTCGCACGACGGGAACGCGCTCGACCCGGGCGCCGACCCGGCCAGCACCGGGGGCTGGGGATCGCCGCAGGGCGAGAGCACCCGGCCGGACGGCTCGCTGCTGCGCGTCTACGCCCACACCGAGGGCGAGGCGCAGAACCTGTCGGTGCTGCACCTGCGGACCGACGGGGTGATCGTGCACGTGGACACCACGGCGAAACCGGAGCCGGGACGCACCGGGTTGGCGGTCTCCCAGGAGGTGCTGACCGCGATCGCCACCGATCCGCGGCTGACCTTCTGACCGCATAGGCTCGACGGGTGCAGCCTCGCATCGACAACGTGCTCGCCGCCCGGTACGCGTCGGAAGAGTTGACCGGTATCTGGGCACCCGAGTCGAAGGTGGTCGCGGAGCGGCGGCTGTGGCTCGCCGTGCTGAAGGCGCAGGCCGAGTCGGGAATGGACGTTCCCGACTCGGTCATCGCCGACTACGAGCGGGTGGTCGAGCGGGTCGACCTGGCCTCGATCGCCGAGCGGGAGCGGGTCACCCTGCACGACGTGAAGGCGCGGATCGAGGAGTTCAACGCGCTGGCCGGGCACGAGGACGTCCACAAGGGGATGACCTCGCGCGACCTGACCGAGAACGTGGAGCAGCTGCAGATCCGCCGCTCGCTCGAGCTGATCCGGTTCCGCGCCGCGGCGACGCTGGCCCGGCTGGCCCGGCTGGCCACCGAGCACGCCGAGGCGGCCATCGCCGGCCGGTCGCACAACGTGCCGGCGCAGGTCACCACGCTGGGCAAGCGGTTCGCCTCCGCCGCCGAGGAGATGCTGATCGCGTTCGAGCGGCTGGACAACCTGATCGACCGGTACCCGCTGCGCGGGATCAAGGGTCCGGTCGGCACCGGGGCGGACATGCTCGACCTGCTCGGCGATCCGTCCACTGTGGCCGAGCTGGAGCGGAAGGTGGCCGAGCACCTGGGTTTCCAGCGGGTGCTCACCAGCGTGGGTCAGGTCTACCCGCGCTCGCTGGATTTCGACGTGCTGTCCACCCTGGTCCAGCTGGCCGCCGCACCGTCCAGTGTGGCCACCACGATCCGGTTGATGGCCGGGCACGAGTTGGCCACCGAGGGGTTCCGGCCGGGTCAGGTCGGCTCGTCCGCCATGCCGCACAAGATGAACAGCCGGTCCTGCGAGCGGGTCAACGGTCTTGCCGTCGTGCTGCGCGGGTACGCGTCGATGATCGGCGAGCTGACCGGGGACCAGTGGAACGAGGGCGATGTGTCCTGCTCGGTGGTCCGCCGGGTGGCGCTGCCGGACGCGTTCTTCGCGCTGGACGGCCTGTTCCAGACGTTCCTGACCGTACTCGACTCGTTCGGCGCCTACCCCGCGGTGATCGGCCGGGAGTTGGACCGGTACCTGCCGTTCCTGGCCAGCACGGCGGTGCTGATGGCGGCGGTGCGGGCCGGCGTCGGCCGGGAGACCGCGCACGCGGCCATCAAGGAGCATGCCGTCGACGTGGCGCTGGCCATGCGCGAGGCGGGCGCCGGCCGCAACGATCTGTTGGACCGGCTGGCCGCCGACCCCCGGCTTCCGCTGGACCGGGAGCAGTTGGACGGTCTGGTCGCCGACCCGCTGCGGTTCACCGGGGTGGCCGGTGACCAGGTCACCGCCGTGGTGAAGCGGGTCTCCGAGGTCATCACCCGGTTCACCGACGCCGCCGGCTACACCCCGGCCGCGATCCTCTGAATCGGTCCGCCGAAAACGCCGGACCGTGAATGCCCGGTTTCGTCCGGTTAATAAGCCCCGTCGAAAATGCGAACCGGGGTAGCTTTGTTCGCATGGCAAGCGTTTCCGCGCTGACCTACTACCCGATCAAGGGGTGCGCCGGGGTTACGGTCGACCGGGCGGATGTCGGGTGGACGGGCCTGGTCCACGACCGCAGCTTCGTCGTCACCAAACCCGATGGCCGGTTCCTCAGCCAGCGCACCGTTTCCCGGCTGGCGGTGGTGCGCGCGCAGGTGCTGCACGCCGGGACCAAGCTGGCGCTGACCGCGCCGGAGGCCGGGGATGTCGTGCTGGACGTGACGGCCGACGGACCGATGCGGCCGGTGCGGGTGCACCACTGGGACGGCACCGGGATCGACCAGGGTGACGAGGCGGCGGCCTGGTTCTCCGACGTGCTCGACATGCCGGTGCGGCTGATGCGGGCGCCGGACGGGCTGACCAGGGAGGGCTCCGGCGACGAGCCGGGGCGGATCAGATACGCCGACTCGACCGCGCTGCTGGTCACGTCGTTGTCGGCGCTGGACGGGTTGAACGCCCGGATCCTTGAGCGCGGCGCCGATCCGGTGCCGATGAACCGGTTCCGGCCGAACATCGTGGTGACCGGGTGGCCCGAGCCGCACACCGAGGACCGGGTGCGCCGGATGACCGCCGGCCCGGTGGAGATCGGCTACGGCAAGAAGGACATCCGCTGCGTGGTCACCACGGTGGACCAGCTGATCGGGGAGCGGGCCGGGCCGGAGCCGCTGCGCACCCTGGCCGACTACCGGCGCGAGCCGGACGGCGGGGTCAGCTTCGGGATGAAGGCGGCGGTGCTGCGGCCCGGGGAGATCTTCGTCGGCGACGAGGTGGTGGTCACCGAATGGCAGTGAGGGTCAGCTTGTCGCCGGGCGCCGCGCCGAGCCGGTCGGCCGCCGAGCCGCCGTTGACCGCGACCGCCGCCTGACCGGACGAGTCGACGTACACCACCAGGTCGCCGGCCGGGGCATCGCCGAACGTGCGGCCGACGACGGCCTCGTGCGCGCCCAGCCGGACCCGGCCGGGCAGGGCGTCCAGGTGGCTGCCGGTGGCGGCCAGTTGCAGGTTGCCGAACCGGTCCACGGACAACACCTCGGTGCTGAGCTCGTCCGGTGTGCCGGTGGTTTCCGGGTCGGGCAGCCGGACCAGCGTGTGCGGGTCGACGGCCGGCCCGAACTGGTCGGGGCGGGTGCCGGCGGCCAGGTGCGCGGCGGCCGGGGCGAACAGGTCGCGGCCGTGGAAGGTGGCGGAGACGGTGGGCAGCCGGTAGCGCGGGTCGGTGAGCCGGTGCGCGGCGCGGACCCCGCCGAGCGCCTCGGCGGCCGGGACGAGCAGGCCGTTGTCCGGCCCGACCAGCGGCCCGCCCGGGGTGTCCAGCACGACGGCGCGCCGGGCCGTCCCGACGCCGGGATCGACCACGGCCAGGTGCACCGCCGCCGGCAGGAACGGGACGGTCTGGGCCAGCACCGTGGCGCCGCGCCGGATGTCCTGCGGCGGCACCAGATGCGTCACGTCGATCACCCGGGCGTGCGGGGCGATCCGCGCGATTACCCCGGTACAGGCCGCCACGAACCCGTCGGCCAGGCCATAGTCGGTGGTGAACGAGATCCAGTCGGCCATCGGACCTCCATCCGGGTGAACCTGTACCCGGCAATTGTTGCCACCCCATGCCGGTCCGGCTGGACGACGGGCCCCCTGCCCTGGCCGGGTTGTTGCCGAGTTGGCACGGCCTCCCCGATCGGCCGATGGCGGGGTTCGTTCGGCTCGGCCAGGGTGCACTCCGTGAACACCACCATGGGCGTGCGGACGCGGCGGTTGTGCATGGTGCTGCGCCGCCTGCGCGAGGAATCCGGCCTGACCACGATCGAGGTCGCCAACAGAATGGGCGTGAACGCGAGCACGGTTTCCCGCGCGGAGACGGGAAAGCGCCGCCTGACCTCCGAGGACCTCGCCTCGATGCTGGCCATCTACGGGACCTCCCGCCCACTGCGCAACGCGTTGCTCAGATTCCATGCCGACGCCGACAAACCGAGCCTCATCGACCGCGGCGAACTGCACCTGCACGCGGACCTGGAGAAGTGGATCGGCTTCGAGCAGGACGCGACACACATCTACAACTACGAACCCTTGCTGATTCCCGGCCTGCTGCAAACCTTCCCCTACGCCCGAGCGGTCATCGCCAGCGGCGTGCGCCCGAGGACCGACGAGGAGATTGATGATCGTGTCGCGGCCCGGATCGCCCGGCAGGCGATGCTGCGCCAGCCGAACCGACCCGAACTGGAAGTGCTGTTGCATGAGGCCGCCCTCCGTCATCCGGTGGGCGGCGCAGCGATCATGCGCGACCAGCTTGGCTGTCTGGTCGAATCGGCCTGCCGGCGCGGCATCACCATCCGGATCATTCCGAACAAGATTGATGCACATACCGGCATGGATGGTCCCTTCGTGGTGATGGACTATCGCGGGCTGCCCAGCCTTGTGCTCCTGGAGAACAAGGTGGCCAGCCTCTATCTCGACGAACCGGGCGACGTCGAGACCTATAAGCTGGCCTTCGGCAGCCTGCTGGCGGTGGCACTGTCGACCGACCGATCGATCGAGATGATGCGCAAGATCGCCATGGGCATGGTGTGACCCGGGAAGGACAGGGCCATGACCGGATGGCGCAAGAGCAGCTTCAGCGGTAGTAACACCAACTGCGTCGAGGTCGCGTGGCGCAAGAGCAGCTTCAGTGGTGAGAACACCAACTGCGTGGAGATCGGCTGGCGGAAGAGCAGCTTCAGTGGTGTCAACACCAACTGTGTTGAGGTGGGGGGCGGCGTGGAGAAGGTGGGCGTGCGGGATTCGAAGAACCCCGCGCCGGCCCTCGCGTTCCCCGGCGGTGGGTGGCGGTCGTTCGTGAATTCGCTCCGGTGATCCTCGGACGTCATCTGTCTTTGAGCGTTCGTTTATGCCGGCCTGGCGTAATGGAGGCATGACCGCACGGCTGCTGGTGTCCCTGTCCGGGATCAGCGCGCGGACGCTCGACCGGTGCGCCGAGCTCAGCGCCGAACTGGCGCACCGCCGGGTTCCGCTCTCCCTGCTGTTCGCCCCGCGGCTGGCCGGCGCGCCCGCCGCCGTCGACTGGGTCCGCGACCGCCAGCGCGCAGGCGACGCCCTGCTGCTGCACGGCTTCGACCACGTCACCGTGCCGCTCGCCCGCCGCCTGGTCCGCCGCGCCGAGTTCGCCGCCCTCCCCTCGCACGAGGCCGGCCTGCGGCTGTCCGCCGCCGTCCTCGCACTCGGCCGCGTCGGCCTGGCCACGGACAGCTTCGCCCCGCCCCGCTGGCTCGTCTCGCACGGCACCCTCGCCGCCCTGCGCCGGATGGGCTTCGGCCTGTGCGCCGACCTCACCACCGTCCGCGACCTGCGGACCGACGAGGTGCACCGGGCCCGCATCCTCACCCTCGGCCACGGCGAACGAACCGAACCCTGGTGGTGCTACGCCCTTGTCCTCGGCGCCGCCCGCCAGGCCCGCCGCGGCGCCCTGGTCCGGCTCGCCGCCGACGCCACCGACCTCACCCGTCCCGGGCCCCGCCGGGCCTTCCTGGACGCCGTCGACATCGCCCTGCACATCGGCGCCATCCCCGCCACCTACCCCGGCCTGCGGCACACCCCCCTCGCCGACGCCGCCTGATCACCGTTGCGCGAGTTGCCGGCTCCGGGCGGCGGGTAGGTAGAGCGGCGCGGCGAGGGCGAGCACGATCGCGCCGGTGGTGATGGCGGTGGTGACCGAGGTCGCGGTGGCCAGTGCGGTCAGGGTGATCAGGCCGACCGCGCCGGCCGCCTGGGAGATCATCGAGTTCATCGACAGCACGGTGGATCGGTGCGAACCGGAGATCTCCCGGTGCAGCAGCGTCTCGTGCACCGGGTTGCTGGCGCCGTGGACGACGTAGCAGGCTAGGTAGCCGGCCAGAACGCCGGCCGGTCCGGCGAGCAGGCCCATGGCGGCCACGGTGAGGCCGTGCGCGACCCGCAGGATCGCGGCGGTGGGGGCCACGCCGATCCGGGCGCTGAGCAGTGGCGCCAGGGCGGCGCCCGCGGCGGAGCCGAACCAGGCCGCCGCTCCGGCCGGTCCGGTGAGCGCCGCGGCGGTCTGCGTCCCGCCGACCTCCTCGGCCAGTTTGACCGGCATCAGCATCTCGAAGGTGACCATGCTGAAGCCCCAGCACAGCTCCACCGCGAGCAGCGCGAGCAGGATCCGGGAGCGGCGGACCAGGCGGCAGCTCTCGGTGATCACGGCGGGCACCCCGCGCAGCGACGGCAGAAAGGCGCGACCGTGCGCTCGCGCGGGCTCGCGGACCAGCACCAGAATCGCGACCAGGTTGGCGAGTTGCACGGCAAGGCCCAGCCAGATCGGCAGGGTCAGCGTCGGGATGCCGGGGATCTCGACCCAGGCGATGACGGCGCCGGAGGCCAGCGCCGCGAGGCCGATCGCCACCCCGAGCACGGTGCCGCCGGCGCTGAGTCCCTTCTCCAGGCGGGCGTTCGGGTCGGCGGCCAGCGCCGCGTCCACGTACCAGGCCTGCAGCGGGCCGCTGTCCAGCGCGCGGTAGACGCCCTGCAGCAGGTAGACGACCGCGAACTCGGCGAACGAGTCGGCGGTCGCCAGCAGCAGCAGGGCCAGCGTCGCGATGGCGGCGGCGAGGAGCAGTACCGGCCGGCGGCCCCACGAGTCGGCCAGCCCGCCGGTCGGCAGTTCGAGGGCGAGCACCACGAAGCCCTGCATCGACACGGCAAGGCCGACCTCGGCCAGGGTCAGCCCGCGACTGAGCCCAAGCAGCACCAGGACCGGGATGGCCAGCCCGACCGGAAACCACCGCAGCGCGAGCAGGAGCAGGTAGCGGCGCAGCGGGTCTGGTCCGGTCATGACGGTGGCCAGGTGCCCGGTTCGGTCGGCAGCGCGTGCCAGAACAGCGAGATCCGCTGCCGGTTGCCGGCCGGCTCGGCTTCGGCGCGGGCCGCGTGCCGGTTGATCACCGCCTCGATCTCGGCCATCAGCTCGGTCAGCTGGCCGGCGCTCATCCTGGCGTTGCTGTCCGACATGGTGAGGGCGTCGCGCCACTCCAGCGGCCAGTCGGCGCGCACCTCCTCCCAGCGCCCCACCTTGTCCAGGTAGTGCCGCCAGTAGTGCTGGCGCAGCCAGGTCGAGGCCGCCAGACCGTCCGGGTCGCCTTCGACGTCGGCGTCGCGCCACTCGTGCGAGCGCTGCGCGGCGACCCAGAAACGCTGCTTGCCGTGACCCTCGCCGGTCTCCTCGACCAGGCCGACCGCGGCCAGCTTGCGCAGGTGGTAGCTGGTCGCGCCGGTGTTGGTGGACAGCCGGACGGCCAGCGTGGTCGCGGTGGCCGCCCCGTGCAGCCGCAGCTCGCTGAGCAGCCGGGCGCGCAGCGGGTGAGCGAGGATCCGCAGGGCGCGGCCGTCCAACCGGATGTGGTCCATGGATGCACAATAGTTGTGCACAAGTTCTGTGCACAACTATTGTGCAACTAGAGCTCGGCGGGCGCGCCGTGGTTGAGCACCCGGAACTCGGTGCCCTCGGGGGCCATCCGGGTGTACATGCCCCAGGTCAACTGCTGACCGACCTCGGACAGCGTCTTCTCGTGGATCGGCACCGACACCCGGGGCACGACGGCGCGCTGGAAGTCGACGCCCTCGGCGGTCTTCAGCCAGGGCGCGCCCGCGGGCAGGCCGAGTACGTCGATCTTCTCCTCGGGGACGAACAGCGAGTCGCCGGGGTGGTAGAACCGCCCGCCGTCGATGACGTAGCCCATGTTCGGCGGCGGCTGGTGGTCCGGGTGGATGACCGCGTGCTCGCCGCCGACCACGTGCACCGACGCCCCGCCGAGCGTGTGGCTCTCCCCGGTCCGCGCCACGTTCACCTCGAGGTTCAGCGCGGCGATCTGCTCGGCCGCCGTGGCCGGGTCGGCGACCAGCGTGGCCCCCGGGTTCGCCGCCACCAGCGCCGGCAGCCGCTCCACGTCGATGTGGTCGGCGTGCTGGTGGGTGATGAGGATCGCGTCCAGGTCGCGTAACTCCTCGAAGCCGGTGGAGAACACCCCGGGGTCGAACAGCAGCCGCGCCGACCCGGTCTCGACCAGCACGCAGGCGTGTCCATAGTGGACGATCCGTAATGGGTTGGTCACGACGCCAGGCTATCGCGCAAGTTGCCTACTCAGGGGTAACGTGGCCCGCATGACCAGCGTGCAGACCAAGCCGGCGGGCGCCGAACCGGACGCCAGGAGCACGTTCGACTCCCTCGACCCGGCCACCGACGAGGTCGTCGGCAGCTACCCGATCCACACCGAGCAGGACGTCGCCGAGGCGGTGGCGCGGGCCCGGGAGGCCGCCGCCTGGTGGGCCGGCCTCGGCTTCGCCGGCCGCGCCGAACGGCTGCGCCGGTGGAAGGGCATGATCACCCGCCGGATCGCCCAACTCGCCGAGGTGGTGCACGCCGAGACCGGCAAGCCGCACAGCGACGCCATGATCGAGATCGTCCCGGCGATCGACCACATGGAGTGGGCGGCCAAGCACGCCGGCAAGCTGCTCGGGCCGAAGAAGCGGTCCGCCGGGCTGCTGATGGCCAACCAGTCGGCCACCGTCGAGTACCAGCCGCTCGGCGTGATCGGCGTGATCGGCCCGTGGAACTACCCGGTGTTCACCCCGCTCGGCTCGATCATCTACGCGCTGGCCGCCGGCAACGCCGTGGTGTTCAAGCCGAGCGAGTACACCCCGGGCGTGGGCAAGTGGCTGGTCGACACGTTCGGCGACATCGTGCCCGAGCACCCGGTGCTCCAACTGATCACCGGATTCGGCGAGACCGGCGCCGCGCTGTGCCGCTCCGGCGTCGACAAGATCGCCTTCACCGGGTCGCCGGGCACCGGGCGCAAGATCATGGCGGCCTGCGCCGAGACGCTCACCCCGGTGCTGATCGAGGCCGGCGGCAAGGACGCGCTCCTGGTCGACGAGGACGCGGACGTGGCGGCGGCCGCGGACGCCGCGGTCTGGGGCGGCATGTCCAACGCCGGGCAGACCTGCGTCGGCGTCGAGCGGGTGTACGTGCACGAGAAGGTCTACGACGAGTTCGTGGCCAAGGTGGTGGAGATCGCCGGGTCGGTCCGGTCCGGCTCCGATCCGGAGGCCAAGATCGGCCCGATCACCATGCCGGGCCAGTTGGGGATCATCCGCCGGCACATCGCCGACGCCCTGGCCCGCGGCGGCCGGGCCCTGGTCGGCGGCGCCGACGCGGTCGGCGACCGGTACGTGCAGCCCACCGTGCTGGTGGACGTGCCGGAGGACTCCGAGGCGGTGCGCGAGGAGACGTTCGGCCCGACCCTGACCATCGCCAAGGTGCGCGACATGGACGAGGCGGTTGCCAAGGCCAACGACACCAAGTACGGCCTCGGCGCCACCGTGTTCGCCAAGCGGCGCGGCATGGAGCTGGCCAGGCGACTGCGCTCCGGCATGACCGCGGTGAACGCAGTGATCAGCTTCGCGGCCATTCCGAGCCTGCCGTTCGGCGGCATCGGCGAGTCCGGCTTCGGCCGGATCCACGGCCCCGAGGGGCTCAAGGAGTTCGCCCGGCCGAAGGCGATCGCCCGGCAGAAGTTCCGCCCGCCGATGGTGCTCACCTCGTTCAGCCGCACCGCCAAGACCGACGCCAAGGTGGCCAAGCTGATCACCATGCTGCACGGCAAAAGGAAGTAGTCGAGCATGAGTGTCGGCCCCCGGCCTTCGCCGGGGGCCGACGCTCGTTCACCGGGTCAGATCTCCTGCCGGCGGGCGGCATCCAGGAACACGTGGCTGTCCTCGGGCAGCAGGAACCGCAGCGTCTCCAGCCTGCGCACCACGTCGCGCACCTGGTCGCGGTAGTCCTCGGCGCCGTAGTACAACGCGCGCAACTGCTCGGCGGTGAAGTCGCGATGGGTGCCGTACAGCACGCAGAACCCGTTCAGCGGGTTCGCCAGGTTCGCCGGCGCGTTGATGCCGTCGTTCCGGGCCACCGGAACCTCGACGTCGGGCAGCCGGATGCCGCCCTCGGCCAGTCCATTGCCGTCCCGCAGCAGGTTCGCCGGCGGGGTCGGGTCGACGATGGCCAGCGGCTTGGCCATCCGCGGCGGAACACCGTGGCGCACCCAGTCGTCCAGCGCCTCGTACGCGGCGTGGAACACCGGCCAGGACGTGACCTCGCTCGGCCCCGGGTTGACGCACTCGCGCGGTGCCTGCGGGCCGAACTCGCGCACCCGGATCCCGCCGAGCGTGGCCCGGAAGTCGTTCGGGTCCGCGCCGGTGGCGTAGGCCGGCACGTGCGAGGCGCCGGCGATGTGCCAGGTGCGCAGCGTCGGACCGTCCGGCGCCACCCGGCTCGGCACGGCGGCGCCCCGGTACACGTCGTTCTCGGTGAACACCCGGAACGCCTTGGTGCCGACCTCCGGCCGCGGCGGCAGCGCCGAGTCGCCGATGGCCAGCAGGAACCCGTCGTAGACGTGCCGGATCGGCTGGACGGTGTTGTAGTACACGCCGAGGAACCGGGCCGACTGGGACGCCCCGCCCGCGTACACCGTGCCGATTCGCAGGTCCGCCAGCGGGTTGCGGCGGTCCCGGCCCTTCAGCAGGTCGGCGATCTGGGTGTAGACGTCGAACGACTGGGTGTCGTCCAGCAGCGTGCCGCCGGCCGTCAGGTCCAGCGCGCCGTACCGGGCCGGGCTCCACTGCCGCAGACCGAGCCCGGCGGTGGCGCCGGTGGTCGCGCCGTTCACGCCGACCCGCTGCACCGACGCGCCGACGTAGGTCCAGCCGTGCCGGATGTAGTAGTCGCCGCTGGTGCCCCACTCGGTGTCGATGTCGTGCCCGGCGGTGACGTTCTGCCAGTCCACCACGGCGATTCCGGCCGAGCGCCCGGGATGCGCCGGGCGGCGGACCACGATCCGGGTGGTGTACGGCGTCGTGCCGATCGGCGTGGCGGTCTGCCGCTGCTCGTCGGCGGTCGGGTTGGCCGGGTAGCGGGTGGCGGTGCCGGAGATGAAGAACTCCTGCTCCAGGTAACCGAACCGGCGCAGGTCCAGCGGGGTGCGGTAGAAGGTGTAGTCGTGCGAGGGGTCGCCGGGCCGGGCGCGCTGCGGGATCGGGCCGGTGATCCGCTCCGGTCCCGCGCCCGGTGCCACGCTGACCTCGGGTTGGGCGCCGGCCTCCGGTTCGGCCGGCGCCGCCCCGGGCAGCGCGACGAACAGCGCCGCCCCGGTGGCCAACGTGACGAGCAGGGCAGGCAAACGACGTGGTCTGGTCATGGCACCGTGCCTAGCCCGCCGGCCCACCGCGCCGCATCAGTCGAATCGCTGGTTCTGTTCGTCCCCGCGTCGCACACCCGTCACCGGGCGTTCGCGAAGCGCGAGCATGTTGTGCGGGGCGCTCACTCATGCGGATCGGAGAACGCGATGTGCCAGGACCACCCGCACGATCATCCCGCGACCGGCGACCTGCCGCCGGCCATCGATCTGTCCATTCCGGACTCCGAGCTGAGCCCGGAGCAGCTCAACCGGCGCAGCCTGCTGCGTGGCGTCGGGATGCTGGGCGCCGGGGTCACCGCCGGCGGGGTGCTGTCCGTGGCCGGCCCGGCCGCGGCACGCGCGGACGACGACCGCGGCGGCTACCAGGGCGGGCTGCACTGGCTGGCCGGCGACCACCACATCCACACCCAGTACAGCGCCGACGCCCTGTACCGGGTGATCGACCAGGCACGGCACGCCCGGGCCTACGGGCTGGACTGGATGGTGATCACCGACCACGGCGGCGCGACGCATGCCCGGATCGGCGTCGAGCTGGTCAACCCGGACATCGTGGCGGCCCGGGCGCAACTGCGGGATCTGCTGGTGTTCCAGGGATTGGAGTGGAACATCCCGGCCGCCGAGCACGGCACGGTGTTCGTGCACCCGGGCCGCAACGAGGTGGCCGTGCTCAAGGAGTTCGAGAACGGCTTCGACGGCTCGGTCACCGGGTCCGGCTCGTCCAGCCCGGCGAACGAGGCGCGGGCGGTGGCCGGCATCCAGTTCCTCGGCTCGGCGGTGCGCGACCGGCGGGTGGACGGCGCGCTGTTCCTGGCCAACCACCCGGCCCGGCGGGGCATCGACTCGCCGCACGAGCTGCGTGCCTGGCGCGACGCCGACCCGAGCGTGGCGATCGGCATGGAGGGCGCGCCCGGGCACCAGGCGGCCGGGATCGCGGCGCCGGGCGGGCCGGGCAGCGGGCGCGGCTTCTACACCGGCGGGCCGGGGCCGGAGTCGTTTCCCGGCTACCCGGCGGAGAGCTACCGCACCTGGGGCGGGTTCGACTGGTTCACCGCGACGGTCGGCGGGCTGTGGGACAGCCTGCTCGCCGAGGGCAAGCCGTGGTGGATCAGCGCCAACTCCGACTCGCACGTGAACTACCTCGACGTGGCCACCCGCGGCCCGAACAGCGACTTCGACGCCAACGGGCGGTACAACGACCCGGTCTACGGCGGCGTGGCGCTGGCCCAGGCCGGCGACTTCTGGCCGGGCTTCTACAGCCGCACGCACGTCGGCACCGGCGGCCGGTCCTACCGCGCGGTCATGGACGGCCTGCGCGCCGGCCGGGTCTGGGTCGACCACGGCGCCCTGATCGCCGGGCTGGACGTGCGGGTCCGGGTGCGCGGCGACCGGCGCGGCGGCGTTCCGCTCGGCGGCACCCTGCGAGTGCGCCGCGGCACCCCGGTTGAGCTGGCCATCGACGTCGACCTGGCGGTGCTGCCCAACTGGGCCCAGTTCGTGCCCCGGCTGGCCCGGGTGGACGTGATCACCGGAACGGTCACCGGCCCGGCCGCCGACCGGGACACCCTGTTCGCCCCGGACACCCGGGTGGCCCGCTCGTTCGAGGTGCCGCCCGGCGCCCGGCACGCCACCTTCACCCACCCGCTCGGCCCGGTGGACCGCCCGGGCTACGTCCGCGTCCGCGGCACCGACGGCAACCGCACCGCCCCCGGGTTCCGCGGCGCCGACGTGGACCCGGCCGGCCCAGCCATGGACACCCTCGGCAACGCCGACCCGTGGACCGACCTTTGGCTTTACACCAACCCGATCTTCATCGAGCCGGTCAGCCGGTCCTGATCAGGTCGGCCGCCTTCTCGCCGATCATGATCGTCGGAGCGTTGGTGTTGCCGCGCGGGACCGTGGGCATGATCGAGGCGTCCACGACCCGGAGCGCCTCGACGCCGTGCACGCGCAGGGACGGGTCGACCACGGCGTTCTCCGAGGTGCCCATCATGCAGGTGCCGACCGGGTGATAGAGGGTCTGGGTGACCTCGCGGATGTGCTCGCGCAGCTCCTCGTCGGTCAACCCGTCGACCTTCTCCGGCTTGAACGGGCGGTCCAGGAACCGCTTGATCGGGTGCTCCCGGCCGATCTCGATCAGGGCGCGCAGGCCGGCCACCATGGCGTCGAGGTCGCGCGGGTCGTCGTAGTAGGCCGGGTCGATCTCCGGGCGCCAGCGCGGGTCCGCCGAGCGCAGCCGCAGCCGGCCGCGGGAGAACACGTTGACCACGGTGGCGCCCGCGGTGAAGCCGGGCTCGGTGAAGTCGTGCATCCCGTTGTCGTAGAACAGCGACGGCGCCACGTGGATCTGCATGTCCGGCGCGGGCAGGTCGTCCCGAGTCTTGAAGAACGCGCCGGCCTCGCCGATGTTGGAGGCCAGCGGACCCTTGCCGGTGAACTGCCAGCGCAGCAGGTTGCGCAGGCCGGCCAGCTCGGCCAGGTCGCTGGTGCCGTGCGTGGTCCACAGGGCGCCGGCCACCGGGTGGTCGTGCAGGTTCTCCCCGACGCCGGGCAGGTTCGCGGCCACCTCGATGTCCAGCTCGCGCAGGTGCTCGGCCGGGCCGATGCCGGAGAGCAGCAGCAGTTGCGGGGAGTTGACCGCGCCGCCGGACAGGATCACCTCGGCCTCGGCGTGCGCGGTGTGCTCGGCGCCGTGCCGCAGGTAGGACACGCCGACGGCGCGGGTGCCGGCGAGCACCACCCGGGTGGCCAGGGCGTGCGTGACCACGGTCAGGTTCGGCCGGTCCAGGGCCGGGCGCAGGTAGGCGTCCGCGGTGGACCAGCGGTGCCCCTTGTGACAGGTCACCTGGTACTGCCCGGCGCCCTCCTGCTCGGCGCCGTTGAAGTCGTCGGTCGCCTTGAGCCCCCAGGCCACCGCCGCGTCCACCCAGGACTGCGACAGCGGGTGGGTGTACCGGCGGTCCTCCACGTGCAGCGGGCCGTCGGTGCCGTGCAGCGGCCCGGTCAGCCGATGGTTGCGCTCGGCCTTGACGAAGTACGGCAGCACGTCGTCGTAGCCCCACCCGGTGGCGCCCAGGTCCCGCCAGGTGTCGTAGTCGGCCCGGTTGCCCCGGATGTAGATCATCGCGTTCATCGACGAGCACCCGCCGAGCGCCTTCATCCGCGGCCAGTAGGCCGGCCGGCCGCCGAGGTGCTTCTGCTCGACGGTCTCGTAGTTCCAGTCCCACCGGGTCTTGAACAGCGACGGGAACGCCGCCGGGATGTGGATCTCGTCCGCATCGTCCTCGCCGCCGGCCTCGAGCAGCAGCACGGACACGCCGGGGTTCTCGGTCAACCGGTTGGCCAGCACGCATCCCGCGCTGCCGGCGCCAACCACGACGTAGTCGTACGTGTCCGCCATCGATGGCCTCCTCGCCGATGAGTGAAAGCGTCCTCATCGCATCACAGGCCAGCGAGAATGTCAGCCTCCTCTTCCCGGGTCAGCCCGGCGTTGCGCTCCCGGTCCAAGCCCAGCGCACGTTCGTGCTCCAGCGCGCCGGAAACCGCGTCGGCCAGTGCCAGGACCGGCATCCCGGCGGCCAGTGACGGCCCGGCGTCCCGTGCGGCCAGCGCGGCGTGCGACGGCGGCAGCCAGAACGGCAACGAGCGCGGCCCGGCCCACGGGTTGACCTTGGCGGCGACCAGCTGCTCGGGCGTGGCCGGGACGAACTCGACGTCCACCCCGACCACCTCCGCGATCCCCCGGAGCAGCTCCGGCAGCGGCCCGGCCGGCCCGATCGCGTCGAAGTCGCCGGAAAGGTCCCGCTCGGCGGCGTCCAGGATCCACCCGGCCAGGTCGCGCACGTCGATGTACTGCATCGGCTGCTCGGGCACGTCCGGCACCAGCACCCGGCCGCCCCGGGAGAACCGGGCCGGCCAGTAGCCGAACCGGTCATGGGTGTCGCCCGGGCCGGTGATCAACCCGGGCCGCACCACGAACGCGTGGTCGCCCATGGCCGCGCGCACCGCGTTCTCCGACGCCACCTTGATCCCGCCGTACAGCCCGACACCCGCCTCGGTCTGCGTCTCCTCCCGGGTGGCGTGCCGCTGGACCGGCTCGACCAGCGCGGCGTCGGCCCGCTGGCCCGGGGTCACCGAGTCGGCGTACACGTTGATGGTGGAGACGAACGTCCAGTGCCCGACCCGGTCGGCAAGGGCGCGCAGCGCCCGGTCCACCCACGGGTAGGACACCGTGGCCACGTCCACCACCGCGTCGAAGCTCTCCCCGGCCAGCGGAGCAAGGCCGTCCTCGGCGTCCCGGTCCACCCGGACCAGCGTGGCGCCGTCCGGCACCGGCCCGGACTCGCCGCGCGCCGCGCACACCACCTCATGCCCGCGCCGCAGCGCCTCGGTGGCCACCGCGTGGCCGACGAACACCGTTCCACCCAGCACAAGTACTCGCATTCCTCCACCCTGGACCCGGACACGCCGGCTCCGCCAGACGATCTGCGGAGGGCGAACATCCTGCTCAGGTAGGCTCCGACCGTGGCCCGAGTCTTCGTCGATGTCATGCCCAAGCCCGAGATCCTGGACCCGCAGGGGCAGGCCGTGGCCCGTGCGCTGCCCCGGTTGGGCTTCGAGGGCGTTTCCGCCGTCCGCCAAGGCAAACACTTCGTGCTCGAGGTCGACGACTCGGTCGACGACGACACGCTCACCAAGATCGCCGAGGGCTTCCTGGCCAACCCGGTGATCGAGGACTTCGTGGTGCGCAGGGCGGAGTCGTGACCAGGATCGGAGTGATCACTTTCCCGGGCAGCCTTGACGACCAGGACGCCGCCCGGGCGGTGCGCTACGCCGGTGCCGAACCGGTGGCGCTCTGGCACGACGACGCCGACCTGCACGGCGTCGCCGCGGTGAGCGTGCCCGGCGGGTTCTCCTACGGCGACTACCTGCGGGCCGGCGCGATCGCCCGGTTCGCGCCGGTGATGGGCCTTGTGGTGGCCGCGGCCGAGCGCGGCCTGCCGGTGCTGGGGATCTGCAACGGTTTCCAGATCCTGTGCGAGGCCGGCCTGCTGCCCGGTGCCCTGCTGCGCAACGCCGGCCGGCACTTCGTCTGCCGGGACCAGCGGTTGCGGGTGGAGAACAACGGCACCGCGTGGACGAACCAGTACTGGGCCGGCGCGGAGTTCGTGGTGCCGGTGAAGAGCATGGACGGCCGCTACGTCGCCGATCGGTCCACTGTGGACGAGCTGGAGCAGCAGGGTCGGGTGGTGTTCCGCTACGCCGGGGGCAACCCGAACGGCTCGAAGAACGACATCGCCGGGATCTGCTCGCCGAACGGCCGGGTGGTCGGCCTGATGCCGCACCCGGAGCACGCGATCGACGAGCTGACCGGCCCGTCGGCCGACGGCATCGGCATGTTCGGCTCGGTGCTGGACGCCCTGGCACCGGCCGCCGGATAGGCTCGGCCCGTGCCCGTGACCGCCGTTTCCGTCGACACCGTCGAACACGCGCTGTCCACCCCGGACATCGCTCAACCGCACCGTGAGCTGGGGCTGGCCGACGACGAGTACGCCCGCATCCGGGAGATCCTCGGCCGCCGCCCGACCGAGGCCGAGCTGGCCATGTACTCGGTGATGTGGAGCGAGCACTGCTCCTACAAGTCCTCCAAGGTGCACCTGCGCTACTTCGGCGAGACCACCACCGACGAGATGCGCGCGGCGATGCTGGCCGGCATCGGCGAGAACGCCGGGGTGGTGGACATCGGCGACGGCTGGGCGGTCACCTTCAAGGTGGAGTCGCACAACCATCCGTCCTATGTGGAGCCTTACCAGGGCGCGGCCACCGGGATCGGCGGCATCGTGCGGGACATCCTGGCGATGGGCGCCCGGCCGTTGGCCGTGATGGATCCGCTGCGGTTCGGGGCGGCCGAGGCGGCCGACACCCGGCGGGTGTTGCCCGGGGTGGTCGCCGGGATCGCCGGCTACGGCAACTGCCTCGGCCTGCCCAACATCGGCGGCGAGGTGGTGTTCGACCAGAGCTACCAGGGCAACCCGCTGGTCAACGCGCTGTGCGTAGGCGCGATGCGGGTGGACGACCTGCACCTGGCGCACGCCTCCGGCACCGGTAACAAGGTGATCCTGTTCGGCGCCCGCACCGGGCTGGACGGCATCGGCGGGGTGTCGGTGCTGGCCTCGGACACCTTCACCGGGGAAGAGGGCGGTACCGGGCGCAAGAAGCTGCCCAGCGTGCAGGTGGGCGACCCGTTCACCGAGAAGGTGCTGATCGAGTGCTGCCTTGAGCTGTTCGCGCAGGGGCTGGTGGTCGGCATCCAGGACCTCGGCGGTGCCGGGCTGTCCTGCGCGACCAGCGAACTGGCCAGCGCGGGCGACGGGGGAATGCGCATCGAGCTGGACCGGGTGCCGTTGCGCGCGGCCGGCATGACCCCGGCGGAGATCCTGTCCAGCGAGTCGCAGGAACGGATGTGCGCCATCGTCGAACCGTCCGATGTGGACGCGTTCATGGCGGTGTGTGCCAAGTGGGACGTGACCGCCACCGAGATCGGCGAGGTCACCGAGGGCGACCGGCTGGTGGTCACCTGGCACGGCGAGACCGTCGTGGACGTTCCGCCGCGCACGGTGGCGCACGAGGGTCCGGTGTACGAGCGGCCGGTCGAGCGGCCGGCCGACCAGGATGACGTGCAGGGTGACGTCGCGGAGCTGGCCCGACCGTCCACATCGGACGAGCTGCGGTTCACCGTGCTGCGCATGGCCGCCTCGCCCAACCTGTGCTCCCGGCGCTGGGTCACCGAGCAGTACGACCGGTACGTGCGCGGCGGGACGGTGCTGGCCCAGCCGTCCGACGCCGGGATGATCCGGGTGGACGAGCAGACCGGCCGCGGCGTGGCGCTGTCCTGCGACGGCAACGGCCGGTACGTGCGGCTGGATCCCTACGCCGGTGCGCAGCTCGCGCTTGCCGAGGCGTACCGGAACGTGGCGGTCAGCGGGGCGCGCCCGGTGGCGGTGACCAACTGCCTCAACTTCGGTTCGCCCGAGGACCCCGGCGTGATGTGGCAGTTCCAGCAGGCGGTGCGCGGGCTCGCGGACGGCTGCGCGGCGCTCGGCATCCCGGTGACCGGCGGCAACGTGAGCTTCTACAACCAGACCGGCACGACCGCGATCCTGCCCACCCCGGTGGTCGGCGTGCTCGGCGTGATCGAGGACGTGGCCCGGCGGATCCCGACCGGGTTCGACATGACCGCGAACGGGCACGTGCTGCTGCTGCTCGGCGAGACGCACGAGGAGTTCGGCGGCTCGGAGTGGGCGCACGTGGTGCACGGCCACCTCGGCGGGCTGCCGCCCAAGGTGGACCTGGCCCGGGAGCAGGCGCTCGGCACCGTGCTGGTGGCCGCCGCCGCGGACGGTCTGGTCTCGGCCGCGCACGACCTGTCCGACGGCGGCCTGGCTCAGGCCCTGGTCGAGGCCTGCCTGATCGGCGACACCGGCTGCCGGGTCACCCTCGACCCGGACGCCGACCGGTTCGTCCAGCTGTTCAGCGAGTCCGCCGGTCGCGCCGTGGTCGCCGTGCCGCGCGCGTCGGTGCCGGCGTTCACCGAGCTGTGCGCCACCCACGAGGTCCCGGTCCGCGAGCTGGGCGTCGTCGAAGCCACCTGGGGCACGCTCGAGATCGAGGGCGTGGCCACCTTCCCCCTCGACGAGCTGCGCGCCGCCTGGGAGTCCACCCTCCCGGCCCTGTTCGGCGGCTGACCAAGACAAAGATGCCGCACCGGCCCGAAAGCCGGTGCGGCATCTCCTTACTACTTCGCTACGCGGCCGACCGCCGCCGCCGCACGATCATCAGGGCAGCCGCCCCGCCGATCAGCGCGACCAGACCGAACGCACCCAGCCCGAGCACGCTCGCACCGGTGTAGGCCAGCTCGTCGTCGGCCGCCTTCCCCTGCGGGGCCGGCGTGTCCGGGCACCCGGGCGCCAGCGCCGGCGGCTCCGGCTCGTCGGCCGTGCCCTCCAGCAACTGGATGCCCCAGTGGCTCTGCCCGTCGTCGCCGGCGCGGACCAGCACCCGGGTCGGGTTCTCCCAGGAGACCATCAGGCCCGCCGGCGGCACGACGTAGACCAGATAGTTCGGCCACGCCGGAACGTTGGTGAACACGAAGTTCCCGTCCGCGTCGGTGAACGTCTCGACCGCCATCGGGCACGGCGAGTCCGGGTTGGTCAGCACCAGCCGGACCCCGGCCACGCCGGTGCGCTCCTTGCCGGTCGTCACGTCGCCGCGCAGGGCGCCGAACCCACCGGGCACCAGCGCCTCGTCACCGGCGGACGCGTGATCCTCGTAGTCCCCCTCGGCCAGGCCGAAGTCGCAGCCAACCCCGACGTACCCGACGTTGAAGGCCTCCTGGGGAACGGTGTCGGTCACGTCGAGCACCTTGGTCTCACCCGGCGCGAGGTTGACGCCGGTCCGCAGGTCGCCCCAGCCGGGGGCGGTGCCGTACAGCGACTGGTCGAAACCGCCACGGTTGCAGAAGGCCTTCAGCCCGGTGAACGGGGTCGAGCCGTGGTTGGTCAGGGTCACCGTGATGTGCAGGGTCTCGCCGACCTGGTAGGTGTCCTTGGTGAACTCCATCGCCGCGGACAGCCGGCCGTTGTACGGCAGCGAGCCCCGGAACAGCAGGTCCGCGGCGCTGCCGGACTCGTCGACGGTGACGCTGTAGTACCGGAAGTTGAACCCACTGCGGTACGACTGGACCGACACGCTGTAGGTCCCGGTCGGGATGGCGCCGAAGTCGACCCGGCCGTGCGCGTCGGAGGTGGCGGAGAAATGGCTCTGCCAGTCGTAGTACAGCTCGACCGTCGTGCCGGCCAGGGCCTCGCCCGGGTCGGGCACGCCGTTGCCGTTCTTGTCGCCGAACACCACACCCGCGGCCGGCCCGGTGCGCGGCTCGACCGGCGCGGACGCGGACGCCGTCATGCTGCCGTAGGTGTGCATGTCGGTGATCATCAGCTCGACCCGGACGACCGTGGCGCTGAGCGAGCCCTGCCGGCCGGTCAGCTCCACCGAGCGGGTCTCGCCCGGCGCCAGCGTGACGCCCGCACCCTGGAACTCGCCCCACTGGAGGGGATCGTCCAAGGTGAACAGCTCCGCCGAGCCGCTGTAGTTGTAGACGTGGATCGGACCGGCCGGGATCGGGCTGGTGTTGCGGACCGAGACGGTGACGCCGATCGGGTCACCGGACCGGTACGACGGCTGGTCGAACCGGATCTTCGTCTCGAGCAGTACCGAGTGAGACCCGCCCGGCCCGGGGTTGGTGCTCGTCGGCGTGGTCCCGGTCGGCTCGGTGGTTGAGGTCCCGGTGGGGTCCGAGGTCTCGGTCGGGTCCGAGGTCTCCGTGGGGTCCGTGGTCTCGGGCGGAGTGGTTTCGGTGGTGGTCTCGACCGTGGTCGTGGTCGTGGTCTCGTCCGGGTCGGCGAGGGCCGCCCCGACGGCCACGGTGCCGGTGAGTGTGAGCGTCGCGGTGATGACCGCGAAGGCGGTCAGTATGCGCGTGCGGAGACGCGCGCCGGTTGGTCCGGTCACGAAAAGGATCACCCCTCGGTTGTGCGTGTCGACTGCCTGCCCCGCGCACCCCGAGCGCGATAAGACGCGCAAACGTAGCAGAGGCTTCACCCGAATGGGGGGCACAGTCCGGTTACGGCTCCTGGGGCGAGCTCGGGCCGCGGATGATCACGCCGTTGTCCTCGGTGATCTGGGCGAAGAGGCCGAAGAAGCCGGCCCGGCTGGTGCGCTGCTCGACCGCGCCGCCGTTGTTGCCGACCCGGCGGGCGAGCAGGCTGAGATCGTCGGCGGAGAGGTGGTAGCCCTTCAGCGCGGTCGCCGGATCGGTCGCAAGGGCGGCCCGGAACGACGGATCGGTGTTCAACCGTTCCAGTGCGTCGTCGATATCCGGCATGGCCCCCGTCCGATCCTCGCAGTGCGCCACCACTATCAGAGCACGACAACCTCGGCGGCGTCTTCAGCACGAACTACGTAGGTTTCCGCGGCCGGCTACGTAGCACCGCGGCCAGGTCGGTGCGGCTGGTGAGGCCGAGCTTGGTGTAGGCGCGCTGCAGGTGCGTCTCCACGGTGCGCACCGACACGGTCAGCGCGTCGGCGATCTCCCGGTTCGAGCTGCCGCCCGCGGCCAGCAGGGCGATCTCCCGCTCCCGGCTGGTCAGCTCGGCCACCGGGCCGGCCAGCTCCAGACCCGGGGTCCGGGCCCCCTCGCACCGCTCCACCAGCGCGTGCGCCCGCTCGGCCATCCGCTCGGCGGACCGGGCGTCCTGCCGCCTGCGGTACTCGGCGGCGGCCGCCGCGGCCGACTCCGCGGCCAGCAGCAGCGCGCCGCGCTGCGCGAACCGCTCGCCGGCGGCGGCCAGGTCGTCCGGGTCCCGCCGGGCCAGCGCGCCGACCAGCGCCGCCCGGTCGGCGATCAGCGGGTTGTCCGATCCGGCGGCCAGCTCGGCCAGTGGCCGGGCGGCGTCCGAGCCGCCCAGCCGGGCCAGGTCGTGCCAGGCCGCCGCGGCCAGCGCCGCCCCGGCCGCCCCGTGCGCCGCCTCGCGCAGCAGGACCGCGGCCCGCACCGGGTCGCCGGCCAGCCGCGCGGCCCAGGCCCGGGCCCGCAGTTCCTCGCAGCGCAGCAGGTTCAGGTCGGTCTCCGGCATCCCGTCCAGGTCCTCGATCGCGGCCCGCACCCGGGCGGTGTCCTCCTGCTGGGCCGCGGCAAGGGCGATCCCCGCGCAGCACCACCGGCGCAGCACGAGCTGACCGGTCTCGGCCGCGATCGCCATGCCCTCGGCGAACGAGTTCCCGGCCCGGCCAAGCCGGCCGGTCAGCGACTCGACCCGCCCGCACAGCAGGGCCGACCAGGCCTGCCCGGTCCGGCTGTGCAGCCGCAGTGACCGGTCGTAGAGCCGGCGCGCCGCGCTTTCCGCCTCGGCCAGCTTTCCCGTCTCGCACAGTGCGACGACCGCGGCGAGCCGGGCCCGGCCCGGCTCCGGGCCGCGGGCGGCCCGGTCCACGTAGGCCATCGCCCGGCCGGCCTGCCCGGCCATGGCCGCCGCGACCGCCGCGGCGGCCGCCGTGGTGGCCAGGCCGTGTCCCGGCGTCGCGGTGGACAGTGCGTCGGCGCCGGCCAGCGCGTCCGAGAGCCGGCCGCAGAGCAGCGCGATCAGCGCCCGGTGCGCCAGCACCTGGTCCATCAGCTTGCCGGTGAGCTGCTCCGACGCGGTGTCCAGCATCGCCGCGGCGTCCTCGCCTCGGCCGTGCCAGTACAGCAGCGCGCGGGCCCGCTCGATCGCCACCGAGGCGCGCTCCTCCTCGGTGCCGGCCCGCTCGGCCAGCCCGGCCAGCAGCTCCTCGGCCCGCTCGGGTGAGCCGCGCTCGCCGAGCACCCGGGCATGCAGCAGCGTGGCCGCGGCACCGGCGCCGGCATCGGCCGCGCCCACCGTGAGCCGTTCGGCCAACGGCAGGTTGCCGGCCCGCCGGGCTCCGCGCGCCGCGTCCAGCATGATCTTCGGGTCGACCGTGCCGCCACCGTCCATCTGCCAGACCGCGAGCGGCAGCGCACCGACCCGCTCCACCCCGACGCCGGTGGCCGCCTCGGCCAGCCGCCGGCTGGCCGCCATCCGGCCGAGCGCGGTGAGCTGGCCGCGCAGCACCTCCCCGTAGAGCGGGTGCGCCAGGCTGACCTGCAACCCGCTGCGCTGCCGCACGGTCTGCACCAGACCGTGCCGCTCCAACTTGTCGACAAGAGCGGGCTCGGCGAACTGCGCGACGATCTCCCACGGCAACGGCTCGCCGAGGGCGAGCAGTTCGAGCACCTCGCGCTCGGTCCGGTCCAGGTCCACCAGCCGGGCGCCGACCAGCTCGATCAGCCGCGGCGAGCTGGACAGCGTCCGGGCCAGCCGCCACACGCCCTGCTCCCGGCGCAGGATGTCGGTGTCAAGGCCGCCGAGCACCAGCTCGTGCAGGAACAGCGCGTTTCCTTGGCTGGCCTGGGAAAGCTCGTGCCGGGCGGCGCCGTCGATGGGCCCGCCGAGCACCTGGTCGAGGATCCGGTGGACGTCCTTCTCGGACAGCGGCGTCAGGTCCAGCCGCTCGACGATGTTGTCCTTCCACAGCGCCAGCAGCGGTTCCGGCGCCGGCAGCCCGGTTCTCGTGGTGAGCACGACGAACGCCCGGTCCGGCGCGGCCAGTTGCTGCACGACCGTGGCCGAGGCGGCGTCCAGCAGGTGCGCGTCGTCCACCACGAGCAGCAGCGGCCCGGGTCCGCTGGCGATCGCGTCCGCCGCCGCGCGCAGCCAGTTGGCCCGCGGGCCGGTGCGCCGCGAGTCGGCCGGCAGCAGCGGGGCCAGCGCGCCGAGCGGGACGCCGGCCGCCGCCCGGGTGGCCAGCACCCGCACGCACCGGAATCCCACCCGCTCGGCGATCGCGGCGCACTCGGTGGCCAGCCGGGTCTTGCCCACCCCGGCCGGCCCGGCGAACAGCAGCCCGGCCGCGTCCGGCCGGCCGAGCGCCGCCGCCACGCGGGCAAGCTCGCGCTCGCGGCCGACGAACGGCCACGGCCGATCCAGCACGGCGTGCCCGCCGCGCTCCGCTGTGCTCATCGGTAGCCCTCGCCCGGCCCGATTACCTGTCGTTATGTGATCGCCGCACAGGGCGGCCGTGCTACGGCGACACCTAGAGTGGAGATCATGATCACCTCCGGGTACGAGGACGTGGGGGCCGGGGACGCGGTGGTGCTGGTGCACGGGCACCCGTTCAACCGGTCGATGTGGCGGCCGCAGCTGGACCGGTTCGGCCGGGCCGGGTTCCGGGTGATCGCGCCGGACCTGCGCGGCTACGGCGAGGCCGCGGTGCTGCCGGGCAAGACCACGCTGGCCGAGTTCGCGGCCGACATCGCCGGCCTGCTCGACCGGCTCGGCGTCGACCGCGCCGTGCTCTGCGGCCTGTCCATGGGCGGCCAGATCGTCATGGACTTCTACCGGCAGTTCCCGTCCCGGGTCCGCGCCCTCGTCCTCGCCGACACCTTCGCCGGCCTGGACACCCCCGAGCGTCGCCAACTCCGCCTGGACACCGCCGACCGGCTGGAGCGCGACGGCATGGCCGAGTACGCCGCCGAGGAACTCCCCAAGATGGTGTCCCCGCTGACCATCGCCACGCGGCCCGCCGTCGCCGACCACGTCCTCGAGATGATGCGCGGCACCCCACCGGCCGGAGCCGCGGCGGCGCTACGCGGCCGGGCCGAGCGCCCCGACTACACCCCGGTGCTCGCCGCGGCGGACGTCCCCGCCCTGATCCTGGTCGGCCGGGACGACGGCTACACCCCCATCCCGGACGCCGAGGCGATGCACCGCCTGCTCACCGGCTCCACCCTCGTCGTCATCGACGACGCCGGCCACCTGCCCAACCTGGAACGCCCGGCCGCCTTCGACGCCGCACTGGACACCTTCCTGTCCTCGCTGTCGCCGTGACCCCGGCTCACCGGCGCTGGCGGCCGAAGAAGTCGGCCTCGATCCGGGCGGCGGTCTTGAGCAGTGGCGGGAGCAGGTCGCGGCGCATGACCTCAAGGGAGGTCCGGCTGGCGTGGGCGGAGATGTTCAAGGCGGCGATGACGCGGCCGGTGCGGTCGCGGATGGGGGCGGCGATGGCGCGCAGGCCGTCCTCGAGCTCCTGGTTCACCAGGGAGTAGCCCTGGGTGCGGACCTTGGCCAGCTCGGCGCGCAGGCCCTGGCCCGAGGAAACGGTGCGGGTGGTGAGCGGTTCGAGCCTGACCCGGGCGAGGTAGGCGTCCACCGCCTCGTCGGACAGGCCGGCGATCAGGACCCGGCCCATGGAGGTGGCGTAGGCCGGGAACCGGGTGCCGACGCTGATCACCACGGTCATGATCCGGCTGGTCGGGACGCGGGCGACGTAGACGACGTCGTCACCGTCGAGCACCGACACCGATGAGGACTCGTTGACCTCGGCGACCAGTGCCTCCAGGTGCGGCTCGGCGACCTCGGGCAGGGAGAGGCTGGACAGGTAGGCGAAGCCCAGTTCCAGGACCCGGGCGGTGAGCGAGAAGTAGCGGCCCTCGGCGCGGACGTAGCCCAGCTCGGCCAGGGTCAGCAGGAACCGGCGGGCGGCGGCCCTGGTCACGCCGGTGCTGGCGGCCACCTCGCTGAGGGTCAGCTCGGCGTGCTCGGCGTCGAACGCCCGGATCACCGCGAGCCCGCGCTCCAGCGACTGCACGAAGTCGGGTCCGCGGGTCATGTCTGCACCCCCAGCTCGTCGAGCACCTTGCCGGCCACGGCGAACGCGGTGTTGGCCGCGGGCACTCCGGCGTAGACCGCGGTGTGCAGCAGCGCCTCCCGGATCTCCACCGGGGTCACCCCGATCCGCACGGCGGCCCGCACGTGCATGGCCAGTTCCGCCTCGCAGCGCAACGCGGCCAGCAGCGCAAGGGTGAGCAGGCTGCGGGTGCGCCGGTCCAGCTCCGGCCGGGTCCACACCCCGCCCCAGGCCGCCCGGGTGATGTACTCCTGGAACGGCGCGGAGAACGGCGTGGTCCCGGCGATCGCCCGGTCCACGTGCTCGTCGCCGAGGACGGCCCGACGGACCTCCTCACCGGCCGGATCAAGCTCGCTCATCGTGCTGTCCCTTCCAGATGCTCGAGCAGCAGCCGGGTCACGGCCTCGGGTTGCTCGACGTTGGCCAGGTGGGCGGCGTCCGGGACGACGGCCAGCCGCGCGCCGGGGATGCCGGCGGCGATCACCTCGGCGTGCTCCGGCGGGGTGGCCGGGTCGTCGGCACCGGCGATCACCAGGGTGGGCGCGGTGATCGAGCCGAGCGACGGCACCAGGTCCATGGTCTCGATGGCCGCGCAACAGCCGGCGTAACCGGTCGCGGGCGTGCCGGCGACCAGCGCCCCGGCCCAGGTGGCCACGTCCGGGCGGGCGGCGGTGAACCCCGCGGTGAACCAGCGGCCGAGCAGCGTCTCGACCAGCGCCCCGGTCCCTTGCGCGGTAACGGTTTCCGCTCGCTCCCGCCACATCGATGCCGGGCCGAGCCGGGCCGAGGTGCACAGCAGCGCCAGCCGGTCCACCCGGTCCGGGGCGTTCGCCGCCACCCACATCGCCACCATGCCGCCCAGCGACAGCCCGCCGAGGTGCACCCGGTCCAGGCCGAGCGAGTCCAGCAGGGCCAGCACGTCGCCGCCCAGGTCGGTCAGCCGGTACCGGCCGGACGGCACCGGCGAGCCGCCGTGCCCGCGGTGGTCGTAGCGCACCACCCGGAACCGCTCGGTGAGCGCCGGAAGCTGCGGCTCCCACATGGCCACCGTGGTGCCCAGCGAGTTGCCCAGCACCAGCACCGGACCGTCGGACGGTCCGTCCACGGTGTACGAAAGCGCGACGTTCACCGGACCTCCAGCACCCGATCGACCAGCTCCCCGGAACATCCGGTATCCACATCGGACAGAAATTTCGACAGGTTCGCCGCCATGGCACCGGCATCGACGCGCAGCCCGGTCAGACAGGCCCGCAGCCAGGACATCGCCGAACCCGTCGCGACCAGCAGGTCGCGCAACGGCCGCCACTCGGCCTGCCAGGCGCCGGCCGCCCGCTCGTGCTCGCCGGCCATCGCGGCCAGCAGGGTGGCGACCAGCCCGGGCGCCTGGCTCGCCGACGCCAGGGTGGACACCGCGGCCACCGGGTTGCGCTTGTGCGGCATGGCCGACGAGCCCCCGGGCGCCCCCTCGGCGACCTCGCCCACCTCCGCCTGAGACAACAGCGTCACGTCCCGGGCGATCTTGCCGGCGGTGCCGGCCGCGGTGCCGAGAGCGCCGGCCAGGTCGGCGATCCGGGTCCGGTCGGTGTGCCATGGCAGCACCGGAACCGCAAGGCCCAGCTGCCCGGCGAACGCCTCGACCAGGTCGAACGCCCGCCCCTCGAAGCCGGCCAGGGTGCCGGCCGGGCCGCCGAGCTGCACGGCCAGCCGGCCGCGCACCGCCGTGAGCCGCTCGGCCGCCGCGTCCAGCGCGGACAGCCAGCGTGCCGCCTTGAGCCCGAAGGTGACCGGCGCGGCCGGTTGCAACAGGGTGCGCCCGGCCATCGGGACGTTGCGGTACGTCCGGGCCATTCGGGCCGCCGCGTCGCTCGCACCGGACAGGTCGGCGAGCAGCACGTCCAGCGCGGACCGGGACACCAACATGGCCGCGGTGTCCAGGATGTCCTGGCTGGTCGCTCCCTTGTGGACGGCCGGGCCGGCGACCTCGCGCAGCATGCGCACCAGCGGCACCACCGGGCTGGCATGGCGGCCGGCCCGCCTGGCCAGTTCGGCCAGGTCGAACCGGTCCACCCGGCAGGCATCGGCGACGGCGGCCGCCGCCTCCGGCTCGATGAGTCCGATCCGGGCCTGTGCCCGGGCCAGCGCCGTCTCGGCGGACAGCATCGCGGCCAGCCAGGCACGGTCGCCGACCGCCTCGCGCACCCCGCCGCGCGCGAGCACCTCGTCGAACAGACCCGGCTCAGACACTGAAGAAGACCGTCTCGCCATCGCCCCGCAGCCGCACGTCGAACCGGAAGCCGTCCGCGGTGGCCACGGCGATCAGCGTGCCGCGCCGGGCGGGGTCCACGCCGGCGAGCACCGGGTCCTCGGCATTGGCCGGCTCGTCGGGCAGGTAGACCCGGGTGACCAGCCGGTCGAGCAGCCCGCGGCCGAGGATGGACAGGTCGATGTGCGGCGCCTGCGGCCGGCCGGCCGCATCGGGCACCCGGCCGGGTCGCAGCGTGCGGATCGCCCAGTACCCGGCCGCGTCGGTCGGGCAGCGGCCGAACCCGCGGAACTCCACGCCGGCCCCGCGCGGGTCGTCCGGATGCGCGAACCGCCCGTCCGGGTCGGCCTGCCAGCTCTCCACCAGCCCGTCCGGCACCGGCTCACCGGCCCCGTCGGTGATCCGGCCACGCAGCCAGAACGCGCCCGGAGTGTGCTCGTCGACCACGTACGGCCCGTCCGGCCAGGGCAGGCAGTGCGCGAAGAACGGTCCGACGGTCTGCGACGGGGTCAATCCCAGCGTCATGATTTCTCCATCGGGGTGGCTTCCCGGCCGCGCAGCACGATGTCGAACCGGAACGCCAGCGCCCACTCCGGCACCGTCGCCGACAGGTCGAAGCTGGAGATCATCCGCGGCCGGGCCGCCTCGGGCACCGCGTTGTAGATCGGGTCCTGGAAGAACAGCGGATCGCCGGGGAAGTACATCTGGGTGACCAGCCGCTGGGTGAACGACCGGCCGAACAGCGAGAAGTGGATGTGCGCGGCGCGCCAGGCGTTGTCGTGGTTGCGCCACGGGTAGGCGCCGGGCTTGACCGTCACGATCCGGTAGCCGCCGTCGGCGTCGGTGAGGCACCGGCCGACCCCGGTGAAGTTCGGGTCCAGCGGAGCCGGATGCCGGTCGGCGGCGTGGAAGTAGCGGCCGGCCGCGTTGGCCTGCCAGACCTCGACCAGCGTGTGCGGCACCGGCCGGCCGTCCTCCTCGACCACCCGGCCGTGCACGATGATCCGCTCGCCGAGCGGCTCGCCGTCGTGCTGCTGGGTGAGGTCGGCGTCGTTGGGGTCCACCCGGCCCTCGCCGAGCAGCGGGCCGGTGATCTCGGTCAGCGAGTGCGTCAGCCGCACCGGGGACAGCGCAGGCGCGCGCAGGGTGGTCGAGACGTATCCCGGGCTGTACAGCGGCGGGTGCACGTCCTCGCCGGGCCGCCGGTAGCCGGGCAGCACCAGGTCGGTCATGGGGGTCACGGTCCTTTCACGAGGTCGCGCAGCACGGCCAGCTCCTCGCCGGTGGGCGGGTCGGTCTCGGCCAGGTCCGCGGCGACGGCGAGGGCCCATCCGGTGGCGGCGCGGGCCGCGGCCAACTCGGCGCCGGGGTGCAGGTGGGTCAGGGTCAGCTCGCAGGTGTTCGGATCCGGCTCGAGCACGCCGATGTCGGTCACCACCAGCACCGGACCGCGGCCGCGCAGACCGAGCCGGTCCCGGCAACCCGGCCCGTCGCCGAAGCCGACCGAGGTGACGAAGTCGACCTTCTCGACGAACGCCCGCCGGGTGTGCCGCAGCATCAGGAACACCTCGCGGCAGGACGCCGCGATCTCCGGCGCCCCGCCCGCGCCGGGCAGCCGCACGTCCGGGTCGCGGTAGTCGGCGCCGATGATCGTGGTGTTCAGGTTGGCGTACCGGTCGAGCTGGGCGGCGGACAGGAAGCCGACGCCGATCCGGCCGGGCTGCAGCCAGTAGTTGAACACCTCGGGCACGCTGATCACGGCGTCCGCGGTCTCGGCCAGCTCACCGTCCCCGATGGACAGTGGCAGCCGGGTGGGCTTGGCGCCGATCGCCCCGGACTCGTAGATCAGCACCAGGTCCGGGTTGTGCAGCCGGCGAGCCAGGTTGGCCGCGGTGCTCGGCAGCCCGATCCCGACGAAGCAGGAGGTGTGCCCGACCAGTGCCCGCGCGGCGGTGATCGTCATCATCTCCTCGGCGGTCCAGGTGCTCATGAGCCCACCGGATCCAGCACTTCGGTACGCAGCCAGGCGGTGAACGCGTCCCGGTCCCGGCTGATCGCGTCCCAGGCGCGGTAGGCGTCGTTGTCCCGGTCGTAGTAGTCCTGCGCGTAGGACGGGCGGGCGCCGCCGGGCACCACGGCCACCGCGGTCACCACCCAGCCGGGCAGCACCACCGCGTCCGGTCGCGGGTCCAGGGTGTCCACCACCTCTTCGACGGTGACCAGCGAGCGGTCGGCGGCCAGCACCGCTTCCTTCTGCACGCCGGTGAGTCCCCACATCTGCACGTTGCCCTTGCGGTCGGCGCGCTGGGCGTGGATCACGGTGACATCCGGCCGCAGCGCCGGCACCGCGGTGAGCACCTCGCCGGTGAACGGGCAGGTGACCGTGGCCAGGTTGGCGTTGTGCCGGAACAGGTCGGTGCCGGCGTAGCCGCGCATGACCGCGAACGGCAGCCCGGACGCGCCGGCCACGTACCGGTTGGCCATGCCGGCGTGGCTGTGCTCGTCCAGCTCGAGCGGGGCCGGCCAGCCGTTGTTGACCGCGTCCCGGAACCGGTGCAGCGAACCGACTCCCGGGTTGCCGCCCCAGGAGAACACCAGCCGGCTGGCGCATCCGGCGCCGATCAACTGGTCGTAGATGATGTCCGGGGTCATCCTGACCAGGGTGAGGTCGCGCCGGCCCTGGCGGATGATCTCCTGGCCGGCCCGGACCGGGATGAGGTGGGTGAACCCCTCAAGGGCCACCACGTCGCCGTCCCGGACCAGCGTCGCGATGCCCTCGGCCAGACCGACCAGTTCGGCCATTGGCCCCTCCGCGTGCGCTATGCGAACGAACGTTCTTTAAACGCACCATAGGGAGCCGAATCGTGACAAGTCAAGGTTGACGCTGGCGTGTCGGTGGTTCTACGTTCATCTACTGAACACGCGTTCGCTGTGCGAACACGCCCAATAACGGGTGGATGGAGTCCCGACGATGCGACGAAACCTCGCAGCAGTCCTGTTCACCGCGGCCGTGCTGGCCGCCTCCGCCTGCGGTGCCAACACCGGCGGCAGCACCGCCCCGCCGCAGACCGGAAGCGCGCCGGCCTCCACGCCGTCCGGCCCGCCGGACCAGGTCACCGTCGGGGTCATCCCGATCCTCGACGTGGCGCCGATCTACCTCGGCAAGGAGAAGGGCTTCTTCAGCAAGCGCAACATCGAGCTGAAGCTCGAGTTAGCCCAGGGCGGCGCGGCGATCGTGCCGGCCGTGATCAGCGGGCAGTACCAGTTCGGCTTCAGCAACATGGTCTCGCTGCTGCTGGCCCAGTCCCGCAGCGTGCCGATCAAGGTGGTGTCCAACGGAAACAACTCCACCGGGCAGGACGGCAACGACTTCGCCGCGCTGATGGTCAAGGGCGACAGTCCGATCAGGACGGCCGCGGATCTGGCCGGCAAGAAGGTCGCGGCCAACACGCTGAAGAACATCGTGGACACCTCGGTGCGCCAGTCGGTCCGCAAGGCCGGCGGTGACCCGGCATCGGTCCAGTTCGTCGAGATGGGCTTCCCGCAGCAGCCGGCCGCATTGCAGTCCGGTCAGGTCGACGCGGTGTTCGTGGTGGAGCCGTTCCAGCAGGCCGTGCTCGCCCAGGGCGGCCGCAAGATCGCGTCCAGCTACGTGGACGTGGCGCCCCAGCTGACCATCGCCAGCTACTTCGCTTCCAACCAGCTGATCGGTCAGAACCCCGACCTGGTCAAGCGGTTCACCGAGGCGATGCAGGAGTCACTGGCCTACGCCGACGCCCACCCCGACGAGGCCCGGCAGATCATCGGCACGTACACCCAGATCGCGCCGGACGTGATCGCCAAGATGACGCTGCCGAAGTGGCCGGCCGACGTGAACCGGGACTCCGTGCAGAAGCTGGCCGACCTGGCCCTCGAGGACAAGCTGCTGGAGAAGCCGGCAGACGTCGACGCCCTGTTCCTGTGAGAGTTCTGCTCGGCCTCGCGGGCCTGATCGGCTTCGGCGCGCTGCTCGAGCTGGTGCCGCGGATCGGGCTGGTCTCCGACCAGTACGCCCCGCCCACCAGCCGGATCGCGGTCGCGCTCGCCGATCAGGTCCGCGAGGAGCGGTTCTGGACCGCGCTTGCGGACACGCTGCGCACCTGGGGCCTCGGGCTGGCCATCGCGGTGCTGGCCGGGGTGGTCATCGGCGTGGTGATCGGCTCGATCCCGGTGCTGCGCGTGGCCACCGCGTCCACCGTCGAGTTCCTCCGGCCGATCCCGTCGGTCGCGCTGATCCCGCTGGCCGTGCTGCTCTACGGCTCCACCGTCACCTCGACGCTGATCCTGGTGGTGTACGCGTCGTTCTGGCAGGTGCTGGTGCAGGTGCTGCACGGGGTGGCCGACGTCGACCCGGTGGCCAGGGACACCGCTCGGTCCTACCGGCTCGGCCGGGTGGGCACCGTGCGGTACCTGATCTGGCCGACCACGCTGCCCTACGCCGTGACCGGCGTGCGGCTGGCCGCCTCGGTCGCGCTGATCCTGGCCATCACCGGTGAGCTGATCATCGGCTCGCCCGGGCTGGGCAAGGAGATCGCGATCGCCCAGGCCAGCGACGCGGTGCCACAGATGTACGCGCTGGTCGTGGTGACCGGGCTGATCGGCGTGGTGGCCAACCTGATCACCCGCACGGCCGAGCGGCAGGTGCTGGCCTGGCATCCGTCCGTGCGGCAGGAGATCCCGTCATGATCGTGCGGATCGCCTATCGGACCACGATGATCCTCGCGTTGCCGGCGTTGCTGTTCGCCACGTGGTGGATCGCCAGCGACGGATCGACCGCGTTCTACATCCCGCCGCTGCGGGTCATCCTGGAGGCGTTCGGCGACACCTGGTTCGGCCCGCGGCTGGTCGACGACGTGTTGCCCAGCCTGGCCCGGCTCGGCTTCGGCTACCTGATCGCCCTGCTGATCGGGGTTGCGCTCGGCGTGGCGATCGGGCTGCGCCAGTCACTGCGCGCGCTGCTCGAGCCGACGCTTGAGTTCCTCCGGGCGATCCCGCCGCCGGTGCTGGTGCCGATCCTGATGCTGTTCGCCGGCATCGGCGACGAGATGAAGATCCTGGTGATCGTGTCCGGCTGCGTGTGGCCGGTACTGCTGAACACGGTCGAGGGCGTGCGGGCGATCGACGGGGTGCTGCTCGACACCTGCCGCAGCTACCGGATCGGCGGGTGGCTGCGGATGTGGCACCTGGTGCTGCGCTCGGCCAGCCCGCAGATCGTCACCGGCGCCCGGCAGGCGCTGTCGGTCGGGATCATCCTGATGGTGATCAGCGAGATGTTCGCGGCCAGCAGCGGGCTGGGCTTCACGATCGTCCAGTTCCAGCGCGGCTTCCAGATTCCCGAGATGTGGAGCGGGGTACTGCTGCTCGGCCTGCTCGGCGTGCTCCTGTCGTTGATCTTCAGATTGGTGGAGCATCAGGTTCTTGCCTGGTATCACGGATTACGCGCGGTGGAGAAGGAACGCTGAAACGATGCTGACCGTCACGGAGTTGAACAAGGTCTACGACGGCCATGGCCGCCGGGTGGAGGCGGTCGGCGAGCTCACCTTCACCGTCGAGCCCGGCCAGTTCGTCTGCATCGTCGGGCCGTCCGGCTGCGGCAAGACCACGCTGCTGCGCTGCATCGCCGGGCTGTTACCGCCCACCGCCGGTGAGGTGTGGCTGGCCGGGCAGCGGGTGTCCGGCCCGCCCAAGGGCCTTGCCGTGGTGTTCCAGGAGTACGGCCGCAGCCTGTTCCCCTGGCTGCGGGTGGCCGCCAACGTCGAACTGCCGCTGCGCGCGGCCGGGCTGTCCCGCGCGGCCCGGCGCCGGCAGGTGGCCGAGGCGCTGGACGCGGTCGGGCTGGCCGACGCGCACGGGGCCTACCCGTGGCAGCTCTCCGGCGGGATGCAGCAGCGGGTGGCGATCGCCAGGGCCATCGCCTACCAGCCGCAGGTGCTGCTGATGGACGAGCCGTTCGCCGCGGTGGACGCGCAGACCCGGGCCGACCTCGAGGACCTGATCCGCTCGGTGTGGCAACGGTTCGAGATGACCATGCTGTTCGTCACGCACGACATCGACGAGGCGGTCTACCTGGGCCAGCGGGTGATCACGCTGTCCGCCGCGCCCACCCACATCGCCGACGACATCGAGATCGACCTGCCGGCCGAGCGCGACCAGCTGACCACCCGCGGGGCTCCGCGGTTCACCGAGCTGCGCGGTCAGGTTTACGCCCAGATCCAGAAAGCAAAACTGGAGAGACAATGACAGCGACGCTGAACCTGTTGGACGCCAAGGAGTTCGAGGGCCAGGTCTACAGTGGAGGATGGATCTCCTCGCGCGGCGGCGACCTGCCGATCACCGAGCCGGCCACCGGCGCCGAGCTCGGTCGCACCGGGGTGGCCGACGCCGAGGACGTGGCCGCGGCGGCGCGGGCCGCGGCCGCCGCCCAGCGGGACTGGGCGGCCACCAACTTCGAGGAGCGGGCCGGGGTGCTGCGCCGGGCCGGCGCGCTGGTCGAGCAGCACGCCGACGAACTGCGGGACTGGGTGATCCGGGAGACCGGCGCGGTGCCCGGCCTGGCCGGCTTCGCGGTCGGCGTGGCCGCGCAGGAGTGCTACGAGGCCGCCGCCCTCGCCTCCCGGCCGCTCGGCGAGATCCTGCCGACCAACCAGCCGCGGCTGTCGCTGCTGCGCCGGGTCCCGGTCGGCGTGGTCGGCGTGATCTCCCCGTTCAACGTGCCGCTGATCCTGTCCATCCGGTCGGTCGCACCGGCCCTCGCGCTCGGCAACGCCGTGGTGCTCAAGCCGGACCTGCGCACCCCGGTTTCCGGCGGGTTCGCCATCGCCCGCGTGCTGGCCGAGGCCGGGCTGCCGGACGGGCTGCTGCACGTGCTGCCCGGCGGCGCGGAGGCCGGCACCGCGCTGGTCACCGACCGCAACGTGCGGGTGGTCTCGTTCACCGGCTCCAGCGCCACCGGCCGCGCCGTCGCCGAGTTGGCCGGCCGGAACCTCAAGCGGGTGCACCTGGAACTGGGCGGCAACAGCGCGATCGTGGTGCTGGACGACGCCGACATCGAGGCCGCCGTGTCGGCCGGCGCCTGGGGCTCGTTCCTGCACCAGGGCCAGATCTGCATGACCGCCGGCCGGCACCTGGTGCACGAGAAGATCGCCGCCGCCTACACCGAGGCGCTCGCCGCGCACGCCGACGCGCTGCCGGTCGGCAACCCGGCAACGGATCCGGTCGCGCTCGGGCCGCTGATCGACGAGGGCCAGCGGGACAAGGTGCACGGCCTGGTGACGTCCACCGTGGACGCCGGGGCCCGGCTCGCGGCCGGCGGCACGTACGAGGGCCTGTGCTACCGGCCGACCGTGCTCGCCGAGGTCACCCCGGACATGCCCGCCTACGCGCACGAGGTGTTCGGGCCGGTGGCGCCGGTCCTGCCGTTCGCCACCGAGGACGACGCGGTCGCCATGGCCGCCGCCACCGAGTACGGCCTGTCCCTGTCGATCATGACCGGGGACGCCATGCGCGGCCTGGCGCTGGCCGAGCGGATCCCGACCGGGATCGTGCACATCAACGACCAGACGGTCAACGACGAGGCGGTGGCGCCGTTCGGCGGCGTGCTCGACTCCGGCACCGGCGCCCGGTTCGGCGGCACGGCCAACCTGGACGCGTTCACCGAGCAACGCTGGATCACGATGCGCGGCGACATCCCGGCCTATCCGTTCTAATGGGCACGATGCGCACGCAGGTGGGGATCATCGGCGCCGGCCCGGCCGGACTGATGCTCGCCCACCTGCTGCACCGGCTCGGCATCGACTCGGTCGTGCTGGAGCGGGCCACCCGCGAGCACATCGAGCACCGGATCCGGGCCGGCGTGCTCGAGCAGGGCACCGTCGACCTGCTCGACGAGATCGGCCTGTCCGCCCGGCTGCACCGGGAATGCCTGGTGCACAGCGGGTTGGAGGTGCTCTTCGACGGCGTCGGGCACCGGATCCCGTTGACCGAGCTGACCGGGCGCGGGGTGACCATCTACGCCCAGCACGAGCTGGTGAAGGACCTGGTCGCGGCCCGGCTGGACACCGGCCGGCCGTTGGTGTTCGAGGCGCCGGCCACCGGCATCGACGACCTGACCGGGCCCCGGCCGGTGATCCGCGGCACGCACCAGGGCCGCGAGGTGGAGCTGCACTGTGACTTCGTGGCCGGCTGCGACGGCTTCCACGGGGTGAGCCGGCCCGCCGTTCCGGCCGGGGCGATCACCGCCTACGACCATCAGTACCCGTACTCCTGGCTGGGGGTGCTGGCCCAGGCGCCGCCGTCGTCCGAGGAGCTGATCTACGCGCACACCGGCGACGGGTTCGCGCTGCACAGCATGCGCACCCCGGAGATCACCCGGCTCTACCTCCAGGTCGCGCCGGACGAACGGCTGGCGGAATGGCCGGACGAGCGGATCTGGGCGGAGCTGGCCAACCGGCTGCACCGCCGGGACGGCTTCCAGCTCAACACCGGGCCGTTGCTGGACAAGGGCATCACCGCGCTGCGCAGCTACGTGACCGAGCCGATGCGGCATGGCCGGCTGTTCCTGGCCGGCGACTCGGCGCACATCGTGCCGGCCACCGGGGCGAAGGGCCTCAACCTGGCGGTGGCCGACGTGTACGTGCTGGCCGCGGCGCTCGACGAGTGGTACACGTCGGGCAGCGGCGCCGGGCTGGACGCCTACTCGGACAACTGCCTGCGGCGGGTCTGGCGGGTGCAGCACTTCTCCTGGTGGATGACCTCGATGCTGCACCGGCCGCCGCACGCCGATCCGTTCGGCGAGCGGCTGCAACTGTCCCAGCTGCGCTACCTCACCTCGTCCACCGCGGCGGCCACGTCGTTCGCGGAGAACTACGTCGGACTGCCCCTGCCCAAAGGAGGTTGACCCCTTGCGAGTTTTCCCACCGTTCCGCGCCGACCACGTCGGCAGCCTGCTGCGCCCGGCGGCGCTGCTGGCCGCCCGGGAGGACCGGGCGGCCGGCCGGATCTCCGCCGAGGACCTGCGCAAGGTGGAGGACGAGGCGATCGCCGACGTGGTCGCGATGCAGCGCGAGGTCGGGCTGCAGTCGGCCACCGACGGCGAGTTCCGCCGAACCACCTGGCACATGGACTTCATCTACCAGCTCGGCGGCATCGGCCAGTCCGACGAGAAGCTCAAGGTGCACTTCCGCAACGCCGCCGGGGACCTGGATTTCACCAGCGCCGCGCTGCGGGTGCACGACAAGATCACGTTGCCGCAGCCGATCTTCGCCGAGCACTTCCGGTACCTGATGTCGGTGGCCCCGGACGACGTGGTGCCGAAGCTGACCATCCCGTCGCCGAGCATGGTGCACTACCGCGGCGGCCGGGCGTTCATCGATCCGGCGGTCTACCCGGACGTCGAGGAGTTCTGGTCCGACCTGTCCGCGGCCTACGCCGCCCAGATCACCGCCGTCGGCGAGTTGGGCTGCAAGTACCTGCAGCTCGACGACACCAGCCTGGCCTACCTGAACGACCCCGAGCAGCGCGCCGAGCTGGCCGCCCGCGGTGACGACGCCGAGCATCAGCACCTGCGCTACATCAAGCAGATCAACGCCGCACTGACCGGCCGGCCGCCGGGGATGACGGTCACCACGCACATGTGCCGGGGCAACTTCCGGTCGTCCTGGGTGGCCGAGGGCGGCTACGACTTCGTGGCCGAGGCGCTGTTCACCGAGCTGGACGTGGACGGCTTCTTCCTGGAGTACGACGACGCCCGCTCCGGCGGGTTCGCCCCGCTGCGGTTCGTCCCGCCCGGGAAGATGGTGGTGCTCGGCCTGGTCACCACCAAGCGCGGCGAGCTGGAGAGCAAGGACACGCTCAAGCGCCGGATCGACGAGGCGGCCAAGCACGTGCCGTACGACCAGATCTGCCTGTCCCCGCAGTGCGGGTTCTCCTCGACCGTCGAGGGCAACGCGCTGACCTACGACGACGAGGTGGCCAAGCTCCGCCTGATCGTCGAGACCGCCAGGGAGATCTGGGGATAGCTCCCGCGGCCCTGCCGACCACAGGGCCACGGGACACCCATCCGGCCCGGGACGCCGGTGGCTCAGGGCCGCGCTCGACGCACGGCGGCATTTCGGTCGCTCACGGTGCCCATGGTTCGCTTCCGGTCGGCCGCTGCTGGTGTCGGCTTCCTTCGTGCGCTGCTCGCCGCTCGTTCCTCGCGGCTGCGCTGCTCCTCAGTCCAGCCGACACCGCGGCCTCCCGTCCGCTCACGCCGAGCTTGGCGACCAGGGTGGAGATCAGGTTGCTGACCGTCTTCGGGGCGAGTTGCAGCCGGGCGGCGATGGCGGCGTTGCCGTAGCCCTCGGCGAGCAGGTCCAGCAGTGCGGCCTCGCGGTCGGTCAGGTCCGGCAGCGGCGCCGTGGGTTCCGGGTTGGCCAGCAGCTGCAGTACCCGGGCGGCGATGCTCTGGCCGAAGATCGCCTCGCCGGCGGCAACCCCGCGGACCGCCCGCACCATGTGCTCCCCGGCCGGGTCGTCGGCGTCCTTGAGCAGGTAGCCGCGGGCGCCTGCGCGCATCGCGGTCAGCACCGAGTCGTCGTCCGCCCGGGCGGTATAGACCAGCACCGCGGTCTCGGTCAGCTCGCGGATCACCGCGATGCCGCCGTCGGGCAGCTCGAGGTCGAGCACCAGCACGTCCGGCCGGTGCCGCCGGGCCAGCTCGATCGCCTCCGGACCGGTCGACGCCTGGGCCACCACGGTGATTCCGGGTGCGGCGGTGAGCAGGCCGCGAAGGTGGCCGACGACCCCGGGGTGGTCGTCGGCCACCAGCACGGTCAGCTCGGTCGCACCGGGCCGGGGAGCCGGCGGCCGGACGCTGCGACTGACCTTCACTCGGTGATCGAGCACGACGAAATCTTGCGTCCGGGCCCGGTCGGCTCACATCCGTGCCCGCTACGTAAGTCCCACTGAGGTGGCTACGTAGCCGTAGCTTCAGGCCCGTACGAGCCCGAACGGCGTGCCGCGTGTTGTGTCCACACTCCAACCGTCCGGCAGGTTCGTCTCGTGCTCGAGGGAGACCCGCATGGCCCGGGTGTTCGCGGTCGCGCCGCCGGCCACCCGCAGGTCCAGTTGGGCCTCGAAGCGCGCGTTGCCGAAGTCGACCGCCCGGTCGAACTCCACGTCCGCAAAGGACACCTCGTCGCGGAACACCGTGTTGGCGAAGTTCGTCTCGCCCAGGAACCGGCTTCCGGTGAACTCGACCCGTTCGGCGGCCTCGAACTTGCTGAACCAGGCGAGGTCGTGGAACACGGTGCCGCGGGCGAAGAACCGGCCCCAGCTGTGCGTGCCGGTCAGCCACGCGCCGCCGTGCACCACGGCGCCGCGCAGCATGGTGGACATGTAGAGGTTCATCTCCCGGGCGCGCAGCTGGCCGACTTTCCGGTCGCGCAGATCGAAGTACTCCAGCGTGGCGCCGTGCAGGTCGAGGTCGTAGACCGGCGCGTCCGGTTCGGACACCGGCGAGAGCAGGTCGTAGATCAGCCGCTGGGCGGTCAGCCGCACCTGCAGCCAGCGGTCCGCCTCCGCCCGCTCGTCGTCGGTCCACTCCTTGCCGGTCCGCGACTCGTCCGTCGGCGTCTTCTCGCTCCGGATCGCCGCGAACCGGTAGTGGTCGAACGGCCGGCGCAGGTACGAGCACAGCACGTCCAGCACGGTCTGCGTATAGGCCGGCCGGCTGCGGGCCAGCCCGGCCAGCGCGTGCAGCGCGCCCACCCGCACCTGGTCGGTGTCGTGCCCGAGCAGCTCGACCGCGCGCGCGAACCGCTCGTCGGCCACCCGGGCCCGGTCGTGCTCGGCCCGCTGGTGCTCCAGCGCCTGCCGGGACTGCTCGAGCGCGTACCTGGCCGTCTCCAGCTCCTGCCGCCCGCGCTCGATCTCCTGCCGCTGCTCCTCGACCCGCCGGCGCCGGTCGTTGAGCCACAACGCGTACAGCGCGATCACCGACCCGGCCGCGAGCCCGCCGGTCTTGAGCGCCTCACCCCGGTCGATCCCGTCGGAGCGCACCCAGGCGGTCACCGTCGCCAGCACGGCGACGGCGAGCAGCACGGTGACCAGCCACGGCAACCCGTCCCGGAAGCGCACGATCGACATCGTGCCACTCCCGGGACGGGCCCTTACCCTGCCGGCCTCAGTCCGGAGTGCGGGCCAGGGCCTGCAACCGGTCGATGGCGCCGTTGAAGGTGTTCTGGTCGATCGGCGACGAGCTGTACTGCCACACCGTGTAGAAGCCCCAGCAGCACGGCAGCGTGCCGACGGCCGAGGAGTACCTGGCCACCCACAGCGGGTTGGTGCTGCTGAAGTCACCGCTGACGCACTGGCTCCACCAACTGGTCGAGGTGTAGATCGCCGGGTACTTTCCCCAGCGCGCCTTGTAGCGGTTGCTGAAGTCGAGGATCCACTGGGTCATCGACGCCTTGGTCTTGCCGTAGCAGGTGGCGCCGTACGGGTTGTACTCCATGTCCAGCGCCCCCGGCAGGGTCCGGCCGTCGCCCGACCAGCCGCCGCCGTTGTTGCTGAAGAAGTCGGCCTGGGCCGCGCCGGTGGACCGGTCGGGGAGCGCGAAGTGGTAGGCGCCCCGGATGAATCCCTGGTTGTAGGAACCGTTGTACTGCTGGGCGAAGTACGGGTTGCGGTAGCCGGTGCCCTCGGTCGCCTTGGCCCAGACGAACCGTTTGCCGGCATTCCACTGGGCGGCCCAGTTCACGTTGCCCTGCCAGCCGCTGACGTCGATGCCGGGCACCGAGGCGTCGACCATGGGCGGCGGATCCTTGGGCATTTCCGCGGTGCCCTCGTGCAGGCGGATCTGCGAACCCATCGGATGGTCGTAGAGCCGGACCAACTCGTCCGGGTCGACGTTCGGGGAAACGTCCTCCACGGCCTGGACCGGGGCGACGGATGCGAAAAGCAGTGCGCTGGCAGCAATGGTGACGGCGACGATCGCGGGGTAGCGTCGCCTGAACCGCGTATTGGACCTCATGATCGGCCTTTCCGACTTGCCCTCCGGGACGACGATCGCTTGCAGGGATCGTCCAGAACGGCATTGTGGGGGTAATGAACCCACGTGTCACTCTTTTCCGTTAATTGATCACGGCAGTTCACTGAACCGGCCGAATGGTCTAGACCATAAGCGATCTCGGCTGACGCGCCGGAACTGAACGTGGACGGAGCGTGAGAGCGGTCGTATCCTGCGCTTACCCGCACGGGGGTGTCCTGGAGTGCCGGAGGGGTGAGACGGTGGCAAGCCCTACGTGGCGTTCGGTGAAGGTGATCGCCAGCCGTGACTCCTTCGCCTCCGCGTGGGCCGCCGCGCTTGCCGGAACGGGTTACGTGGCCATGGATCGGGCGCGGCTGGTCGGCGCCATCCACGAGCTGGCCGGCGTGCTGACCGCTTCGCTGCGCGCCGATTCGTTCCAGCCGGAGCCGGTCGAGCAGGTGGGTGCGGCGATTGTCGAGCTGCACCTGACCGCGCCCGACGCGCTCGGCTGCACGATCCGGCTGATCGGCGAGGAACTGCTGCGCTCCGCCAACGCCACCGCCGAGGCGCGCGCCCGGGAACGGATCCCGGCCATCCAGGCCGCCGTGGCCACCGGGTTCGCCAAGGCCGCCCGGGAATGGGTCTACCGGGAGCAGGAGGTGCTGCGCCGCGCCGCGCTGGACGCCCGGGACCGCGCCGAGGCGGCCGGCCGCGCCTCCGAGGCCCGGTTCCGCGCCATGTTCACCGAGGCCGCGGTGGGCATCGGCATCTCGGACACCAAGGGCGTGCTGCTCGAGGTGAACGCCCGGTTCGCCGCGATGCTCGGCTACAGCACCGAACAGCTGCGCGGCACCGAGATCAGCACGCTGTTCCACCCCGAGGACCGCTCCGAGATGCGGACCTACTTCGAGCAGACCGCGGCCGGGTTGCGCGACCACTACCGGATCGAGCGGCTGTTCCGCAAGCGCGACGGCAGTCCACTGTGGACGAACGTGACCGTGTCGCTGGTCCGCGACGACGACGGGGCGCCGAAGTACCTGGTCGGCATGGTCGAGGACATCACCGAGCGGCACCAGCTCCAGGAACAGCTGCGCTACCAGGCCAATCACGACCCGCTGACCGGGCTGGCCAACCGGGCGCTGTTCACCGAGCGGCTGCACGCCGCCTTCGGGTCCGGCGAGGGCCGGCTCGCCCTGTGCTACCTGGACCTGGACGGGTTCAAGGTGATCAACGACAGCCTCGGCCACGTGATCGGCGACCAGTTGCTGGTCGCGGTGGCCAGCCGGCTGGACGGCCTGGTCTCGGCGGACGGCCGGCTGGTGGCCCGGATGGGCGGCGACGAGTTCGTCGTGCTGGTGGTGAACAGCACCACCGTGGACGAGGTGGTGGCGCTCGCCGAGGAGATCCTTGGCTGCCTGGCCGAACCGGTCCGGATCGGCGGCCACCGGCTGTCCGTGTCGGCCAGCATCGGGATCGTCGAGCGGTCGGTGGCCGAGTCCACCCCCGCCGAGATCATGCGCGACGCCGACATCACGCTGCACTGGGCCAAATCCGATGGCAAGAGCCGGTGGGCCTGCTACGACAAGGAGCGCAACGCCAGGGAGATCGCCCGGTTCACGCTGTCCGCGACCATGCCGGCGGCGCTGTCCCGGGGCGAGTTCTACGTCGACTACCAGCCGTTGCTGCGGCTGTCCGACGGAAAGCTGTACGGGGTCGAGGCCCTGGTCCGGTGGGCGCACCCGGAGTTCGGCCGGCTGGCCCCGGACCGGTTCATCGGCCTGGCCGAGGAGACCGGGCTGATCGTCTCGCTCGGCCGGTGGGTGCTCACCGAGGCGTGCGACCAGGCCCGCGAGTGGCTGGACACGTTCGGCCCGGATGCCCCGCTGGTCAGCGTGAACCTGGCCGCGCGCCAGGTGGCCGAGTCGAACCTGGTCGCCGACGTGCGGTCCATCCTGGACGGCGCCGGGGTGCCGCCGGCGAACCTGCAGCTCGAGCTGACCGAGAGCGCGATCATGGGCACCACCGGCAAGCCGCTCGAGGTGCTGCACAGCCTGTCCGACCTCGGCATCCGGATCGCCATCGACGACTTCGGCACCGGCTACTCGAACCTGGCCTACCTGCGGCATCTGCCGGTGCACGCGCTCAAGATCGCCGGCTCGTTCGTCGAGGGGCTGCGCGACGGGGCCGCCGCGTCGGTGGACACCCGGATCGTGACCGCCCTCGTCCGGCTGGCGCACACCCTGGAGCTCGAGGTGATCGCCGAGGGTGTGGAGACCCAGGCGCAGGTCGACCTGTTGCGCCAGATCGGTTGCGACTCCGCGCAGGGCTGGCTGTTCGCCAAGCCCGGGCCGCCCGAGGAGATTGAGCGCTGGCTCGTCTGATCTTGGCGACTGTCTCTTGACGTGAGTAGCTGTCAGCGAGTAGTTCCTGTGTGTAATTTTCTCCCTGCTACGGAGGCGCACATGCGACTACCGACCCGACTCACCCGCGCGCTGGTGCGGCTGCTGCTGGCGTTCAGCCTTGCGGCCGGCGTCATGCTCGTGTCCTCGACGGTCAACCAGGCCGCCGCCGACGGCTGCTTCACCTGGAACCGCACGCTGAGCCAGGGGGCGTCCGGCGAGGACGTGCGGCAGCTGCAGATCCGCATCGCCGGCTACCCCGGCTCCGGCGGGCATCTGGCGATCGACGGCGCCTTCGGCCCGGCCACCCGGGCGGCGCTGGTGCGCTTCCAGCAGGCCTACGGCCTGTCCGCGGACGGCGTGGCCGGAGCCCAGACGTTCAACCAGTTCTACGCACTGCAGGACGACGACTGCACCCCGATCCACTTCGTCTACGCGGAGCTGGACGACGGCTGCGGCGGCAGCGGCTTCGACGGCGGCCCGCTGTCCGAGTCGGCGACCCGGTTCAACGCGCTGAAGACCATGTGGCAGTTGGAGGCCCTGCGGCACGCGTTCGGTGACCGGCCGCTGATCGTCAACAGCGGGTTCCGCAGCATCGCGTGCAACCGGGCGGTCGGCGGAGCGAGCAACAGCCAGCACCTGTACGGCAACGCGGCCGACCTGGCCGCCGGCTCGCAGGGCTTCTGCCGGTTGGCCCAGCAGGCCCGCAACCACGGCTTCGGCGGGATCTTCGGGCCCGGCTACCCCGGGCACGACGACCACGTGCATGTCGACATCCGCACGTCCAACGCCTGGTCCGCGCCGAACTGCGGAATCGCGCTGACCGAATTGGCCGCCGCGGAGGAGCCGGACATCTGATCCACGCGGGCATAGCCACGGATTCGGGCCGGGACCCCACCCGGCCCGAATCCGCGGCGTTATGGTTGGTCTCGAGGACAGAAAATCACCGCGTGGCCGAAGCTTGTGGGAACCGCTGCACAGCGTCGGGCATCAGAGATACAGTCGTCGCAAATGCACAGGACTGAGGGAGACACGCCGTGTTCGTTGCAGACGGTGGTGGGGGTGGAACCTCCTCGGCACCCAGCTACGCCGGTCAGCAGACGCTTGCCATCGACTTCGACGCGATTCCGGCCGCGCGCAAGGCGTTCCAGACCGCGCTGGACCGGGTCGAGGCCAAGGTGAAGCAGCTTGGCGGACTGGAGGTCCCGGCGTGGGCCGGGGACTCGGTCAGCAGCGAAACCGCGAACCGGTTCGCCCAGCGGTCCAACGGCGGCGGCGGTGAGTCCGCGATCCACTGCCTGACCGGCTACCGCGACCAGCTGCTGAACGTGATCAGGTCGCTCGACGCGGCGCAGAACGGGTACGTGAACACGGAGAGCGGCAACAGCGCCCGAATGAACTCCGGCAACTAAGGCGTTCGACCGAGACCAACCAGGGGACGATCACATGACCGCACGGTGGCGCGGGCACTCCCATCCCGAGCTGTACGACATGATCCACTCCGGTCCGGGGCCGGCCGCGTCCGGACCGCAGACCGCGTACTGGAACAGCCTCACCGACGAGCTGTCACAGGTCGACGCCGACCTGAACCGGGCCCTCGGCGAGCTGGGCGCGCGGTGGACCGGTGCGGCGGCGGAGAACGCGACGACCAGCCTGACCCCGTTGCAGGCGTGGGCCAGCGACGCCCAGACCGGCTCCCGCGTGATGGCCATCTCCACGGACAGCCAGGCGGAGTACGTGTCCAACGCGCGGTCCGAGATGCCCAAGCCGGTCGAGGTCACGACACCCGCACCGTCCGGCTGGGATACCGCTGCCGGCGTCGGTGCCGCCCTGCTCGGCAACCCCGGCCCGGCCGCCGCCGTGGCCGCACAGCAGGCCGACCACGAGCGGCAGGAGGCGGCCCAGGCCGCCGCCGCCGAGCGGGCGGTCGACACCATGAACACCTACGAGTCCAACAGCACCTGGAACCGCAACACCCTCGGCACCTTCGTGGCGCCACCGGACGTGGTGATCTCGGTGGCCGGAGCACCCGGTGGATCCGGGGTCGGCGGCGAGATCGGCAGCTGGATGGGCGGCTCCACCGCTGGCCTGGCCCCCGGCGGCACCGGCTCCGCGGGCGGCACGATCACCACGCCGCCCGCGCCAGGTGGAACGGGCGGCCCCGGCGGCCCGTCGTCCCCCGCGCCGGTTCCGCCCGGCGGCGTGGGCGTGGTGCCGGTGGGTACCGGCCCGGTCGGCGGGACCGACGCGCAGAACGTTCTTCCGCTGCCGGCCCCGGCGCCCCCGGGCCTGCCGGGTCCCGGCCCGGTGCCCGGTCCAGGTCCCGGCCCCGGCCCGATCCCGGGTCCCGGCCCGGGCCCGGTGCCGATTCCGCCGCCGGGTGGCGGCCCGCTGCCGCCCGGCCCCGGCCCGAAGCCGCCGATCGGCCCGGTGCCGCCCGGCGGTCCCAACCCGGCCAACAGCGGTCCCAACCCGCTCAACCAGACCAACCGGCCCGGCGGCAACCCGCCGTTCGGCCCGCGCGGCGGCGGTCCCTTCCCCGGCGGCCCGAGCGGGTTCGGCCCCGAGGGTCGCGCGCCCGGCACCGCCGGGTTCGGGCCCGGTGGCAGCGGTCCGCACCCGGACAGCGGCCGGCCGGCGGCCGCGGCTCAGCTTGGTCGCGGCGGTGCCACCGGCATCGGCGGCCCCGGCGCGGGCGGTACGGCCGGCGCGGGCGGCTCCGGTGCGGGCGGCGCCCGGGGCGGCGGCATGGGTGGCGCCCCGATGGGCGGCGGCCGCGGTCAGGGCGGAGAGGACGAGGAGCGCTTCTCGCCGGACTACCTGCTGGAGACCACCGACGTGTTCGGCGACGACCGGATGGTGTCTCCCGCGGTGATCGGTGAAGACCCGAGCCAAGAAGAGAAGTGACGATCTTGGGCCTGGGGACCGAGCCGGAGACCGACCGGGAACCGATCTCCCTGTCGGCGCTCGAGTTCGACGTGCTGTGGGAGCACCTGCAACTGGGCGCGATGCCGCTGGTGGTGAAGGTGCCCTCGCCGGGCAAGACCTACGAGGAGCGGGCCACGCTGGAACAGCAGGCGTGGTCCGACCTCGAGGCCCGCGGCCTCGGCCGGCCGGTGGCGCTGCACCCCGACATCGACCATGTCCTGCGGGTGCTGGCCCGGCCGGAGCGTGAGGTGGACGCCCGGGCGTACGTGGAGCGCGGGGTCCGGCTGATCGTGGCCGGCGCCGGCACCGACGGCGCGATCGCCGTGCTGTCCGGCACCGAGGTCACGCTGCGCCAGGTCGTGGCGACGAACCTGGCCGCGACCGCGGTCGAGCTGCTGCCGTCCCGGCCGGCCGGAACCGGCCAGTCGGTGTCGGTGCGCAGCGCGGACTTCGAGGCGGCGGCCAACAGCGCGGGCGGCACCCGGCAGGGCTTCCACGCCGCGCTGCTGGACCGCGGGGTGCGCCCCGACGACGCCGACGCACTGGCCGGCATGATCAAGGACGTGCTGGGCACCGGGAACTTCGGCGCCGCCGCTCGGGACCGGCACGGCCGGCGGCAGCGCGGCGATCGGGTGGTGTCGTTCTTCGACACCGAGGACGGCCGCTACGTGCAGATCCGCCGGCCGGCCCCGGACGGGATCATGTGGACCACGATCTCGCCGGCCGACTCGCGCCGGCTGATCCACCAGGTCGACGCGCTGCTCACCGAGACCGTGCGGGCGGCGGCGGACTGAGCCGGCGCGCGGTCGACCCGCAGGAGCTGCGCGACCGGATGGCGGCCGTGGCGCCCTGGCTGGCCGGCGGCGAGCAGCCGGACCGGGCCACCGTGGCCACCGCCGTGCGATTGAGCCTGCGCACCCTGGCCCAGCTCGCGCCGGGCAGCTCCGTCGAGGTCCGGGTGCCGCCGTTCGCCGCGGTGCAGTGCGTCGAGGGACCGCGGCACACCAGGGGAAACCCGCCCAACGTGGTGGAGACCGACCCCCGGACCTGGCTGGAACTGGCCGCCGGCCGTCTACAGTGGACAGACGCGGTGGCCGCCGGCCGGGTGACGGCCTCCGGCACCAGGGCGGACCTGAGCGAGCTGCTTCCCATCGCTCGACTGGGAACGGATGTGTGACGACCCACCCACAGCGCTAGGCCGAACGGAGCCCGGCTGCACCTACACTCGAGCTTGTGGCGACCCCACTCGAGCCGGAACCCCGTGAGGAATGTGGCGTTTTCGGGGTCTGGGCACCAGGCGAAGAGGTATCCAAACTCACCTACTACGGCCTCTACGCGCTGCAGCACCGCGGCCAGGAGGCGGCCGGCATCTCGGTGGCCGACGGTCAGCAGATCGTCGTGTTCAAGGATCTCGGCCTGGTCAGCCAGGTGTTCGACGAGCAGGTGCTGTCCTCGCTGCGCGGTCACGTCGCGGTCGGGCACTGCCGCTACTCCACCACCGGCTCGACCACCTGGGAGAACGCCCAGCCCACGTTCCGCACCACGCGGGTCGGCAGCGGGCTGTCCCTCGGGCACAACGGCAACCTGGTCAACACCGCGGAGCTGCTCGAGCGGGCGCGCGCCGAGGGCGTGCTGGCCGGCAACGGCGCCACCACCGACTCGGATCTGCTCGCCGGACTGCTCGCCGCGTCGGCCGCCGACCGCGGGCTGGAGCAGGCCGCCCTCGACCTGCTGCCGGCCATCCGCGGCGCGTTCTGCCTGGTGTTCTCCGACGAGTCCACGCTCTACGCGGCGCGTGACCCGCACGGGGTCCGGCCGCTGGTGCTCGGCCGGCTGTCCCGGGGCTGGGTGGTGGCCAGCGAGACCGCCGCGCTGGACATCGTCGGCGCCTCCTTCGTGCGTGAGGTCGAGCCGGGCGAACTGCTGGCGATCGACGAGGGCGGGCTGCGCTCGTCCCGGTTCGCCAACCCGTCGCCCAAGGGCTGCGTGTTCGAGTTCGTCTACCTGGCCCGGCCGGACACCACGATCAGCGGCCGGTCGGTGCACGCCTCCCGGGTGGACATCGGCCGGCGGCTGGCGCAGGAGCAACCGGCCGAGGCCGACCTGGTGATCCCGGTGCCGGAGTCGGGTACGCCGGCCGCGATCGGCTACGCGCAGGCCTCCGGCATCCCGTACGGCTCGGGCCTGGTCAAGAACGCCTACGTGGGGCGCACGTTCATCCAGCCCTCGCAGACCATTCGCCAGCTCGGCATCCGGCTCAAGCTCAACCCGCTGCGGGACGTGATCCGGGGCCAGCGCCTGGTCGTGGTGGACGACTCGATCGTGCGCGGAAACACCCAGCGCGCGCTGGTGCGGATGCTGCGCGAGTCCGGCGCGGTCGAGGTGCACGTGCGGATCGCCTCCCCACCGGTGCGCTGGCCGTGCTTCTACGGCATCGACTTCGCCTCGCGGGCCGAGCTGATCGCCAACGGCCTGGACGCCGACGGGGTGCGCCGGTCGATCGGCGCCGACACGCTGGGATACGTGTCGCTGGAGGGTCTGATCAGCGCGAGCGAGCAGCCCCGGTCCCGGCTGTGCTCGGCGTGCTTCGACGGCGACTACCCGATCCCGCTGCCGGACGACGCCACCGTCGGCAAGTTCCGGCTGGAGGGGTTAAACCGGGGAATCGGCGGCTCGGCCACACCGGTGCTGCCGGCCGGGTACGGTGCCGAGGAGGCATTGCAGCGACCGTGACGCGACTCCGACTGGACCCATGACCGAGCACAGCTCCGAGCCCCCACCCGCCACCTACGCCGACGCCGGCGTGAGCATCGAAGCCGGAGAGCAGGCCGTCGAGGCGCTCCGGCCGTGGGCCGACAAGGCCACCCGGCCCGAGGTGGTCGGCGGCATCGGCGGCTTCGCCGGGCTGTTCAAGCTGCGCCTTGACCGGTGGAAGGAGCCCCTGCTCGCCTCGTCCACCGACGGCGTCGGCACCAAGATCGCCGTGGCCCAGGCCTTGGACCTGCACGACACGGTCGGCATCGACCTGGTCGCCATGGTGGTTGACGACCTGGTGGTGTGCGGCGCCGAGCCGCTGTTCCTGCAGGACTACATCGCGGTCGGCCGGGTGCGCCCCGACCTGGTCGCCGCCCTGGTCAAGGGCATCGCCACCGGCTGCGTGCAGGCCGGCTGCGCGCTGCTCGGCGGCGAGACCGCCGAGCACCCGGGCCTGATGGCCGACGGCGCCTACGACCTGTCGGCCACCGGCGTCGGCGTCGTCGAGGCGGACAAGGTGCTCGGTCCGGATCGGGTCCGGCCCGGCGACGTGGTGATCGCCATGGGCTCCTCCGGCCTGCACTCCAACGGTTACTCGTTGGCCCGCCACGTTCTGCTGGACATCGCCCGCATGCCCCTCGGCGGCATCGTCGAGGAGTTCGGCCGCACCCTCGGCGAGGAACTGCTGGAGCCCACCCGCATCTATGCCAAGGACTGCCTCGCCCTCGCCGCCGAAACCGAGGTCCGCACCTTCGCGCACATCACCGGAGGTGGCCTCACCGCCAACCTGTCCCGGGTGATCCCCCGCGGCCTGCACGCCGTACTGGACCGCGGCACCTGGACCCCCGCCCCGGTCTTCTCGCTAATCGCCCAGCGCGGCCGCGTCACCCGCCCCGAGATGGAACGCACCTTCAACATGGGCGTCGGCATGGTCGCCGTCCTCGAGCCCGCCGACGTCGACCGCGCCCTTGCCGTTCTCACGGCCCGCCACGTCCCCGCCTGGGTCCTCGGCGACATCACCCCCACCCCCACCCCCGACGACGCCGACCGTCGCGCCACCCTGCGCGGCGACCACCCCCGCTTCTAGTGACCGACCTCCCCATCACCCGTGCCTTCGTGATCCCCGCCGCCGAACTCCATGAACGCTTCTCCCGTTCTTCGGGCCCCGGCGGCCAAGGCGTCAACACCACCGACAGCCGCGTCGAACTCTCCTTCAACGTCGCCACCTCCCCCGCCGTCCCCACCCACCTCCGCCCCCGCCTGCTGGCCAACCTCGCCTCCCGCCTGGTCAACGGCACCCTCACCGTCACCTCGAGCACCCACCGCACCCAACTCGCCAACCGCGCCGCCGCCCGCGACCGCCTCGCCGCCCTCCTCCGCGCCGCCGCCGCACCCCCACCCCCCACCCGCCGCCCCACCAAACCCACCCGCTCCGCCCAAGAACGCCGCCTCGCCGCCAAACACCGCCGCTCCACCCTCAAACGCCACCGCCGCCCCACCACCGACGACTAACCCCACCCCACCCGAGTCCCCAACCCCACCACCCGAGTTCCCAACCCAGCAACCGAATCCTCGGGACCCGGGACCTGAGTTCTCAGCTCCAGCAACTGAGTTCTCGGCTCCAGCAACTGAGTTCTTGGTTCCAGCAATCGAGTCCTCGGGACCCGGGACCTGAGTTCTCGGCTCCAGCAACTGAGTTCTTGGTTCCAGCAATCGAGTCCTCGGGACCCGGGACCTGAGTTCTCAGCCCCAGCACTCGAACTCTCGGTTCCAGCAACTGAGCGGCCGATTCCAGCACCCGAATCCCCGGTTCCGGTCGACGGAGTTGCTGGTTCCCGTGTTCGCCCGCCCGGTTCGCCGCCGGCTGCTGCGCGGCCGGGCGGCGAACCGGAGCGGGCTCTGCCAGGCCAACCATCCGACGAGGCGCCCAATCTCGCACTCCGATCCAACGAGTTGCCAGCGCCAGCAACCGAATCGTCGGTTCAGCGGGGCGCGGCCCGATCACAACCGTGCAGCGAGCCGCCCGCTCACCTTTCGCCCCGGCGCGCTTCGGTGCGGCGGCTAGTTGGAGCTGTTCAGCTCGCGCACCATCGCCTCGAAGTCGGCGACGGCTGGCACGTCGCGGTATGGCTGCAGCTTGCGGCGCAGGAGGTTCACGCGGTCATCGGTGCGGGCTGAGGTGATTCGGGAGGTCAGTTCCAGGGTCCTGGTGGCGGCGGCGACCGCCGCGTCCACGGCGCCGAGTTGGAGCTGTGCTTCGGCCAACCAACTCGTGTACAGGGCCAGCTCCCGGCTGTGCCGCTCGTCGTAGTGCGCCAGTGCGCCGGCGAGCAGCGGCACGGCGCGCTCGGGCAGGCCAAGTTCCACGTGGCAGCGGCCGGCCATGACCGTGAGTTCGGCTTCGTCCAGCCAGTAGACCCATTCCGGGTCATCGTCCGGGACGCGCTGCTCGTAGCCGGTTTCGGCGGCGGCAAGGGTGCGTTCGGTGGCCCGGCGGTCTCCGGCCCTGGCGTACGTCCAGGCCAGGCGCTCCTTGAACAGGGCGCGGGCGGTGGCGGTCGTTCGGGTAGGACCGGAGTCGGCGCTCTGTGCCAGGAGTACGGCATCCCGGGGGTTGCCCACGTTGGCCACCTGGTAGGCGAGCGTGGAGATCAGGTTGGCGGCCAGCGCCGAGCTGCCCGCCGCGTGCGCTGCCTTGACGCCGGTGGTGTAGTAGCGGGCGGCCGCCCCGTACCGCCCGGCGTCACCGACCACCCAGCCGGCGAGCTGGCACAGCTCGCCGAGGGCAGCCAGCAGGCGGCGGCCAAGGATCTCGGTGTAGCTCGCCTCGCGCAGCAGCCCGGCCGTGGCGTTCAGCTCCCGCTCGACAAGTCCGTGTAGATCTCCACCGGCCACGAAGTCATCCATCCGGCGCAACTCGGCCGTCCGGCGTTCCACCCTGCTCACCAGCCGGTCACTGATGCGCCGCCCGGACCGCACCTCGACCAGCTGCGGCGGTTCGGTCACCAGCCACTCGTGCACCAGCCGCGTGACGGTCTCCGGGCTGATCGCCAGCTCCCCTCCCGTACACACCAGCTCGGCCAGCTCCGTGCTGTCCCTCGGCAACCATTCGCCACCATGGAGGGCCAGCTCCGGGGCTGCCCCGGCCGCAGAGGTGCGCCGGCACCCCGGCAGGTCGAACCACAACAGCTCGGCCGGAACCCGCAGCACCCGCGCCCAGTGCGCCAACGTGTCCAAGTTCTTCACCGGCGGACCGTTCTCGATCCGGCTGACCTGCGCCTGGGTCAAACCGAGCCACTGACCCAGCAACGTTTGCGAAATACCCCCAGCGCCATACCGGACCGTATGGTGCGGATGGCGGCGATAGGCCCTTACCACCCGCCCGATGTGCGCCGCCGCGAATGCGTCACACAATTCCGGGGTCAGCCAGAACTCCGCGGGCACCATCGGCGGGGACATCAGCCGCTCCCGTGCCGTGCGCCCGCAGCCCGCACAGAGATCGTCGGGATTGTCGGCCGCAAGCCGCGCACCGCAGCGGCAGTACCGGCGGTCATGCACAGCGTCACGGTATCTCCGCCATACGCCGGCCGCATGGGAGCCAAACCCGACTGGCGATGGACCGGTCCTAGTTCGCCGGATTTCCTGGTCGCGATGACCGCGCACCTGGACACCATCTGGGTCGCCACCGGATCGGCCGTCGTGCTGTCGGTGGCGCTCTGCTGCGCAATCGTCCGGCTTCTTTCGGAGCGACGCCTGGATCGGAACCGGGGAGGAGCGGCACACGCCTTCCGAGGCCAGGGCGAGGCGATCCTGGTAGCCGAACTGCTGGAGGAAGCCGCTGAGCGAGGCCAAGGCATTCGGCTCAACTGGCCCGAAGACGACTTCGAGGCAAGCCCGATCCGACCCGACGGGTGGGGCCAGTACCCAACAGCCGAACTGCCGAGGATCACGGACTGAGGCCAATGCACCCGGGATTCGATCCGCGAGTTGCCGTTCCGGGTCACCGAATCCTCGGAACCCAGGACCTGAGTTCCCAGCCCCGGCAGCCGAACTCCCGGTTCCAGCAACTGAGCGGCCGATTCCAGCACCCGAATCCCCGGTTCCGGTCGACGGAGTGGCTGGTTCCCGTGTCCGCCCGCCCGGTTCGCCGCCCGGCCGCGCAGCGGCCGGGCGGCGAACAGGGCGGGGCTCTGCCAGGCCAACCATCCGAACAGGGTCCGGCCCCGCGCCGTGTGCCGCGGCCGGCTAACCCGGCCGGGGCGGCGCGGTGGTGGTGCGGACCACCAGCGCGGGCCGCAGTAGGTGGCGGACCGGGTGGCTGCGCTCCTCGCGGACCCGCTGGATGAGCGCCTCGGCGGCCAGCCGGCCCATCTCCGTGCGGGGCTGGTCGACGGTGGTCAGCGAGACGTGCCGCAGGGCGGCCAGGGACGTGTTGTCGTAGCCGACCACGGAGACGTCCGCGGGGACGCGCAGGCCGGCCTCCTCCAGTGCGGAGATGGCGCCGATCGCGTTGTAGTCGTTGGCGGCGACCACGGCCGTCGGGATGCGGTCGGAGAGCAGCTCGCGAATCGCCTTGGCGCCGGCGGCGTCGGTGTACTCGCTGCGGATCACCTTGGCGGACAGGCCATGGCGGCGCATGGCGGCGAGGTAGCCGGTGCGCCGGGGCGCGGCCTGGGAGCCACCGCCGCCGTCGATGTGCACGATGTCGGTGTGGCCCAACGAGACCAGGTGGTCGACGGCGAGCGCCGAGCCGGACTGGCCGTCGTCGTTCACGGTGTCTACTGTGGACAATCGGGAGGACCGGGAGACCAGGACAAGTGGCGCCTGGGACGCGGCGACGGCGATCGCGGTGGCCGGGACCACCGGGCCGAGCAGGGCGATCCCGGCCGGCCGGAAGGAGAGCAGGCTGGCCAGCGCCTGGCGCTCGCGGCCGGCTCGCCGGCCCCCGGTGTTGATCACCAACTCGAAGCCCTGGTCCCTGGCGTAGGCGTCCAGCCCGTCGACCACCTCGGCCCAGAACGCGTTGTGCAGGTCGGACACCATCACCCCGACGAAGTGCGAGGTCCGGCTGGCCAGCGACCGGGCCATGGCGTGTGGCGAGTAGCCGAGCTCGTCGGCGGCCAGCAGCACGGCCGCCCGCCGGTGCTCGCTCACCTTCGGTGAACCGCGCATCACCAGCGAGACCAGGGCGCGGGACACGCCGGCTCGGGCGGCAACGTCCTCCATGGTCGGCCGGTCCATCACACCTCCCCAGGCGCGCCGGTCAAAACCTTGACAGCGGCCGAAGGGCCGATCAGGATTGGAGCGCTCCAACAAGTAGAGCGCTCTAACGCTGGCAAGTCAAGAAGGACGTCGAACATGCGGATCGGGGTTGCCGGGGTCGGACGCATCGGCACCATGCACGCCGCCAACCTGGCCGCGTTGCCATCGGTCGACGAGGTCCTGCTGTTCGATCCGGTGCCCGGCCGGGCCGAGCAGGCCGCCCGGACCCTCGGGCCCGGCAGCACGGCGGTGGCGACGCTGGACGAGCTGCTCGCGGCCGGCGACGGCGTGCTGGTGGCCACCCCCACCGACACCCACCCGGAGCTGCTGCGCCGTTGCCTGGCCGCGAAGGTGCCGGTGCTGTGCGAGAAACCGGTCGCCGGTGACCTGGCCGCGCTGGCCGGGCTGGTGGCGGAGGTGGAGGCGTCCGGGGTGCCGGTCCTGGTCGGCTTCCAGCGCCGGTTCGACCCGGCCGTCGTCGAGCTGCACCGCCGGATCCGGGCCGGCGACCTGGGGACGGTCTACCAGGTGCGGGCCATCGGCAACGACGCGACGCCGCCGGATCTCGGCTACCTGCCGGCCTCCGGCGGGATCTTCCGGGACCTGCTGATCCACGACCTGGACGCGGTGCCGTGGCTGGTCGGTGAGCCGGTGGTGGAGGTCTACGCGTCCGGGTCGGTGCTCGTGGACGAGGCGTTCGCGGCCGCAGACGACGTGGACAACGCGGTCGCCGTGCTGCGCTTCGCCGGCGGCGCGGTGGCCGTGCTGGTCGGCGGGCGGCACGACCCGCTCGGCTACGACCACCGGCTCGAGGTGCTCGGCAGCCGGGACTCGCTGGCCGTCGGGCTGGATTCGCGCACCCCGTTGACCTCCCTGGAACCCGGCGGCCCGGTGGCCACCGCCGATGCCTATTCCGGCTTCGCCGAACGGTTCCGGCGGGCCTACCAGGGCGAGATGGCCACGTTCGCGGACGTGGTCGCCGGCCGGGCGGAGAACCCGTCCCCGGTGCGGGACAGCCTGGTCAGCCTGCGTCTGGCCGATGCCTGCGAACGGTCCCGGCGCTCCGGAGCGCCGGTCCGGCTGGAAGGGGTTCCGGTATGAGTAGCCTTGCGAGCGAATCGTCGATGAGGCCGGACCTGTCCACCGCGAAGATCGCCGGCGCGCCGATCTCCTGGGGGGTGTGCGAAGTGCCCGGCTGGGGCCGAATGCTGGACGTGCACACCGTGCTCGGCGAGATGGCCGAACTGGGCCTGCCGGCCACCGAGCTGGGTCCGCCCGGCTACCTGCCCGAGCAGCCGGCCGAGCTGTCCGCGCTGCTCGACCGGTACGGACTGCGTCTGGTCGGCGGGTTCCTGGCCGCCGTGCTGCACGATCCCGACCAGGTGTGGTCCACAATGGACGATGTGGCCGATGTCGTCGAGTTGCTGTCCGCGGTGGGCGGCGAGGTGCTGGTGCTGGCCGCGGCCACCGGGCGGGACAGCTACGACGTCCGGCCCCAGCTGCCCGACGAGCACTGGCGGACCCTGCTGGCGACCGCCTGCCGGATCCGGGATCTGGCCGCCCGCAAGGGGTTGCGCACGGTCCTGCACCCGCACGCCGGCACGCACGTCGAGCGCAAGGCGGAGGTGGAGCGGTTCCTGGCCGACTCGGACCTGCCGCTCTGCGTGGACACCGGACACCTGCTGATCGGCGGCACCGACCCGGTGGAGCTGGTCCGCCGGCACCCGGACCGGGTCGGCCACGTGCACCTCAAGGACGTCCGGGCGGCCATCGCCGACGTGGTGCGCGCCGGGCAGATCACCTACACACACGCGGTGGGCACCGGGATGTACGTGCCGCTCGGGGACGGCGACATCAACCTGCCCGCGCTGATCCGGCTGCTGGTCGAGGCCGGTTACGACGGTTGGTACGTGCTCGAGCAGGACACCGTGCTGCCCGGGGGCTCCACGGCCGGGGACGACCGTCCACGGCGCGACACCGCGCGAAGCCTCGCGCACCTCAACACCTTTCTCAGTTGGTCACCCCGCTAGGAGACGACGATGTCCCACACCCTTGCCCTCCCGCGCACCCGCCGCAGGGGGTTGATCGGCCTGGCCGCGGCCGGCGCGCTGCTGCTCGCCGCGTGCAGCGGCCCGTCGGCCGACAATTCCAACGCCGGCCAGACCACGGCCGGCACCGGTGGCGCGCCCGAGTCCAGCGCCAACCTCCGGATCGCCGTGATCACCCACGGCGGCTCCGGTGACGCGTTCTGGAGCGTGGTCAAGAACGGCGCCGAGGCGGCCGGCCGGGACCTCGACGTCGACGTCACCTACGGCTCCGACGGCGACCCGGGCGCGCAGGCCAAGCTGATCGACAACGCGGTGGCGCAGAAGGTCGGCGGCATCGTGGTGTCCATGGCCAACCCGGACGCGTTACAGACCTCGGTGCAGAACGCGGTCAAGGCCGGCATCCCGGTGATCACGATCAACTCGGGCAGCGCCAAGAGCAAGGAGTTCGGCGCGCTCTCGCACGTCGGTCAGGAGGAGTCGATCGCCGGTGAGCAGGCCGGCGCGAAACTCAAGGCGGCCGGCAAGACCAAGCTGCTCTGCGTCATCCACGAGGCCGCCAACATCGGGCTGGCCCAGCGCTGCGACGGGGCCAAGCGCGGCTTCGGCGACGTGCAGAGCCTGCAGGTGGACCTGAACAACCCGGCCGACGTCGAGGCGCGGCTCAAGGGTGCGTTGCAGGCCGACGGCTCGATCGACGCGGTGCTCGCGCTCAACCCGCAGGTCGGGGTCTTCGCGGTGACCGCGGCCAAGGGAGCGGGCGGCAAGGCGCAGGTCGCCACGTTCGACCTCAACGGTGACGTGGCCAACGCGATCAAGGCCGGCGACATCCTGTTCGCCGTCGACCAGCAGCAGTACGAGCAGGGCTACCTGCCGGTCGTCATGCTCAAGCTGTACGTGGAGAACGCCAACACGGTCGGCGGCGGCGCCCCGGTACTGACCGGGCCGGGCTTCGTCGACAAGTCCAATGTGGACAAGGTGTCCGAGTACACGCAGCGCGGCACCCGCTGAGATGACGGTCACCGGCACGGCCGCACCGGCCGCCGACGAACGGCTCGCCCCGCCGGGAATCCTGGACCGGCTGGTGGTCCGGCCCGAGCTGGGCGCGCTGCTCGGCGCGCTGCTGGTGTTCGTGTTCTTCTCTCTGGTGACCGAGCAGTTCCTGAGCATCGGCGGCGTCGCCACCTGGCTGGACGACGCCGCCACGCTCGGCATCATGGCCGTCGCGGTGGCGCTGCTCATGATCGGCGGCGAGTTCGACCTGTCGGCCGGCGTCATGACCGCGTCCACCGCGCTGGTCACCGCGCTGCTCGCGACCAGGGCCGGCTGGAACGTCTGGCCGGCGTTGCTGGTGTCGCTGGCGTTCGCGCTGGCCGTCGGCGCGTTCAACGGCTGGCTGGTGTTGCGCACCGGGCTGCCCAGCTTCATCGTCACGCTGGGCACTTTCCTTGCCCTGCAAGGGATCAACCTGGGCGTGACCCGGCTGGTGACCGGCAGCGTGCAGGTGGCCGGGATGCGCGGCACGGACGGCTACGAATCCGCCGGTGCGGTGTTCGCGTCCACCATCGACATCGCCGGCACCGCGTTCCCGGTGTCGATCCTGTGGTGGGTCGGGGTCACCGCGGCGGCGGCCTGGCTGCTGGCCCGGACCCGGTTCGGCAACTGGATCTTCGCGGTCGGCGGGTCGGCACAGAGCTCGCGGGCGGTCGGAGTTCCGTTGGGCCGCACCAAGATCCTACTGTTCATGGGCACCGCGGCGGCCGGCTGGCTGGTCGGGTCGATGAACATCCTGCGGTTCGCCAGCGTCCAGGCGAACCAGGGCATCGGCCTGGAGTTCCAGTACATCATCGCCGCGGTGATCGGCGGTTGCCTGCTCACCGGCGGGTTCGGCTCGGCGGTGGGCGCCGCGATCGGCGCGCTGATCTTCGGCATGGCCCGGCAGGGCATCGTCTACGCCCGCTGGGACAGCGACTGGTTCATGCTGTTCCTCGGCGTGATGCTGCTGTCCGCGGTGCTGGTCAACAACGCCTTCCGGCGCCGGGCGGAGAGGGTCAGACGATGAGCCTGATCGAGGTCGCCGGCATCGGCAAGTCCTACGGCAGCGTGATCGCGCTGCGCGAGGTGTCCACCGTGGTGAACGCGGGCGAGGTCACCTGCGTGCTCGGCGACAACGGCGCCGGGAAGTCCACCCTGATCAAGATCCTGGCCGGGGTGCACCAGCACGACACCGGCACGTTCCTGGTCGACGACGAACCGGTGCGGTTCGGCTCGCCGCGCGAGGCGCTCGACCGCGGCATCGCCACCGTGTACCAGGACCTGGCGGTGGTGCCGCTGATGAGCGTGTGGCGCAACTTCTTCCTCGGCTCCGAGCCGACCGTCGGCCGCGGCCCGTTCCGGATGCTGGACCGGCGCACCGCCCGCCGGGTCAGCCGGACCGCGCTCGCGGACCTGGGGATCGACCTGCGCGACGTGGAGCAGCCGGTGGGCACGTTGTCCGGCGGCGAGCGGCAGTGCGTGGCCATCGCCCGCGCCATCCACTTCGGCGCCAAGGTGCTCATCCTGGACGAGCCGACCGCCGCGCTCGGCGTCAAGCAGGCCGGGGTGGTGCTGCGCTACGTGGCGCACGCCCGCGACCGCGGCATCGGCGTCGTGCTGATCACGCACAACCCGCACCACGCCTACCCGGTGGGCGACCGGTTCCTGCTGCTCAACCGGGGCCGCAGCCTCGGCTGCTTCGACAAGGCCGACATCACCGTGGCCGAGCTGACCCGGCAGATGGCCGGCGGCGCGGAACTGGAGGCGCTGGAACACGAGTTGCAGGCCGACCCATGAGCACCGTGAGCGGAGGCTCGGCCGCGGTGTCGGCTGGACCGAGGAGCAGTGCAGCCGCGAGGAACGAGCGGCGAGCAGCGCACGAGGGAAGCCGGTGCCAGCAGCGGCCGACCCGGAGCGAACCATGAACACAGCGTTCGACCTGCTCACCGTCGGTCGGGTGGGGGTGGACCTCTACCCGGAGCAGAGCCATGTTCCGCTTGCCAAGGTGCGCTCGTTCGCCCGGTCGCTCGGCGGCACGGCGACCAACGTGGCGGTGGCGGCGGCTCGGCTCGGCCGGCGTTCGGCGGTGCTGACCAAGGTGGGGGCCGACCCGTTCGGCGACTACGTGCGGGACGCGCTGCGCGACTTCGGGGTGTCGGCGCGGTTCGTCGGGACCGACGAGGACCTGCTGACCCCGGTGGTGTTCTGCGCGCTGGACCCGCCGGAGGACCCGCCGCTGCTGTTCTACCGGCAGCCGGCCGCGCCGGACCTGCGGCTGGTCGGGGCGGACGTGCCGTGGGACGTGGTGGGCGCGGTGCCGGTGCTCTGGGTGACCGGCACCGGGGTGTGCGCCGAGCCGGCCAGGAGCACCCAGCGCAAGATGCTGCGCTACCGCGCCCGGCGCGCACACACCGTGCTGGACCTCGACTTCCGGCCGATGTTCTGGTCCGATGTGGACACCGCCCGCCGGGAGATCGGCTGGATGCTGGACCATGTCACGGTCGCGGTCGGAAACCGGACGGAGGTCGAGGTGGCGGTCGGCACGGCGGATCCGCACCTGGCCGCCGCGCGCCTGCTGGACCGGGGCGTCACGCTGGCCGTGGTGAAGCTGGGCGGGGACGGGGTGCTGGTGGCCACCGCGGACGGGTCGTGGACCGTCCCGGCCCAACCGGTCCAGGTGGTGTGCGGCCTCGGCGCCGGCGACGCGTTCGGCGGCGCGCTGGTGCACGGCCTGTGCGCCGGCTGGGACCCGGTGCGCACCGCCCGGTTCGCCAACGCGGCCGGGGCGATCGTGGCCGGCCGGCTGGCCTGCGCGGACGCCATGCCACGGGTCGAGGAGATCGAGGAGTTGCTCGTGTGATCACCGATGCGGACTGGTCGGAGCTGCTGTACACCAGGGCGACCGATCCCGGGGCGGTGCGCAGGGCGTACGCCGAACGGGTGCGCCGGGACCGGCTGCTGTCCAAGCGCGGCACGCTGTTCCTGGTGGCGGCCGATCATCCGGCGCGCGGCGCGCTGGGCGTCCGGGACCGACCGACCGCGATGGCGCACCGGCGAACACTGCTGGACCGGCTGCTGGTGGCGCTCGCCGACCCGGACGTGGACGGGGTGCTGGCCACCCCGGACGTGATCGAGGAGCTGTTGCTGGTCAACGGGCTGCACCACAAGGTGGTGATCGGCTCGATGAACCGGGGTGGCCTGGCCGGGGCCCGCTGGGAGATCGACGACCGGTTCACCGCCTACGACGCCCAGTCCATTGTGGACTCCGGGCTGGATGGCGGAAAGATGCTGCTGCGCCTGGTCGACTCGGACGCGAGCACGGCGCCCACCCTCGAGGCATGCGCCAAGGCGGTGTCCCAACTCGCCCGGCGCGGCCGGATGGCGATGATCGAGCCGCTGCCGTACCACCGGGACGCGGCCGGGAACCTGGTGCAGGACCCCGATCCGGCGGCGCTGACCCGGGCGGTGACGGTGGCCTCCGGGCTGGGCGCCACCTCCGCGTACACCTGGCTGAAGCTGCCGGTCCCGGCCGAGGCCGCGGTGCTGGACGCGACCACGCTGCCGGTCCTGGTGCTCGGCGGGCCGCCGTCCGACCGGGTGGCCGACGACGTGGCCGGCTGGGCGGGCGCGCTGCGCCATCCGGTGGTGCGCGGCCTCGTGGTCGGCCGGACCCTGCTCTACCCGCCGGACGACGACGTGGCCGGCGCGGTCGAGGCGGCCGGAAAGATCCTGTGGGCCACGGCGAGCGGCGCACCGTCATGACGTGGCATCGGCCGCACGGCAGCCTTGCCGACGGGCCCGACCCGGTCCGGCTCGGCCCGGCGGACGCCGGCTGGAACCACACCGGGCTGCGGGTGCTGCGGCTGGCTGCGGGCGAGCGGCGGGCGCTGGCCACCGAGGAGTTCGAGGCGTTCGTGCTGCCGCTGTCCGGCTCGGTCACCGTCGAGGCCGGCGGCGCCCGGTTCGACCTGGCCGGGCGCGCCTCGGTGTTCAGCCGGGTCACCGACTTCGCCTACCTGCCAAGGGATGCCGACGCCGTTCTGTCCACAGTGGACGGATGTGAGCTTGCGCTGCCGATGGCCCGGTGCACCCGGACGCTCACCCCGCGATACGGACCGGCCGAGGCGGTGCCGGTCGAGGTGCGCGGCGCCGGCAGCGCCACCCGGCAGGTCACCAACTTCGGGGTGCCCGGCGTCTGGGAGCACGCCGACCGGCTCAGCGCCTGCGAGCTGATCACCCCGGACGGCAACTGGTCCTCCTACCCGCCGCACAAGCACGACCACACCGCGCCGTGCCCGGTGGCCAACGAGGAGATCTACTACTTCCGGATCGCCGGGGAGAACGGGTTCGGCCTGCACCGCACCTACACCGGCGACGGCGAGATCGACGAGAACGTCGTGGTGCGCGACGGCGACGTGTTCCTGATCCCGCGCGGCTACCACGGTCCGTGCGTGGCCGCGCCCGGCTACCCGATGTACTACCTGAACGTGCTGGCCGGGCCGGGGGAGCAGCGGTCCATGGCGTTCTGCGACGACCCGGCGCACACCTGGGTGCGCGACGCCTGGGCCGGCCAGCCGCCCGACCCACGCTGCCCGGTCACCAGCGCGGAGGGGACGAGATGAGGCAGACCACGTCGCAGGCCCTGGTCCGCTGGTTGGCGGCGCAGCGCGGCGAGCTGCTGGACGGCACCGCGGTGCCGCTGTTCCCGGCCGTGTTCGCGATCTTCGGGCACGGCAACGTGCTCGGCCTAGGCACCGCGCTCGACGAGCACCGGGACGCGCTGCCGGTCTGGCGCGGGCACAGCGAGCAGGGGATGGCGCTGGCCGCGGTCGGACTGGCCCGGGCCGCGCAGCGCCGCCAGGTCGGGGTGGCCACCTCCTCGATCGGGCCGGGCGCGCTGAACATGGTGACCGCGGCCGGCGTGGCGCACGCCAACCGGCTGCCGCTGCTGCTGCTGCCCGGCGACACGTTCGTCAACCGGGCGCCGGACCCGGTGCTGCAACAGGTCGAGCACTTCGGCGACCCGACCGCGACGGTGAACGACGCGTTCCGCGCGGTCAGCCGCTACTTCGACCGGATCACCCGGCCCGAGCAGCTGATCGCCACGCTGCCGCAGGTGGCCCGGGTGCTCACCGACCCGGCCGACTGCGGGCCGGTGACCCTGGCCCTGCCGCAGGACGTGCAGGCCGAGGCCTACGACTTCCCGGACGCGCTGTTCCAGCCGGTCACCCACGTTCCGCCGCGCCCGCGCCCGGACCGCCGCGCGCTGGCCGAGGCGGCGCAGGCGGTGCGCCGGTCCCGCCGGCCGCTGCTGGTGCTCGGCGGCGGGGTGCGCTACTCGGGCGCGGCCGCCGCTGCGCTCGCGCTGGCCGAGCGGCACGGCTTGCCGGTCACCGAGACCACCGCCGGCCGCACCCTGGTCCCGCACGGGCACGCGCTGCACGCCGGCCCGCTCGGCATCACCGGCTCGGCGTCGGCGAACGCGCTGGCCGGCGCGGCCGACCTGGTGCTCGCCGTCGGCACCCGGCTGCAGGACTTCACCACCGCGTCCTGGTCGCTGTTCGGCGCCGGCAGCCGGCTGGTGACGATCAACACCGCCCGGTTCGACGCGGTCAAGCACGGCGCGCTGGCCGTGGTGGCCGACGCCGCCGCCGGCCTGGAGGAGTTGGGCGCCGAGCTGGCCGGCTGGGCCGCGGATCCGGAGTGGACCGCCCGGGCCGGCGTCGAGCGGGCCCGCTGGGACGGTCACATCGACGGGCTGCGCGCACCCGACACCGACCCGCCCAGCTACGCCCAGGTGGTCGGCGTGGTCAACGAGGCGAGCGGTCCGGACGACTACGTGATGACCGCCGCGGGCGGCCTGCCCGGCGAGCTGATCGGCGGCTGGCGCGCGGCCGGCCGGCCCGGCGAGCCGACCATGGACGTGGAGTACGGGTTCTCCTGCATGGGCTACGAGCTGGCCGGTGCGTGGGGCGCGGCGATGACCCGGGCCGCCACCCACCCGGACGGCGTCGTGACGACCCTGCTGGGTGACGGGTCCTACCTGATGCTCAACGCCGAGCTGTTCTCCGCCGCGTTCGCCGGGCACGGCTTCGTCGCCGTCCTCTGCGACAACGACGGGTACGCGGTGATCGACCGGCTGCAACGCGGTCAGGGTGGCGCGCCGTTCAACAACATGTACGCCGACTGCCGGACCGCGCTGGACCGTCCGTCCCGGGTGGACTTCGCCGCGCACGCCGCCGCGCTCGGCGCCACCGTGCTCGCCGCCGACGGGCTGGACGCGCTGCGGTCCGGCTATGCGCAGGCCCGCGCGCACGCCCGGGCCGGGCGCCCCGCCGTGGTCGTGGTCCGCACCCGGCCGGACGCCTGGACCGATGCCGGCGCCTGGTGGGAGGTGGGGGTGCCGCAGACCGCGGAGCGGTCGGCCGTCACGGACGCCAGAACCGCACTTGACCAGGCAAAAGCCCGGCAAGTGCGGTATCTGGCCCGCTAGGCGGAGTCAGGACGGCTCAACGACGGTAGGCGTCGTAGTCGTCCTCGTCATGCATGTCTTCCCGGTCGTCGTCCGACGGCTGCCCAGACAGCTCCCGCTGCAGCGCCTCGAAGTCCGTGTGGGGAGTGCTGTACTTGAGCTCTCGGGCTACCTTCGTCTGCTTAGCCTTCGCCCGGCCGCGCCCCATGGCTCGACCCCCTCGCACAGTGACGGGGCGGCCGGGGGAATCGGCGGCCCCGTTTATCTCGACAATTGGTTCCTGTAACTACCGTACCGTGCCGACCGGGTTCGATGCGACGCGGCCGAGCCGCGAGATCGACAGATCGCCCCACGGTGAACGGTCCCGGCGGTCGTGACACGATGCCACTCGTGCCACGTCCGTTCGTCGCCTACCTGAGGGTGTACGAACCGTTGTCGTCCTTCGACGGACCGTTGGCCGAACTTCTCCGCGAAGCGCTGGAAACCGGACATCTGGACTACGCCACGGCCGGCGAACGGGAGCGGGCCCTGTGGTTGAGGTCACAGCTGGCCAACCCGCCGACGCTGCTGCCCGGCGAGCTGCCGGACGGGCGGTCGGCCCCGAGCGCCCTGCGTGACCTGCTGGTCCTCGACCCGGCCGAGGTGCCGATCGAGGACGCCACGGTCGGGCCGGGTCCGCTGATCTGCCCGCTGGACCTGCGCGCCCGGTCGGCCGCCGCGCTGATCGGGTTCCTCGCCTCCGCCTCGCCCGCGCTGCGCAACGCCGCGCTCACCGTGTCGCTTGACGACGTCCGGGAGCGCGCCTCGGCGGTGCTGTCCGATCTGCCCAGCGGTGCGGTGCACGTGGTGTCCACCACATGGACGGTGCCGCTGCCCTGGTTCGCGCTGGTCGACCCGGACCACCGGCACCTGGTGATGGCCGGCCGGACCGACCCGCGCCGGCAGGTGTGCTGGCGGATCGCGATGGCCGACGCGCGGCGCCGGGTCACCCGGGCGCACACGCTGGCCGTGCGCACCTTCGGCGAGCAGGGTCCGACCAAGGTGCTGCAGGACACCGGCCGCTGGCTGGAGCACTTCCACGAGGGCTCGGCGGTCGAGCTCGACTACGGCGGGCTGGTCCAGTTGCTCGACGACGACGAGCTGGTGGCCGACTCCTCCGCCGAGGACGTGAACGCGATCATCGAGGCGCTCGAGGTGCAGAACGTCGAGGAGGTCGCCACCCGCTTCGAGCGCCTCCGCGACTTCTGGGGCGAGCTCGCCATGCGCGAAAGGTTCAACTAACCCGGGTATGTCAGATGGTGCCGGCAAAACCCCGGCTACTCGGACGGTTCGTCGGGTTTGGCGCGTTCGGCGGCGAGGAGGTCGTCGACCGAGGCGCTGCCGGCCCGGTACCGGTTGGCGATCTCCTCGTTGAGCTGGTCCATCACCGCCTGCACCTCGCGCCTGCGCTGGGACACCGAGGACTCCTCGGCGACGTAGGTGCGCAGGGCGAGGTCGAGGCGCTCGTCCGGCAGGGCGGCGACGTCGGTCAGGTCGGTGTCGGAGACCAGCGCCTCGATGTGCCTGCGGTGCGATTCGGCCCGGGACGGCTCAAAGGACTGATGCCGTCCCGAGCCCATGGCCGGGGCGACCGCCTTGTCCGCGAGGATCTTGGCGAGCTGATCGACCACCGGCTCGGAGCCGCCCTCGGCCCGCCGGCGCAGCTCCGCCTTGACGATGTCGATCCGGCCGTGCAGCAGCCGGCGCAGGTAGGACAGGTCGGTCTCCTCCTGCGCCGCGTCGTCGCGCCTGGCCCGCACCTCGACCAGATCGAGCCGGTCGAGATCGGCAATGTAGTCCGGGGAGAGCACGCGGTCGATGCGCCTGCGCCCACCAGGACGGACTTCGATCACGGGCACATCTTCCGGGAACCCCATCGGCCACGCCACCCCGGCTCCCGAAAATAGCGCTCCGACATCACGAGTTGCTCTGTGAGACGCCGAGAAGTTCGCGGACCTCGCCGGCCGGCAGCGGGGGTCGCTGGGCGATCCGGGCGAGCCCCGCGGCCCGGGCCACCAGCTGCGCGTTGTCCTTCACCCGCTCGCCCCGGGCGTAGCTGATCGTGTCCTCCATGCCGACCCGGAGATGCCCGCCCGCGGCCAGCGCGGCGAACATCACCGGCAGCGTGGTCCGGCCGATCCCGGTCGCGGAGAACGTGGCCCCGTCCGGAATCGCCCGCAGCGCCGCGACCAGCGTCTCGGCGTCGCCCGGCATCCCTCCCGGCACGCCCATCACCAGGTCCACGTGCACGTGCCCGCCGGCCGGCAACCCGTGCTCGTCGAGCAGCCGGCGCAGGCTGGCCAGCTGACCGATGTCGAAGATCTCGTACTCCGGCACGATGCCCCGCTCGCGCATCCGGTTGTGCAGCTCGACCACGAACTCCCAGCGGTTCATGAACACGTCGTCGCCGAAGTTGACCGTGCCCATCGTGCACGATGCGGAGTCGGGCAGGGCGTCGAGCACCCGGAGCCGGTCCTCCTCCGGATCGGTGACCGCGCCGCCGGTGGACAGCTGCACCACCAGGCTGGTCTGCTCGCGCAGCGCCGTCACCGTGTCCCGCAACAGCTCAAGGTCGAGCGTCGGGCGGGCGTCCGCGCCGCGGACGTGCACGTGGATCATGCTCGCCCCGACCCGTTCACAGTCCCGCGCCGTCGCCACCAGCTCGTCCAGCGTGACCGGCAGGTTGGGCACGTCGGACTTGGCGTGCTCGGCTCCGGTCGGCGCGACCGTGATCAGGGTTCCCGGTGTCGACGGTGACATGACTGGTCCGCCGCTCCGGGTTTTACCGCCGTTGTCACGTTCCAGCCAGTGGTGCTGGTCAGCGGGTTGATTGTGGCTCGGTGTCGTCACGGTGCCCCTGAGGTTGCGTTGGTTGGTCCGATACTTGCTCGATGATCCACTGTGTGGCAGGCGCTAGCCGTGCAGTCGGCGGGCGGCCTCGCGGCCGAGCCCGGGGGTGTCCGCCGGCACCGAGTCCGGGTCGATCGACGCCTGCACGGTGCGTTCCGGCGCCCCGGCGACCAGCTCGGCATCGACCGGAACCGAACGCTTGACCAGCGCAAGCGCGATCGGTCCCAGTTCGTGGTGCTGCGCGACGGTGCCCACCCGGCCGACCGCCCGCCCGGCCAGCGTGACCGGATCCCCGGTCTGCGGCAGCGCATCGGCCGAGCCGTCCAGGTGCAGCAGCAGCAGGGCGCGCGGCGGGCGGCCGATGTTGTGCACCTTGGCCACCGTCTCCTGACCGCGGTAGCAGCCCTTGGCCACGTGCGCGGCGCCCGGGACCCAGCCGGTCTCGTGCGGGATGGTCCGCTCGTCGGTGTCCACGCCCAGCCGGGGCCGGCGCGCCTCGGTACGCAGCGCCTCGAAGCCCCAGCTGCCCATCGGCCGCGCGCCGGAGCCGGTCAGCCGGTCCCACCACTCGGTCAGGGAATCCCGCGGTACCAACAGATCCGCCGCGGCCACGCCCGGCCACGGCATCCGGCGCACCAGCACGCCGGTTCCGGTCACCGCGTACTCGCCGTCCGCTATGGACAGTCCGGTTCGGTCGAGCAGCTCGCCGATACCGGGCCCGACCACCGACAGCACGGCCCGCTCCGCGGTGCCGTCGGTGACCTCCACCTTCGACCAGAACCGCATGGCGTCCAGGTAGTCCAGCAGCGACTGGGTCTCGCCGCGGGCGCCGGTGGCCCGCGCGCCGGGCTCGGTGTCCAGCCACACCGTGTCGCCGGCGTGCGCGAGCACCATGTGCGCGTCCACCCGGCCGTGGCTGTCCAGCACCAGCGCCTCGGTGCCGGCGCCCTCGGCCAGACCCGTGACGTGCTGGGAGATCACCAGATGCAGCCAGGACAGCCGGTCATCGCCGGTCACCGCGATCACCTCGCGGTGCGAGCGGTCCACCACCGCCACCGAGCGGGCCGCCGCGCGCTGCTCGGCGAACGGATCGCCGAAATGCCATGGCACTCCGGGGTCCGGCGAGCCGTCCGGCGCGGCCACCGCGCCGGGCTGGTCCAAGATCGGTGAATCGGTCACCGGGCCTCCTGTCCGGTGCACTCCCGGCACGAGCCGGACAGCGCGAGATGGCTGGGGTCCAGGGCGAAGCCGTAGCGTTCGCACAGCGTCGCGGCCAGCGGGTCCATGATCTCCCTCGGCGCCTCCTGCACCCGGCCGCAGGCGTGGCAGACCAGGTGCACGTGTTGGTGCTCGTGCACCGAGTAGCTGGGCGCACCGTGCCCGAGGTGGGTGTGCCGCACCACGCCGAGGCTCTCCAGCAGTTCGAGCGTGCGGTAGATCGTGGTGATGTTCACCGTCGGCGTGCTGCGTTGCACGTGCTGGCAGATCTGTTCCGGGGTGGCGTGCCCGAGATCCTGCAGCGCCTCCAGCACGAACTGTCGTTGCGGCGTCATCCGCATCCCGCGCTGGTGCAGCGTCTCGCGCAAGGCCGAACGCCCGCTCGCGGTGTCCACAACACCGATCGTAGGCGCCGTCCCTAGGTAGGCTCTCGACATGCACGTGCTGGCGATGCTCGATGGAACCCTGGCCGACCCCGAGGCGGCGCACATCCGGGTCGACGACCTGGGCCTGCTGCGTGGTGACGGCGTGTTCGAGACGATCCTGGTCGTGGACGGCAAGCCGCGCGAGCTCGGCCCGCACCTGGACCGGATGGCCCGCTCGGCCGCGATGCTCGAGCTGCCCGAACCCGACCGCGCCGCCTGGCAGCGCTGCGTCGACGTGGTGCTCGGCGCCTGGCAGGGCGGCGCGGAGATGGCGCTGCGGCTGATCTACACCCGCGGTCCGGAGTCCGGCGGTCCGCCGACCGGCTTCGCCCTCGGCGGCCCGATCCGGGCGAAGGTGTTGCGCAACCGGGAGAGCGGTGTGGCCGCGGTGACCCTGGACCGGGGCTTCCACCCGGACATCGTGGCCGCCGCGCCGTGGCTGCTGCTCGGCGCGAAGTCGTTGTCCTACGCGGTGAACATGGCCGCGATGCGCTACGCCGAGGCGAACGGCGCCCAGGAGGCGATCTTCGTCGGGTCCGACGGGTCGGTGCTGGAGGGCCCGACGGCCACCGTGGTGATCGCCGACGGCAACACCCTGCGCACCACGCCGCCGACCAGCGGGATCCTGCCGGGAACCACTCAGGCGGCGCTGTTCCGGGCGGCGGAGAAGGCCGGCTGGAGCACCAAGGTCGAGCCGTTGCGGGTGGCCGACCTGCGCGCCGCGGACGGGTTGTTCATGGCCTCCAGCGTCCGCAAGATCACCCGGGTGCACACCCTGGACGGCGCCGCGCTTGCCGACGTGCCGGACCTGCACGCCGAGCTGAACAGGCTCTACGAGTCGGAGTACTGACCGGCCGGCCGGAACAGGATCGCGGTGCCTGGACGGGCCTGGCCGAGCGCCGGCAGCGCGTCCGGCCGGACCACCCCGATCACCGGGTAGCCGCCGGTGGTCGGATGGTCGGCCAGGAAGATCACCGGCCGGCCGCCGGCCGGCACCTGCACCGCGCCGGTGACCACGCCCTCGCTGGGCAGCTCGGTCTCGGCGTACCGGGCCGCGCGGCGCAGCGGCAGGCCGACCAGCCGCACGCCCACCCGGTTGCTCTGCGGCGAGACCGTCCACTCGCCGCCGGCCAGCTGCGCGCCCGGATCGTCGAACCAGTCCGCCCTCGGGCCGAGCAGCACCGGCACGGTCAGCCGGTCCGGCGCCCGGACCGGGGCCAGCTCGTCGGCGCCGGTCGGCGGGCCGGCCGGGTTGCCGAGCGGCAGTACGTCCCCCGGGCGCAGCGGCTCCGGGCCGATGCCGGAAAGCGTGTCGGTGGCCCGCGAACCCAGCTCGGCCGGCACCTCGACGCCGCCGGAGATGCCCAGGTAGCAGCGCAGTCCGGTGGCCGGGGCACCGATCTCCAACTCGGCGCCGGGCCGCAGGTGCACCGGCGCGTGCGAGCCCACCGCCCGGCCGTCGACGGTCACCGGTACCGCCGGCCCGGTCACGGCGACCGTGCACGAACTCTCCGCGCGTATGCGCAGCCCGCCGAGCAGCGCCTCGATCCCGGCGAGGTGCTCCGGGTTGCCGGCCAGCCGGTTGGCCAGCCGCAACGCCGGTCCGTCCAGCGCGCCGGACGGCGGCACCCCGAGGTGCGCACTGCCCGGCCGGCCCAGATCCTGGATCAGCGTCTGCGGCCCGGTGGCCAGCACGGTGATCGCGCGCCTCATGAGGTGTTGCCCCCGGCCACCTCGAACCGCACCAGGTCACCCGGGGCGAGCAGTGCGGCCGGGTCGCGGAGCGGGTCGAACAGTGGTTCGGCGGTGTCGGCCAGCCGGGCGATCAGCCGCCACCCGCCCGGCGAGGACCGCGGGTAGGCCCCGGTGAACTCCCCGGCCACGCCGATCGCGCCGGCCGGCACCCGTTCCCGCGGCGAGTCCAGCCGGGCCTGGCGCAGCGGTTCCGGCAGCCCGGACAGGTAGCCGAACCCGGGCGCGAAGCCGCAGAACGCCACCGTGTAGTCGGCTTCGCTGTGCAGCCGCACCACCTCGCCCGGACCCACCCCCGCGGTCCGCGCCACCAGGTCGAGATCGGGACCGTCGTAGACCGCGGGCAGCACCACCCGGCGCGGCGCTCCGGCCGGCGGATGCTCGAGATCGGCGTGGTCCAGCACGGCGCGCAGCCGCTGCCGCCCGCCGGTGCCGGGCTCGAAGCAGGCCAGCACGGTGCGCGCGGCCGGCACCAGCTCGACCAGGCCGGGCAACTCGCCCCGGCCGGCCGCCGCCGCGAGCGCCGCCCGGACCGCCGCCACCTCCCCCAGTGTGTCCAGCTCGACGAGCACCGCGTCCGTACCGCACCGCAGCAACCGCACGTAACGACCCTAACGCCCGCGAACCCCGGCGCGGGTCAGCCGGCGACCCGGCGCAGGTAGGCGGAGGTGTGTGGCTGGAGCTGCTGGCCCATCATGGCGCGCTCCTCGACGTAGGCCAGGTCGCCGTTGTTCACCAGGCCGTAGAGCCGCTTGGCGCCGGTGACGTCCTTGGCCGACGCGGTGCGGATGACCGCGTCGGTGGCGAGCTCCCAGGAGGTCTGGGTGCGCGGCTCGCCAAGGAAGATCTCGACGATCCCGCTGGAATGGGCGAGCAGCAGCTCGATGGTCTCGTCCGGCTGCGGCCGCCACCAGCCCACCTCGCGGGCCGCCGGCCGGATGATCCTGCCGTCCGCGTCCAGCAGCCAGGCGCGCGCCTCGTGCTGCACGAACGGCCGGCCGTCGTGGCTGACCGTGAGCTGCTGGCCGAACCGGAACGGGCCCTCGATGGTCGGGTAGACCACCTCGCCCTCGCCGCGCCACACCCCGACCAGCGGCAGCAGCGGCAGGCAGGCGGGGTGCAGATCCGGGCCCTCCCGCAGGTTCGCCGTGTCGTTGGGCACCGGTAGGTCGTCCCACCACGGAATGTTGCGATGCCGGGTCGTCTCGGCCCGCTCGGCCGCCGCCCGCATCGCAGCGTCGCCACTGCTCTCGGTCATCAGTGGCTGAGGATAGCCGCACGTGGGGCAGCCGGAGTCCGGCCGCCCCACGCCGTGCGGGTTCAGCAGCCCCAGCCGCCGCTGATCGAGATGACCTTCGTCATCGCCGCCCAGGTCTTGACCCCCACGATCCCGCTCGCCCGGATCCCGTTGGCCTTCTGGAACCGCTGCACCTGCCGCCGCAACTCCGGGTCGTACCAGGTGAAGTCGAAGTCCCAGTACCCGTAGATGCGACCGATGTGGTCCCGCACGATCCCGACCTTGAACCGGTCGCGCTCGCCCGGGTGCACGGAGAAGTCCGGCCGGTGTGACTTCGTGGTTGCCGCCTCGGACATCGAGCCGACCAGCGCCTGCCAGGTCCGCGAACCCACGATGCCGCTGGGGTTGATGCCGTTCTTGCGCTGGAAGTCCTGCACGGCGGCCAGGGTCCGGGTGCCGTAGTACCCGGTGCCGGTCAGCCCGTAGCCCCGGTTCTTCAGGTTGAGCTGCAGGCCCTGCACGACCGTGCCGCTCTGTCCGAACCGGACCTGCGGCAGCGTGCCGGCGAAGGCCGCCGACCGGTGCTGCGGCTCGCCGCATGCCGAGGCCACTCCGGCGCCCGCGGTCAGACCCAACCCGGTGAGCACAGTGGCGAACAATCCGAGCAGGATTGTGCGCACGCCGAATCGACGCGTTTTCATCGAATTCCCCTCAGTATTTCCGGACCTTCGTGGTCCGCTCACCAGGAAGGACGCCGAGGGGCCCGGGGAGTTGGTCACCGAGAAATAACGAAACCCGCGCGGCGGTGCCGCGCGGGTTTCGTCTGTGTTCGGGGTCAGCCGACCGTGATCGCCACCGGGTGCAGACCCGGGCCGTCCGCGCTCACCTTGGCCTCGCCGTTGCCGGAGCGGTGCAGCGCGCGCACCGTCCAGTCACCGGGCGCGGCATAGAACAGGAACGCGCCCTCGGGCGAGGACACCACCTCGGCGGTGAACTCCCCGCCGGCGTCGAGCAACCGGACGAACGCGCCGGCCACCGGTGCGCCGGCCGCGGTCACCCGGCCGCTGACCACGACCTCCTTCTCGATGTCCACACCGGCGGGCAGCTCGGCGCTCTGCTCAGGGGCTCCGCAACTCATGGGTTTCTCCTTCGGGACTCAGCGCGCGCCCGGGCCGATCTCCACCGGCACGCCGACCAGTGAGCCGTACTCGGTCCACGAACCGTCGTAGTTCTTCACGTCGGGGTGGCCGAGCAGCTCGTGCAGCGCGAACCAGGTGTGCGAGGAACGTTCGCCGATGCGGCAGTAGGCGATGGTCGCCTTGGACTCGTCGATGCCGGCCTCCGCGTACAGCGCGCGCAGCTCGTCGTCGCTGCGGAACGTGCCGTCCTCGTTGGCCGCCTTGCTCCACGGAACGTTGATGGCGCTCGGGATGTGCCCGCCCCGCTGCGCCTGCTCCTGCGGCAGGTGCGCGGGAGCGAGCAGCTTGCCGGAGAACTCGTCCGGCGAGCGCACGTCGACCAGGTTCTTGGCGTTGATCGCGGCCACCACCTCGTCCCGGAACGCCCGGATGGTGGTGTCCTGATCCCTGGCCGAGTATTCGGTCTCGTCCCGCTTGGCCGGGTCGGTGACCAGCGGGCGGCCGTCCAGCTCCCACTTCTTGCGGCCGCCGTCGAGCAGCTTCACCGCGTCGTGGCCGTACAGCTTGAAATACCAGTAGGCGTACGCGGCGAACCAGTTGTTGTTGCCCCCGTAGAGGATCACCGTGTCGTCGTTACCGATTCCCTTGGCGGACAGCAGCTTCTCGAAGCCGGCCCGGTCGATGAAGTCCCGGCGCACCGGGTCCTGCAGCTCCTGCTTCCAGTCCACCTTCACCGCACCCGGGATGTGGCCCGTGTCGTAGGCGGCGGTGTCCTCGTCCACCTCGACGAACACCACGCCCGGCGTCTCGAGGTTCTCCTCGGCCCACTGGGCGGTGACCAGCACGTCTTCGCGGCTCATGGGAGCGTACTCACTTTCTGTGTCATTAGGACGGTCGAAGAAGATGGGGCCAGGCGGCGCAGCAACAGGTAGGTCTCACAGCCGAGGCAGAACCCGAAGGCGGCGTTGAGGAACGCCGCGCCGAGGGCGAGCGCGGTGGCGGCCGCGCCGAGCCAGCCCGCGCCCGCGGCGTAGCCCAGCACGCCGACCACCGCGAAGCCGAACCCCATGCCCTGAGCGAACCGCAGCGGCGCCGCCGCCTCCCGGTCGCCGGCCGGCCGGAGCCGAGGGGCCACCAGGTGGCGGTAGAGCAGCGAATACGGGGCGTAGCGCAGGCCGGCGAACGCACCGATCGCGAACACCACGGCCTGCGCGGCGAGCAGCGGCCAGGAACCGGTGAGCAGCACCGCGGCGAGCACCACGGTGGTCACCCACGCGGCGAACCGCGGACCTCGTGGATCAACGGACGGACCTGCGGACATGTGTGGCCTCCTGAGCATGGGCACCGGGAGTCGGCCCTGACCGGCGGCGAGCGATGGACGGCGGGGACGGCCGCGTACCGCCTGGTCAGTCAGTCGCCAGACACAGGCTGCTGTCCACGCGGCAGTAGTCCACCGCGCGGCGCCTGGTCAGCAACGCACACATGGGATGCAGCGTACCGTCCATTTCCGGCCCCGGACGGCGCGTCCAGCCCGTGGGACGGACTATCCGAGATGTGGCCGCAGCGCCTCGAGCAGGGCTTCCCGGCGCGGCACCCCGCCGACCCGAAGCAGCTCGGTGCCGCCGGCAGCCACCGCCAGCGTGGTCGGCGTGCGCAGTACGGACAGCGCGCGGGCCAGGTCCGGCCGTTCGGTCAGGTCCAACTCGGTGTGGTGCAGGCCTTCGGTGCGCTCGGCAAGATCGGCGAGCAGGACCCGGGTCTGCCGGCACGGAGCGCAGAACGTGGTGGACAGCTGGACCAGGGTGACCGCGGCGGCCGGGTCCAGCACCGCGCGTACGTCCGCCGGCAGTTCCCGGCCGGCGGTGCGCGCGCGGACCCGACCCTGCCGGGCCCGCCACGCGAAGCCGGCCACGCCGGCGAGTGCCAGCGTGCCCAGCAGCACCGCCACACCGGTCATCCGGTGCTCCCGCCGCCCAGCGTGACCTCCTGCGCCTTGCCCGTCACGGACAGTTGCCCGGGCGAGACCGTCACGTTGGTCGGGGTCACCTGGAACGGCAGCACGCCGGTGGGCAGCTTGAACGCGAGGACGCTCAGCAGGACGCTCTGGGTCCGCTGGTCCAGCGTGCCGATAGACAGCCCGTCGCGCACCTCGAGCCGCCTCGGGTCGAAGCCGATCTCCTGCTCTCCCAACGAGATGATGCCGAACACGCACAGGTCGGTCGACGTCCCCAGGAGTTCCGCGGTGGCGCAGATCCGGGTGCCCGCGGTGGTCTTGTCCTTCTTCGCCTCCTCGGCCTCGACGTCGGCCGGCGGCGGCTTGGCGTTCGGGTCCGCGACCTGTGCCTCGCTCATCGGGTTGATCGACACCCGGTTGAACGTCTTCACCACGTCGTTCTCGTTGGCCCGGATGGCCCGGTTGACGTCCGACTCCTTGAGCGTGACCGTGCCCTCGACCTCGCGCACCGTGACCTGCTTGGCCGAGCCGGAGATCAGGTCGGACAGCGGCGCCCGCACCCCGTAGAGCTCGGCGCTCACGTCGACGTCACGCAGGTCCTGCACCGGCACACCCTCGGCCTCCACGGTCACCTGGTCGTACTCGCCGGAGATCGCCTGGGCCAGGAAGGAGAACCCGTGCACGTTCACCTTGGGGTCGTCGGCCAGGTTGAACTCGGCGCGGGCCCGTTTGGACACCTCGTGCTCGAAGATCGCCGCGGCGGCGAAATCCGCGATCACGAGCAGGCCGACCAGGACCACCAAGGTGATCACCAGCCGGCGCAGGGCCCGGGAGCGTCGTTTCGGCGCCACCGGGGTCCGGTACGGGTCTGTCATCGTGCTCATGCCGCCTGTCCTGGGATCGGGTCGGTGAGAACCGGTGTACCACGGCCGGGGGATCGGCTAACCGTTACGGTCATGTTTCGGTCCTTATCAGCAGTCTCTACAGCCTCAAAATCGCTGCTGTAGCCGTGTGACCCCCGCGTCACGGACACGACATCCCCCCGGCATGGCGGCTATTCTCCCGGAAAGCCGCGGAGCGTGTTCAGAGAGGCGGGACCCGCATGAGCCTCGACCTGCTACTGCTCACCGCAGACCCAGCGCCGGGTTCGGTGTTGCCATCCCTGATGTTGTTGCCGCACAACGTGCGGACCCAGGCACCCGAGGTGACGGCGTTGCTCGACGCCGGATCCCGGGATGCCGTGCTGGTGGACGCCCGGCTCGACCTGGCCGCCGCGAAGAGCCTGTGCCGCCTGCTGTCCAGTGGCGGCGACAGCGCGCCGGTGGTGGCCGTGGTCAGCGAGGGCGGACTGGTCGCGGTGACCGCCGAGTGGCGGGTCGACGAGATCATCCTGCCGAGCGCCGGTCCGGCCGAGGTGGACGCCCGGTTGCGGCTGCTCACCACGCGCGGACCGGCCGGTGGCACCGGCGCCGACGGCGCGCTGCGACTGGGCGAGCTGGTGATCGACGAGGCCACCTACATGGCCCGGCTGCGCGGCCGCCCGCTCGACCTCACCTACAAGGAGTTCGAGCTGCTCAAGTACCTCGCCCAGCACGCCGGCCGGGTGTTCACCCGGGCGCAGCTGCTGCAGGAGGTGTGGGGCTACGACTTCTTCGGTGGCACCAGGACGGTGGACGTGCACGTCCGGCGGCTGCGGGCAAAGCTCGGCACCGAGCACGAGCAGATGATCGGGACCGTGCGCAACGTGGGCTACAAGTTCGTGCAGCCGCCCAAGAGCGGCGGCCGCCGGGAGGCACTGTCCACCGAGGAGCTGTCCAGCCCGGTGGACGCCCTGAGCTGACCGGGGTTCGGGCGGGTACGGTCGGCATGTGGTCGAGGTGGCCTGGCACGACCGGTTGTCCGATGACGACGTCGAGACCGTTCGTGAGCTGCTGCTCGCGGTCCGGGCGCGGGACGGGCGGCCGGAGGTGGTGCCGGCCGGGTCGCTGCCGAGGGAGCTGCGCGGCGGCCGCCACGGTCTGGCTTCCGGTCCGGACGGCGAACTGGCCGGCTACCTGCATGTGGACACCGCCGGTGACGCGCGCGGCCGCGCCGTGGTCGAGCTGTTCGTGCACCCGCGGATGCGTCGCCGCGGGGTCGGTAGCACGTTGACCGAGAGCCTGCTCGGCCGGATCGACACCCGACCGGTGCGCGCCTGGTCCCATGGTGATCACCCGGGCGCGGCCCGGATCGCCGCGCGGTTCGGCTTCGACCGGGTACGCGAGCTGCTGAAGCTGGGGCTCGACTTCGAGTCCGGTGACGCGCCCCGGCTGCCGGTGCCGACCTGGCCGGCCGGTGTCCGGGTGCGCACGTTCGTGCCCGGGCAGGACGAGCCGGACGTGGTGGCGGTGAACCGGCGTGCCTTCGACTGGCACCCCGAGCAGGGCGCGCTGACCGTGGACGACCTGGCGGCCGCGGAGGACGAGCCGTGGTTCGACCCGGACGGGTTCTTCCTGGCCGTCGACCCCGAGGACCGGCTGCTCGGCTTCCACTGGACCAAGGTGCACGCCGGCCCCCCGCCGGTCGGCGAGGTCTACGTGGTCGGCGTCGACCCGGACGCGCAGGGCGGCGGGCTGGGCCGGGCACTCACCCTGGCCGGGCTGCACCACCTGCATCGCGGTGGCTTGTCCAAGGTCATCCTCTACGTGGAGTCGGACAACGCGCCGGCCGTGGCGGTGTACCGGCGGCTGGGGTTCGGCCGGGTGGCCAGCGACGTGCAGTACGAACGGGCGTGACAGCACTCACTCTGTAGGGCCTGTTCACCCCTCGTTCACCCGTATGGGGGCAGTCGGCCACCGAAGCTGCTTAGCGTCCGGTCGCGATATCGACATAAAACTCCAGTGCGGAGGACCACGTGAAGATCAAGCGGCCCGCGGCCGTGCTCAGCCTGATCGCGGCAGGCGCGCTCGCGCTCGCGGCGTGCGGCAGCGACGACAACACCACTCCGGCGAGCGCCGGCACCGCCACCGGTGGTGATGACGCCGCCGTCCCGGTCGACTGCGGCGGGAAGAAGGCACTGAGCGCGAGTGGCGCGACCGCTCAGGCCAACGCCATGACCCGGTTCGTCACCGCCTACGAGACCAAGTGCGACGGGTTCACGCTCAACTACAACCCCAACGGGTCCGGCGCGGGCGTCAAGGACTTCACCGGCAAGCAGACCGATCTGGCCGGCTCGGACTCGCCACTGAACAAGGACAAGGGCGAGTACGACGCGGCCAAGGCCGCCTGCGGCAGCGACGCCTGGAACCTGCCGGCCGTGTTCGGCCCGATCGCGATCACCTACAACGTCGCCGGCGCCGACGGGCTCGCGCTGGACGGGCCGACCCTGGCCAAGATCTTCCAGGGTCAGGTGACCACCTGGAACGACCCGGCGATCGCCGCGCTCAACAGCGGCAAGACGCTGCCCGGCGACAAGATCGTGGTGATCTTCCGCAACGACGAGTCGGGCACCACGGACAACTTCCAGAAGTACCTGAAGACCGCATCGAAGGGCGGCTGGGCCAAGGAGGCCGGCAAGGTCTTCAACGGCGGTGTCGGCGAGGGCGCACGGGGCAACGAGGGCACCGCGGCCGCGGTGAAGAGCACCAAGGGCGCGATCACCTACAACGAGTGGTCCTTCGCCAAGCAGCAGCAGCTGCAGATCGCCAAGATCGTCAACGGCGGTGGCGGCGAGGCCGTCGAGCTGAGCACCGAGTCGGCCGGCAAGTCCATCGCGGACGCCAAGATCAAGGGCACCGGCAACGACCTGGTGCTGGACCTCGACTCGATCTACGGCACCGCCGCGCCGGGCGCCTACCCGATCGTGCTGGCCACCTACGAGATCGTCTGCTCCAAGTACGCCGACCCCGAGGTCGCCAAGGCGGTCAAGGCGTTCCTGACCGTCGCGGTGACCGACGGGCAGAACAACCTCGAGGCCAACGGCTACATCCCGGTGCCGGCGGACTTCAAGGAGAAGCTGCTCACCGCCGTCGGCGCGATCGCTTGATCGTCCCGAACGGGAATGAGTGACCTCGAGCCGCGGACCGCTCGCCCCGATCGTCCAGCCACTCTGGACGTTCGGGGCGAGACCCGCGACATTGATGCCATGACAGCCAACGGCGGGCCCGCACCGGTGCGGCAACGGGTGCGCAGGCACGGCGACGCGGTGTTCCGGACCCTGGCCGTCGGGTCCGGTCTCGCGGTCGTCGTCGCGATCTTCCTGATCGGCCTCTTCCTGCTGATCCAGGCGGTTCCCTCGCTCGCCGCCAACGAGGCCAACTTCCTGACCAGCCCGCTGTTCAACACCAACGACCCGGACAACCTGATGTTCGGGATCCGGGACCTGCTCATCGTCACGGTGTTCTCGTCGATGCTGGCGCTGGTCCTCGCGATGCCGCTCGCCCTTGGCATCGCGCTGTTCCTGACCCACTACGCGCCGCCGGTGCTGCAGCGACCGTTCGCCTACCTCGTCGACCTGCTGGCCGCGGTGCCGTCGATCGTCTTCGGCCTGTGGGGGATCCGGGTGCTCGCTCCTGAGCTGGAGCCGGTCGCCAACTGGCTGAACCAGACGCTGGGCTGGATCCCGCTGTTCAGCGAGGGCAACGTGTCCATCGCCGGCGGCGGGACGATCTTCACCGCCGGCATCGTGCTGGCCGTGATGATCCTGCCGATTGTCACGGCGGTGACCAGGGAGGTGTTCCGGCAGACCCCGATCATGCAGATCGAGGGCGCGCTGGCGCTCGGGGCCACCCGCTGGGAGATGATCAAGACGACGGTGCTGCCGTTCGGTCGCAGCGGCTACATGGCCGCCTCCATGCTCGGCCTCGGCCGGGCGCTCGGCGAGACCGTCGCCGTGCTGGTGATCCTGCGCGCGTCGACCAGCCCGGCCACGTTCAGCTTCTTCGACGGCGGCTACACGTTCGCCTCCAAGATCGCCTCGGCGGCCTCGGAGTTCAGCCAGCCGCTGCCCACCGGCGCCTACATCGCCGCCGGCCTTGTGCTGTTCGTGCTGACCTTCGTGGTGAACGCGATCGCCCGCGCCATCGCGGGCGGAAAGGCCCGGCCCGAATGACGACGACCGAGTCGATGGTGGACCGGCCGGCGGCGCCGCCGGCCTTCCAGCAGGTGAGTCCGGGCCGGCGGGCCAAGAACGTGGTCGCCACCGTGCTGGTCACGCTGGCCTTCATGATCGCCATGGTGCCGCTGGCCTGGTTGCTGTTCACCGTGGTGAGCAAGGGATTCGAGGCGATCATCGCGGACGGCTGGTGGAGCAAGTCGCTCAAGGGCGTGCTGCCCGAGGAGTTCCGCGGCGGCATCTACCACGCCCTGTACGGCACGTTCATGCAGGCCCTGATGTGCGCGCTGATCGCGGTGCCGATCGGCATCATGTGTGCGGTCTATCTGGTGGAGTACGGCCGTGGCCGGCTGGCCCGGGTCACCACGTTCATGGTCGACATCCTGTCCGGGGTGCCGTCCATCGTGGCCGCGCTGTTCATCTTCGCCCTGTGGATCTCCGCGTTCGGCTTCCCGAAGAGCGCCTTCGCGGTGTCGCTGGCGCTGGTGCTGCTGATGCTGCCGATCGTGATCCGATCCACCGAGGAGATGCTTCGGCTGGTGCCGGACGAGCTGCGCGAGGCGTCCTACGCGCTGGGCATCGCCAAGTGGAAAACCATCATGAGAGTGGTGCTGCCCACCGCGATGTCCGGCATCGTCACCGGAATCATGCTGTCCGTGGCCCGGGTGATGGGCGAGACCGCGCCGGTGCTGGTGCTCGTCGGGTACAGCCGGGCGATCAACTACAACCTGTTCGAGGGCGAGATGGCCTCGCTGCCGCTGCTGATCTACAGCGAGTTGGGCAACCCCGAGGAGGCCGGTGTCCTGCGGGTCTGGGGCGCGGCCCTGACCCTGATCATTGTGATCATGCTCTTCAACCTCCTGGCGGCCGTGATCTCGCGGTTCTCCGCCATCAAGGCCAAGTGAGGCGATCATGGCTAAACGACTCGACCTGAAGGACCTGAACCTCTTCTACGGCAAGTTCCACGCCGTGGAGGGGGTGTCGGTGTCCGTCCCGCCGCGGATGGTGACCGCGTTCATCGGGCCGTCGGGCTGTGGCAAGTCCACCGTGCTGCGGGCGCTGAACCGGATGCACGAGGTGATCCCGGGCGCGCGGGTGGACGGCAAGGTGTTGCTGGACGGCGAGGACATCTACGCCTCGTCGGTGGACCCGGTCTCGGTCCGGCGCACCATCGGCATGGTCTTCCAGCGGCCCAACCCGTTTCCCACCATGTCGATCCGGGACAACGTGGTGGCCGGGCTGAAGCTGGCCGGGGTGCGCGACCGCAAGCGGCTGGACGAGGTGGCCGAGCGGGCGCTGCGGTCGGCGAACCTGTGGACCGAGGTGAAGGACCGGCTGAACAAGCCGGGCGGCAGCCTGTCCGGTGGGCAGCAGCAGCGGCTGTGCATCGCCCGGACGATCGCCGTGCAACCGGACGTGGTGCTGATGGACGAGCCGTGCTCGGCCCTCGACCCGATCTCCACCCTGGCCATCGAGGACCTGATCGGCGAACTGAAGAAGGACTACACGATCGTCATCGTCACGCACAACATGCAGCAGGCCGCGCGGGTCAGCGACCAGACGGCGTTCTTCAACCTGGCCGGCGTCGGCCAGCCCGGCCGCCTGATCGAGGTCGACGACACCGAGAAGATCTTCTCCAACCCGAGCCAGAAGGCCACCGAGGACTACATCTCCGGCCGTTTCGGCTGATCCCTACTGGTATCGCCAAGTACCCGGTTGGTGGCAGGCTGTGCCGGGTGCTGGCTCAGGCGGTCCTCACGGCGTCGCTCACCCTGCTCCTCGCCGCCTGTTCCCCCGACCCGCCCGCACCCGCACCCACGCCCGCGTCGAGCACCCCCCGCGCCGCCGTCGTCGGCGTCCCCCAGGACCCTGCCCTGCGCACCGTGCGCATGAACAGCGGCCGCGCCCTCACCTACGTCCAACCCGAGACCGCCGCCCAGATCCTCTGCCAGACCGTCGACAAGCACCGCATCGAACGCGTCCTCGACGACCAGGTCTCCCTGCACCCAGACCCCGACACCGAGGCCGCCTGCGCCATCGACGGCACCCGCACCAACCTGCGCCTGTCCCTGACCCACGCCACCACCCCCTTCACCAGCCCCACGCAAATCTCCGGCCGCCCAGCGCTTCTCCTCCCCGACACCCCCGAACTCACCATCCGCGTCGCCCTCACCGACGACGCCCGCACCCCCCGCCCCACCACCCCCGCCCGCCCCCTCCTGGACCTCACCATCATCCAGTCCACCAACCTGGACCCCCCCGCCCAACGCGAACTAGCCATCCGCCTCCTCCACGAAGCCATCCCCCTCCTCACCCTGGCCGGCGACCCCCTCCCCGACATCGACCCCACCGGCCGCATCCCCTACACCCCAACCCCCCTCATCCGCGGCGCCCAGATCATCGACCTCCCCCAACCCCTCCAAGCCCTCCAACTCTGCACCCTGCTCACCAACCTCCCCCCACCCCCGACCACCCCCGACCCGCCACCCCCCAAACCCCCGATCGACCCAATCCCCACCGACTCCGCCCAGTGCACCATCCCCGGCCCAACCCCCGTCACCGTCGCCCTCACCCCCTCCCTCCACCCGCTGTCCACCTACCCCACCCACGTCTCCGGCCGCCCCGCCCG